>NZ_PDWP01000039.1 GCF_010093235.1 Pseudoxanthomonas suwonensis | reverse complement strand
CCAACCTGGTCGAGGGCATCAACAACAAGATCAAGGTCATCAAGCGCATGGCCTACGGCTTCCGCGATGACGCCTACTTCTTCCTCAAGATCCGGGCGGCCTTCCCCGGAGTTGGGTGAAGAACCAAAAAAAAGGTGGCCCGCTTGCGCGGGCCACCCAAGGTTACATCAGCATTCCGCCTGGATCAGAAGTTCTGCTCGTAGCGGATGTACGGCACGCGGCCGTAGATGTTGTACAGCTCGTTGTCGTAGAACGGCGAGCCGTAGGCGGTGCTGAACGGCGGCAGCTTGCCACCGACGTTGCGAACACCCAGGGTCACGCGGCCGTTCCACGGAACGTTGACGTTGACCTGCGCGTCGAAGGTGGTCCACGACGGGATGTAGACCTCCTCCTCGGTGTCCTCGTGCGGGCCGATGTAGTTGGCGATCACGGCGGCGCCGAAGTCACCACGCTCCCAGGCCACGACCAGCTGGCCGCGGTCGTCCGGACGGCCGAAGTCGCCGGCGCGCTCCAGCTTGTCGGCCTGCACGGCGGTGAAGTCGTCCGCCAGGGTGTGGGTCCAGGTCAGCTTGGTGTTGATCCGGCCAGCCGCACCGATGTCGAAGCGGTAGTTCAGGTCCAGGTCGACGCCCTGGGTGTGCTGAACGGCGCCGTTGACGATCGGCAGCAGGATGTTCTGGGCCTGACCCGGCAGGATGGTGCCGCCCGGGGCGACGACCGACGGGCCACGGGTGATGCCGTAACGCTCAATGCCCTGCTCGCCGAAGGCCAGGGCCAGGGCGCGCGGCACGGTGCCGATCACGTTCTCGATCTCGACGTCGTAGTAGTCGACCGCGATCGACAGGTTCTCGTTCGGGCTCCACACCACGCCGGCGCCCCAGTTGGTGGCTTCCTCGGGCTCCAGCTCGGTGTTCGAGGTGACCGTGAACTGGTACTGGGAGTTGGTGCCGCAGGGGTTGACCGGGTACGGCTGGAAGCTCGTGTTGCCCGACTCGGCGCGGTACGCGTTCAGCGCGGCGCAGGTCGCGGCGTCGCCACCGGCCAGGCCGGCGGAGGACAGCGGGCTGATCTCGAGGTTGGTGGTCGACGGGGCGCCATACAGGTCACCCATGGTCGGGGCGCGGAAGCCCTTGCCCCACGAGCCGCGCAGCAGCAGGGACTCGATCGGACGGAACTCCAGCGAGGCGCGCGGCGAGAACTTGCTGCCCACGTCGTTGTAGCTGTCGTAGCGGCCGGCGATGGACAGGTTCAGGCTGTCCAGCAGCGGCAGCAGGCTCTCGAAGTACACGGCGTAGTTGGCGCGCTCGCCACCCAGGCCGGCACCGGCCGAGCCGAACACGTTGCCCGCGGCGCTCTGCGAGTCGACTTCGAACATCAGGCGGTCGTCGAAGTAGTCGAAGCCGACGACGAAGCCGGACGGACGGCCACCGATCTCGAACAGGTCGAAGCCGATGTTACCGCCGACGTTGACGGTGCGCTGCTCGTTCTCGACGTACACGGTGTGGCCGATGATCGGGCCGTACTCGGCGACGCTCGGGTGGGTCGGGTCGAACGGGTTGAAGTTCCCCGCGTCGATCGCATCCTGCAGGATCGAGGCGATGCCGTAGTTGTAGTTCCCGCTCGACAGCGAGACGCGGCCGTGGCTCGCGTACAGCTGCCAGGTGGAACCGCCGAACCAGTCGTTCTCGCCTTCCAGGCCGAAGCTGTAGTCGCGGTAGTGGTCACGACGCACCGAGTCGCGGGTGCCCAGCGGGGTGAAGCGGTAGTACAGGGTGCCGTCCACGCCGAACGGGTTGAACGGGTTGTCGGCGGCGATGGTCGGGTAGCTGTCCACCGGGGCCGCGGCGTAGACGCCGAGGCTGTTGGTGTCGCTGCTGATGCCGCGGAAGAAGAACCGGGTGTTCTCGGTCAGCTCGTAGTTGGCGTTGATCAGCAGCGAGTCGCGCTTCAGCGAAGCCTCGTTGGCCGAGGTCATCATGTGGTTGAAGCGGCACATGTCGCCGGCGCGGATGCTGTTCTCGAAGTTCTCGCAGCCCGGGGCGCCGAAGGTGCCGCCCAGCTCGCCGCTGTAGAAGTTCGCCGGGGCGTTGAACGCGCTCAGGAACGCGCTGGACAGGCCCGGGGTGGTCGCCGAGTAGCCGTTCTTGGCCAGGATCGGCAGGATGTCGCGGTTGTACATCAGGTCACGCTCGGCGTGATCGATGACGAAGGTGACATTGCCGCGGTCGGAGCTGATGCCGCCGGAGACGGCGACGCTGCTGGCGTCCGGACCCGGGCCGTCGGGCGACTCGTGGCCGACGCTGACGGTCAGGCCTTCGTAGTCCTTGCGCAGGATGACGTTGACCACGCCGCCGATCGCGTCGGCGCCGTAGATCGCGCCGGCGCCTTCGCGCAGGATCTCGATGCGCTCGATGGCGGCGGTCGGGATCAGGTTGATGTTGGCGGCGGCGCCGTCGGCGGAGGCCGACTTGGTCATGCGGCGGCCGTCCAGCAGCACCAGGGTGTACTCGGAGCCGAGGCCACGCATGCTGAAGGTCGAGATCGAGCCGGTGTTGGAACCGGACGACTCACGGGCCGAGCCGTAGGAGTTGTAGACGTTGTTGCGCAGGAAGTCGGCGACGGACAGCTCACCGGAGACTTCGATGTCCTGCCGGCTGATTACGGTGATCGGGTTCGGGCCTTCGATTTCGGCGCGCTTGATGCGCGAACCGGTCACTTCGACGCGATCGAGGTTGGTGGCCGCTTCCTGGGCGGAGGCGACGGTGGTGCCGCCGGCGCTGGCGAGAAGCGCAATGGCAATCGCGTCACGCAGCTTGTGGGTCTTACGATTCATCAGGTCTCTCCGAGTGAGAATGGAGTAACACCACGAGTTTTCTTGTGGCCTCTCCCCCCTTGCAGGGGTAGAGGGTAGGCCGATAGTAACGGGCCATACAGTTGAATTAAAGTCCTGTTAAGGGCGCACTTGAAACCAACTGCGGTGCAAACCTACCTGAATACGAACATCCGCGCTCGCACTTTAGTTTCGGTCGAAAGTGAATAGGCGGATGCCTTTTCGCTGCCAGGCACGCGCGCACGAAAAAAGCCGGCCATGTGGCCGGCTTTGCGGTGATCCTGGTGCTGCGAGGCGGGCCTCAGAGGCCCTGTTCGTAACGCACGTAAGGCACGGTGCCTTCGTCTGCCTCGATGTTGGACGGCGCGAAAGGATTCTTGCCTCGGGTCACGACGTTCTCCGCACCCACCGTCAGTTGCCCGCTCCACGGCGTGCGCCAGGTAAGGCCAAGGCCGAGACCCTCCCACTTGTTGCCGGGCTGGCCATTCACTTCCACCACGCGGCCGATGATATTGGCGCTGAAGGCGCCATATCCGCCACCGACGCTCAGCGACTTGCTGTCCCAGCGCTGGGCCAGGCCCGGGGCATCTGTGACCGGTACCAGGCGCGCGCGCGCGAAAGTGCCCGCGATGGAAACGTAGGCCTCCTCGCCGATCTCCTTCTCGCCGAAGACCTGCAGGTCGTTCTGTTCGACGCGACCACCGCCGGCGACGGACGAACTGGCCGCCGATTCGGGCGTGAGCCATGAAGGAAGGCTGGTATCGCGGGTGCTTGCGGCCACGCCCAGGCGGTTGCCCGGACGGCCGATGCTCGCGCCGGCGCCAAGGCGGCGCGTGCCGGTTTGGCCATCGTTGCCGAGGGTGGCCAGCAGGCATTGGCTGGCAAGGCTGTTCACGCTTGCGCCGCGGGTGCTGCTGCACAACAGGCCCAGCGAGTCGCCGGCGCCGAGGCCGAAGGCCGCATCGAGGGACTCGCTGCCGAAACGCCAGTTCGATCCGCTGCGGTTGCCGCGGGTGGGCTCGAGGAGCAGCAGCGCCTCAACCTTGCCACTGCCCTGGTTCCACACCGGCAGCACGGTCTGCTCGGAACCGCTACGCGCCTGCGCATGCGCGCCGGCCGCGGCGATGACCGCGGACAGGGCAAGAGCCATCAATGGCGTGCGGTGCAGGGGCATGGTCATCCTTCAGACCCACGTGCCGCGCGGGAGTTCCCCGTGCGGTCTCGATCGGCATCGTATGGGATTTACAATTGGTTAACAAGCGCCGCTCTTCCACCAGAATGCGCCGTTCGTCAATCGGGGAGACCCCTACTGCAGCCGGTCGGGGGCCGGAGTATTGGGTTCGGCGGTCCCGGCGAACAGGTCCTGGGCCTGGTGCAGGGGGAAGTGGTACTCGCGGCCGCAGAACTCGCAGCGCACGTCCACCTGGCCGGTGGCCTGGGCCGCGGCGCGGAACTCCTCCTCGCCCAGGCTGCGCAGCATGCCCTCGACGCGTTCCACGGAGCAGGAGCAGCCGAATCCGATCGCCCGCTCCTCCAGAAGCTCGGGCTGCTCCTCATGGAACAGGCGGTGCACCAGCAGCCGCGGCGGGGTGGCCAGCAGTTCGGCCTCGCCGAGGGTGTCGAACAGGGCCCCGGTGCGGGCCCAGGCGTCGGCGTCGCCTTCCTCGCCGGGCAGCTTCTGCAGCATCAGTCCGGCTGCGTGCTCGCCGTCGGCCGCCAGCAGCAGCCGGGTAGGCAACTGCTCGGACTGGCGGAAGTAATCCTCGAACGCCTCGGCCAGCGAAGCGGCGCCGCCCAGCGAGACCAGGCTCTGGTAGCGCAGCGGTTCGCGCGGGTCCAGGCCCGGGTTCTCGATGGTGACCGCCAGCAGGGCTTCGTCGCCCAGCTGGGACGGCGCGCGCGGGGCGTCGGCGCCGTCCTCCAGGCGCACGATGCCGCGGACCGTGCCGGCGGCGGTGCACTCGGCGAACAGCGAGCGCAGGGCGCCGCCTGCGCGCAGCTGGATCGACAGGCGTCCGTCCACCTTCACGTGGCCGGTGAACAGGGTGGCCGCGGCCACCGACTCGCCCAGCAGGGCGGTGGCGCCGGCGGGGTAGCTGGCATGCGAAAGCAGCTCGCGCCAGCTGCCGGACAGGCGCACGTAGACGCCGCGCACGCCGGCGCCGGGCAGGAGGAAGCGGCCGCGCAGGTCGTCGACGGCGGGATCTTGGGAGGGGCTGTTGGTATCCATCGGCACACAATGCGGGCGCGCCGCCCTGTTTCCAAGCGGGTCCACTCTGGACGCTCACGGCCAAGCCGCTACCATCCCCGCGCCGACCCGCGTCGACCGAGGCCGCCGCCATTACAGCCACCGCCCCCAATCCATCGCCGCGCCGCCGCCGTCGCTGGCTGCGGCTGCTGCTGTGGCTGCCCGTGCTGTTCGTGGCGGCCACGGTCGTGCAGGTGGCGGTACTGCGCTTCGTCGATCCGCCGACGTCGGCCTTCATGCTGGCGCGCCAGGCCGAGGCCTGGCGCCAGGGCGACCGGGACTACCGCGTGGCCTACGACTGGCGCGACCTGGAGCACATCGCCCCCGCGCTGCCGTTGTCGGTGATCGCGGCCGAGGACCAGAACTTCGCCAGCCACCACGGCTTCGACCTCGACGCCATCGGCAAGGCGATGGACAACAACGCGCGCGGGCGGCGCGTGCGCGGCGCCAGCACGATCAGCCAGCAGGTCGCCAAGAACCTGTTCCTCTGGCAGGGACGCAGCTGGGTGCGCAAGGGACTGGAGGCCTGGTACACGGTGCTGATCGAAGCGATGTGGCCGAAGCGCCGCATCCTCGAGGTATACGTGAACATCGCCGAGTTCGGCGACGGCATCTACGGCGCGCAGGCCGCGGCGCGCAGCTACTGGCGCAAGGACGCCTCGCGGCTTTCGGCCAGCGAATGCGCGCGCCTGGCGGTGGTGCTGCCCTCGCCGCGGCGTTACAGCGCGGTGCGGCCCGGGCCGTACGTGCAGCGGCGCGCGGCGTGGGTCCAGCGCCAGGTGCGCCAGCTGGGCGGCCGCGCCTACCTGGAAGGACTGGACTGATGGGGCGCCAGCCCGCGCTTCCGGCCCGCTGTACGATGGTGCCGATGGACAACCACGGGCACGACCTTCTGACGGTGGTGGTGGCGTGCTTCAACGAGGCCGACTCGTTGCCGCTGCTGCATCCGCGCATCCGCCAGGTGCTGGACGGGCTGGACGGCGTCGAAGGACGCATCCTCTACGTGGATGATGGCAGCCGCGACGGGACCTGGGAGCTGCTGCAGCGGATCGCGGCCGCGGACCCCGGCGTGGCCCTGCTGCGCCTGTCGCGCAACTTCGGCAAGGAGATCGCGCTGACCGCCGGGCTGGACCAGGTGAACGAGGGCGCGGCGATGATCCTGGACGCCGACGGCCAGGATCCGCCGGAACTGATCCCGCAGTTCGTCGCGCGCTGGCGCGAGGGCTACGACGACGTCTACGGCACCCGCGTCGCGCGCGAGGGCGACAGCTGGCTGCGCCGGGGAACCGCCGCCGCGTTCTACCGTGTGATCGGGCGGCTTTCCCACACCCCGGTGCCCGCCGACACCGGCGACTACCGGCTGCTGTCGCAGCGCACGCTGGGCGCGCTGCGCCAGCTGCGCGAGCGGCACCGCTTCATGAAGGGCCTGTTCGGCTGGGTCGGCTACCGGCCATCGCGGTGCCCTACCGCCGCGGCGCGCGCATCGCCGGGCGCAGCAAGTTCGGCCTGTGGCGGCTGTGGAACTTCGCCCTGGAAGGCATCACCAGCTTTTCCACCGCGCCGCTACGCATCGCCACCTACCTGGGCCTGCTCACCGCCATGGTGGCGTTCTGCGCCGGCATCGTGGTCGTGTTCAAGACCCTGGTATGGGGCGACCGGGTGGCGGGCTGGCCGACGATGATGGTCGTGATCCTGTTCCTGGGCGGCGTCCAGCTGATCGCGCTGGGAACCATCGGCGAGTACCTGGGCCGGCTGTACGAGGAAGCCAAGCAGCGCCCCCTCTACCTGGTCGACGCCTGGCATGCGCCGGCGGGAGTATCCTCGGGCGCACAGCTCGCGGATGGAGGCGCCCATGCGCACGGTACGTCAACTGCTGGCGGAGAAGCCGGCTGAGGTGTTCGCGGTATCCCCGGACGCACCGGTGATCGATGCGGTGCGGCTGATGGCGGAGAAATCGATCGGCGCGGTCCTGGTGATGCGCGGCGATGAACTGGCGGGAATCCTTTCCGAGCGCGACTACGCACGCAAGATCGTGCTGCAGGGCCGGTCCTCGGCCGATACCCCGGTGCGCGCGATCATGACCGCGGACGTGGTCACGGTCGGCCCGGACACGACCGTCAATGCCTGCATGCAGCTGGTCACCCACCGCCGCATCCGCCACCTGCCGGTGGTGGAGGGAGGGCGCGTGGCCGGCGTGATCTCGATCGGCGACCTGGTCAAGGCGGTGATCGCCGACCAGCAGGTCGAACTGGAGCAGCTGCAGCGCTACATCGCCGGTTGAGGTGGCTCAGCGGGCGTATTTCCCGCCGCAGTCGCTGTCCTCGCCGGGGCCGGTCTCGAAGGTCGCCAGCAGCGCGGCCGGCGGGGCGATGCTGCCCAGTGCCAGGGCGATCGCGCCACGCAGGCCCAGCGCCTTCATGTCCGGACGGAACGACGGGTCCTTGAAGGTGCCGCCCACGCGCAGCGGCGAGCGCAGCGACAGCACGCTGCGGTCCTTGGGGCGCGGGCGCAGGAGCAGGTCCAGGCTTTCGTCCCGGAGGCTGACCGTGCCTTCGCCGACGATGATGGTGTCGGTGCTGTCGAATGCCAGTGCGCGCGAGGTCATCAGCCCGTCGTCCACGCCGAAGTCGGCGAAGGCGCAACGGATGGGCACCTGGCGGTCGTCCGTAAGCAGGAATTTCAGTGCCTCGGCGATGTCCAGCCCGGCCAGCTCCATCACCAGGTTGCTGATCCGGCCGCGGCCCATGCCCACGGCGACGTTGCCGTCGGCGTTGGCCAGCAGCGCCGCGATCGAGTTGCCCGTGCCCTCCAGGTCGACCTGGCCGCCGATGCGGCCGACCGCGCCCTGCGCGAGTTCGGCGCGCGCGAACAGCTTCGGCAGCTCCAGCCCGCGCAGGCTGACCTGCGCGCGGGTGCGGATCGGTTCCTTGCGCGCGTCCATGCGGATGTTCGCGCGCACGTCGCCCCCGGCCACGCCGAAGTTCAGCGGTTGCAGCCGCAGCAGGCCGCGCTGCAGCACCAGGTGGGCGTCCATGTCCTCGATCATCGGCAGGCTCGGCGCGTGGATCGCCTGCGCGCGCCAGCGCACGTCGGCATCCATCGCATTGAGCTTGGCCAGGTCGTAGGGCTTGTCCGGGAACAGGCGCGGGCTGGCCGCGCGGCGCGCCGCTTCGGCTTCCTGCTCGGGATTGGCGGTCTCGTCGCCACCGGCCGCCGGCGGCGCGCCGAGGAAGCCCGCCAGGTCGTCGAAGTCCAGGCGCCGCGACAGCAGGCGCGCGGGGAACAGCGGGCGCTCGCCGGAGGCGTCGATCTGCACGTCGCCGGACAGGTCGCTGTCGCCGACCGAGCCCTTGAAGCCGTCGTAGCGCCAGAGGTCGCCGTTGCGGCGCAGTCGCCCGTCCAGCGCGTACGGCGGGGATGGCGGCAGGGCCAGGCCGAGCAGTGGATAGAGCTCCTCCATGTCCGCGCCGGACAGCTTCATGCGCAGGTCGAAGGTCCGGAACCGGAACGGATTGGTCAGGGTGCCGCTGGCGCTGGCCCGGGTACGCCCGGCGCGGGCGTCCAGGTCGACGCGATACGGGGTGTCGCTGTCGGCCAGGTCCAGCGGCGAGGCGGCCTGGCCCTGCAACCGGAACGCGGCGCCGCGCCAGTGGCCCTTGCCGTCGACCGCGACCGGCGCCTCGCCGCGGTCGCCGCCTTCGACGCTGTCCAGCGACACGTCGATGTCGGTGCCCTGGGCCGCATCGACGAAGCGCAGGCGCCCGCCCTCGATCCACAGGCGCTCCAGGCGCCAGCGCGGATCGGGATCGGGCTCGCTGTCTCCGCCGATTTCCCAGTTGCCGCCTTCGCCATCAGGATCGGTTTCGAGCAGGATGTCCGGGCCGATGGCGCGGATCTCCTTCATCCGCAGGCGCAGCGCCAGCAGCGGCCAGGGCGCGATGTCGATCTCGATCCGTTCGGCCGCGCCCATGCGTGGCTGCTTGGACCAGTCGGCGTTGGACAGGGTCAGCTGGTCGGCGGAAACGGTGATGGTGCGGCCCAGGTCCACGTCCAGGTCGCCGCCGATGCGGAACTCGCGGCCCGTGGCCGATCCCACCGCGCGCTCGAGCGGGCGCTTGAACCAGTTCCAGTCGAACAGCAGCACCAGCACCAGCAGGGCCAGCGCCACCGCGCCGAGCACGTAGCGGGTCGTGCGCGAGGGCCGCCAGCGGCGCAGGCGGTCGAAGCGCGACGGTGGGGGTGGCGCGCGTTCCATGCGGCCAGTATCGGCGCATGCCGTGCACGGCATGCGAACGCCGGTGTCCCCGGGCCGGGGGTCAGAGCGCGTGCAGGCGCGGCGACAGCACCTGGGCGCTGACGGCCACGAAGTGGCAGACACTGCCGGCGATCACGAACAGGTGCCAGATCGCGTGCGAGTAGGGGATCGACTCGCGGTGGTAGAAGACCGTGCCCAGGGTGTAGGCGCCGCCGCCGCCGATCAGCCAGCCCAGGGTCCATCCATCCAGCGAGGACAGCATCGGCTTGGCCGCGACCAGCACCAGCCAGCCCATGGCGATGTAGATCGCGGTGGACAGGCGCTTGAAGCGCCCGGTGAAGAACAGCTTGAACACCACCCCGGCCAGGGCCAGGGTCCAGATCGCCGCGAACAGGCCCCAGCCCCACGGACCACGCAGGCCGATCAGGGTGAAGGGCGTGTAGGTCCCCGCGATCAGCAGGTAGATGGCGCAGTGGTCGAACACCTTGAGGCGGCCCTTCGCCACCGGGTGCTGGATCGCGTGGTAGAGCGTGGAGGCGGTGTAGAGCAGCAGCAGCGCCACGCTGAACACGATCGCGCCGGCCAGCTGCAAGCCGTCGCCGTAGATCGCGGCCAGGGTGATCAGCACCGCGCCGGCGGCCAGGGCCACGGCCGCGCCGAGCCCGTGGGTCAGCGCATTGGCGATCTCGTCGCGCAGCGACGTCGCGTCCTGGTTGGAGTCTGGCGCAGGCGAAGGGGCGACCGGCATGGCGCGCACGTTATAGCAAACGCAGCGCGTTTTGCACCCGTACGGTAAGGCGCGCCATCGAACGGCCGCCGTTGCCGTGGTCAGTCCACGCTCACGCTGTGCGCATGCTCGCGGGTGGCCAGGAAACGCACCGACGGGGCGCGCTCCTGGGCCAGCTGCAGGTTGACCCGGGTTGGCGCCAGGTAGACCAGCTCGCCGGCCGCGTCGATCGCCAGGTTCATGGCGTTCTTCTCGCGGAACTCCTCCAGCTTCTTCGCGTCGTCGCACTGGATCCAGCGCGCGGTGGCCACGCCCACCGGTTCGAAGCTGGCGTCCACGCCGTACTCGTCCTTCAGGCGGTAGGCGACCACGTCGAACTGCAGCACGCCGACCGCGCCGAGGATCAGGTCGTTGCTCATCAGCGGACGGAAGAACTGGGTCGCGCCTTCCTCCGACAGCTGGGCCAGGCCCTTCTGCAGCTGCTTGAGCTTGAGCGGATCGCGCAGGCGCGCGCGGCGGAACAGCTCGGGGGCGAAGTTGGGGATGCCGGTGAACGACAGCGCCTCGCCCTCGGTGAAGGTGTCGCCGATGGAGATGGTGCCGTGGTTGTGGATGCCGATCACGTCGCCCGGCCAGGCCTCGGCGGCGATCTCGCGGTCGGAGGCCATGAAGGTCAGGGCGTTGGCCAGCTTCACTTCCTTGCCGCTGCGCACGTGGAAGGCCTTCATGCCGGCGCTGAACCTGCCCGAGCAGACGCGCATGAACGCGACGCGGTCGCGGTGCTGCGGATCCATGTTGGCCTGGATCTTGAACACGAAGCCGGTGAGCTTGCCTTCCTGCGGCGCGACCTCGCGGCCGGTGGTGGCGCGCGGCTGCGGCGGCGGCGCGTGCTCGACGAAGAAGTCCAGCAGCGGCTGCACGCCGAAGTTGTTCACGCCCGAGCCGAAGAACACCGGGGTCTGTTCGCCGCGCAGGTACTTGTCCTTGTCGAACGGATCGGCCGCGCCCTGCACCAGCTCCAGCTCCTCGCGCAGGCTGGCGAGCATCTCCGCGCCGATCTTCTCCTCCAGGCCCGGCGCGTCCAGCGACGGGAAGATGGTGGAGTCCTGGCGGGTGAAGTTGCGGCCGGGCTCGTACAGGTGGACCTCGCCGCTGACCAGGTGGACCACGCCCTTCAGGCGCTGGCCCATGCCGATCGGCCAGGTCACCGGTGCGCACTTGATGCCCAGCACCGTCTCGATCTCGTCCAGCAGCTCGATCGGCTCCTTGCCCTCGCGGTCGAGCTTGTTGATGAAGGTCATGATCGGCGTGTCGCGCAGGCGGCACACCTCCATCAGCTTGATCGTGCGCTCCTCCACGCCCTTGGCCACGTCGATCACCATCAGCGCCGAATCCACCGCGGTGAGCACGCGGTAGGTGTCCTCGCCGAAGTCGGCGTGGCCGGGGGTGTCGAGCAGGTTGACGATGCGGCCCTCGTAGGGGAACTGCATCACCGAGGAGGTCACCGAGATGCCGCGCTCCTTCTCCAGCGCCATCCAGTCGGAGGTCGCGTGGCGGGCGGCCTTGCGGCCCTTGACCGAGCCGGCCATCTGGATCGCGCCCCCGAACAGCAGCAGCTTTTCGGTCAGCGTGGTCTTGCCGGCGTCGGGGTGCGAAATGATCGCGAAGGTGCGCCGGCGCGCGGCTTCGGTTGGGACATCGGACATGGGGGATGGCGCCGGGAGGCGCTGGGCAGGGCGGAAAGCCGGTGATTATACCGGGGCGGGACGGCCGGCCCGGGACCGGCGGGCGCGAGCGGGCCTCAGCCGCCGTCAGCGGCCAGCGCCGGGCCCGTTCCGAACTTCAGCTCGCCCAGCGCGCCGTACATGCGGAAGGGGATCGACTCCAGGCGCATGCCCCGGTTGGCCTGGACCACGAAGTGCAGGTGCGGGGCGGTGCTGAAGCCGGTATTGCCGGACAGGGCGATCTGCTGCCCCTGGCGGACCCGCTGCCCGACCCGGACCAGCACGCCCTCGGGCTTGAGATGGGCGTACAGGGCCATGGTCCCGTCCGCATGCAGGATGCGGACGTAGTTGGCGCGGCCGCCGTAGCGCTCGCGGTCCAGGCCGGTGCCCGAGAAGTCCGACTCCACCTGCATCACCACGCCCTCGCGCGCGGCCAGCACGGGCGTGCCCTCGGGCACGGCGAAATCGACCGCGTAGCGGTTCTGCGGGTCGTCGTGGCTGAAGCTGCCGCCGAACGCCTGGTCCACGCGGATCCGCGCATACTCGAACGGCAGGCGGTAGTCGTAGTCCTGCGGCCGCGCCCGGGGGTCGCCGGGCATCTGCTCCAGCACCACGTCGAAGCTGGCGGCGCGGCGCGGGTCGGTGGCGTACAGGCGCGCCACGACGATCTCGGCATTGGCCGGCACGGTGGCGCCCGCGGGCATGGCCGGCGTGCTGGTGACGTTCTCGCCGCCGCGCAGGCGCAGTTCCACCTGGACCGGCCCGGGCAGCCGGTTGCCGGCCCGCACCTCGTGGTGGCTGCCGCGGTCGACCAGCCGCAGCTGCACCGGCGGGCCCTGGTCGCGGCGGTAGCGCAGCGCCTCGGCAGCCTCCGCCTGGACGCCGGAGGGCGGGACGTCCCCGTACACGGCGGCGCCGTCCTGGCCCTGCCAGCGCCAGAAGCGCGCGCCTTCGGCCGGCAGGCTGCCTGCCAGGAGCACGCCGGCCACCACGAGCGCGGGCCATTGCGGTCGCTCCCGCCCCCGGCCACGGTTTTCCTGGCGCATGCGAAGAAGGCGGCCCACGGTGAGCGGGGCAGGTCCGTGCTGGGGCGGGTCGGCGCATGGGATGGATTATCGGCAAGCGGCGCCGGTTCGGCGACCGAAATTAGTTTCATCGCTCAATCAAGATGAAGCGATTGACATGCCTTCCGGGCGGTGGCAATCTGGCCGCGCCATCGAGACCGGCGGAGGGACAGGCCCTTTGATGCCGGGGCAGCCAGCGGACGCGCAAGCGTCCTGCCAGGTGCCAAATCCTGCGGGGACCTTCGCGTCCACCGGAAGATGGTTCGAGCGTGCCCCGTGCACGCCGGACGCGGGCCCGCGAAGGCTCGATGGCGTTGACCCTTCCGGATCCGCCATTGCCGCCGTGAATACCGCCACCGCCCTCACCCACGAGCCTTCCTGTACCACCGCCCAGCGCGGCGAGGTTGCCGTGGTGTTGCCGATGCGCCACGCCGGCGTGCAGGCGGTGACCCTGCGTTACGAGCTGCAGGGACCGGCCGGCGCGCCGGTGGTGCTGGTGGCCGGAGGCATCTCCGCCCACCGCCATGTCTCGGCCAGCGCGGAGTTCCCCGAGAAGGGCTGGGCCAATGCGCTGGTCGCCAGTGGCCGCACCCTGGATCCGGCGCGGGTGCGCGTGCTGGCCTTCGACTACGTCGCCGCCGACGGCCGCCTCGACGTGCCGGTGGATACCGCCGACCAGGCCGACGCGGTCGCGCTGCTGCTGGACGCGCTCGGGATCGAGCGGCTGCAGGCCTTCGTCGGCTATTCGTACGGGGCGATGGTCGGGCTGCAGTTCGCCGCGCGGCATCCGTCGCGGTTGCGCCACCTGGTCGCGGTCAGCGGCGCCCATCGTCCGCATCCCTATGCCTGCGCCTGGCGCGCCCTGCAGCGCCGCGCAGTCGCGCTCGGCCAGCTGCAGTGCGCCGATGCCGCCGGCCTGGCCCTGGCGCGCCAGTTCGCGATGCTCAGTTACCGCACGCCCGAGGAATTCGGCGAGCGCTTCGACGCCGCGCCGGAGATCGTCAACGGCCGCGTGCGCTGCGCCGCCGAGGACTACCTCGATGCCTGCGGCGCGCAGTACGTGGCGCGCACCCCGGTGACCGCCTTCCTGCGCCTGTCCGAATCCATCGACCTGCACCGGGTCGATCCTGCCGCCGTGCAGGTGCCGGTGACGGTGGTTGCCGTGGAAGGCGACCGCCTGGTGCCGCTGTCCGACTCGGTGAACCTGGTCGAAGGCCTCGCCGGCCGCGGCCAGCTGCGCGTGCTGCGCTCGCCGTACGGGCACGACGCCTTCCTCAAGGAAACCGACCGCATCGACCTCATTCTCGCCGCCGTCCTGCGCGGCAACGGAGCCGCCGCATGAGCACCCAGTCCTCCCCCGACGTTTCCCCCGCCTGCCGTCCGGCCACCGCCGCGGTGCGGGCCGGCATCGACCGCGACACCGCCTACGGCGCGGTGACCCCGCCGATCGTGCTGTCGAGCAACTTCAGCTTCGACGGCTTCGGCAACAAGCGCCAGTACGACTACACCCGCAGCGGCAATCCGACCCGCGACCTGCTGGCCGAGGCGCTGAGCGACCTGGAAGGCGGCGCCGGCGGCGTGGTCACCGCCACCGGCATGGGTGCGATCACCCTCGTGCTGCACGCGCTGCTGCAGCCGGGCGACCGCCTGGTGGTGCCGCACGACGCCTACGGCGGCAGCTGGCGCCTGTTCAACGCGCTGGCTGCCAAGGGCCACTTCGAGCTGGTCACCGCCGACCTCACCGATCCCTGCTCGCTGGCCGATGCGCTGGCAACCTCGCCGAAGCTGGTGCTGGTCGAGACCCCGTCCAACCCGCTGCTGCGCATCACCGACCTGCGTCTGGTGATCGATGCCGCGCACCGCGCCGGCGCGCGGGTGGTGGTCGACAACACCTTCCTGTCGCCGGCGCTGCAGAAGCCGCTGGCGCTGGGCGCGGACCTGGTGCTGCATTCGACCACCAAGTACGTCAACGGGCACAGCGACGTGGTCGGCGGCGCGGTGGTCGCGGGCGATGCCGAAACCCACCAGCAGCTGGTGTGGTGGGCCAATGCCCTGGGCCTGACCGGTTCGCCGTTCGACAGCTTCCTGACCCTGCGCGGCCTGCGCACCCTGGATGCGCGGATGCGCGTGCACCAGGAGAACGCCAGCGCCATCGTCGAACTCCTGGACGGGCATCCGGTGGTGGAGAAGGTGTACTTCCCCGGGCTGGTGTCGCATCCCGGCCACGCCATCGCCGCGCGCCAGCAGGCCGGCTTCGGCGCGATGCTCAGCTTCGAGCTGCGCGGCGGCGAGCCGGCGGTGCGTGCCTTCGTCGACAGCCTGCGCTGGTTCCCCCTGGCCGAGTCGCTGGGCGGCGTCGAAAGCCTGGTCGCGCATCCGGCGTCGATGACCCATGCGGCGATGACGCCGGAGGCGCGGGCCAAGGCCGGCATCTCCGACGGGCTGCTGCGGCTGTCCATCGGCATCGAGGCCAGCGACGACCTGGTTGCCGATATCGCCGCCGCGCTGGCGGCGGCCGAAGCGGCGGTTCCCAGGCAGGTCGAGCGGGCGCGCGCATGAGCGCGCTCGCCGGTCCCGGCCTGCACCCGTCGCGCACGCGCGCCGGCGCTGCGGCGACGCGGCGGCTGGCGCTGCTGGGCACCGGCGCGGTGGGCAGGGCCTTCGTCGCGCGCTATCGCCTGCTGCAGGAGCGCGGCCTGTCCCTGCCGCCGGTGCTGTGGCTGGCCAATTCGCGCACGGTGCTGAAGGCGGGGCGCGACCTGGAAGCCGCGCTGGCGCTGGCCAATGCCGCGCCAGCGCGCACCGGCGAGCTGCAGGGCTGGGCCGAAGCCGAGGCGCTGCGCGCGGGCGACGTGCTGGTCGACGCCACCGCCAGCGAGCTGGTTGCCAACTGGCATCCGGAATGGCTGGTGCGCGGCGTCAACGTGGTCACCGCCAACAAGCTCGGCCACGGCGGCCTGCTGGCGCGCTCGCAGGCGATCTGCGAGGCGCAGGCGCGCACCGGCGCCAGCTACGGCGACAGCGCCACGGTCGGCGCCGGCCTGCCGCTGCTGCGCAGCCTGCGCGGACTGGTGGCCGGCGGCGACCATATCCATGCGGTTGAAGGCGTGCTGTCCGGCTCGCTGGCCTGGCTGTTCAACCATTACGACGGCAGCCGCCCGTTCTCGGCGCTGGTGGCCGAGGCCGCCAGCGCCGGCTACACCGAGCCGGATCCGCGCGTGGACCTTTCCGGCGAGGACGTGCGCCGCAAGCTGCTGATCCTGGCGCGCGCGGCCGGCCTGCCGCTGGAGATCCGCCAGGTAAGGGTGGAATCACTGGTGCCGCCGGCGCTGGAACGGGCGCCGGCCGATGCGCTGGTGCCGGCGCTCGGGGAACTCGACGCGCTGCTGGCCGGGCGCCTGGACCAGGCACGCGCGCTCGGCGGCTGCCTGCGCTTCGTCGGCAGTTTCGATGGCGAGGGCGCGCAGGCTTCGCTGCAGGTGCTGCCGCCGGCCCACCCGCTGGCCGCGGGGGCGGGCACCGACACCCGCGTCGCGATCCGCTCCGACCGCTACCGCGACCAGCCGCTGCTGATCCAGGGACCGGGCGCGGGCGCGGACATCACCGCCGCGGCCCTGCTGGACGACGTGCTGCGCATGGCCGCCTGAGCCGCGGCATGCGGCTCAGCACTCGATGACGTTGACCGCCAGCCCGCCGCGGCTGGTTTCCTTGTACTTGTCCTGCATGTCGCGGCCGGTGTCGCGCATGGTCCGGATCACCTTGTCCAGCGAGACCTTGTGCTGGCCGTCGCCGCGCATGGCCATGCGCACGGCGTTGATCGCCTTGACCGCGCCCATCGCGTTGCGCTCGATGCAGGGGATCTGCACCAGGCCGCCGATCGGATCGCAGGTCAGGCCCAGGTTGTGCTCCATGCCGATCTCCGCGGCGTTCTCGACCTGGTTGGGCGTGGCCCCCAGGGCCGCAGCCAGTCCGGCAGCGGCCATCGAGCAGGCCACGCCGACCTCGCCCTGGCAGCCGACCTCGGCGCCGGAGATCGAGGCGTTCTCCTTGTAGAGGATGCCGATCGCGGCGGCGGTGAGCAGGAAGTCGAACACGCCCTGCTCGCTGCTGCCGGGGCAGAAGCGGTCGTAGTAGTGCAGCACCGCGGGGATGATCCCGGCTGCGCCGTTGGTCGGCGCGGTGACCACGCGCCCGCCGGCGGCGTTCTCCTCGTTCACCGCCAGCGCGTACAGGTTGACCCAGTCCAGCGTGGTCAGCGGATCGCGCATCGCCGCCTCCGGCTTGGAAGACAGCTCGCGGTACAGGCCCGGGGCGCGGCGCACCACGTGCAGGCCACCGGGCAGGGTGCCGTCGGCGCGGATGCCGCGAGCCACGCAGGCCTGCATCGCGTTCCAGATCGCGCGCAGGCCATCGTGGATTTCCCGTTCGCTGCGCCAGGCCAGCTCGTTGGCGAACATCACCCGGGCGATCGACAGGCCACTGTCGGCGCAGCGCTGCAGCAGCTCCTCGCCGCTGGAGAACGGATACGGCAGGGGCGTGTCGTCCGGGACGATGCGGTCCTCGGCCGCCTCGTCCGGATTGACCACGAATCCGCCGCCGACCGAGTAGTAGTCGCGGGTGGCCACCACCGCACCGTCGTCGGCGTAGGCGGTAAAGCGCATGCCGTTGGTATGGAAGGGCAGCTTCTGGCGCTTGTTCATCACCAGGTCGCGCTTCTCGTCGAAGGCGATGGCATGGCCCGGTGCAAGCCGGATGCTGCCCTCGCCGCGGATGCGCTCCAGCAGACCGGGGATGGCATCGGGATCGACCGTATCCGGCTGGTGGCCTTCCAGGCCCAGCAGCAGGGCCTTGTCGGTGCCATGGCCGCGGCCGGTGAGGGCCAGCGAGCCGAACACCTCGGCGCGCACCCGGGCGACCTCGGCCACCCGGCCCGGCTCGACCAGCCAGTGGCCGACGAAGCGCGCGGCGGCGCGCATTGGGCCCACGGTATGCGAGGAGCTCGGTCCGATGCCGATCTTGAACAGGTCGAAGGTGCTGACGGCCATCGTGCCAACCGGTGAGGTGGGTCGGCCATTGTATTGGTTGCGAACGAAACGGCCATGACGCGCCGCGGCGCAGCGGCTAAGGTAGCCGCCCCGACGCCCCATGGAGTTGCGATGAGCGACCTGGTCCTCTACCAGCGCGACGACTGCCACCTCTGCGACCAGGCCCTGGAAGTGCTGGCCACGGCGGGTTCGCCGGAGCCGGAGAGCGTGTTCATCGACGGGGACGAGGCGCTGGAGGCGCGCTATGGCATGCGGGTGCCGGTGCTGCGCGACGCGGTCCGCGGACGCGAGCTGGACTGGCCGTTCGACGTGGCCCGCCTGCGCGGGTGGCTGGCGGGCTGAAGGCGCCGGTCGGGGCCGCGTGCCGGGCCGGCGGTCACTCCGGCTGGAACACCACGCGCGTGCTGACGTTCACGGCATTGGGGATCAGTTTGGTGTCGGCCCAGTCGCCGCCGCCGACGCCGAAGTCCAGGCGCTGCACCACCGCGCGCCCGTTCAGCACCGGCTGGGCGCCCGAGGCGTCCCAGCTGAAGGTCAGGGTCACAGGCTTGCTGACGCCGCGCAGCTCCAGGGTGCCGTCGGCCGCGTACTGGCCGTCGGGCAGCTTGCGGAAACCGGAGGCGGTGTAGCGCGCCTGAGCGTGGCGGCCGATGTCGAAGAAATCGCTGGTGCGCAGGGTGGAATCGCGGTCGCTGTTGCCGGTGGAGGCGCTGGCCAGGGCGATGCTCACCTCGAGCCGGCCTTCGGCCGGTTTGGCCGGATCGAAGCGCAGGCGGGTGGTGAAATCCTGGAAGCGGCCGGTGAACAGCTCGCCGTCGTAGCGGCTGGCGAAGGCCAGGGTCGAGCCCTCGGCCTGCACGTAGTCGGCCGCTGCCGCGGGGGCGGCGGCCAGCATCCCGGCCAGCAGGGCGGCGGCGACGGCGGGGGTGGTCAGGATCGGCTTCATGGTGCGTCCTCGCGCGGGGGGAGCGTGGTCATCCGGCGCGGGAGCATCCGCGCCAGGGTGGCATCATGCCTCACGAAATGGTGGTAGAGCGCGGCGGCGGCGTGCGCCGCCACCAGCACCAGCAGCAGCCAGAACAGCCATTCGTGCCAGCCGTGCGCGGCCTCGGACAGGGCGGCGTCCGGCGCCACCAGCTTCGGCACCTCGACCTGGCCGAACCAGCGGAACGGGCGCAGCCCGCTGGCCGAATCGTAGATCCAGCCGGACAGCGGCATGGCGAGCGCCATTCCGTAGAGCAGCACGTGCACCGCGGTCGCCAGCCAGGCCTGCCAGCGCGGCGTGCCCGGCACCGGCGGAGGCGCGCCGGCATACAGGCGCCAGCCGATGCGTACCAGCACCAGGGCCAGCACGGTCAATCCCAGCGACTTGTGCGCGGTGTAGACCCAGAAGTACTTCGGCGAGCGCGGCAGCTCGCCCATCACCAGGCCGACCGCGCCGATGCACAGGATCAGCACGGCGATGGTCCAGTGCAGGAACTGGCTGACGCCACCCCAGCGGTCGATGTTCTTCAGGCTCATGACCTGTCTCTTATACCAATCTGACCCTGCCCTCCTTCCCCTCTTCCCCTCCCCTGTGGCTAACGGGATAATTACAGAAACAAATAAAGTACATACGTTACAAATGATCGTAGGT
>NZ_PDWP01000038.1 GCF_010093235.1 Pseudoxanthomonas suwonensis | reverse complement strand
CCCCCCGCCGCGTCCTGCCGCAACCCCAGCCGAACCCGCTCCGTCCCGCCCTGCCCCTCAGCCTTCCGCTCCTTGCCGCCGCCCTGTTGCCGGCCGGCCTGGCCTGGTGGCAGCCCCCCGACCCTGCCGCGCCGGCGGCCACGCCCACCGTGCCGGCCGACGCCGGTGCCGCCGGCGCGGCAGGTTCGGGGTGCTGCCACCAGGCCAGGCCGGCCAGCAACAGGGCGGCGACAAGCAGCGGAAGGCTGCGGGACAGGGCGGTACGGTGCGTCTTCGGCATGCGTTGCAGTATGCGACCGCGGGCGTGGTGTTTCCGCGAGGCCTGCACGCCGCGTTCGCGTGCGCTTCACGCACGGGCGCGCACAGGTGGACGCCGGCGCCGATGGAACGCGGCCGTTCCATGCCGGACCTTGGTTGACCGCGCCGGCATCCCTACACTGTGCAGGCCGCCCGGATGTTCCGGGCACGCCATTCTCAAGGAGACCACCATGGCCTACACCCTTCCCGAGCTGCCGTATGCCTACGATGCGCTGGAGCCGCACATCGATACGGAGACGATGAAGATCCACCACACCAAGCACCACCAGACGTACATCAACAACGTCAACGCCGCGCTGGAAGGCACCGAGTACGCCGACCTGCCGGTCGAGGAGCTGGTGAAGAAGACCAGGTCGCTGCCGGAGAACCTGCAGGGCGCGGTCCGCAACAACGGCGGCGGCCATGCCAACCACAGCCTGTTCTGGACGGTGATGTCGCCCAACGGCGGCGGCCAGCCCAAGGGCAAGGTCGGCGAGGCCATCGAGAAGGAGCTGGGCGGCTTCGAGAAGTTCAAGGAAGCCTTCACCAAGGCCGCGCTGACCCGCTTCGGCAGCGGCTGGGCCTGGCTGAGCGTCACCCCGGACAAGAAGGTCGTGGTCGAGTCCTCGGCCAACCAGGACAGCCCGCTGATGGACGGCAACACCCCGGTCCTGGGCCTGGACGTCTGGGAGCACGCCTACTACCTGAAGTACCAGAACCGCCGCCCCGAATACATCGGTGCGTTCTTCAACGTGATCAACTGGGACGAGGTCGAGCGCCGCTACCAGGAGGCGATCAGGTAAGCCTTCCGGCTTCCTTCGATCCCGCGAGAACGCCCCGGCATTGCCGGGGCGTTTTTCTTTGGGCCTTCTCCCGATGGGCGAGCGTGCGGCCCGGGTAAGCGGAGGCGTACGGCGCCGCTGCAGCGACAGGGCGCCCGCGGGGTTGGGTTGCGTCGCCACGCGCCTGGACGTTGCCGCCGGACGGCGCGGGTGCGAGCCAAGGGTGGCCACCCGGATGCGGCCTTCGGGCTTATCCGGGCTACGCGCAAAAAGAAGCCCCGGCACGGGGCCGGGGCTTCCAGGTTGCCGCTAGCGGCGATGGCTTACTGCGTGATCGCAGTGCCGCCGCGCTGCTGCTTCTCCAGGTATTCCTTCGACGGCTCGTCGAGCTTGTCGCCGAGCATGCGCCGGACCACGATGAAGAACACCGGGATCATCAGCAGGCCGAGGAAGGTGGCGAACAGCATGCCGCCGATCACGCCGGTGCCGATGGCGTGGCGGGCGTTGGCGCCCGCGCCGGTGGACAGGGCCATCGGCACCACGCCCATGATGAACGCGAACGAGGTCATCAGGATCGGGCGGAAGCGCAGGCGGGCCGCCTCGACGGTGGCTTCGCGCAGGGTCTTGCCGGCCGCACGCTGTTCCACCGCGAACTCCACGATCAGGATCGCGTTCTTGGCCGCCAGGCCAATGATCGTGATCAGGCCGATCTTGAAGAAGATGTCGTTCGGCAGGCCGCGGGCCAGGCTCAGCAGGACCGCGCCGAGCACGCCCAGCGGCACGACCAGCAGCACCGCCACCGGGATCGACCAGCTCTCATAGAGCGCGGCAAGGCACAGGAACACCACCACGATCGACAGCACCAGCAGCAGGGTCGCGGTGTTGCCGGCCAGGATCTCCTGGTAGGACATGCCCGACCAGTCGAAGCCGAAGCCCGGCGGCAGGTCGTTGTTGACGATGCCTTCCATGATCGCCATCGCCTCGCCCGAGCTGTGGCCCGGGGCCGGCGAACCGACGATGTTGACCGCGGCGTAGCCGTTGTAGCGGTTCAGCGACGGCGGGTTGGTGGACCACTGGGCATCGACCACGGTCGTCAGCGGGATCATCCCGCCTTCGGCATTGGGCGTGTAGAAGTGGGCCAGCGACTCGGCACCGGTGCGGTACGGGGCGTCGGCGCGCAGGTTCACGCGCTTGATGCGGCCTTCGTAGAAGAAGTCGTTGGCGTACACCGGCGCCAGCATCAGGCTGATGGCGTTGTAGATGTCGCCGACCTGCAGGCCCATGGCCTGCGCCTGCACGCGGTCGACCTTCAGCTGCAGCTGCGGGGCGTCCTCCAGGCCGTTGGGACGCACGCCCACCAGGCCGGGATTCTGGGAGGCGGCGCCGAGCAGCATGTTCCGCGCCTGGGTCAGGGCGACCTGGCCCTGGCCGGTACGGTCCTGCAGCCACATGTCGAAGCCGCCGAACTGGCCCAGGCCCTGGACGGTCGGCAGGTTGACCACGAAGATCGTGGCCTCCTTGATGCCGAACAGGGCGCCGTTGGCCTGCTGGATGAACTCCGGCGCGGTCAGCTTGCGCTCTTCCCACGGCTTGAGCTTGATGAAGCCCATGCCGACGTTCTCGCCCTGGCCGATGAAGCTGAAGCCGGCCACCTGCAGCATGCTCTCGAAGCCTTCGACGCCCTCCAGGCGCTCGCGCATCTGCGCGAACACGTCCTGGGTGCGCTGCAGGCTGGCGCCCGGCGGCAGCTGCACGATCGCCAGCGCATAGCCCTGGTCTTCCTCGGGCAGGAAGCTGCCGGGCATGCGCGAGAGGCTGAAGCCGCACAGCACCGCCAGCACCACGAACAGGATCATCCAGCGCGGCGCGTGCCTGACCGCGCTGCCGATGTGGCCGACGTAGGTCGTGCTGATCCGGTCGTAGTACTTGTTGAAGGTGCGGAACACCCAGTTGGAATTGGCGTGGTGGCTGGGCTTGAGGAAGGTCGCGCACAGCGCCGGGGTGAAGCCCAGGGCCAGGAACGCGGAGAAGCCCATGGCGATGGCGATGGTCAGCGCGAACTGCTTGTAGATCTCGCCGGCCGCGCCGCCCTGCAGGGCCGAGGGGATGAACACCGCCGCCAGGACCACGGTGATGGCCACCACCGCGCCGGTGATCTGGCCCATCGCCTTGATCGTGGCGTCGTAGGGCGCCAGCCCTTCCTCGGTCATGATGCGCTCGACGTTCTCGATCACCACGATCGCGTCGTCGACCACGATGCCGATCGACAGCACCAGGGCGAACAGGGTCAGCTGGTTGATGGTGAAGCCGATGACCGACAGGCCGACGAAGGTGCCCAGCAGGGCGACCGGGATGACCAGGGTCGGGATGATGGTGGCGCGGATGTTCTGCAGGAAGATCAGCATCACCAGGAACCCCAGCACCACCGCCTCGAACAGGGTCTTGACGACCTCCTTGATCGAGATCTTGACGAAGGTGGTGGAGTCGTACGGCGACATCCAGGTCACGCCCGCCGGGAAGGTGGACTGCAGCTCGTCCATCTTCGCCCGCACCGCGTCGGCCACGTTCAGGGCGTTGGCGCCCGGCAGCAGCTGGATGGCGAAGGCGCCGATGGGCTTGCCGTTGTAGCGGGTGTCGAAGCCGTAGGCGCCCGGGCCGAAGGCCACGCGGGCCACGTCCTTCAGGCGCACGGTGGTGCCGTCCGCGTCGGCGCGCAGGATGATCTCCTCGAACTGCTCGGGCGAGCTGAAGCGGCTCTCGGCCGAGACCGTGGCGGTGAAGGCCTGGCCTTCCGGCGCCGGGTCGGAACCGACCGAGCCGGCGGCGAACTGCACGTTCTGGGCGCGGATGGCGGCCAGCACCTGGGTCGCCGACAGGCCGTAGCCCTGGAGCTTCTCCGGGTTGAGCCAGATGTTCATCGCGTACTCGGCGCCGAACTGCTGCACGCTGCCGACGCCGGGGATGCGCGAGATCTGCTCGATCACGCGCGAACCATTGAGGTCGTTCAGGGCATTGCGGTCGACCGCCGGGTTGTCGGAGATCAGGCCGACCACCATCAGGAAACCGGCGTTGGCCTTGGCCACCACCACGCCCTGCTGGGTCACCTCGGTCGG
Source organism: Pseudoxanthomonas suwonensis (assembly GCF_010093235.1). Classification (GTDB taxonomy): domain Bacteria; phylum Pseudomonadota; class Gammaproteobacteria; order Xanthomonadales; family Xanthomonadaceae; genus Pseudoxanthomonas; species Pseudoxanthomonas suwonensis. Next base: position 15,611 of record NZ_PDWP01000038.1, on the reverse strand, counting down.
CAGGCGCGGGGTCGCCAGCGAGACCTTGTTCTGCACCTGGACCTGGGCGATGTCGGGATCGGTGCCGGTCTCGAAGGTCAGGGTGATGCTGGCGCGGCCGGTGGCGCTGGACGACGAGCTGAAGTACAGCAGGTGGTCGATGCCGGTCAGCTGCTGTTCGATGACCTGGGTGACCGCCTTCTCGACCGTCTCGGCGCTGGCGCCGGGGTAGGTCGCGCTCACGGTCACCTGTGGCGGCGCGATGTTGGGGTAGGACTCCACGCCAAGGCCGAGGATCGAGATCACGCCCGCGAGCGAGATCAGGATCGCAACGACCCAGGCGAAGACCGGGTGGTTGATGAAGAACTTGGGCATCGGGAAGGATCCTTACTCGGCCGGCTTCGCTTCGGCGGCGGCCTCGTCGGCCGCCTCGCCGGCGGCGGGCGCCTGCTGCGGCTGCTGGCCGGCGTCCGCCGCGTCCTGGGCGGGCTGGTACGGGGTGGCCTGCACGGGGGCGTTCTCGCGGGCCTTCTGCACGCCGGAGACGATCACCTGGTCGCCTGCCTCCAGGCCGGAGGTGACCAGCCAGTGGCCGTCGTTGGCGATGCTGGCCTCGATGTTCTTGCGGGCGACCATGCCGTCGGCACCGACCGTCATCACGTAGGCGCCGTTGGCGTCACGCAGCACCGCCGCCTGCGGCACCAGGAACACGCCCGACAGCTCGCCCAGGTTGGCCTTGAGGGTGACGAAGCTGCCCGGCAGCAGGGCCTGCTGCGGGTTCGGGATCACCGCGCGCAGCGAGACCGCGCCGGTGGCCGGGTCGACCGTGGTGTCGGAGAAGTCGAGCGTGCCGGTCTGATCGTAGGCGCGGCCGCCCGGCAGCAGCACCTGCACGGTGGACTTGCCGGCGCCGGCCAGCGACACGTTGGAGGCGCCGCGCAGGCGCTCCAGCTCGGTCGAACCGATCGAGAAGTTGGCGTACAGCGGGTCCAGCTGGTCGACGGTGGTCAGCAGGGGGGCCTCGCCCTGGCCGACCAGGGCGCCCTCGGTGACCTGCTGCTTGCCGGCGCGGCCGGAGATCGGCGCGGTCACGCGCGCGTAGCCGAGGTTGATCTCGGCGGTGCGCACGGCGGCGCGGGCGGCCTCAACCGCGGCCGCGGCGCTGCGCTCGGCGGCGACGGCGTTGTCCAGGTCGTTCTGCGAGACGAAGTTCTGCGGGGCCCGCTGGCGGGCGCGCTCGGCGCTGGCGCGGGCATTGGCGTAGCTGGCTTCGGCCCGGGCCAGTTCGCCGCGGGCCACGCCCAGCTGCGCCTGCAGCGGCGCCGGGTCGATCTGGAACAGGACCTGGCCTTCCTTGACGTCGCTGCCTTCCTGGTAGACGCGCTTGAGCAGCACGCCCGGGACGCGCGCGCGCACGTCGGCCGAACGGTACGGCGACAGGCGGCCGACGAGCTCGCGCTCCAGCGGCACGGTCTGCGGCTGGACTTCGAGCACGCCGACCTGCGGCGGGGGCGGGGGGGGGGCCTGTTCCTGCGAGCATGCGGCCAGGGCCAGCAGGCTGCAGGCCAGGAGCAAGGGGCGGTACATCGTCATGGAATGGCTCCGAATGTTTTCGTGGGGTGTTTCAGGTTCGGGAAGCTGGCGGCGCGAAAGCGCGCAGGAAGCTGTCGATGGCGAATTCGGCCCACCGTGACCGCGCCTCGGGCGTGTCGCGGTGGGGCGCGAGGTGGCGCTGCCGGTCGAAATCCAGACCGACGATCATGCCCAGCAGGAGCTCGGCCGCGCAGTGCGGATCGTCATGCCTGAGCAGGCCGCGGCGCATGGCCTGCTGCAGCCAGCCGCCCAGGCGGTCGAGCAGGGCCCCGACGTAGTTCTGGTACATCGCGGCGACCTCCTCCGGGAACTCCTGGGCCTGGATGGTGACCAGGCGCGCAGTGCCAAGGGTGCGGGGCTCGGCCAGGTAGGCCAGATGATCCTCGGCGAAAGTGACCAGCGCCTTTCTCAGCGAGGCCGCGGTGGGCGCCGGCGGCAGCCGCGTGGCGGCCATGCCCTCGCTGGCCACCAGGTGCATCAGCGCCTGCTTGGAACCGTAGCGAGCATAAAGCGTCTGCTTGGAGCAGCCGGCGCGCGCGGCGATCGCGTCCATGCTCACGTTCACGCCCTGTTCGGCCACCAGCTGGCGCACGGCGTCGCGCACCCGCTGGTGGCGGGCGTCGTCGGCCGGGGCTCCGGCGGGCGCGGAAGGCGGATCGGTGTGCATGCGGATGTGGACTATACCGTCCAGTCCAATAAATGGAAAGCGGGATTTTTGCCGCTGTGCATCAAGGTTTTGTCGGTTGCAGCGGATACAATCGCGGCACCTTCAAACCTCGGCGCATCCGCCATGACTCCCAAGCCGGTTTCCAAGGCTGCCAAACCCTCCAAATCCGCCAAGCCTTCCCCGCGCAAGGCACCCGCCAAAGCCGCCCGCGCCTCCGGGCCCGGCAGCAAGGCCGACAAGGTGCTCGCGGACAAGCCGGCCCCGGCCGAGGGCCAGGCGTTCTCGCTCGAGCCGGTGTTCGCCGCCTCGCGCAAGCTGGTGCCGGCCGCGCAGCAGGCCGAGCTGCGCGAGTTCCTGGCGGCGTTCTACCGGCGCATGGAGGAGGACGAGTTCCCGCAGCATGAGCCGCAGGGCTGGGCCGCGATCGGCGCCGACATGCTGGAGTTCGCGCGCAGGCGCAAGCCGGGCACGGCCAACGTGCGGGTGTTCAACCCAACCATGAAGGACAACGGCTGGGAATCGCCGTACACCGTGCTGCAGATCGTCAACGACGACATGCCGTTCCTGGTCGACTCGGTGAGCATGGCCCTGTCGGACATGGGCGTGTCGGTGCACGTGCTGGGCCATCCGCTGGTGCGCATCGAGCGCGACCGCGCCGGCAAGCTGGCCAAGGTGGGCGAGGGCAAGCCCGAGTCGCTGATGCTGCTGGAGATCGACCGCCAGCCGCCGGAGGCGATGGCTGCGATCGGCAAGCGCGTGGCCGCGGTGCTAGCCGAGGTGCGCGCGGTGGTGTCCGACTGGGGCCTGATGCGCGACCGCATGCAGACCCTGGCCGACGCCCTGGCCCCCCGCCGCATGCCGGTGGACGACGCCAACCGCCGCGAGGCGCAGGAGTTCCTGCGCTGGGCCGCCAACGACCACTTCATCCTGTTCGGCTACCGCGAGTACCGCGTGCTGCGCCAGGGCGGCGAGGACGTGCTGGCCCCGGTCGAGGGCTCCGGTCTGGGCCTGATGCGCGGCCACGACAGCGCCGCGCCGCGTCCGGTGCGGACCCTGGCCGCCCATGGCCTCAACGAGGCCGGCGCCGGCGTCGAGCCGCTGATCCTGACCAAGACCAATGCCCGTTCGCGCCTGCACCGCAAGGGCTACATGGACTACATCGGCGTCCTGGAGTTCGACGCCAATGGCCGCATCATCGGCGAACAGCGCTTCCTCGGCCTGTACACCTCCAGCGCCTACAACCGGCGCCCGTGGGAGATCCCGCTGGTGCGCGAGCGCCACGAGTACGTGATGCGCAAGTCCGGCCTGGCGCCGAACAGCCACAGCGGCAAGGCGCTGCGCCACATCCTGGAGACCCTGCCGCGCGAGGAGCTGTTCCAGTCCAGCCCCGAGGACCTGTACCGCACCGCCACCGGCGTGCTGAGCCTGCAGGAGCGCGTGCGCAGCCGCCTGTTCCTGCGCCGCGACCGTTACGGCCGTTTCTTCTCGGCGCTGGTCTACATCCCGCGCGAGCGCTTCAACACCGACGTGCGCCTGCGCATCGAGGCCATGCTGCGCGAGGCGCTGCACGGCGAGCACGTGGATGCCAGCGTGGTCCTGGGCGAGTCGCCGCTGGCCCAGCTGCACCTGATCGTGCGGCCCAAGGCCGGCGAGGTGGTGGACCTGGACATCGCCGCGCTCGAGAACCGCCTGGCCCACCTGCTGCGCAACTGGCAGGACGACCTGCGCGAGCTGCTGATCGCGCGCCACGGCGAGGCCGAGGGCCTGCGCCTGGCGGCCAGCTACGGCCGCGCCCTGCCGGCCGGCTACATCGAGGACGTCTCGCCCGAGCTGGCGGCCAACGACGTTGAACAGCTGGCCGCGCGGGCCGGTCCGGACGACCTGCGGCTGAGCCTGCACTCGACCCCGCGCGAGGGCGGTGCCGGCCTGCACCTGAAGCTGTACCGCCAGCATGACGACATCCCGCTGTCGGACGTGCTGCCGCTGATGGAGAACATGGGCCTGCGGGTGATCTCCGAGCATCCGTACCGCCTGCAGGCCAGCCTGCCCGGCGGTGGCAGCCAGCCGATCTACATCCAGGACTTCGAGGTCGAGGCCCAGGCCGAGGCCGGCGATGCCGGCGCCCTGGCGCGCGAGTTCGAACAGGCCTTCGCCGCGATCTGGGCTGGCCAGGCCGAGAACGACGGCTTCAACCGCCTGGTGCTGGGCGCCGGCCTCGACTGGCGCCAGGTCGCGCTGCTGCGCGGCTACTGGAAGTACCTGCTGCAGACCGGCGTGCCGTTCTCGCAGGGCTCGGTCGAGCAGACCCTGGCCCGCTACCCGCTGCTGGGCCGCCTGCTGGTCGAGCTGTTCGAGGCCCGCTTCGATCCGGCCAGCCTCAACGCCACCCAGCTGCGCGCCGCGCAGCAGCGCCTGGCCGACCAGCTGCGGCCGCTGGCCCGGGGCGAGGAGGCGACCGTGCGCATCCTGCAGGAAGTGGTGGACGCGCGTGGCGGCGACCGCAACGCGCGCACCGAGTCGGTGCGCGAAGCCCTGTTCAAGCTGCTGGACCGCGTCGACAGCCTCGACGACGACCGCATCCTGCGCAGCTTCATCGACGTCATCGACGCGACCCTGCGCACCAGCTATTTCCAGCGCAACGCCGAGGGCAAGCCGGCCGAGACCATCAGTTTCAAGTTCGACCCGGCGCTGATCCCCGAGCTGCCCAAGCCGCGGCCGTACCGCGAGATCTTCGTGTACGGCCCGCGCGTGGAGGGCGTGCACCTGCGCTTCGGCCCGGTGGCCCGCGGCGGCCTGCGCTGGTCCGACCGGCGCGAGGACTTCCGCACCGAGGTGCTGGGCCTGGTCAAGGCGCAGATGGTCAAGAACACCGTGATCGTGCCGGTCGGCGCCAAGGGCGGCTTCTACGCCAAGCGCCTGCCCGACCCGGCGGTGGACCGCGACGCCTGGTTCGCCGAGGGCGTGGCCTGCTACAAGCTGTTCATCCAGGGCCTGCTGGACATCACCGACAACATCGTCGGCGGGAAGATCGTGCCGCCGCGCGACGTGGTCCGCCACGACAAGGACGACCCGTACCTGGTGGTGGCCGCCGACAAGGGCACGGCCACGTTCTCGGACATCGCCAACGGCCTGGCGATCGCCCACGGCTTCTGGCTGGGCGACGCGTTCGCCTCCGGCGGCTCGGTGGGCTACGACCACAAGGGCATGGGCATCACCGCCCGCGGCGCGTGGGAGTCGGTCAAGCGCCACTTCCGCGCCCTGGGCCGCGACAGCCAGAGCGAGGACTTCACCTGCGTCGGCATCGGCGACATGTCCGGCGACGTGTTCGGCAACGGCATGCTGCTGTCGAAGCACATCCGCCTGGTGGCCGCGTTCGACCACCGCCACATCTTCCTGGACCCGGATCCGGATGCGGCGCGTTCCTACGCCGAGCGCGAGCGCCTGTTCAAGCTGCCGCGCTCCAGCTGGGCCGACTACGACGCCAAGCTGATCAGCAAGGGCGGCGGCGTGTACCCGCGCAGCGCCAAGTCGATCGAGATCAGCCCGCAGGTGCGCGCCGTGCTGGGCCTGGCCGACGACGTGCGTTCGCTGTCGCCGGCGGCGCTGATGCAGGCGATCCTGCGCGCGCCGGTGGACCTGCTGTGGAACGGCGGCATCGGCACCTACGTCAAGGCCTCCACCGAGCAGCACTCGGACGTGGGCGACCGCGCCAACAACGCCATCCGCGTCAACGGCAACGAGCTGCGCTGCAAGGTGGTGGGCGAGGGCGGCAACCTGGGCATGAGCCAGCTCGGCCGCATCGAGGCCGCCCAGCACGGCGTGCTGCTCAACACCGACTTCATCGACAACTCCGCCGGCGTGGACACCTCCGACCACGAGGTGAACATCAAGATCCTGCTCAACGCCGCGGTGCAGGACGGCTCGCTGACCATGGCCGCCCGCAACAAGCTGCTGGCGTCGATGACCGACGAGGTCGGGCGCCTGGTGCTGTTCGACAACTACCGCCAGAACCAGGCCATCAGCCTGATGGAGCGGATGAGCGTCAAGCGCCTGGGCTCCAAGCAGCACTTCATCCGCACCCTCGAGGCGCAGGGCCTGCTCGACCGCCAGATCGAGTTCCTGCCTTCGGACGCGGAGCTGGCGGCGCGCAAGGCGCGCGGCCAGGGCATGACCCGTCCGGAGCTGGCGGTGCTGCTGTCCTATGCCAAGCTGGTGGCGTTCCAGCAGCTGCTGGATTCGGACATCCCCGAAGACCCGTACCTGTCCAAGGAGCTGCAGCGCTACTTCCCCGAGCCGCTGCAGAAGAAGTACGCGCCGCTGATGGAGAAGCACCGCCTGAAGCGCGAGATCATCGCCACCGCGGTGACCAACCAGACCATCAACCGGATGGGCGCCACCTTCCTGCTGCGCATGCAGGAGGACACCGGACGCAGCCCGGCCGAGGTGGCCAAGGCCTACACCATCAGCCGCGAGGTGCTGGACGCGCGCAGCCTGTGGAACCAGATCGACGGGCTCGACGGCAAGCTGCCGGAGGCCGCGCAGATCGACGCCCTGCAGGTGATCTGGAAGCTGCAGCGCTCGTTCGTGCGCTGGCTGCTGGGCCGCCCGGGCCCGATGCCGAGCATCGCCGCGGCGGTGGCGCGCTACCACGACGCGTTCAACGCCATCCGTTCGGCCTCCGGCGTCCTGCCGGACTCCCAGCGCCCGGCCTACGAGGCCGCGCTGCAGGAGTGGAAGGACAAGGGCATGCCGCCGGCGCTGGCGCAGCAGCTGGCCGAGCTGCCGTACCTGGAGCCGGCGTTCGACATCATCGAGCTGGCCGCCGAGCGCAAGCTCAAGCCGGTCGACGTGTCGCGCGTGCACTTCCGCCTGGGCGAGGCCCTGGGCCTGCCATGGCTGTTCGAGCAGATCGACGCGCTGGCGGTGGATGGCCGCTGGCATGCGGTCGCCCGGGGGGTGATGCGCGACGAGCTGGCCGCCCACCACCGTGCCCTGGCAGGGCAGGTGGTGGCGCAGCCGGCGTCCGACCCGGACGGCAAGGTGCGCCAGTGGCTGCAGCGCGACGATGCCTCGCTGCGCTTCACCCTGGGCATGCTCGAGGAGCTGTCGGCGCAGAAGACGCTCGACTATCCGACCCTGTCGGTGGCCGTGCAGAAGCTGGGCCAGCTGGCCGCGCGCGGCTGACGCCGTGCGCCAGGGGGACGGCCGGCAGACGCCGGTCGTCCCTGCCGGGCCGCCCCATCCGGGCGACGGGGACACGGCGCGCACGCGGGGCGGTTATCCTGCAGCGACAGGGACGACCGCCGGATGGAGACATCGATGACCGCAAACCCCCGCATCGCCTTCCTCGCCAGCGCCGCGCCCGGCGCCCAGGAAGCGCTGGCTGCGCTGGTGGAGCGCCACGGGACCTGCCCGCCGCAGGAGGCAGACGTGATCTGCTCGCTCGGTGGCGACGGCTTCATGCTGCAGACCCTCCACCGCCACGGCGCGCTGGGCAAGCCGGTGTACGGCATGAAGCTGGGGACGGTGGGGTTCCTGATGAACCACTTCCGTCCCGATGCCCTGCTGGAACGGCTGGAGGCGGCGGAGCCGGCGATCCTGCGTCCGCTGGAGATGGTGGCGCAGACCGAGTCGGGCAGCACGGTCGGTTCGCTGGCCTACAACGAGGTGTCGCTGCTGCGGCAGACGCGCCAGGCGGCGCACATCCGCATCGACCTCAACGGCCAGCAGCGCCTGGACGAGCTGATCTGCGACGGGGTGATGGTGGCCACGCCGGCCGGCAGCACCGCGTACAACTTCTCGGCGCATGGACCGATCCTCCCGCTTGGATCGCAGACCATCGCGCTGACGCCGATCGCGGCGTTCCGACCACGGCGCTGGCGCGGCGCGATCCTCAAGGCGGAGACCGAGGTGCGGTTCGAGGTGCTCGACCCGTACAAGCGGCCGGTCAGCGTGACCGCCGATTCCCACGAGACCCGCGACGTGGTCGAGGTGGTGATCCGCGAGTCCCGCGACCGCACCGTTACGCTGTTGTTCGACCCGGAGCACAACCTGGAGGAACGTATCCTGAGCGAGCAGTTCGTGGTATGACAGAAGGTCCGCGCTGGCGCGGCACGCGGGGCCAGGGGGAGCGCCCGCGGACGAAAACCCGAAAGGAACACTTCAACGGATAGGGGAGGGGCCCCGTGAAGTTGCAGTATCTCTTGTTGCTTTGCGCACTTCCTGCGCAGGCTTTGGCTGCCTGTGCGTTCGACACCAACCTCCAGCCCTTCAGGGGCGCCGCGACCGCATTCGTGGACACCACGGCCGTGCAGGTCCCGGAAGTGGAGGACGTCAGTTTCACCCGGGGACTTGCCGGCGGCGCGTCATGCGACCAGCTCGGTTTCCTGACCATCAAGCTGCGCTGGCCGCGCGGCCCCCACGACCTGGAGGACGTCGGATTCGAGTACCGCGTGGTGAATGGCGAGGCGCCGGAGGACTTGCTGCCGGAGGGCCTGGTCGTCGCTCCGGTGCGTGGCCGGCGCACCGAGCACCAGCTGACCTGGAACGATGGCGCGCCCGGCGAACAGCGTCCGCTGCGCCTGCTGCTCGAGGTCCGGGCGGTGACTTCCGACGGCCTGCGCGGCCCGCCGGCGCAGGTACGGGTCGGGGCGCCCTGAGCGACCGCGCTGCGTCGTGCTCGATGCCATAATCCCGGCATGGACGCGACCGACCGCTACATCCAGGACAACGCACCGCGGGTGCTCACCGTCGCGGTGACCTCGCGTGCGTTGTTCGACCTGGAGGAAAGCCACGCCCTGTTCGAGCGCGAGGGCCTGGAGGCCTATGCCGAGTACCAGCGCCAGCTGGAGGACGAGGTGCTCGAGCCGGGCGTGGCCTTCCCGGTGGTGCGCAAGCTGCTGGCGCTCAACAAGCGCCTGCCGGAGGACGCGCCGCGGGTCGAGGTGATCCTGCTGTCGCGCAACTCGGCCGACACCGGCCTGCGGATCTTCAATTCCATCCAGCACTACGGCCTGGGCATCGTGCGCGCGGTGTTCACCGCCGGCGAGGCGACCTGGCCGTACGTGGCGCCGTTCGGGACCAACCTGTTCCTGTCGGCCAACCCGGAGTCGGTCCGGCGCTCGCTCGAGCACGGCGTGGCCGCGGCGACGATCCTGCCGGCGCGGGCGGCCGACGCGGCGCGCGACCAGTTGCGCATCGCCTTCGACGGCGACGCGGTGATCTTCGGCGACGAGAGCGAGCGCATCTCGCGCGAGCAGGGCGTGGAGGCCTTTGGCCTGCACGAGCGCCAGCGGGCGCGCGAACCGCTGTCCGGCGGCCCGTTCCGTGGCTTCCTGGCGGCGCTGCCCCAGCTGCAGGCGGCGTTCCCGCCGGGCGAGGACGCGCCGATCCGCACCGCCCTGGTCACCGCGCGCTCGGCGCCGGCGCACGAGCGGGTGATCCGCACCCTGCGCGAATGGGGCGTGCGCCTGGACGAGGCGCTGTTCCTGGGCGGGCGCGACAAGGGGCCGTTCCTGGCCGCGTTTGGCGCCGACATCTTCTTCGACGATTCGCGCCACAACATCGACAGCGCCCGCATGCACGTGGCCGCCGGCCACGTGCCGCACGGCGTGGCCAATCCGGAGTAACGGCGGGTCAGGCCCGGGCGTGGATGCCGGCCAGCTCCAGCAGGCGGGCGGGGATGCGGTCCAGCGGCAGGACTTCCTCGGCCGCGCCGAGCTTCACCGCGGCACCGGGCATGCCCCAGACCACGCTGGTGGCTTCGTCCTGGACCAGGGTCGGGGCTCCAGCCTCGCGCATTTCCAGCAGGCCACGCGCGCCATCGTCGCCCATGCCGGTGAGGATCGCGCCCACGGCGTTGGGACCGGCGTTCTGCGCGACCGAACGGAACAGCACGTCCGCCGCCGGCCGATGCCGGTTCACCGGCGGGCCGCCGTCGACCCGGCAGCGCCAGCGGGCGCCGTCGCGGATCACGCGCAGGTGGCGGTCGCCGGGCGGCAGGTAGGCATGCCCGGACAGGATCAGCTCGCCGTCCGAGGCCTCGCGCACCAGCATCGGCGAGTGCCGGTCCAGGCGCTCGACGAAGGCGCGGCTGAAGCCACCGGGGATGTGCTGGGTGAGCACGATGGCCGGCGCATCCGGCGGCATCTGCTCGAGCACGGCGCGGATGGCCTCGGTACCGCCGGCCGACGCCCCGATCGCGATAAGGCGGTCGGTGGTGCGGAAGCGGGCGGTCATGGGGGCCGCCGGGCGCGGCGATTCGGGTTCCAGGCGCTGGGCCGGGCGCACCAGCGCCTGCACCCGCGCCTTGGCCGCGCCCTTCACCTTGGCCGCGATCTGGCTGGCGTATTCCTCCAGGCCCTGGGCCACGCCCAGCTTCGGCTTGGTCACGAAGTCCACGGCGCCCAGCGCCAGCGCCTGCAGGGTGACATCGGCGCCGCGCTCGGTCAGCGAGGACACCATCACCACCGGCATGGGCCGCAGCCGCATCAGGTTCTCGAGGAAGGCCAGGCCGTCCATCCGCGGCATTTCGACGTCGAGGGTGATGACGTCGGGGTTGAGCCGCTTGATCTTCTCGCGCGCCAGGTACGGGTCGGCGGCGGTGCCGACGACCTCGATCTCCGGGTCGGCCGCCAGCAGTTCGGTAAGCACCTGGCGCACGACTGCCGAGTCGTCCACCACCAGTACGCGCACGGCCATCAGAACAGCTCCACGCCACCGGTGACGGGCGCGCGCGACAGCTGCGAGCGGACCGCCGTTTCGGCCGCCACGACCTCGGCGCCGTGGGCGTGCGGGAGGCGGTTGACGATGACCTTGCCGGTTTGCGGGAAGAACCAGACCTTGCGCGGGTGGATGCCGCGCAGGTCCTCGGCGACCACCGGGATGCGCTCGGCATCGAGGTAGGACAGCACGAATTCGGCGTTGCGGGTGCCGACCGGGTTGCTGGTGAAGCCCTTGAGCACGTTGGCGCCGCCGAACACCTTGGCTTCCAGGCGCTTGCGGTTGGCGCCGCGCTTGAGCAGTTCGTTGATCAGCACTTCCATGGCGTAGCTGCCGTAGCGCGCGGGGGCGCCGTCGCCGGTGTTGCCGTCCGGCAGCAGGAAATGGTTCATGCCGCCGAGGTTGAGCAGCGGGTCGCGGATGCAGGCGGCCACGCAGGAGCCCAGTACCGTCACCAGGGCGGTGCCGTCGTCCACCACCAGGTACTGGGTGGGCAGCAGCTTGGCGGCCGGGACCTGGAACTGCGGGTCCCGGTAGCGCATCACGCCGTCGGATTCCAGGGCCAGGCTCATGCGCGCACCGTCCGTCGGTAGAGGGTCCGGCCGCAGGGCTGGATGAGGTCGGCCGCGTGCAGGTAGTTCTCCGAGTGGCCGGTGTACAGCAGGCTGTCGGCGTCCATGTGTTGGACCAGCCGCGAGAGCACGGCGCGCTGGGTGGCCTTGTCGAAGTAGATCATCACGTTGCGGCAGAAGATCGCCGCGAAGCTGCCGCCGACGTCGTAGCGCGGCGCCAGCAGGTTCAGCGGCCGGAATTCCACCAGGGCCTGCAGGGCGGGATTGACCCGGCAGCGGCCCTCGTTGGGCCCGGTGCCGCGCTGGAAGTAGCGGCGACGGGTGTCCGGGTCCAGGCCGGCGATGCGCTCCATGGAGTAGACGCCGCGCCTGGCGGTGGCCAGCACCTGGGTGTCGATGTCGGTGGCCAGGATGCGCACCGGCGGGGTCATGGTGCCGAAGGCCTCGCAGGCGGTGATCGCCAGCGAGTACGGCTCCTCGCCAGTGGAGGCGGCGCAGGACCAGATGCGGACGGGACCGCCACTGTTCGCCAGCGCCTGCAGTTGCCCGTGCAGGTGCTCGAAATGGTGGGGCTCGCGGAAGAAGGCCGTGAGGTTGGTGGTCAGGGCATTGGTGAACGACTGCCATTCCGGGCCGGCCGGATCGGCGTCCAGCATGTCCAGGTAGGTGCCGAAGTCCTCCAGGCCCAGCGTCCGCAGGCGGCGGGACAGCCGGCCGTAGACCATGTCGCGCTTGGCGGGTGCCAGGGCGATGCCGGCGCGGGCGTGGATCATGCGGCAGACGCGCTGGAAGTCGCGATCGGAGAAGGCGAAGTCGCGCTGCTCGGCGGGAGGGTGGGGCAGGTGGTTGGCGCTCATGTCGTTCGGGGGACCGGCACTGTGCCGCTGTAGCCGTTATCGGCCGCAGATGCCCGGAGTGAAGGGGGCCGCCGCCTGGGCGGCCCCCCATCCTCAGGCCGCGGCCGGCTGGAGGGCCTCGGCCGGGCCGGCCGGGGCTTCGATGGCGCGCGACCGGGCGCCGTCCAGGTGGAAGACGGCGATGGCCTGGGCCAGGCCCAGGGCCTGGTCCTCCATGGCGCGGGCGGCGGCGGAGGCTTCCTCGACCAGGGCGGCGTTCTGCTGGGTGGTCTCGTCCATCTGCACGATGGTCTGGTTGACCTGCTCGATGCCCGAGGCCTGCTCCTGCGAGGCGGCCGCGATCTCGGAGATGATGTCCGTGACCCGCTGCACGCTGGTGACGATCTCGCCCATGGTGCTGCCGGCCTGGCCGGCCAGGGCCGAGCCCTCGGACACCTTTTCGACTGAGTCCTCGATCAGCTGCTTGATCTCTTTGGCGGCCGTGGCCGAACGCTGGGCCAGCGAACGCACCTCGGTGGCGACCACGGCGAAGCCGCGGCCCTGCTCGCCGGCGCGCGCCGCTTCCACCGCGGCGTTGAGCGCCAGGATGTTGGTCTGGAAGGCGATGCCGTCGATCACCGAGATGATGTCGGCGATCTTGCGGGAGGACGCCTGGATGTCGGCCATGGTGTGGACCACCTGGCCCACGACTTCGCCACCCTGCGACGCGACGTCGGCCGCGCCGATGGCCAGCTGGTTGGCCTGGCGGGCGTGGTCGGCGTTCTGCCTGACGGTGGAGGTCAGCTCCTCCATCGAGGCGGCGGTCTCCTCCAGGTTGGCGGCCTGCTGCTCGGTGCGGCGGGACAGGTCGCTGTTGCCGGAGGCGATCTCGGTCGATGCGGTGCCGATGGCACCGGCCGCCTCCTGGATGCGCTGGACGATGGCGGTCAACTGTTCGACGGTGGCGTTGGCGTCGTCGCGCATGCGGGCGAACACGCCGTGGAACTCGCCTTCCATGCGCGCGGTCAGGTCGCCTCGGGCGATGGCCTGGAGCAGGGCCGAGATCTCGGCCAGGTTGGCGTCGGTGTTCTGCATCAGCCGGTTCAGGCCGCCGACCATGGCGCGGAAGTCGAACTGGAAGCGGCCCTCGTCGCCGCGCTGGCTGAAGTCGCCTTCGGCCGCGGCATTCGCCAGGCGGCGGATTTCCCCGTTGATGGCCGCCAGGTTGCCCTTGATGCCATCCACGGTCTCGGTCATCGCCGCCTTCTCGCCGGGCAGGCGGTCCATGTCGGTGCTGAAGTCGCCGACCGAGTACTGCCTGAGGACGTCCAGCGAGCGCTGGATGGTCTCCACGTGCGAGGCGACCAGGGCGTTGGAGGCCTGGGCCATCGTCCCGAACTCGCCGGGGAAGGCCGCATGGTCGATGCGGTAGCTGATGGTGCCGGCATCATGCTGGCGCGCGAGCTCGCGCTGGGCGTCGATCACCGACTGCACCTGCTGCTGCATGCGTTGCATGGAGCGGGCGAGGGCGGCCGGCTCGTCGTTGCCGGAAGTGTCGATGACATTGTCGAGGCGGCCGGCGGCGATGCCGTCGGCGACGCGGATGCTGTCGGCCAGCGGACGGGTCAGGCTGCGGGTGATGAAGAAGGCCGCGAACGCGCCGAGCAGGACGCTCAGGGTGCCGAATGCCAGCACCAGGTTGCGGGTGCGGGCTTCGACGGCGAGGTAGTCCTCGCGGCTCCTGGCGGTCAGCTCGTTCTGGTATTCGGCGGTCGCGGCGATCTTCCGGTTCCAGCCGACGGCGAGCGGACGCAGTTCGTTGAGCAGCACGTCGATGGCGGCATCGAAGTCGTCCGCCTTCATGAAGTCGTCGAGCTTGGCGGTGGACTGGTCGGCCAGCCGGCGTGCCTCCAGGATCTCCTGGACCATGCGGTCACCATTCGCGTCGCGCGGAAGCTTGAGGTATTCCTCCCAGGCCTTGTCGTAGTCGACGAACAGGTTCTGGGCGTACGCGTAGTCCTGCTCGAAATCGGCGCCACGCTTGATCAGCATCAGGCGACGCTGCATCAACACGTTGTTGTTCGTGTTGAGCATGCTGTTGAGCAGCCGCACCTTTGCCATGTTGATGTCGACGACCTGCCTGAACTGGGCAGACGTCCGGCTGTTGCCGTGGATGACCACGGCCAGCATCCCGGTGATGAGCAGGAGCAGGAGGCCGAAACCAGCGGCGAGCCGTGCACCTACCTTCAATTTCCTCAGGGCAAACATCGCATCCTCTTCGTGACAGGGGTCACCGGGAAGCGGCGGTCTGCAGGCTTTCTTTAGGCGCAGGCGCGCACTGGATGCGCGTCCTGTGACGGAGCGCTCCCATTGGAAATCCGGGGCTTACGGATTGATGTGGATCAATGCCGAGCGATGTCTGCGGTGGTACTTAACGACCGTCATCGCGCATCCATTAAGGGGATGGGGCTGGATGGTTCACTCTTCGTTTATGGGGCTTGCGGCCCGCGCGGAAGCATCGGCGCCGCTGTTCCCGTCTGGTGCATTTCTGCCGCGTCTGGACGGGGAGATTGTTGCCGCCACCCGCGGGTAACAGGATGCGACGGCGGCACAGTGTTGATCCGGAACCTCACAAACATCTGAAACGCAGACGGAGAACCCCGGCGTGGGCCGGCGTTCTCCGTCGGGGCAGGAGCGGCGGTTTCTTCCCGCTCGCAGGAACGCTGCGTGGAACTCAGAACTCCTGCCAGTCGCCGTCCTCGGCCGTCACCGGAGCGGGGGCGGCCATGTTCGAACGCGGGGCAGGCGCCGCCTTGGCAGCGGGCGCCGTCGCCACGCTGCGCACCGGGGCACGCAGGGTCGCGCGCGCCGCGCCGTCGGCCAGGCGGAACACCGCCCCCGCCTCGACCAGCTGCCCGGCCTGCTCGGCCATCGAACGCGCCGCGGCGGAAGCCTCTTCCACCAGGGCGGCGTTCTGCTGGGTGGTCTCGTCCATCTGCACCACGGTCTGGCTGACCTGCTCGATGCCGGCAGTCTGCTCCTGCGAGGCCGCCGAGATCTCGGACATGATGTCGGTGACCCGGTGCACGCTGGTGACGATCTCGCCCATCGTGGTCCCGGCCTTCTGCACCAGGGCCGAGCCGTTGGCGACCTTGCCCACCGAGTCGTCGATCAGCTGCTTGATCTCCTTGGCCGCGCCGGCCGAACGCTGGGCCAGGGTGCGCACCTCGGAGGCGACCACGG
>NZ_PDWP01000037.1 GCF_010093235.1 Pseudoxanthomonas suwonensis | reverse complement strand
CTGTCTGTAGGGGGAGCTTTCCAGGCGGAGTTCCCAGCAACCAAGACGTAGTGGGGACCCTTGGGCCCCCGCAAACCGCCACCGGCACGCAGGGGGGAGGAAGGCGATTCCGCTTCCCCCGCCAGCCCCCCCCGGTGCCCTTTGCGCACCCCCAGCAGCCCCGGCGCGCCGGGGGGCCCGGGGCGGTCAACCCCCCGCCCCCTCCGGGCCGCCGCCCCCGGCTCGCCGGTCGGCGCCGCGAGCGGGGGGGACTGCCGGGGCCCGGGGGGCCGGAGCGCGGCGGTGATGCTCCGGGGGGAACCCGCCAGGTCCAGGTCGCGCAGGATCGTGCGCCCGCCGCGATCGAGGCGGACTCCCTGCAGGACGACGGCGTTGGCGGCGGGGGCAGGCATTGCGGGGTGCGTTTCCTTCGCGGATTGGGGGGAAGCACAAACCGGCGCATCTTGCGTCGAGAAGACTGAATCTTAACCTATCGATTGAACCGATCAGTACAGGAATTGTCCCGATCGTGGGCCGGACCATGCCATTCCGCATGCTTTGGCGCGCCAACCGGGCCGCTGCCGATCCACGCCGACGCCGCTCAGGCGACGGTCGACAGCTGCCGCAGCTGCTGCAGCGAACCCGGCTCGCCGGCGCGATCGAACAGGTGCCGCAGCTGGCGGTAGACCTGGTCCGCATAGCCCTGGTCGTTGAGCAGCGAGCCGGCCTCCAGGCCGCCGATCGCACCCGCGCGGACCTGCGCGAACAGCTGCTGGCGGAAGCGGGCGTGGAAAGCCTCCGCCTCCGCATCCAGTCGCGCCAGCTCCGCGGCCAGCACCTCGGGGTCGTCCTGCCCGTGCAGGGCATGCAGCGCCCGCAGCTGCCCGAACAGCCAGGCACGCAGGTCCAGGTAGGCGGCGCGCACCGGGCCATCGGGTCCGGCCAGGCGCCGCTGCAGGTTCTTCTGCAGGTGCTGGGCGCCCTTGACCGCGTTGACCATCTGCATCGCCGCCAGCTGGCTGCCGGACCAGAAGCGCTGGTGCTCCTCGTCCAGCGGCAGCTCCAGTCGGCTCATGAACGCCAGCAGGTCGCCGTACACGCCCTTGACCCGCTGCTGGTACAGCTGCCCGGCATCCACCGCCGGCGATGGCGCGCAGGAACCGTCCAGCAGCGCCGGGTCGGTCTCCGCTTCCGCCAGCCCACGCGCCGGCAGGCACAGCGCCTGGCAGATCACTTCCATGCACAGCTGGCCCAGGTGGCGCAGTTCCAGCGCCACCGCCGCCGCGGCCGCATCCACCGATTCCAGCGCCGGGCCGCTGAGGTGACGCGCATGCACGCGCTCGATCGCCGCGTCCGCTTCGTGCGCCTCGGGCATCGCCGGATCGGGGCGGTCCGGCAGCCAGCGCACCAGCCGGGCCTCCAGCTGCCGCTGCCAGGGCCAGAACAGGGCCACGCCGCCGGCGTTGAACAGGGTATGGAACAGGGCCAGCTGCAGCAGCGGGTTGCCGCCGAAGCCGGCGATGCCGGCGACCGTCCTGACCAGCCAGGTCAGCGGCGCCAGCAGGACCAGCGCCGCGGTCGCGGTGACGATGTTGAACAGCGCGTGCGCCAGGGCCAGGCGCTGGCCGCTGCGGTTGCCGCCGAGCATGCCGACGAAGGCGGTGCTGACGCTGCTGCCCACGTTCGAGCCCACCGCGATGGCCAGGCCCTGCTCCAGCTGCAGCTGGCCGCCACCCAGCGCGGCCAGGGTCAGCATCAGGGTGGCGTGGCTGGACTGCAGGACCACGGTCACCGCCAGTCCGGCCAGCACGAACAGCGCCGTCCCGGCCACGCCGCTGCCCTCCACCGAGGCCAGGTCCAGGCCGGCACCGGACTGGTCGAAACCCAGCTTGAGCTGGTCGATGCCCAGGAAGATGAAGGCCACGCCCAGCACCACCCGGCCTGCGGCCTTGCCCTTCGCGCCGGTGAAGCCGCCGAGCACGCCGAACACCAGCAGCGGCAGCGCCAGCGGCGACAGGCTGAGGTCCTGCCCGGCCAGGGCCAGCAGCCAGATGCCGCTGGTCGCGCCGAGGTTGGCGCCCAGGATCACCGAGATGCCGCCGGCCAGCTGGATCAGCCCCGAGCCGATGAAGGCGATGGTCAGCAGCGAGACCAGGGTGGTCGACTGCAGCAGCGCGGTGCCGCCCATGCCGAACAGCAGGCCGCGCACCGGCGTGCCGGTGCTGCGCGCCAGCAGCCGCTCCAGGCCGCCGCCGGCCAGCTGGCGCAGCCCTTCCTCCAGGCACTGCATGCCGAACAGGAACAGCGCCAGGCCCGCGCACAGCTGCAGCCAGCCGGCGCTGCGCCAGAAGCTCCAGCCCAGCAGCACCGCCAGCGACAGTGCGAACAAGGTTCCCAGCAGCGGCGGCAGCCGCATCGCGCGCATCCATTCCCCCTTGCGGCCATCCGCGTGGGGCGATTCTAGCCAGTGCGCACGCGCGTCTCGCCTGTTGCGATGCCGCTGCGGCAAGATGGCGCGATGCCCGAGCCCCGTTCCGCCGCCCAGCACGACTTCCGGCTGTACCACTCCAATTCGCTGGAAATCCTCGCCGGGATCCTTGCCCGGGTGCTGCGCGAGCCGGCGCCCGGGCAGTCCCTGCTGGCGCCGGAGATCGTGCTGATCCCGCAGGTGGCGATGCGCCGCTGGCTGCAGGCCACCCTCGCCGCCGAGCATGGCGTGGCCGCCAACATCGAATTCCTGACCCCGGGCGAGTTCGTCGGCCAGGCCCTGGCCGCCAACCTGCCCGGCGGGCCGGGCGACGACGAGCTGGACCTGGAGACCCTGCACTGGCACCTGTACGCGGCGCTGGGCGACCGCGCCCTGCTGCAGCAGCCGGCGCTGGCGCAGATCGCCGCGCACGTGGACGGGCCCGATCCGCTGCGCGCCTGGGCCCTGGCCGGCGAGCTGGCCAACGTCTTCAACAAGTACCAGGCCTGGCGCCGCGAATGGCTGCTGCGCTGGGAGGCCGGGGCCGATCCGGACGATCCGCAGGCCATCCTCTGGCGGCGCGTGGCCAGCGGCCGCTCGCATCGCGCGCGCCGCATCCAGCAGTACCTGGAGCGGTTCGAGCCGCTGGACGGACCGCTGCCGCAGGGCCTGCCGCCGCGGCTGTCGGCCTTCGCCACGCTCAACGTCTCGCCCGACGTGCTGCGGGTGATCGCCACCCAGGCGCGGGTCGGCGCGCTGCACCTGTTCGTGCCTTCGCCGGTGGCCGACTACTGGGGCGCCCTGCAGCGCCTGCGCCGCGGCGAGCCGCGCGGCGAATCCGGCGAGAACCCGCTGCTGCAGCGCTGGGGCGCGGCCGGCGCGGATTTCATGCAGCTGGTCGGCGGCTACGAGCTGGTCCACGCCTCGGCCGAGTTCAACGTCCACGCCGACCCGGGAGAAGGCGGCGGCGCCCTGCGGGACAGCCTGCTGCGCCGCCTGCAGGCCGACGTCTACCACCGCCGGCCCGTACCCGCCGCACCGTTGCGGGAGAACATCGACCGCACCGATCCCAGCCTGCAGCTGCACGCCTGCCACACCCGCCTGCGCGAACTGCAGGTGCTGGCCGACCAGCTGCGCGGGCTGTTCGACGATCCGCGCTTCGATCCGCCGCTGCAGCCGCGCGAGGTCGCGGTGCTGGCGCCGGACATCGATCCCTACCTGCCCTACCTGGAACCGGTCTTCGGCCGCCGCGGCGAGCCCGAAGCCATCCCCTACGCCCTGGCCGACGCCAGTCCGCTGGCCAATGAGCCGCTGGCGGGGGTGTTCCTGCGCCTGCTGGGGCTGCCGGTGTCGCGCTTCGGCCTGCACGAGGTGCTGGACCTGCTGGCCAGTCCCGCGGTGGCCGGGGCCAACGGCCTGGACGCGCCGGCCCTGGACCGCCTGCGCGTCTGGCTGGAGGCGGCCGGCGCGCGCTGGGGCATCGACGCCGCCCACCGTGCGCGCCTGGATGCGCCGGAGGACGACGCCTACACCTGGGCCTTCGCCCTGGACCGCCTGCTGCTGGGCCACGCTTCCGGCAGCGATGCGCCGATCGTGCTCGACGACGGCCGCGTGGTCGCGCCGCTGCCGGACCTGGAAGGCAGCGCGCTGGACGCGCTGGACACCCTGGTGCGCCTGCTGCGGGTGCTGGCGCGCAACGCCGGCATGCTGGCCGAGGCGATGCCGCCGGCGCAGTGGCGCGAACGCCTGCTCGACCTGCTCGCCGCCCTGCTGCCGAAGCCGCCCTCAAGCCCCTCGGCGCAGCGTGCGCTGGACCGCCTGCGCAGCCTGGTGGACGCCTTCGCCGCCAACGCGCGCCGCGCCGGCTTCGTCGCGCCGGTGCCGGCCGAGGCGGTGCGCGCGCATTTCGCCGCCGCGCTGTCGGAGGCCGACACCCGCGCCCCGCTGCTGACCGGCGGCGTCAGCGTGGCGCGCATGGTGCCGATGCGGCTGTTGCCGTTCCGGGTGATCTGCGTGCTGGGCATGAACGATGGCGAGTTCCCGCGCCGCGATCCGGCGGCCGGGCTCAACCGCCTGACTGCCGAGCTGGGCACGGAGAAGCGCCGGGTCGGTGACCGCTCCACCCGCGAGGACGACCGCTTCCTGTTCCTGCAGCTGCTGGCCGCGGCGCAGGACGTCTTCTACGTCAGCTGGATCGGCGCGGACCCGCGCGACGGCAGCGAGCGTGAACCCTCGGTGCTGGTGTCCGAGCTGCTCGAGGCGGCCGCCGCGCAGCATGCGCATGCGCCGGGGGACATCCCGAAGATCGCCGCAGAGCTGGTGGTGCGGCATCCGCTGCAGCCGTTCTCGCCGGAGGCCTTCGGCGCCGGCGGCGAGCCCCGCCGGTTCTCCTATCGCCGCGCCTGGCGCGATGCGGCGGCGCAGCCGTCGGCCCAACGCAGCGCGCTGGCGCCGTGGTTCGATGGCCATGCCCTGCCGCCGCCAGCGGACGCCGACGACATCGACCTGGCCACGGCGTTGCCGCTGGAATCGCTGCGCCGCTTCCTGCTCAATCCCTCGCGCGAGTTCCTGCGCCGCATGCGCGTGCGCCTGCCGGAAGTGGAGGCGCGCGGCGAGGACATCGAGCCGCTGGCCGCGCCCGGCGAGCCGCTGGAGCGCAGCCGCCTGCAGCGCGCGGTATTCGACGTGCTGCTGCACGGACAGGACGAGCAGGCGGCGCATGCCCTGCTGCGCGCCCGCGGCCTGCTGCCATCCGGCGCCCCGGGGCGCAGCGTCCTGCAGCGCCAGCTGCGCGCGCTTGAGCCGTGGCGCGAGGCCTTCGCCGGCTGGCGCGGCGATGCCTCGCCGCAGACCCTGGCGCTGGACGTGGAAATCGGCGGTGTGCGGGGGCACGGCCGCATCGGCGAGGTCTCCCCGGAAGGCATCGCCCGCCTGCGCTTCGGCAAGCCCAACGGGCCGGCGGCGATACGCGGCGGCCTGGACTGGCTGCTGGCCTGTGCCGCGGGCCATGCGCTGCCGCTGGTGCGCTTCCACGAGGCCGAGGATGGCAACGGCTTCGGCCCGTTCGTGACCGCGCCGGTGCCGGTGGTGCAGGCGCGCGCCGCGCTGGCGCGGCTGCTGGAGCTGCGTGCCGGGGGCCTGGCCGCGCCGCTGCCGTTCATGCCCTACAGCGGGTGGGAAATCCATGCCGGAGCGGACGACTACGCGCGCAGCGTGCCCAGGGCCCGCGCGCGCTGGCATGGCAACGGCCAGGGCTTCGCCGAGGGCGAGGACGCGGCAGTGCGCCTGGCCCTGCGCGGACGCGACCCGTTCGCCGATCCGCAGCTGCTGCAGCGATTCGTCGATGCGGCCAACACGGTCTACGCCGCCGTGGCCGAAGCGCGCGTGGTCCCGCCGGTGGATCCGGAGATCCTGCAGGGCCTGGCCGGCGAGCATGACGTGGAGGACGCCGCATGAGCGCCACCCAGGACGCCTTCCTCGGCCTCGACCTGCGCGGCGTACGCTCGATCGAGGCCTCCGCCGGCACCGGCAAGACCTTCACCCTGGCCACCCTGGTGGTGCGCCTGGTGCTGGAACGCGCGCTGCCGGTGGAACGCATCCTCGCCGTGACCTTCACCGAAGCGGCCACCCAGGAGCTGCGCGCCCGCGTGCGCCGGCGCCTGGTGCTGGCCGCGGACGTCGCCGCCGGCATCGTGCCGGGCGATGGCTCGCCCGACGCGGAACTGACCGCACGCCTGCTGCAGGCGCACCTGTCCGCCAGCGGCGAGCCGGCCGACGCGGTGGCGCGGCGCCTGCGCGCGGCCGCCGACGGCATCGACCAGGCCGCGGTGTTCACCATCCACGGCTTCTGCGCGCGCGTGCTGCGCGAGCACGCGCTGGAAAGCGGCCAGGGCTTCGATCCACCGGAGCTGCTGGGCAACGACCTGGCCCTGCGCGAGGCCGTGGCCGCCGACCTGTGGCGCGCCCACGCCCGCGATGCCGAAGGCGTGGCCGACCTGGAGGCGTTGTGGCCCGGCGGACCGCAGGCGCTGGCCGCGGACCTGCCTGCCCTGGTGCGCCAGCCACGGCTGCGGCCGCAGCCGGCGGACATGCCGCCGCAGGATCCGCAGCCCCGGCTCGATGCCGCCGCGCGCGCCCTGGTCGAAGCGGGCCTGGCCCACGGCGACGCGCTGCGCACCGCGCTGCTGGCCGCGGTCGAAGCCAAGGTGCTCAACGGCAACAGCTACAGGGCCGCGTGGATCGGCGAGCTGTTCGACCAGTTGCAGCGCTGGTGCCGCGCCGGACGCAGCGAGGTGCCGTTCGACCATCCCAAGCTGGCGCAGCTGCACCGCGCCACCCTGCTCAAGTGCACCAGCAAGGCCGGCGCCGGGAAGACGCCCGACTCGCCGCTGTGCGACGCGGTGCAGGCCTACGCCGAGGCGCTGGCCGCGGTCGAGGCCTTCCGCGAGGCGCGCCGCGTGGCCCTGCTGCACCGCCTGCGCGGGGACGCGCGGCGCAGGATGGCCACGCTCAAGCGCCAGCTGCGGGTGCAGACCTACGACGACCTGATCGACGATGTCGCCGCCGCGCTCGATGGCCCGCACGCGGATGCCCTGGCCCGGCGCCTGCGCGAGCAGTACGCCATCGCCCTGGTCGACGAGTTCCAGGACACCGACCCGCGCCAGTGGCGCATCTTCGACCGCGTGTTCGGCGCCGGCAGCGACGATCCGGCGCTGTTCCTGATCGGCGATCCCAAGCAGGCGATCTACCGCTTCCGCGGCGGCGACGTGGAGACCTACCTGGCCGCCTGCGCCACCGCCGAGGCCGCGCCGCCGCTGGCGCACAACTTCCGCTCGCGGCCCGCGGTGCTGGCGGCGGTCGCGGCGCTGTACGCGCAGGCCGGCGACCAGGCCTTCGTCGATCCGCGCATCGCGTTCCATCCGGTGCAGCCCGGGGGCCCGCGCGGCGATGACGACTTCCTGCGTGATGGCGAGCCGGCGCCGGCGCTGCCCCTGTGGCGGGCACCGCCGCCACCCGCCGACCCCAATGGCAAGCAGAAGCCCTGGCCGGCGGGACGCTCGCGCGAGCTGGCCACCGCGGCCTGCGTGGCCGCGATCCACGAGGTGCTCAGCCAGGCCCGTGCGGGCAAGGCGAAGATCGCCGGTCGCCCGGTGCGCCCGGGTGATATCGCCGTGCTGGGGCGCAAGCACCACGAGGCGACGCAGATCCGCCAGGCCCTGGCGAAAGTCGGCATTCCCGCGGTGGCCGCCGGCAACCTGAGCCTGTTCTGCACCAACGAGGCGCACGAACTGCTGGCCCTGCTGCAGGCGCTGCTGCATGGCGACGACGACGGCCGCCTGCGCGCCGCGCTGGCCACGGTGCTGGTCGGCCAGGACGCGCACCAGGTCGCCGGCCTGGATGCCGATGGCGAGGCCATGCGCCAGTGGCGCGCCACCGCGCTGGAATGGCGCGAGCGCCTGGACCACGGCGGCCCGCTGGCCCTGCTGGGCGGGCTGTGCGCGCAGCAGGCCACCCGGCTGCTGGCCCTGGTCGACGGCGAGCGCCGCCTGACCAACTACCTGCAGCTGGCCGAACACCTGCAGGAGGCGCGCCGCCAGGCCCTCGGCCTGCACGGCCTGGTCGACTGGCTGGAGCGCGCCATCGCCCAGGCCAGCAGCGACGACGAGAACCAGCTGCTGCGCCTGGAGTCGGACGCGCACCGGGTCCAGATCGTGACCCTGCACAAGAGCAAGGGCCTGGAATACCCGCTGGTGTTCCTGCCGTTCGTGGGCATTGGTGGCAAGCCGCGCGATCCGGGTCGCTGCGTCGTGGCGCTCGATCCCGCCGACGGCCAGCCGGTGCTGCATTGGAAGCTGCAGGCTGCCAGCAGTGGCTGGGATGCGGCGGCGAAGGCATGGAAGGACGGCGAGGCCGCCGAGGATGCGCGCCTGCTCTACGTCGGCCTGACCCGCGCGCGCGATGCGCTGTGGCTGGCCACCGGCGGGTTCTACAACCACGAGAAGACCGCGCTGTGGCCGATGGTGTCCGATCCGGCGGCGCTGGCCGCGGTCGCGCCCGGCGCCATCGTGCTCGATCGGCGCGTGCCGCCGGCGCAGCTGCCGTGGCTGCCGGCCGAGGCCGGGGATGCGGTGCCGCCGGCCCGCGAAGCCACGCGCGCGCTGGCCAGCGACTGGTGGGTCTACAGCTTCACCCAGCTGGCCAATGCCGACGGCGCGGGCGATACATCCAGTGCCGCGACCCAGCCGGCGCCGGGCGGCCGCGACGAGCCCGCGGCACCCGAAGCCGAGGCGCCGGCCGATGAGGCCTACGATCCGCGCTTCGGCGGTTCCCGCTTCGGCGTGGTGCTGCACGACGTGCTCGAGCACGCCGACTTCGGCGCCTGGCGCGACTGGCGCCCCGGCGACGAAGCGCCGGCTTCCGAACGCGAGCGCATTGCCGCCGCGCTTGGCAGCGGCGGCTACGCGGCCGACGAGATCGCCGATGGCATCGCCCTGCTGACCGCACTGGCCGGCCACACCCTGACCGTGCCGCTGCCCGAGGGCGTGCGCCTGGCCGAGCTGCCGCCGGCGCAGCGCCGGGCGGAGATCGAGTTCCAGTTCGCCCTCGCCCCGACCCGCACCGAGCGCCTGCTCGCCCTGCTCCACCGCCACGGCCTGCTGCGCGGGCGCAGTGGCTTCGGCGGGCGGCGCCGGCTGGAAGGCCTGATGACCGGCCTGATCGACCTGACCTACCTGCACGACGGACGCTGGTACGTGCTCGACTACAAGTCCAACCGCCTGCGTGGCTACGGCCCGGCGCAGATGGCCGAGGCCATGGAGCACAGCGAGTACCCGCTGCAGGCGCTGATCTACACCGTCGCCCTGCACCGCTGGCTGCGTTTCCGCCTGGGCGGCGCCTACGACTACGCGCGCGATTTCGGCGGCGTGCGCTACCTGTTCTGCCGTGGCCTGGACGCCACTGCCGCGCCGCAGGACGGCGTGCGCCCCGGCGTGCAGGCCTGGCGCTTCGAGCCGGCGCTGGTGGAGGCGGTGGATGCGCTGTTCGCCGGCCGCGAGCCGGCGGAGGTGGCGGCGTGAGGCGGCTGGAGACTCTGCGCCGCGAAGGCGTGCTGCGCACGCTGGACCATGCGCTGGCGCTGGGCCTGCGCCGGCTCGATCCGCAGACGACGGACGAGGTCGTCCTCGCTGCCGCCCTGGCCTCGCTGGCGGTAGCGGCCGGCCACGCCGGCTTCCGTATCGACCGCCCGCGCGACCTGGTCGAGCTGGACCTGGACTGGCCCGATCCGGCGCAGTGGCAGGCCGCGCTCGCGGCCTCCCGCTGGGTGGCCTGTCCCGCTGCGGGCGACGCGGAAACCCCGGGCGACACGCCGCTGGTGCTGGAGCACGGCCTGCTCTACCTGCGCCGCTACCGCGAGTACGAACGCCGCCTGGCCGCCGGCCTGCACCGGATCGGCAGCGGCGCGGACGAAGCCGAAGGCATCGACGCGCTGGCGCCGCTGTTCACGCGCCTGTTCCCGCAGGCGGCCGGGGGCGGCGACCGCCAGGCGCGCGCGGCCGCGGTCGCCCTGCTCCACCGCCTACTGCTGGTCACCGGCGGCCCCGGCACCGGCAAGACCACCACCATCGCGCGCCTGCTGGTGCTGCTGGCCGCGCGCGCCGCGGCCGCCGGCCAGCCGGCGCCGCGCATCGCCCTGGCCGCCCCCACCGGCCGTGCCGCCGAGCGCATGGCCGAGAGCCTGCGCCGCGCCGCGCAGCTACTGGCGGCCGAAGGCATCGCGCCGGAACTGCTGGCGCCGCTGGCCACCGGCGGCCGCACCCTGCACCGCCTGCTGGGCACGATTCCCGACTCGCCCGGCTTCCGCCACCACGCCGGCAATCCACTGGAAGTGGACGTCGTCGTCGTGGACGAGGCCTCGATGATCGACCTGCCGCTGATGGCCAAGCTGGTCGAGGCCGTGCCCGATGGCGCGCGCCTGGTGCTGCTGGGCGATCCGGACCAGCTGCCTTCGGTGGAAGCCGGCGACGTGCTCAGTGGCATCCTCGCCGCAGCCGGCGACGGCCTGCATCTGTCCGCCTCCGATGCGCGCGCGCTGCAGCCGCTGCTGGGCGAGGTCGAGGCATCGGCGACCGCGCCGGACGAAGCGGCGCCCTTCCCCGCCCGCCACGTGCACCTGGTGCGCGGCTGGCGCCAGTCGGCCGCGCTGGACCTGGCGCCGCTGGCCGCGGCGGTGCGCACCGGCGATGGCGCGCATGCCCTCGAGCTGCTGCGCGACGGCAGGCTCGATGGCGTGCACTACCACCCCGATGCCGGCGAGCTGCTGCAGGATCCGTCGCGCCGCGACCATTTCCTCGCCCACTGGACCGCGCTGGCCGAGGCGCCCTCGCCCGCCGCCGCGCTGGCCCTGGCCGGGCGCATGCGCATCCTCACCGCGGTGCGCGAAGGCGCGCAGGGCGCGCGCGGGCTTAACGCGCGGATCGAGGCCCTGCTGGCCGAACGCCTGGCCCAGCACCAGCCGCGTAGCCGCAGCGACGGCTTCTTCCACGGCCGCCTGCTGCTGGTCACCGAGAACAACTACCGCCACCGCCTGTTCAACGGCGACATCGGCATCTGCCTGCGCGACGAGCGCGGCCAGCTGGTGGCGTGGTTCCCCGGCGAGACGGCCGACGCGCCGCGCGCGTTCCATCCGGCCACCCTGCCCGCCCACGACAGCGCGTTCGCCATGACCGTGCACAAGGCGCAGGGCTCGGAGTTCGACGAGGTGTGGCTGGTGCTGCCGGCCAGGGACAGCCGCGTGCTTTCGCGCGAACTGGTCTACACCGGCCTGACCCGCGCCCGCGATGCGCTGCACCTGTGCGCCGATCCGGCGATCCTGGCCACTGCGCTGTCGCGGCATGTCAGCCGCACCTCGGGCCTGGCCTGGCGACTCGGCGCGGAAGGCTGAACGCGGCAGGATAGGCCAGGCAGCAGCCCCAGCGCACCGCCGGGGACCAGGCTGGCAGGGCTGCCGCTTCGGCCAGCGGCAGGCCCGGCACGGGGCCCGCGCAAGGCAACATGATCCCATGCATCGTTCCTCCGAGAGCGACGCCGTCGTGGCAGACCTGCATGTCGCCGGGAGGACGTGCGCGCCCCGGCGAGTCCTGATGCGCCCTGCACGCGCCCCATGCTGGCATGCCTGTTGGACGGGCGGACGCGAGGGCAGGGCCATGCAGCCATACCGGGGCAGCGACGGGGATTCGGGCATCGTGGCCTACGAATGCGGACCGGACTGGATCGAGGTCCGCTTCCGCCGCGGTGGCACCTACCGTTATGACGCGCGCCATCCCGGCGTCGACCACGTGCTGGAGATGCAGCGCCTGGCCGAGGCAGGCGACGGGCTGAATACCTATATCAACCGGTTCGTGCGCGATGACTACTCGGCCCGGGAATCGCTCGATCCGTAGCCCGACGGGCCGGAGCGCCCTGGCACCCGGCCCGTCGGGCCGCCCGGGGGCGGACGGGCGGATGTATGCGCGCGGTGAAAATTAAGAAAAAACCGATACCCTTGGCGCCGCAATAGCGCGATGCTCGTCACACACGCAGCGGCTTCCACGTCCCAGTTGCGGAACTTGGGACGGCTGGAGGACCGCGGTGCGCGTCAGGGGAAACAGCCATGCCGCACCTGATCTCGTCGCTCCTCTGCCTCCTGGGCTTCCATCGCTACGACCGGCCCACCCGCGATGGCGGCATGCGCTGCCGCTGCTGCCGGCGGGTGCGCTACCTGGTGATCTGGTAGCGCGCGCCTGCTCAGCGCATCAGCTCCGCCAGCGCCCAGGTATCGAGGAAGGCCACCACGCGCACGATGCGCCCGTCGCGCAGCTGCATGTGCCAGGCATAGCGGTTGCGGTAGGGCTGGCCGTCGCGGGCGGTGGCCTCGCCGGACCAGACCACGACGACCGCGTCGTCCTGCGCCAGCACATGCTCGACGGTAGGCACGATCGGCGTGGCCAGGCGGGCGCTGATCGGCGCGACCGCCCGTTCCAGGAAGTCGGCGCGCGAGTGGTAGACGCCCGATACCGGGCTGTTGCCGGCCACGGTCCACACCACGTCCTCGTGGAGCAGGTCGAAGACGCTGCCACGGCCGGCGCGCCAGGCCGCGAAGGCCTCGCGCACCAGCGCGGCGTTGCCGGCGGTGCCCGCCGACGGTGTGGCGGTTGCCAACGGCGGCAGCGCCAGCGCCAGGACAAGCGCGCAGCAGGCAGCCAGGCGCCAGGGCAGGGGACGGACGTGCATGGCATTCCTCCTTCATGGGGCGTCAGGCCGGATGCGCGACCGGGCGCACCACGATGTCGCTGGTGTCCACGTCGTCCGGCTGGCCGATGGCGTGGGCGATGGCGTTGGCGATCGCCTCCGGCTTGAGCGCCACCTTGCGGAACTCGGCGATGGCCGCGGCCGTGTCCTCGTGGGTGATGGCCGATGCAAGCTCCGATTCCACCACGCCCGGGTAGACGCAGGTGACGCGGATGCGGTCGTTCTCCCGGCGCAGGCCGTCGGAGATCGCGCGCACCGCGAACTTGGTCGCGCAGTACACCGCCGCCGTGGGCATCGCGTACAGCCCGCCGATGGAGGAGACGTTGATGACATGGCCGCTGCCCTGGGCCTGCATGGTCGGGAGTACCGCGGCGATGCCATGCAGGACCCCGCGCACGTTGACGTCGAGCATGGCGTCCCATTCGTCGACCTTCAGCGCCGACATCGGCGCCAGCGGCATGATCCCGGCGTTGTTGACGATCACGTCGATGCGCCCGAACCGCTGCAATGCGTGGTCGGCGAAGGCCTGCACGCTGGCGCGGTCGGTCACGTCCAGCGCGCAGGCGCTTGCGGTCCCGCCGTCGGCGCGGATCGCCTCCACCAGTTGCTGCAGGCGCTCCAGGCGGCGCGCGCCCGGCACCACGTGCGCGCCGCGGGCGGCGAGCACGCGTGCGGTGGCCTGGCCGATGCCGCTGCTGGCGCCGGTGATGAGCACGACCTTGCCCTGGATCCTGTCGTCCATCGGGAAACTCCGGTTGTGGGGAAGGGAAGGGGGCCTCAGTCGACCTCTGCAGCCGGCGTGGCCGGCGCGCGGCGCAGGACCATGCCACCGTGGTGCAGCACGCCGTTGATGAACTCGCCGTCGGCGGTGAAGCCGGTGTCGTCCACGTAGTGGATGTGGTTGCCACTGAGGGTGTAGCGCCCCTGGTAGGCACTGCGCCGGTGGCCGCGGGCCTCGTCGTAGCGTCCGTCGGCGCGCAGCTCGTGGCGGATGTAGCCGTCGTCGGTCACCCACATGCCCACGTACGGGTGCGAAACAGGTGCGGAGGCGTCGTGGCTGCCGGTGGACGATGCCGATCCGGCGGGGGCGCCGGGCGCGGGTCCGGACTGCGGGCGCACGCCGGCGGGCGCCGCGCCGGTGGCGATGGCTCCGGCCAGCAGGGTCGCGGTCGGGAGGACGGGATGGAAAGCGGGGGAGGGGGAGCGGGCCATCGGGGTTCTCCGTCGGGGGTGGAACCAACCTAGGCCCCCCTGGCTGTCCAGGGAATTCCCTCTCTGCTGGACGCAGTGGTTAGACTGGCTAACCAATCCGTGCGGAGCGTGCCGTGGAGCTGGATCTGAACCTGCTGCGCCTGTTCAAGGCAGTGGCCGAATCGCACAACTTCCGCGCCGCCGCCGACCGCCTGGGCGTCACCCGCTCGGCGGTCAGCCAGGGCGTGCGCAAGCTCGAGGACAGCCTCGGCCAGGCGCTGGTGCAGCGCTCCACCCGAAGCGTGCGCCTGACCGAAGCCGGCGAGCGCCTGCACCGGCAGGTGGCCGGCGCCCTGTCCATGCTTTCGGCGGCGTGGGACGAAGCCGGGGGCGACGACACGCCGCGCGGGTTGCTGAGGATCGCCGCCACCTCGATCGCCGAGCCGTTCCTGTCCGGGCCGCTGGTGGCCTCGTTCGCCCGGGCCTACCCCGGCATCACCCTGGACGTGACCGTGACCGACGAGGAGTTCGACATCGTCGCCGCCGGCTTCGATGCGGGCGTGCGCCTGGGCGAGGTGATCGAGCAGGACATGGTCGCGGTGCCGCTGGGCGGGCCGCAGCGCGAGCTGGCGGGGGCGTCCCCGGCCTACATCGCGGCCGGCGGCGCGCCGGCGCATCCGCGCGAGCTGGTCGGGCACCGCTGCATCGGCTGGCGCCGACGCCCTGAAGTCGCGCCGCACCGATGGGAGTTCGTCGAGGAGGGACGGCCCTTCGACGTGCAGGTCGAGCCGCAGGTCCCCACCAACGACCTGTCGCTGATGATCAGCGCCGCCCTGGCCGGCGGCGGCATCACCTTCGGCATCGAGGCCTGTTTCCGCCCCTGGCTCGACCGCGGCGAGCTGGTGCCGCTGCTGCAGGACTACCTGCCGCCATTCCCCGGCTTCTTCCTGTACTTCCCCGGCCGCCGCAACACGCCGCCGAAGCTGCGCGCGCTGGTCGAGCACGTGCGCGCCTCCAACGGACGGGGCTGATCGGCCAGCCGGGGCATGCCGGGCCATGGCCGGCGCCGGCCCCAACCTTAGGCACCCTCACCCGGTGTCCTTTGCAACTATGCTCGGGGATGCATCCGCGCGTGCAACCCGAATGGAGAATGCCTTGAAGAAGACCCTGCTCACCGCCGCGACCCTGGTCGCCCTCGGCCTGGCGGCCCACGCCAGTGCCCACGACGCCCACGCCTGCGTGGACAGCGCCTGCACCATGCAGCTCCTGTACGCCAGCGACGACGCCGGCGGCGGCGCCGCGATCCCCGCCACCCGCTTCGGCACCTGGGGCTTCGATACCGCCGGCATGGACACCAGCGTGAAGCCGGGCGTCGACTTCTTCGCCTACGCCAGCGGCAACTGGGCCAGGTCCACCCAGATCCCGGCCGACCAGTCCAGCTACGGCGCGTTCCGCGCGCTGCGCGACCTGTCCGAGACGCGCGTGCACAAGCTGCTGGAGAGCTACGCGCTGGGCGATCCGGCCACCGGCGGCGACGCCGCCAAGATCGCCGCGGTCTACCACGGCTTCATGGACCAGGCGACCATCGAGACGCTCGATGCCGCCCCGCTGCAGCCGGTGCTGGAGCGCGTGCGAAAGGCCGGCACGCACGAGGACCTGGCCCGCCTGATGGGCGCGCACGACACCTTCAACGTGACCCTGTTCGGCCTGGGCGTGTCCGACGACCAGCGCGACCCGGAGCACTACACCCTCTACATGAACCAGTCCGGCCTGGGCCTGGGCGACCGCGAGCTGTACCTGCGCGAGAACTTCGCGCCGCAGCGCGAGCGCTACGTCGCCTACATCGCCCAGCTGCTGGAGCTGGGCGGCTGGAACGACCCTCAGGCCGCCGCCAGGGCGGTGATGGCGTTCGAGACCAAGGTCGCCGAGGCCCACTGGACCCGCGCCGAGAGCCGCGACCGCGACAAGACCTACAACCCGGTGCCGTTCGAGCGCTTCGACGCCTACGCCCCCGGCTTCCCCTGGGCCGAGTACTTCAAGGCCGCCGGCGTCGACCATGGCAGCGTCGCGGTGGTGCGCCAGAGCACCGCGATCCCGAAGCTGGCGAAGATCTTCGCCGACGCCGACATCGCCACCCTGCAGGCCTGGCAGGCGTTCCACGCCATCGACGATGCCGCGCCGCTGCTGTCGTCGCGCTTCGCCAACGCCCACTTCGAGTTCCGCGACAAGTTCATGAACGGCCAGCTCGAGCAGCGCGAGCGCTGGAAGCGCGCCGTGGCCCTGGTCGAGGGCACCCTCGGCGAGGCCGTGGGCCGCGACTACGTCAAGCTGTACTTCACCGCCGACGCCAAGGCCAAGATGGATGCGCTGGTGGCCAACGTGAAGGCGGCCATGGGCGCGCGCCTGGACGCGCTGGAGTGGATGAGCCCGGCCACCAAGGCCGAGGCCCACGCCAAGCTCAAGGGTTTCGGCCTGAAGATCGGCCATCCGGAGAAGTGGCGCGACTACAGCGGCCTGCGCATCGCCAACGGCGACGTCGTCGGCAACGTGCTGCGCTCGCAGCAGTTCGAGTGGGACTACCGCCGCGCCCGCCTGGGCAAGAATGTGGACAAGGACGAGTGGGGCATGACCCCGCAGACCGTCAACGCCTACTACAACTCGGTCAAGAACGAGATCGTGTTCCCGGCCGCGATCCTGCAGCCGCCGTTCTTCGACCCGGATGCCGATCCGGCGGTGAACTACGGCGGCATCGGCGGCGTGATCGGCCACGAGATCATCCACGGCTTCGACGACCAGGGCCGCAAGTCCGATGGCGCCGGCCTGCTGCGCAACTGGTGGACCGCCGAGGACGCGGCCAAGTTCGAGGCGCAGGCGGCGAAGCTGGGCGCGCAGTACGAGGCCTACGAGTTCCCGCAGCTGCCGGGCCTGCACATCAACGGCAAGCAGACCATGGGCGAGAACATCGGCGACCTCGGTGGCCTGACCATCGCCCTGGAGGCCTACCGCCGCTCGCTGGGCGGCAAGCCGGCGCCGGTGATCGACGGCTTCACCGGCGAGCAGCGCTTCTTCCTGGGTTGGGCCCAGGTGTGGCGCACCCTGTGGCGCGACGGCGCGCTGCGCCAGCAGCTGGTGAGCAACTCGCACTCGCCGGGCGACATCCGCGCCTTCGCCCCGCTGCGCAACATCGACGCCTGGTACGACGCCTTCGGCGTCAAGGAAGGCGATCCGCTCTACATCAAGCCGGAAGACCGCGTGCGGATCTGGTGAAAGCATCCGCGTGACGCCTTAGAGCGGGCCCCTCAAGGGGGTCCGCTCTACGTCTCCATGTTCCCAAAGGCGTGGGCGTAATTCCTCCAGATGGCACTACCCGACCTGCCTATACACCCTCTCTCCAAAATCCACTTGAGGAATGTCGAACACCCGGTGGACTGCATGAATCAAACCGACAACCTCGTCCTCAATTAGAAAGTAATCAAGCCTGGGAAGGGAATTAAGGTGAATGCCAACTTCCTTGAAAAGGGGGATGAGCAGGCTCTGATGCTTGTAGTGGTTAAATCTGTTCTTTACTGGTCCGAGGCGCGCGTCCGCATCCCTCATGGCTTGCGCGATTCTGTTCATCGCCTCTAGGTACTGCTCGTTGGCCTGAATTCCGTTCTGGTAGTTGCTCGTAAATATTTTGTAGTACCAAGTTGTTACATCTACCGAAGAGACATTGATCCGCGCACAACGGCCGATCTCGTCTGTCACATAGTCTCTGAAAGATTTGAATCGCGCCGCATGGAGCTGTAGAGCCAACGATTCGGCCTGCTTCTCTAGTGACTTTGCCTGGAGCTCTGCTGACGCTGCCGTTTGCTGTACTAGGGCTGCATTGGTCAAGTAGACGCGCAATGCAACCACAAGGCTAAGTACGGTCGCAAAGCCAACGAGGAAGTTCCCTAGAAGCGTTAATGATTCTACTGGCGCAGCGAATAGTTTCCCTGCCTCGTCAAGACAGTCTTTGCTAAGACAGAAGCTGCGTCCCTCCGCCCGGGCATCAAGTATCACTACAAAGGTAGAAAATAAAAGAAAGAGCTTCAGTAGGACGGCCGCGGTCCCTCCGGCCAATATAACCAATCGCTGGATTCTATAAAGATTACTCAGGGTTTTCCCACTTAGAATAAAGCCACTATTCATGGCTAAAAATCCTGATGTGGGAGATGCGGTTCTTCAGCTCCGCCGCCTCATGTAAATAGGTTCGACGCAACAAGTTAAGCCGCTCTCTCAACCTGAAAAGATCTCGCTTAAAGAAGTAGCCATCAGTCGCGCCCGGGACCTTAAAGCGTGCTAGTAGGCGTTCTGCTACTTTCTTGCACCAAGCTAAGTCGCGATGTGATGGTAGGGGTCGGATTCGCCGAAGCCGGTTGACGTAAGAGGCGTGGGCTACGCGTTTAAGGCGGGAAAGTTTGTTTACCCGACCTTGGCAGGTATTAAACATCCTCCGATATGCGTTATATGTCCGGAATCCGGGATCGGTAACGAAGTTCTCAAGAGCTCTTACTGAAGCGCGAATGCGCTTGTACTCCTGTGCAGGCATCCTAGGCACAGAGTGCTCAACTGCAAGCCCATGAACTACTAAGGGATTTATGCCTGACCTGAGGGTTAAAGTCTTCTTCTCGTTTCGGCTAAGGTTTTTATCGATAAGCATTCCATCGACGAGCCGAAGCGCAAGAGAAAAGTCTTGCGCGTGCTTTCGTGAAGAAATCGTAATGTCGTCCACGTACCGAGTGTAGCGCAGTCCCTTTTGATGTAATCTTCTTACAAGTCGGTGTTCAACGTCCCAGAAAGCCAGATTGGCCAAGTAACTGGAAGTTGGTGCGCCTTGGGGAAGGCGTCCTTTTAGGCAGCAAACGTTGCAAAGGGCTTCGACTACTTCTGGAGGATACTTAAGGAACTTCTCAAATACGTCACTAACAACGTCATGTTCGACGTTGTCAAAGAAATCTGAAATATCTACCTTCAGTATGCTTTTAGACCCTGCGTGAACTGCGGCGCAGGCAATGTAGTCGCGACCAACTACTTCTTCGGCATCTGCTGAGGAGCTTGGAACAGAGCCAAATATGTATTTTGGCCAGCGAATTATTTTTGTATTTCCTAGTATTCGTTTATTTATTTTCCGCTGGATCCTGCGGAATTTCCAGTTCGGAACGAACACCGTTCGATGTCCGCCGGAAGACTTCTCTATCTTCTTCTTCTTGAATCTTGCGTCAGCTGGCCAGGTTAAAAGCTCATCTAGCTCCGATTCCTCTATCGAAAGTGTTCGACATAGGGATCTAACGGAACCTATCGAGTGCCTCGCAATTTTTTGCACACCCTTTCCGGGTAGCATAGCGGCCCCTGAAAAATAGGTGTGGATCAAGCCCACCAGCCAGGCTGGTTTTATTACACGCAAGCGCTAGATACACCGGAAGGTTCAGCAACTGCCGCCGCGTGCTGGCTTGATCCACCTTCGGAAGAGCACCTCCGGCTTCATGGAGGGCGGCGAAACCGCATGCTCCCCTTATGCCTAGCTCTTCGCTAAGCGCGCACCACTAGAGAAACGTGGCACGCGTGCACTGAACCCCTTTCCCTCGGCTGCACTAGTCAAGCGATTCGCTTGAGCGGCTTCGTATATATGAGAAATCTGCTCCTCGTGCAACTGGCTTATGGCACGGCTAGTTCTCTTGGCGTTGATTGGGCGAGTCTGGAGCGCCGTAGTGATGATGGAGCTTGGCGCGCGGTTATCGTTCTTCCGGCGACGTCCCCCCATCTTTGAGTAGCAGGTCGATTTGGAGTCCAATCCCCAACCAGACGGAGATTGGACGTGAAGAAGCGCTTTTCCGAAGAGCAGATCATCGGCTTCCTGCGTGAAGCCGAAGCTGG
>NZ_PDWP01000036.1 GCF_010093235.1 Pseudoxanthomonas suwonensis | reverse complement strand
TCCCCCCCCTTCCGCCCCCTACAGCGGCGCCCTGTCGCCCCGCCAGCCACGGTGGCGGATGTCCAGGTGCAGGCTGTACAGCGCGGTGAAGGCCGGGAAGATGTTCTGCAGGACCCCGACCGAGTCCTGCTTGGGGGAGAACAGGAAGTAGCTGAGGGTCATCAGGCTGCCGGCCACGCTCATGTACCAGAACAGGCGCGGGATCACCGGCCGGCCGGCGCGCCGGGAGGCGACGAACTGGACCAGCCAGCGGGCGCCGAACATGAGCGCGCCGGTGTAGCCGATCAGCTTCCAGCCGGTGACGTGCAGGCCGGTCCAGTAGAGCCATTCCAGCGGCTGGTCGAGCATTTCAGAGCTCCTCCACCGGGGTACGGTGGCTGCGGGCGATCAGCCAGGCCACGCCGCGCAGGTCGCGGATGCCCACCAGCGCGCGGCCGAGGTTGTTGTACTTGGAAACCCCCGAGGCGCGCGCGCGGTGCGAGACCGGCACGCTCACCGTCTTCCAGCCTGCGCGCTGCACCAGCGCCGGCAGGTAGCGGTGCATGTGGTCGAAATAGGGCAGGTCGAGGAACACCTCGCGCTCGAACAGCTTGATGCCGCAGCCGGTATCCGGGGTTTCGTCGCGCAGCAGGCGGCAGCGGATGCGGTTGGCCCAGCGGCTGGCCCAGCGCTTGGAGCCGGAGTCCTGGCGGTCCACCCGCCAGCCGGCGAACAGCTTCACCTCCGGCGGTGCCGCGTCGCGCGCGGCCAGCAGCTTCGGGATGTCGGCCGGGTCGTTCTGGCCATCGCCGTCGAGGGTGGCGATCCAGGCGCCGCGCGCGCCCTTGACCCCGTTGCGCACGGCCGTGCTCTGGCCGCTCCTGGCGACGTGGTGCAGCACCCTCAGCTCGGGCACCTGGGCCTTCAGCCCCTGCAGCACCTCCAGCGAACCGTCGGTGGAATGGTCGTCCACGCAGACGATCTCGAAGGGCAGGCGTCCGCGCAGGACGGCCAGGATCTCGCCCACCAGCGGGGCGATGTTGTCGCATTCGTTGAAGACCGGGACGACGACGGAGATCTGCGGATCGGTCATGGTGCCTTCGAGGGGAGCGACGTAGATGGACGCAGGCTGGGGTCAGGCGTGGTCCCGAAATACTCCCGGCACCAGTGCACCACCGGCGGCAGGCCGACCTCGATCGGGGTACGCGGCTCGAACCCGAAGGCCTCGGCGGCGCGCCGGGTGTCGGCCATGGTCTCGATCATGTCACCGGGCTGCATCGGCTTGTAGACCTTCCGTGCGGGGATGCCGGCGGCCTTTTCGAGCACGCCGATGAAGTCTTCCAGTTCCACCGGCGTGTGGTTGCCCAGGTTGAAGACCTGGTGCCGTTCGTCCCCGGCCGGACGGTCCAGCGCGCCAAGGATGCCAGCGACGATGTCTGAAATGTGTGTGAAATCGCGCCGCATCCGCCCCTGGTTGAACACCTCGATTGGGCGCCCGGCGAGGATCTGGCGCGAGAACAGCACCGGTGCCATGTCCGGCCGGCCCCAGGGGCCGTACACGGTGAAGAAGCGCAGCCCGGTGCCGCGCAGCCCATGGAGCTGGGCGTAGGCATGGGCCATCAGCTCGTTGGCGGCCTTGGTCGCCGCGTACAGCGAACGCGGCCGGTCCACCCGCTGGTCCTCGGAGAACGGCGGGGTGGCCGAGTCGCCGTAGACCGAGCTGCTGGAGGCATAGACCAGGTGTTCCACCCCGGCGTGCCGGCACTGCTCGAGCAGGTTGACGAAGCCGTCGAGGTTGCTGGCCACGTAGGCGTGCGGATTGTGCAGCGAGTAACGCACCCCGGCCTGGGCGGCCAGGTGGACCACCCGGCGCGGGCGCACCTCGGCGAACAGCGCGGCCAGGCCTTCGCGGTCGACCAGGTCCAGGCGGCGGATGTCCACCCGCGGGCACAGCGCCGCGACCCGGTCGCGCTTGAGCGCCGGGTCGTAGTAGTCGTTGTAGTTGTCCAGGCCCACCACCGCGTCGCCGCGTGCGGCCAGGGCCTGGCAGGTATAGGCGCCGATGAAGCCGGCGGCGCCTGTCACGAGGACGCTCATGGGTCGGGGAAGCCCGTGTCAGCCGGCGGCATTCTCGCGCGCGCACCGGGGTTCCGGGAACCCGCCGGCACGCGCCATGCTCAGCTGCGCTGGCCGCGAAGCCGTTCGAGTACCCCGTCGAGGGTGTCCAGGTCGGTGTAGTGGATCACCAGCTTGCCCTTGCCGCCGCGACCGTGGGCGATGGCGACCTTGGCGCCGAGGGTCTCCGACAGCTCGGTCTCCAGCGAGGCGATGTCTGGCTGCTGCGCCTTGGCGGCCTTGGCCTTGCGCGCGGCGCTGCCGGTGACCGGGACCTTGCCGGCGGCAAACTGCTGGGCGCGGTGTTCGACCTCGCGCACCGACCAGCCGTTCTCGGCCGCTTCGTGGGCCAGCTTGCTGGCCAGTTCCGGCGACAGGGTCAGCAGGGCGCGGGCGTGGCCCATCTCCAGCCGGCGTGCCTCGACCAGGGCGCGGATCGCCGGCGGCAGGTCGAGCAGGCGCAGCAGGTTGGACACCGCCGCGCGCGAACGGCCGACCGCGGCGGCGGCCTCGGCGTGGGTCAGGGAAAACTCGTCGATCAGCCGCTGCAGGGCCTGGGCCTCTTCCAGCGGGTTGAGGTCCTCGCGCTGGATGTTCTCGATCAGCGCCATGGCGATGACCGTGCGGTCGTCCAGCTCGCGCAGGACCACCGGCACCTCGGCCAGGCCGGCCAGCTGCGAGGCGCGCCAGCGGCGCTCGCCGGCCACGATCTCGTAGCGGTCCGGGGCGATCTCGCGGACCACGATGGGCTGGATCACGCCCTGGGCCTGGATCGAGGCCGACAGCTCCTCGAGCTTGCCCGGGTCCATGTCGCGGCGCGGCTGGTACTTGCCGGGCTGCAGCTGGCCCACCGGCAGGGTGCGCAGCACGTCGCCCGGCTGCGGCGCCTCCGGCTCGAGCACCACCGGCGCGGTGGCGCCGGCGGCGCCCTTGGGGCCGAGCAGGGCTTCCAGGCCGCGGCCGAGGCCGCGCTTCTTCGCGGCGGCCATCAGACGGCCTCCACGGCGTGGGCGGGCGCGCCGGCGGCCTGGGTCCTTGCCGCCTGGCGCCGGATCACCTCGCCGGCCAGGCCCATGTAGGCCACGCTGCCGCGGGAGGCGCTGTCGTAGCCGACGATGCTCTGGCCATGGCTGGGAGCCTCGGCCAGGCGCACGTTGCGCGGCACGATGGTGCGGAACACGCGGTCGCCGAAGTGCTCGATCAGCTCGGCCGACACCGCGTTGGCCAGGTTGTTGCGGACGTCGAACATGGTGCGCAGCACGCCCTCGATCTCCAGCGCCGGGTTGAGCCGTTGGCGCAGGGCCTCGATGGTTTCCATCAGTGCGCTCAGGCCCTCCAGGGCGTAGTACTCGCACTGCATCGGCACGATCACCGAGTCGGCCGCGGTCAGCGCGTTGAGGGTCAGCAGCGACAGCGCCGGGGGGCAGTCGATGATGATGAAGTCGTAGTCGCCGCGCAGCGGTTCCAGCGCGGCCTTCAGCCGCTGCTCGCGGCCCTCGACCTCCATCAGCTGGATCTCGGCCGCGGTCAGGTCGATGTTGCCCGGCAGCAGGTCGAAGTCCTCGGCGGTGCGCACCACGGTGGAGCGGGCGTCGCGCTCGCCGAGCAGGACGTCGCAGCTGGAAGCCTCCAGCTCGCGCTTGTCCACGCCGCTGCCCATGGTGGCGTTGCCCTGTGCGTCCAGGTCGACCAGCAGCACCCGGCGCGGGGCGCGCGCCAGTGCTGCGGCCAGGTTGACGGCCGTCGTGGTCTTGCCGACGCCACCTTTCTGGTTGGCGATGGCGATGATGCGGGCCATGGGCGGCTGCCTCGGGACAAGGACGCGGGTGGTCCGGAACGGGCCATTATGCGGATTTCACGCCGCCCGGCCCACCTCCACCAGGTGCCGCTCGGCCTCCAGGCCGGGTACGGCCAGCGGATGGACGGCCAGGGCGGCCCAGCCGGGCGGCAGGGCGGCGATCTCCTCGACCGGATCCACGCCCTTCATGGCCAGCAGGCGACCGTCCGGGGCCAGCAGGTGCCCGCCGACCTCCAGGATTCCGGCCAGGGTGTCCAGCGCCCGGGCGGTGATCTGGGCGTAGGCCCCGGGTTCGGCCACCGCCTCGGCCCGCGATTCGAGCACCCGGGCGTTGCCCAGCTTCAGCTGGCGCACGGCCTCGCGCAGGAAGCGCGCCTTCTTGCCGTTGCTCTCGACCAGGGTGACCTGGACGTCCGGGCGGGCGATGGCCAGCGGGATGCCCGGCAGCCCGGGACCGGTGCCGAGGTCGGCCAGCGCCCCGGCACGCACGTGGGCGTGCATGGCCAGCGAGTCGAGCAGGTGGCGGGTGACCATCTCCTCCGGGTCGCGGACCGCGGTGAGATTGTAGGTGCGGTTCCAGCGCAGCAGCAGCGCCAGGTAGTCCAGCAGGGGGGCAGCCAGGGGCGGGTCCAGGCCCAGCGCGACCAGGCCGTCGGCCAGCCGCCAGCGCAGCGGTTCGGGGAGAGGGGTGTCCATGAGCGGGATTATCGCCCGCCGGCGCTAGTCCCGCGGACGCCAGGCCAGGGCGGCGTGGTAGCCGTCCTGCGGGATCCACTCGTGCAGCTGCCACTCCGCGGCCGCGCCCAGGGCCGGATCGCAGTCCTTCAGGCGCAGCGGCGCCCCCGGGTCCCCGGCCTGGAACCGGAGCCGGTGCAGGCCGAAGGCCAGGCCGCGGCCATGGGCCTTGAGCACCGCTTCCTTGGCGCACCACAGCCGCACGAACTCCGGCTCGCGCAGCTCCGGGCGCAGCGCCTGCAGCCAGTCGGCCTCGGCCGGGGCGAAGAAGCGCCGCGCCAGTTCCAGCACGCGCGGACGCGGACGCAGCCGCTCCAGGTCCACGCCCAGCACCACCTCCCGGCCTACCGCCAGCAGCAGGCGCTCGCCGCTGTGGCTCCAGCCGGCGTCGAAGCCGTCATACGGCGCGAGCAGGCGCGGGCGGCCATGCACGTCGCGCTGCAGCGGCAGCGGGTCCTCCGGCGCGCGCTGCAGCCAGCGCGCCAGCGTGGCGTGCACCTGCGGCTCGCCGCGCTGGCCGGGAATATAGGGCAGGGCCTGCACCTGCACCGGGCCGAAATCCCACGAATCATGCATGGCCGGACTCCGCGCGCCACGCGCATGCGGCAATGGTCCCGCACGGCGCGCGCAACCCATGCACGACCGCTTCACGGCCACGGCGGTCTGATTGCCGCGCACCCCCGCTGCCGCGGGGCGGATTTCGCGGAACAGAGGAGAGGCACGACATGGGCATCATCATCTGGTTGATCGTGGGCGGCATCGTGGGCTGGCTTGCCAGCCTGATCATGCGGCGCGACGCGCAGCAGGGCATCCTGCTGAACATCATCGTCGGCATCGTCGGCGCGGTGCTGGCCGGCTGGATCTTCGGTGGCGGCATCAACGAGGCCATCACCATCCGCACCTTCCTGTTCTCGCTCATCGGCGCGGTGATCCTGCTGGCGATCGTCAACCTGTTCACGCGCGGACGCGTGCGCTGAACCTGGAACACGGCACGACGAGGAGGCGAAGGCCCGGGGCTTCCCGGGCCTTCGTCTTTCCGGGTCCGGCTCAGGTGGCCAGTTCGATCCATGCCGGGGCGTGGTCGCTGGGCCGCTCCCAGGTGCGCGGCTCACGGTCGATGCCGGCGGCGGCGACCTGGCCCCGCAGTGCTTCGGACACCAGGGTCAGGTCGATGCGCAGGCCGAGGTTGCGGCGGAACGCGGCCATCCGGTAGTCCCACCAGCTGAAGACCCCACCCTCGTCGTGCAGCAGGCGGTAGCCGTCGTGCAGGCCCACGCCGAGCAGGTCGCGCAGGGCGGCGCGCTCGGCGGCCGAGGTCAGGATGTGGTTCTCGTTCCATACCGCCGGATCGTGCACATCGCGTTCGTCCGGTGCGATGTTGAAGTCGCCCAGCACCACCAGCTTCGGGTGCTGCCGCGCTTCCTGCTCGAGCCAGTTCCGCACCGCGGCCAGCCACGCCAGCTTCAGTTCGTACTTGTCGGTACCCACGTCCTGGCCGTTGACCACGTACAGGTTGACCACGCGCAGGTCGCCGATGGTCGCGCTGATGGCGCGTTTGTGCTCGTGCTCGAAGCCGGGCACGCCGACGAGGACGTCACGCGGCTCCTCGCGCGAGAGGATGGCCACGCCGTTGTAGGTCTTCTGCCCGGAGAACACGCTGCGGTAGCCCAGCGCGGCCAGGGTCGCGTCCGGGAACTTGTGGTCCTCCAGCTTGGTTTCCTGCAGCCCGACCACGTCCGGGTTGAAGGCGCGCAGCCACTGTTCCAGGTGCGGCATGCGCACGTTGAGGGAGTTGACGTTCCAGGAGGCGACTTTCATTCGGGGGCGCGTGCGATGGGTATGCCCGCGCATTATCCGGGTTTCCGCCGCGCCGGTCCGGCCACGGTCGGCGCCTGCACATGGCTGCGGTAAGGTTGCGCGGCCCGATGCCGAGGACGCCGCCATGCGCATCCATCCAGACCTGGCCGCCGCGATCGGCCGCACCCCGCTGATCCGCCTGCGCCGCGCCTCGGAGCTGACCGGCTGCGAGATCCTCGGCAAGGCCGAGTTCCTCAATCCCGGCGGTTCGATCAAGGACCGCACCGCGCTTGGCCTGCTGCTGGATGCCGAACGCAGCGGCGCCCTGCGGCCGGGGGCGACGATCGTGGAGGGCACCGCCGGCAATACCGGCATCGGCCTGGCCCTGCTGGGCGCCAGCCGCGGCTACCGCACGATCATCACCATGCCGGCGACCCAGAGCCGGGAGAAGATCGACGCGCTGCGGGTGACCGGCGCCGAGGTGCGGCTGGTGCCGGCCGCGCCCTATGCCAATCCGGACCACTACGCGCACCAGGCCCGGCGCCTGGTGGAAGCGATGAATGCGCAGGCACCGGGCAGCGCCTGGTTCGCCAACCAGTTCGACAATACCGCCAACCGCGATTTCCACGAGGCCACCACCGGCCCGGAAATCTGGGAACAGACCGGCGGCCGCATCGACGGCTTCGTCTGCGCCACCGGTACCGGCGGCACCCTCGCCGGCGTGGGCCGCGCGCTGAAGCGGCACAGGCGGGAGGTCGCCATCGCCCTGGCCGACCCCGCCGGCTCGGCGCTGGCCAGCTATGTCAACACCGGCCAGCTCCAGGCCGAGGGCGGCTCGATCACCGAGGGCATCGGTTCCAGCCGGGTCACCGCGAATTTCGAGGGGGCGCCGATCGACCTGGCCTGGTCGATCCCGGACAGCGAATCGCTGCCCTGGGTACACGACCTGATGGCGCATGAAGGCCTGGGCGTGGGCGGTTCCAGCGGAGTGAACATCGCCGGCGCGGTGCGCCTGGCGCGCGAGCTTGGGCCGGGCCACACCATCGTGACCCTGCTGGCGGATGGTGCCACCCGCTACCAGGCCAAGCTGTTCAACCCGGCCTTCCTGCGCGGCAAGGGCCTGCCGGTTCCCGAGTGGCTGGACCGCGCCTTCCCGGAAGACGCCTGAGCGCTGGCGACTCAGGCGCCGGCCACCTCGTCCAGTCCGGCGTCCGCAACCGGCGCTTCGCCGCCGTCGCGCATCAGCC
Source organism: Pseudoxanthomonas suwonensis (assembly GCF_010093235.1). Classification (GTDB taxonomy): domain Bacteria; phylum Pseudomonadota; class Gammaproteobacteria; order Xanthomonadales; family Xanthomonadaceae; genus Pseudoxanthomonas; species Pseudoxanthomonas suwonensis. The sequence continues at coordinate 12,673 of NZ_PDWP01000036.1, read as the reverse complement.
GCTGGGCCATCCATGCCGCGACCAGCATCATCGCCATGCCGAACACGGCCACCACGCGCATGGCATCGGTGAATGCGGTGCGTGCGGCATCGCCGAATGCGCCGCCGTCGGCCAGTCCGCCGGCCACCGACATCGCTCCGCCCAGGGTGGCCAGGGCGCGCGTGGTATCGGCCGGATCCAGGCTCGCCGGCACGGCTGGGCCCAGCCACAACCGGAACAGCAGCATGCCGGCGCTGCCCAGCACGGCGATGCCCAGCGCGCCGCTCAGTTCGGCGCTGGTTTCCGACAGCGCCGAGGCGGCACCGGCGCGCTCCGGAGGGGCAGTGGTGATGATCAGCTCGTTGCCCACGGTCATCACCGGCGCCAGGCCGATGCTCATCGCGACCATCCCGGCGACCAGGAACCATAGCCCGTACGGCGCCATCACCATGGCGGTGACGACGAAGCCGGCGGCGGCCAGCAGCAGGCCGCGCACCATCACCCGGCGCGCGCCCCAGTGCCGCGCCAGCCTTGGGGCCAGCAGCGAGCCGGCGGTGAAGCACACCGACCACGGGATGGTGGCGATGCCGGCCTGCAGCGGCGTCAGCCCCAGCACCAGCTGCAGGTACTGGGTCATGAAGATGTACACGCCCATCATCGCCAGGCCGGTCAGTGCGTAGGCCACGATCGCCGCCGAGAACGCCGGCCGCCGGAACAGGGTCACGTCGAGGAACGGATATGCCAGGTGCCGCTGCCGGCGCACGAACAGCACGCCCAGCACGATGCCGGCCAGCAGCATGGCGATACCGCGCGGGTCCAGACCGTACTCGGCGATGCGCTTGAGCCCGTAGACCACCGCCAGCACCGCGCACAGCGACTGCACCATGCTGGCCAGGTCCAGCCGCCCGGCATCGGGATCGCGATACTCGGGCAGCAGCTTCGGGCCGAGCACCAGCAGCAGCGCCATCCCCGGCACCGCGGCCAGGAATACCGCGCCCCACCAGAACCACTGCAGCAACAGCCCGCCGACCAGCGGGCCGATCGCGCCGCCGACCGAAAAGGCGGCGATCCACACGCCGATCGCGAACTGCCGCTCGTGTTCGTCATGGAACATGTTGCGGATCAGCGACAGGGTCGACGGTGCCAGGGTGGCACCGGCCACGCCCAGCAGGGCGCGCATGGCGATCAGCATCTCCGCGCTGCGCGCGGACGCGGCCAGCACCGAGGCCACCGCGAAAGCCGCTGCGCCGGCCAGCAGCAGCCTGCGGCGGCCGAGGCGGTCGCCGAGCGTGCCCATGGTGATCAGGAAGCCGGCGACCAGGAAACCGTAGATGTCGACGATCCACAGCAGCTGGCTGGCGCTGGGATCGAGCTGCGCGCTGATCGCCGGCAGGGCCAGGTTCAACACGGTCAGGTCCATCGCATAGACCAGGCAGGGCAGGGCGATGATCGCCAGGCCGATCCATTCACGGCGGCTGGCTTTGGCGGGCGGGACGGCTGTCGTCATGGAATTCCTGCTGGGTTGGCTTCGTCACTGCGACGAATGGCGCGGGCGGATCTCGACCGCCCGCGCACGCCCGGACATGGCCAGGGCGCATCGCCGCGGCCGCGGAGCCGCCGGTTCAGCGCACGATGAAGTCGATGAGCCTGGCGATCCGCGCGTAGGGTGGCCTGAGCCAGTCGCTGGCACTGAGACGCGGCTGCCACAGCACCGGCAGCCACTTGCCCATCGAATCGAAGCCCGCGCGGCCGTGGTAGGCGCCCATGCCGCTGGCGCCGACGCCGCCGAACGGCAGGCCTTCGGCGGCGAAATGCAGCAGTGCGTCGTTGACGGTGACGCCACCGGCGAGGGTGCCGTCGAGGATGCGTTCGACCTCGCCGCGGTCGTGGCTGAAGGGGTACAGCGCCAATGGCCGCGGCCGCGCGCGTACGTCCTCCAGCGCATGCTCCAGCGTGTCCACGCAGCGCACGGGCAGCACCGGGCCGAAGATCTCGTCCTGCATCACCGCCAGGTCGTCGGGCGGATCCAGTACCAGGGTGGGAGCGAACAGGCGGCAGTCCGGATCGTGGCCTTCGGCCAGCACCACCACCTCGCAGCCGCGGGCGCGTGCCTCGTCGACGTAGCCCTGCAGGCGCGCGAAGTGCCGCGGATCGATGATCCGGGTGTAGTCCTGCGCCCCGTCGCGCAGGTCGCCGTAGCGCGACATGACCTGTTCGCGCAGCGCCTGCACGAATGCATCGCGGCGCTGGCGGCCGACCAGCAGCACGTAGTCCGGGGCAATGCAGGTCTGGCCGCCGTTGAACCACTTGCCGGTGGCCAGGCGCGCGGCGGCGCGCCCGACCGGATAGCCGGCGCAGACGATGGCCGGCGACTTGCCGCCCAGCTCCAGCGTCAGCGGGGTCAGGTTGGCCGCGGCGGCGGCCATCACCTTGCGTCCGACCGCGGTCGATCCGGTGAATACAAGGTGGTCGAACGGCAGCGCGGCGAAGGCGGCGCCGACCGAGGCGTCGCCTTCGGCCACCGCCACGCGCCCGGCCGGGAACGCCTCGGCCAGCAGTTCGCGCAGGAAACGCGAGGTATGCGGGGTCAGCTCGGAAGGCTTGAGGAACACGTGGTTGCCGGCGGCGATCGCGGTGGCCAGCGGCACCAGCGCCAGGTTCACCGGGTAGTTCCAGGGCGCGATCACCCCGATCACGCCCAGCGGCCGGTGGCGCAGCTGCGCGCGGGCCGGCCACAGCCGCCAGCCGGCGGAAACACGCTGCGGCTTCATCCAGCGGCGCAGGTGGCGCAGCAGGTGGTCGATCGCGGCCAGCACGGTCATGCCGTCGGCCAGCAGCGATTCGTGGCGCGAGCGGTGGCCGAAGTCGGCGGCGATGGCGTCGGCCATCTCCGGCAGCCGGCGCTTCAGCGCCGCGCGCAGGCGCAGCAGGTCGTCGCGCCGCTGGGCGTAGCCGGGGATCGCGGCCTGCCAGGCCCGGCGCAGGAGCTCCAGCTGCGCGGCCAGGTCCACCGGTGTGGCCGGCGGGGCTGAAGCAGGCGGCGCGCGATCGCCGCCTTGCACCTGGGCGGCTGCGGCCACGGTCGTGGCGGAGGTGATGGCGGCATTGGCCGCGATGGTGCCGGGGTCGGTGTTGGATGCCATCGCCGGAGTGTAGTGGCAGGGGAGCGGCAGCCTACAATGCCCGCATGAACGCCACCTCCCTGCGTCCCTACCTGGACAAGCGCCCCGTGCTGGGCGAACGCGTGTATGTCGATCCCGCCGCCGTCCTGATCGGTGACGTGGAGCTGGCCGAGGATGTCTCGGTGTGGCCCGGCTGCGTGCTGCGCGGCGACGTCAACCACATCCGCATCGGCGCGCGCACCAATGTCCAGGACGGCACCATCGTCCACACCAGCCACCACAGCCCGTTCAACAAGGGCGGCTACCCGACCCTGGTCGGCGCGGACGTCACCATCGGCCACGGCACCATCATCCATGCCTGCACCATCGAGGACCTGTGCCTGATCGGCATGGGCGCGTGCATCCTCGACGGCGCCACGGTGAAGAAGTACGGCTTCGTCGGCGCCGGCGCGGTGGTCGGCCCGGGCAAGGTGGTGGGCGAGGCCGAGCTGTGGCTGGGCAACCCTGCACGCTTCGTGCGCAGGCTCAGCGATCGCGAGATCGAGAGCCTGCATTACTCCGCCGCGCACTACGTGCGGCTGAAGGACAACTATCTGGGCATGGCCGCGGCCGGTTGAGCCGGAGCGGTGGCCGCCTCCAGCGCGGCCAGCACCGCCATCGCCTCGGCGCGGCTGGCGCCGCACATCTCCGGACCCGGGCGCAGCGAGGCGCAGACCGCGGGCCGTTCCGGTCGGCCGAACAGGCGGCAGCGCAGGGCCTCGTCCAGCTGCGGACACGGCATGCCCGCAGGCTTGCCCCGCGGCAGGCCGGGGATCGGCGATGAGATCGACGGCGCCGTGCAGCAGGCAGCGCAGCCGCTGCGGCAGGCGAAGGCGGGGGTAGCCGGCGGATGCATGCGGCCAGTGTAGTCCCATGGCTGGGCAGGTCCGTGCCCGGCCGGTTACATTCGGCGCCGGGGAAAGGAGTGGGGAACCCATGCCGCCACAGGCAGCCCGCCGGCAGGAGCGCCGGCCATGACCGGCAGGACGAGCACGCCCGATGCCCAGGCAGCCGGCGGCCCGGCGCGCCTGCTCGATACCTATCGCGAAGTCATCACCCCCGAAGGCGTGCCCCTGCACCTGCCCGCCGCCGGCCCGGTGCCGCGCGCGCTGGCCTGGCTGGTCGACCTGGCCGTGCGGATCGCCATCCTCTCCGTGCTTGCGACGATCCTGGGCCTGCTCGGCGGGCTCGGCCAGGGCATCTACCTGCTGGCCATGTTCGCCGTGGTCTGGGCCTACCCGATCGTGTTCGAGGTGGCCTGGGACGGGCAGACGCCCGGCAAGCGCGCGCTCGGCCTGCGCGTCGTCGGCGGCGACGGGGCGCCGGTGGGCTGGCTGCCGGCCATCGTGCGCCACCTGCTGCGCACCGTGGACATGCTGCCGTTCGCCTACGCCGCCGGCCTGGCCACCAGCCTGTGCGACCGCCACGGCCGCCGCCTCGGCGACCTGGTCGCCGATACCGTGGTCGTGCACGTGCCCCCGCCCGCTTCCGCCACGCAGGTGCCGGCGGTGCCCGCGCGCGCGGCGGGGCAGCCGCTGCATGCGGACGAACAGGCGGCGATCGTCGCCTTCGGCGAACGCGCGCCGTACCTGGCACCGGCGCGCCAGGTCGAACTGGCCGGCCTGCTGCAGCCGCTGACCGGCGCCGGTGGCATGGAGGGCGTGCAGCGCCTGTATGGCATCGCCAACGCACTGCTGGGGCGGCGATGAGGCAGGAGCAGTTCGTCGCCCGCCACCAGGCCGAATGGCAGGAACTGGAACTCTGGCTGCACCACCGGGCGCGGGCGCGCGGCGCGCCACGGCCCGGTGCGCCGGCCACGGTGCCCGACGGCGAGATACCCGCGCGCTACCGGCGCCTTTGCCAGCAGCTGGCGCTGGCGCGCCGCCGCGGTTACAGCGCGCCGCTGCTGGAGCGGCTGCAGCGGCTGATGCAGGAGGGCCACGCCGTGCTGTACCGCGCGCCCCCGCCGCGCTGGCGGATGGCGGCGCAGTTCGTCGCCGGCGGCTTCCCGCGGCTGGTGCGCTCCCAGGCCACGGTCATGTGGGCCTCGCTGGCGCTCTTCGCGCTGCCGCTGGTGGTCGCCGGCCTGCTGGTGCTCTGGCGGCCGGAGCTGGCCCACAACGTGATGGGCCCGGAGCAGCTGGCGCAGCTGGAGCGCATGTACGACAGCGGCGATCCGGCCCGTGCCCTGGGCCGCGACAGCGGTACGGACTGGCGCATGTTCGGCCACTACGTGATGAACAACGGCAGCATCGGCCTGCGCATGTTCGCCGGGGGGCTGCTGGCCGGCGTGGGCACGGTATTCGTGCTGGTATTCAATGGCCTGGCCATCGGCACCGCCGCCGGCTACCTGCAGGCGGTGGGCCATGGAGGGCCGTTCTGGCGCTTCGTCTGCACGCACGCCGCGCTGGAACTGACCGCGCTGGTCATCGCCGGCGGTGCCGGCCTGCGCCTGGGCATGGCCCTGGTCGCGCCGGGCAACCGCCGGCGGCGCGACGCACTCGTGCATGCCGGGCGCATCGGTGCGCGCCTGAGCTTCGGCGTAGCGCTGATGCTGGTGGCCGCCGCGTTCGTGGAGGCGTTCTGGTCGTCCATCGCCTGGTTGCCGGACTGGCTGCGCTTCGGCGTGGCGGCGCTGCTGTGGGCGGTCGTCCTGGGCTGGCTGTGGCGCGGCGGACGCGGGACGGAGGACGCCGATGCGACCTGAGGACCTGCAGGTCAACCTGCGCCCGCGCTCGCCATGGGAGGCGATGGAGCTGGGCACCGCACTGCTGCGGAGGCATGCGGCGGCGGTGTGGCGGCCGTGGCTGCTGGCGATGGTGCTGGTATTCGTGCTGGCCAATGCAGTGGCGTGGGCGCTGGACCGCATCTGGCTGGGGCTGCTGCTGGCGTGGTGGTTGAAGCCGGTGCTGGAGCGCATCCCGCTGTACGTGCTTTCGCGCGCGGTGTTCGGCCAGGTGCCCGGCACCCTGGCCACCCTGCGCGCGCAGGCAGGCTTCTGCCCGGGCCAGATACCTGCCGCCCTGCTCTGGCGGCGGTTCACCCCGGCGCGGTCGCTGCTGGTGCCGGTGGACCTGCTGGAAGGCAACGCGGGCGAGCGGCGGACGGCGCGTCGCCGGGCCGTGGCGGCCCAGGCCTACGCACAGGCGGTCATGCTCACCCTGGTGTCGATGGCCTTCGAACTGGTGCTGGCGCTGGGCCTGGTGGCGTTGGTGCTGTTGTTCCTGCCCCAGGACCTGCTGCCCGACTCCCTGCGCGAGACCGGCCAGGCACTGGCCAGACCGTGGCCGGCCTGGCTGAAGCTGGGGCTGAACCTGGTGCCCTGGGCGGCGACGCTGGTGATCGGTCCGTTCTACGTGGCTGCCGGCTTCGGCATGTACCTCAACCGCCGCTCCGGCAGCGAGGCCTGGGACGTGGAGCTGGCGTTCCGCCGCCTGCGCCGGCGCCTGCTCTCGCACGGCGCGCCGCTGCTGCTGGCGCTGCTGGCGGCGCTGCCGCTGGCAGCGCGTGCCGCACCCCCCGCGCCTGCGGAGGAGGCGGCCGACCCGGCGCCGACCCTGCCCGGGGTGTTCGGCGACCAGCTGCAGGAAGATACCGGGTTCCTTCGTTCCGCGGCAAAGGCCTACCGCGATCCGCTGCTCAACCGCGAACGCACCGTGGTCCGGTGGCGGCCCAGGCAGGCCGGCGAACGGACCGACCCGAAGGTGCCGGACTGGCTGGGCCCGGTCGCGGCGTCCTTCGCGATGATCGCCGAGCTGGGCCTGTGGCTGCTGTTGGGCCTGCTCCTGCTCGTGCTGCTGTTCACCGCCCGGCGCTGGCTGCCGTGGCTGCGCGCGCGCATCGGCGCCGCGCCCAGGGCGCCACGCGATGCCATGGTGGAGGTGGCCGCGGGCGTGGCACCGGACGTGTTGCCGGAGGACGTTCCCGCCGCCGTGCGCAGGCTGTGGAGCACGGGCCGCGCGCGCGCCGCGCTGGCGCTGCTGTACCGCGCCAGCGTCGAGGCCATGGCCACGCGCGCCCGGATCGAACTGCCGCCGGGCGCCACCGAGGCGCAGTGCCTGCGCGCGGCCTCCGCACTGGCCCCGGACGCCGGGCGCACGGTGTTCGCGCATACCGTGCGCGCCTGGCAGTACGCTGCCTACGCGGGCAGCCTGCCGGACGAGGCAGCATTTGAAGCCCTGCTGGACGAGGCCGTCCGCTGCTGGGGATGGCGCGCATGAACGCACGCCAGCGCGGGATGCTCGTCGGCGCGGTCGTGCTGGGCCTGCCCCTGTTGCTGGCCCTGGCCACCGTCTGGTTCCTGCACGCCTTCGAGAAGGTGGAACCCCAGGTCCCGCTGCCGCCCGCCGGCGAGGCGGCCGCCGATCCCCTGTACGCGCTGCGGCGGGTGCTGGAGGCGGACGGGGAGCGCGTGCAGGCGCACGAGAGGCCGGATGCGATGGCCCTGGTGGGCGACCCCCGCGACACCGTGCTGCTGCATGGCGATCCGTCGACGGTGGATGCGGCCGGAGCGCAACGACTGCTGGCCTGGGTGGCGCGTGGCGGCCACCTCGTGCTGCGCACCCCTTCGCGCGGTGCCGATCCCCGCGCCGTGCCGCTGCTGTCCGCACTCGGCCTGCGCCAGCCGCTGCGCGCGCCGCACTGCGAGCCGTTGCGCGTGCCCGGACAGTCCAACCACGTGGAGTTCTGCCGCGGCCGCCGCTTCGTCGCCGACCCGGCCCGCCCCCCCGCGCTGGACTGGGGCGACGACGAGCACGGCCTGGCGTGGGCACGCTGGCGCATCGGCCGGGGCACGGTGGACCTGCTGGCGGACATGGACTTCCTCGAAACCGCCAAGCTGCGCGACGTGCAGCACCAGTTGCTGGCGCGGCAGGTGCTTGCGCCCAACTACGGACGCGGAACCTTCCACCTGGTGCGGATGCCGGAGTGGACGCCGCCGTGGCTGCGCCTGCTGCAGCGCGCCTGGCCGGCCTGGTTGCCACTGGTGCTGCTGCTGGGCGCGGCGCTCTGGCGCCACGGCCAGCGTTTCGGGCCCTGGCTGCCGTCGCCGCCGGCCGGGCGCCGCTCCCTGCTCGAGCACGTGCAGGCCAGCGGTGAGCTGCTTTACCGCCGGGGCCACCTGGAGCTGCTGCACGCGGCCATGCGCGAGGCCTTCCTCGCGCGGCTGCGGCGGCGCGATCCGGCCACCTTCGCGCTGGACGAGGCCGCGCGCGTCGCGGCCCTCTCCGCGCGCCTGCAATTCCCGCCGGGGCTGGTGCGCGAAGCCCTGCAGCCGCCGGCGGACCGCCATGACTTCCACGCGCGCGTGCGCACCCTGGTCCAGATGAGGAACCGGCTATGACCGACATCCCCGCTTTGCCGCCTATCACCGGAGACGACCTGGCCAGCCGGGTGGCCGCGATCCGCACCGAGGTCGCGCGCGCCTTCATCGGCCAGGACGACGTGCTCGACCAGGTGCTGGTCGCGCTGCTGGCCGGCGGCCACGTGCTGATCGAAGGCGTGCCGGGGCTGGGCAAGACCCTGCTGGTGCGGGCGCTGGCCCGTGCGCTGGCGCTCGAGCACGCGCGGGTGCAGTTCACCCCGGACCTGATGCCCAGCGACATCAGCGGCCATGCCGTGTACGACCCGGAAAGCGGTGCGTTCCGCATCCGCCGTGGTCCCGTCTTCACCAACCTGCTGCTGGCCGACGAGATCAACCGCGCGCCGGCCAAGACCCAGTCGGCGCTGCTGGAGGCGATGCAGGAAGGGCAGGTCACCATCGAGGGCGAGTCGTTCGCGCTGGAGCGGCCGTTCATGGCCCTGGCCACCCAGAACCCGGTGGAGCAGGAGGGCACCTATCCGTTGCCGGAGGCGCAGCTGGACCGCTTCCTGTTCAAGCTGCTCATCGGCTATCCGCGCCACCAGGACGAGGTGCGCATGGTGGCCGAGGTGACCAGCGGCCGCGGCGGCGGGGACTTCGAGCTGGACGAGGTGGTGCCGGTCGTCGGCGCGGCCGAGCTGGTGGCGATGCAGCAGGGCGTGGCCCGGGTCACGGTGGATCCGGCGGTGGTCGATTACGCGGTGCGCATCGTCGCGGCGACCCGCAAGTGGCCGGGCATCGCCCTGGGTGCCGGCCCGCGCGGCAGCATCGCCCTGGTCCGCGCGGCGCGCGCGCAGGCAGTGCTCCAGGGCCGCGACTTCGCGACTCCCGACGACGTGCGTGGCGTGGCGGTGCCTGCGCTGCGCCATCGCATCGCCCTGGCCGCGGAACTGCAGATCGACGGCCAGTCGCCGGACGACGTGCTGCGCTCGCTGCTGGGCCGGGTGGAGGCGCCGCGCAAGTGAGCCGGCTTCGCGCCCTCCAGGCGGGGCGGGTCCGATGAGGCCCGGCGTCCCGCTGCTGGTCCTGCTGGCGCTGTGCGCGCTGGCCGGCGTGCTGCCGGTCGTCGGGCTGGTCCCGATGTGGACGTGGTGGGTCTTCGTCGCCGTGGTGGCCACGGCGGCGGCGGTCGATGCGTGGCGCCTGCGCCTCCTGCCCACGCCCGGGGTGTCGCGGCGGCTGGTGGACGTGCTTCCGGTGGGCGTGCCACGCGAGGTGGAGCTGGAGCTGCGCTCGGCGCGCACACTGCGCCTGGAGCTGGCCGACCTGCACCCGGAGGGATGGCAGGCCGAGGGCCTGCCGCTGCGGCTTTCATTGCCCGGCCACGGCGTGGCCCGCGTGCGCTACCGGCTGGTGCCGGCGGCGCGCGGCAGTTTCGTGTTCGAAGGCACGCACCTGCGCCTGCACTCGCCATGGCGGCTGTGGCGCGCACTGCGCACCGCGGGCCAACCGCAGCAGGTGCGCGTCTACCCGGACTTCGCCCCACTGGCGAAGCTGGCGCTGTTCAGCGCCGAACAGGCCTCGCTGCTGGTGGGCGCGCACATGCGCCGCCGCCGCGGCGAAGGCACCGACTTCCGCCAGATGCGCGAGTACCGCGTCGGCGACAGCCTGCGCCAGGTCGACTGGAAGGCCACGGCGCGTGCACGCAAGCTGATCTCGCGCGAGTACCAGGAAGAGCGCAACCAGCAACTGCTGCTGGTGGTCGATACCGGACGGCGCATGCTGGCCAGCGAGGGCGGGCTGTCGCATTTCGACCATGCCCTCAATGCCTCGCTGGTGGTGGCCTGGCTGGCGCTGCGCCAGGGCGACGCGGTCGGGCTGCTGGCCACCGGGGCCGGACACCGCTGGATCCCGCCGCGGCGTGGTCCGGGCGCGTTGCAGGGTCTGCTCAACGGCAGCTACGACCTGCAGCCGGAGCCGGTGGCCACGGACTACCTCGCCCTGGCCGACACGCTTGCCGCGCGCCAGCGCCGGCGCGCCCTGGTGATGTTCTGCACCAACGTGCGCGACGAGGATTCGGAAGACCTGCTGGCCGCCGTGCGCCTGCTGCAGCGCCGCCACCTGGTCTGCGTGGCCAGCCTGCGCGAACGGGAGCTGGACCAGGCCCTGGCCGCCGGGGTGGAGGACGTGCACGGCGCAGTGCGCGCCGCCGCAGCCGCCGCCTACCTGGCGCAGCGCGCCCAGGCGCACGAGGCGCTGCGCCGGCAGCGGGTCATGACCCTGGACGTGACCGCCGCCGACCTGCCCGGGGCGCTGGTCGAGCGTTACCTGGCGGTCAAGCGCGACGGATTGCTTTGAGGCCGTGACGGATTGCGGGGAGTCAGTTATTCGCGATTCGCGGACATGCGTCCGTTGAAACCGGGATCCCGGCGCGCGGCGCGTGACCTTCTTCACTGGCCGGCCAGCATCGGTCGGCGAGGATGGAGGTATTCCACGACAGGAGTTCGGCAATGGCAAACGGACCCGGTTCGGCAGGCAATGTCATCGCCGCCATCTGCAGCCTCATCGTCCCCGGCCTCGGCCAGCTGGTGCAGGGGCGCGTGCTGTCGGCGCTGCTCTGGTTCCTCGCCGGCTGCGTGGCGGGCGCGGTGACCTGGCTGCTGACCCTGTCGCTGTTCCCGTTCGGCTGGTTCGTGGTCAGCGTGCTGTCATGCATCAGCGCCGCGGTGTACCGCCGCCCGCTGGCCTGAGGCCGGTGGCGCCAGGGCGCACCCGCCAGCTCAGGGCGAGCGCACCAGCATTGCGGTGATCCGCCGCACCACCGGCAGCACCAGCAGCAGCACGGGGAAGGCGATGGACCAGGACAGGCCCCACGCGCCGAGCCAGCGCGGCAGCAGGCCTGGTGCCAGTCCCCCTGCCTTGATCGTGGAGATCAGCGACACGATCGCGCTCATCAGCAGCGACAGCAGCAGCGGCATGACGATCGGGGCGAACCGCGCGGGCAGCTTGGGAATGCCGGGCAGGATGTGTTGCGAAGCTTTCATGCGGCTCCAGGAAGGGACATGACGGCGGACAGGGCGCCGGCCCCCTGTCCCGGTGGGTGGTGGGTGCGGTCGGGGGCGGCTGGCTACCCGGGTTTCAGCCGGTCGGTGGCCAGCTTGGCGATTTTCCAGAACAGGGCCGGGTTCCCTGATGCACGCGCCGACAGCATCGCGCCGTGCACCGTGGCCATGAACAGGGCCGCTTCGGATGCCGCGCTGCCGGACAGGCGCAGGCTGCCGCTTGCGGCGCCCGCCTTGAGCGTCGCCACGAGCCAGGCTTCCAGCTGTTCGAAGTGCGCCTGGACTTCGGCTGCCACCTCGTCCGGGATGGCCGGGAGTTCCGCTGCAAGCAGAGCACTGATGCAGATCGGTGGACTGGCCTGGCGGATGCAGCCGGCCCAGTAGCGGCAGTACGCGACCAGGCGTCCGAGCGGATCGGCGTGGGCCTGGTCGAGCGCCGCGAGCCCGCGCAGGGTGGCCTCGCGATGCCGTGCGACCACCGCCCGGACCAGCTCCGGCTTGGTCGGGAAATGATGGTGGATGCTTGCCTTGCGTACCTGCACCCGTTCGGCGATGTCGGCGAAGCTGAAACTGTGGTAGCCGCCAGCGGCAAGCAGCTCGACGGTGCGCTGGATGATCTCCTGCGCCTTCTCCGAATACCGCGCCTGCGGGGCCTCGGGCGTGGCGGCCATCAGCATGCCGCTCCGTGTGCAGGCTGCCGCGCAAGGCTGCGGATCTGCAGCGGCACGCCGACCAGCAGGGCCAGCGCGAGCACGCCCTGTGCGCCCAGCAGCAGCGGATCCTTCATGTCGGTCACCAGCGGATGGCCCGCCGGCAGGCGCCTCAGGATCTCGCTCACCGTGGGTACCAGCAGCAGGAACACGCTGGTGCTGAGCGAGGCGGTCTGCACGTAGCGCCAGCCCCGTCGGGTCCGGGCAGGTGCTGCCAGGCCATACCCCAGCAGCAGGACGAACAAGGTGGCGGTGGCGAAAACAATGCTCACTGGCTGGTGTGCGACCGGGTATACGGTCAGCGCGCCCAGCAGCATGAACCAGAAGTATGCGCGGCCGGCCCGGGTGCCGGGGACGATCCGGCCGCGGCGGGCGAGCATGTAGGCGGCGAACGGGACGGCGGGCAGGCTGCCGAGGGTATGCAGCCAGCCAATGGGGGAGATCGGGGGAACGGCCATGGCG
>NZ_PDWP01000035.1 GCF_010093235.1 Pseudoxanthomonas suwonensis | reverse complement strand
CCAACCTGGTCGAGGGCATCAACAACAAGATCAAGGTCATCAAGCGCATGGCCTACGGCTTCCGCGATGACGCCTACTTCTTCCTCAAGATCCGGGCGGCCTTCCCCGGAGTTGGGTGAAGAACCAAAAAAAAGCCGGCCCCCCGGCCGGCTGATCATGAACGGGAGTCAGGCAAGCGGCAGATGTGCCGGTTCGCCCCTGGCGCCGTGGGGGAGTGCGGCGAGCGGAGTGGGATCCGGGACGTACTGGTGCAGCAGCTCGGGCAGGTAGCGCTCGAGCCGTTCGAGGTCGAGCCGATCGCTGTGTTCGGATGCAGGCATCTGGGACATCTCCGTTTCCGGCGGCCTTGCGGCGCGCCGCTCCTGCTGGTGTTGCGTCTCGGGGGATCACATCGCCGGGAGCGCCCGCTGGCGTCCTTGCCGGCGGGCGGTGTCCGGCGAGTGGACACGGGAAAAATCTGCCTGTGGAAATGTTCAGATCGCGTGGAAAAACAGGGGGGTTGACATGACAGGGGCGTAAATTGTGCTGCACTGCACAAAAGAGCCCGGGGCGTGCGCGGCCTGGGACCGGGTTACCCTGCGGACCGGCAAGGACCGGGAGGGTGCGATGAGGGCGTTCGTCGTGGCGGTACTGGGTCTGGCGGCGCTGGCGCCGCAGGCGGCGGCTGCCGCCGGGAGCGGGATCGCGGTCTACACCACGGCGCAGGGCGCGCCGCGACAGATGGTCCGCAGCGAGGCGCCGCCGCTGCGCGAGGGCCATCCGCTGACCGAGGCGGAGAACTCGGTGTTCGTGGAGCCGGGCAGGCGTTTCCAGGAATTCCTCGGCATCGGCGGCGCGATCACCGATGCCACGGCCGAGACCTTCGCCAGGCTCGACGCGAGCCGCCAGGCCGAGTTCCTGCGGGCCTATTACGACGTCGGGCAGGGCATCGGCTACAGCCTGGCGCGCACCACCATCCACAGCTCGGACTTCGCCAGCGGCAGCTACACCTATGTGGAGGAGGGCGACGCGGAACTGGCCCGTTCTCGATCGAACACGACCGCCGCCACCGCATCCCGCTGATCAGGCGCGCGATCGCCGCCGCGGGCGGCACCCTGCCGCTGATGGCCAGCCCGTGGAGCGCGCCGGCCTTCATGAAGGACAGCGGCAACATGCTCCAGGGCGGCAGCCTGCTGCCGCAGTACCGGCAGGCCTGGGCGAAGTACTACACGAAGTTCATCGCCGCCTACGAGGCCGAGGGCATCCCCATCTGGTCCATCAGCGTGCAGAACGAGCCGATGGCGAAGCAGACCTGGGAGTCGATGCTCTACACCGCCGAGGAGGAGCGCGACTTCCTGCGCGACCATCTGGGACCGGCGATGCATGCGGCCGGATACCAGGACACGAAGATCGTGGTGTGGGACCACAACCGCGACATGATGGTCCACCGCGCCAACGTGATCTTCGGCGACCCCGAGGCCTCGAAGTACGCCTGGGGCATGGGTTTCCACTGGTACGAGACCTGGGCCGGCTTCGAGCCGATGTTCGACAACGTGGCGCGCGTGCACGAGGCCTGGCCGGACAAGGTGCTGCTGCTGACCGAGGCGACGGTGGAGAAGTTCGACCGTGCGCAGCTGCAGCGCTGGTCCAACGGCGAGCGCTACGGCACCTCGATCATCCACGACCTCAACAACGGCGCCTCGGCCTGGATCGACTGGAACATGCTGCTGGACGAGAACGGCGGCCCCAACCACGTCGGCAACTACTGCTTCGCGCCGCTGCATGCGGACACGCGCACCGGCGAGCTGGTCTACACGCCCAGCTACTGGTACATCGGCCACTTCTCGAAGTTCCTGCGTCCGGGCGCGCACCGCGTGGGCGTGGCCAGCAGCCGCAGCAACCTGCTGGCCACCGCCTTCCTCAATGCGGATGGCCGCTTGGCCACGGTGGTGATGAACCCGACCGGCGAGGCCATCACCTACAACTTCTACGTCGGCACGGCCTCGACCCGCATCACCATCCCGGCGCATGCGATCCAGACGGTGGTGAAGTGAAGTAGGGCTGTCGCTGCGGTGGGGCGCGGGGAGAAGCGTGGATTCCCCCGGATGCGGCTCGGCCTTGTCCGGGCAGTGGTCCCGAAAGCAGAGGGCGTGGTGGATGCGTGGCCTGGGCGCCGGGGTGCGTTCCCGGTGCCCTGCAGGTACCTGGTACTGGCGAGGCTGGGCGCGTCGCCACGCGTTGGGCGTTACCGCTGGGTTGCGCAATGGGCATTTCCAGCGTGGCAGGGCCCCGGATGCGGCCTTAGGCCTTATCCGGGCTACGCGGCTGGCGCGTCGCCACGCGTGGGCGTTACCGCTGGGCTGCGCAATGGGCATTCCAGCGTGGCGGGGCCCCGGATGCGGCCTTCGGCCTTATCCGGGCTACGCGGCTGGCGCGTCGCCACGCGTGGGCGTTACCGCTGGGCTGCGTAATGGATATTTCCAGCGTGGCGGGGTCCCGGATGCGGCCTTTGGCCTTATCCGGGCTACGCGGCTGGCGCGTCGCCACGCGTTGGGCGTTACCGCCGGGCTGCGTAATGGATATTTCCAGCGTGGCGGGGCCCCGGATGCGGCCTTTGGCCTTATCCGGGCTACGCGGCTGGCGCGTAGCCACGCGTGGGCGTTACCGCCGGGCTGCGCAATGGGCATTCCAGCGTGGCGGGGCCCCGGATGCGGCCTTTGGCCTTATCCGGGCTACGCGGCTGGCGCGTCGCCACGCGTTGGGCGTTACCGCTGGGTTGCGCAATGGGCATTTCCAGCGTGGCGGGGCCCCGGATGCAGCACAAAAAAAGCAGGGCATCGCACGTCGGAAGTGCAAGGGCCGGGGCGACGGCCCAGCTTCGTCGCACTTGGATGGCGGAGGGCGCGGTCTTATCCGGGCCACAAAGTGCTTCAAGGGGGGGTGAGGCCGTGGCCGTGCTTCGAGGGCGCAGGGGCGTGACTCTCGACCCCTGAGACGCGGAAGGTGTACAAATGTACACCATGAGCCCGAGCGATCCTTCCTCCCTGCCCCCCCAGCGCGCCGCCGTGCTGGATTTCCTGCGCCGCGAGCTGGCTGCCGGGCGCGCGCCCAGCCTGGCGGAGATCGCCGAAGAATTCGGCTTTTCCTCGCGCAATGCCGCCCAGAAGCATGTCCAGGCGCTGGTCGCCGATGGCCTGCTGGAGCAGGTGCCGGGGCGCAAGCGCGGCCTGCGGCTGCCGGGCGGCGGGGCCGACCTGCTGCCGCTGCCGGTGCTGGGCCGGGTGGCGGCCGGCCTGCCGATCAGCGCCGCGGGCGTGGAACGGCTGGGCCCGGTGGGCGAGGGCGGGGAGGCGCTGTGGCTGGACCGGCGGCTGTTCTCGCCGCGCCCGGACTACCTGTTGCGGGTGCAGGGCGATTCGATGATCGAGGACGGGATCCTCGACGGCGACCTGGTCGGCGTGCACCGCACCCCCGAGGCCCGCGACGGCCAGACCGTGGTGGCACGGGTGGAGGGCGAGCTGACCATCAAGCGCCTGCAGCGCGGGGCGGACCGGATCCGCCTGCTGCCGCGCAATCCGGCCCATGCCCCGATCGAGGTGCATCCGGGCCAGGACTTCGCCATCGAAGGCGTGTACTGCGGCCTGGTGCGAAGGGGTTGAGATGGCCCAGGTCGTTGCCATCGACAGCCTGCTGGCCGCGCGCACGCTGTGGCATGCCGGGCGCAGCACTCGCCTGCCGGCCGACGGCGAGCCGAGCGGGCACGCGGCGCTGGATGCGCGCCTGCCGCACGGCGGCTGGCCGCGGCGGGCGCTGACCGAGCTGCTGTTGCCGGCCAACGGCGTCGGCGAACTGGCGCTGCTGCTGCCGACCATCGCGCGCATGACCGCCGCCGGCGGCACCGTGGTCCTGGTCGCGCCACCGTTCATTCCCTATGCCCCGGCCTGGCAGGCTGCCGGCGTGGACCTGGCCGGGCTGCACGTGGTCGATGCCTCCCCGCGCGATGCGCTGTGGGCGCAGGAGCAGTGCCTGCGCAGCGGCGCCTGCGCGGCGGTGCTGGGCTGGCCGCCGGGTGGCGACGACCGTGCCCTGCGCCGGTTGCAGGTGGCCGCCGACAGTGGCGACTGCTGCGGCTTCGTCCTGCGCGACCGCCGCCATGCTGCCAATGCCTCGCCTGCGGCGCTGCGGCTGCTGCTGGAGGATGGAGGCTGGCGGGTACTCAAGTGCCGGGGGGGGCAGCCGCCCTCGGGGCTGGTGCAGCTGGCGCACTGACATGTCCTTGCACGTCGTCCAACTGCCGTGGAATCCGGCCGGCCTTCCCGTCCCCAGGTGCCGGCACGGGGAGGGCAGCTGATGCTCTGGGCCTGCATCCTGCTGCCGCAGCTGGCGCTGGACGCGGTGCTGCGCCGCCATCCCGAGCCGGAGGCGCCGCTGGCCCTGGTCGGCGGTCCGGCGCAGCTGCGCAGCCTGCATGCGGTCAACGCCGCCGCGGCCGCCGCGGGACTGGCGCCGGGCATGCGCCTGACCGCCGCGCACGCGCTGCTGCCGCAGTTCGCGATGGTCGATTACGACCCGGCAGCGGAAGCGCGCGTGCACCGCTTCCTCGCCGCCTGGGCCTACCGCCACAGCTCGCTGGTCAGCGCGCAGTGGACCTCGGCCATCGTGCTGGAGGCGCGCGCCAGCTTCCGCCTGTTCGGACCCTGGCCGCGGTTCGAGCGGCGCCTGCGTGGCGAACTGGAACAGCTGGGCTTCCGCCATCGCATCGCCCTGGCCCCGACCCCGCGCGCGGCGCGGGTGCTGGCGGGCCTGCGCGATGGCATGGCGGTGATGGAGGCAGCGGCCTTGCCGGCATTGCTCGACCGTGTCCCGGTGCGACGCGCGGTGCTGCCCGACGACGCCGGCACGCGGCTGCAGCGCATGGGCATCCGCACCCTGGGCCAGCTGCGCGCGCTGCCATCGGATGCGCTGCGCCGCCGCTTCGGCCAGGCGCTGCTGGAGCACCTGCAGAAGCTCTATGGCGAGGCGGACGATCCGCTGGAGTGCTACCAGCCGCCGGAGCATTTCGACGAACGCGTCGAGCTGGGCTACGAGGTCGAGACCCATACCGCGCTGCTGTTCCCGCTGCGGCGCCTGGTCGGCGACCTGTGCACCTACCTGTCGATCCGCGACGGCGGCGTGCAGCGTTTCGTGCTGCGGCTGGAACACGAGCAGGGCCATACCGACGTGGAAGTGGGCCTGCTGGCGCCGGAGCGCAGCGCATCCATGCTGTTCGAGCTGGCGCGCGGGCGCCTGGAGCGGGTGGAGATCGAGCGCCCGGTGGTGGGCATGCGCCTGCTGGCGCGGCACCTGCCGCCGTTCGTGCCGGCGATGCAGGACCTGTTCGCGCAACGTTCGCAGCAGGCGCTGGACTGGCCGCAGCTGCGCGAGCGCCTGCGTGCGCGCCTGGGCGACGAGTCGGTGTACCGGGTGGCGCCGCAGGGCGATCCGCGTCCCGAGCGCGCCTGGTGCCGGGTGACCGGCGACGAGGCGAAGGTGCCTGCCGCGCCGTCGCGCCCGCCACGGCCCACCTGGCTGCTGCCCGAACCGGTGCCGCTGCACGACACGCGCCTGCAGGTGCTGTCCGGGCCGGAACGGCTGGAAAGCGGCTGGTGGGACGAGGGCGACGTGCGCCGCGACTACTACGTGGTGCGCACCGGTCGCGGCCAGCGTGCCTGGGCGTTCCGCGCCGCCGGCGCGCGCGAGGGCGGCTGGATGCTGCACGGGTGGTTCGCATGAGCTGGGATGACGCCATCGACGGCGTGGACCGGGAAACCCCCGGTGCCCGCGTGCCGCGCTTCCGCCAGGTCGCCTGGCGCCTGGCCCGGCGCGAGGCCGGCGCACTGGAGGCGGCCAACGACGATGCGCCGGTCGCCGACGACGGCCTGCCGGCCTATGCAGAGCTGCACTGCCTGTCCGAGTTCTCGTTCCTGCGCGGCGCCTCCAGTGCCGAGGACCTGTTCGCGCGCGCGGCACAGTGCGGTTACGAGGCGCTGGCGATCACCGACGAATGTTCGCTGGCCGGCATCGTCCGTGCCTGGGAGGCATCGCGCGCCACCGGGGTGAAGCTCATCGTGGGCAGCGAGTTCGCGCTGGACTGTGGCCTGCGCTGCGTGCTGCTGGTGCAGTCGCGCGCCGGCTATACGCGCCTGTGCGAGCTGATCACCACCGGCCGGCGCAATTCGGCCAAGGGCAGCTACCGACTCTCGCGCGCCGACGTGGAGCGGGTGGTGCGCATGCCGCCGCCGGGCGTGGAAGCCGGGGAGGTGGCGGGCGAGGGCTGCGGCCTGTTCGCGCTGTGGCTGCCGGGCGCCGAACCCGATCCGGTGCAGGGACGCTGGCTGCGCCTGCTGTTCGGCGAGCGCGCGTACCTTGCAGTGGAGCTGCACCGCGAGCAGGACGATGCCGCGCGCCTGGCCCGGCTGCAGGAACTGGCGGCGCGGCTGCAGATGACGGCGGTGGCGGCGGGCGACGGGCACATGGACGTGCGCCGGCGCCGGGTGCTGCAGGACACGCTGACCGCGATCCGCCACAACCTCCCCCTGGCCGAGTGCGCCGACCGGCTGTTCCGCAACGGCGAACGCCACCTGCGCACGCGCCGCGCGCTGGCGGCGATCCATCCGGCGCCGCTGCTGCAGGCTTCGGTGGAGCTGGCGCGGCGCTGCCACTTCGACCTCAAGGAAGCCAGCTACGTCTATCCGAAGGAGCTGGTGCCGCCGGGGCATACCCCGACCAGCTGGCTGCGCCAGCTCACGGAAGAGGGCATGCGCCGGCGCTGGCCGGAGGGCGTGCCGCCGAAGGTGGCCGCGCAGATCGAGGAGGAGCTGGCGCTGATTGCCGAGCTCAAGTACGAGGCGTTCTTCCTCACCGTGGAGGACATCGTCCGTTATGCGCGCGGCAAGGGCATCCTCTGCCAGGGTCGCGGGTCCTCGGCCAACTCGGCGGTGTGCTTCGCCCTTGGCATCACCGCGGTGGATCCTGCCCAGACCCGCCTGCTGGTCTCGCGCTTCCTGTCCAAGGCCCGCAACGAGCCACCGGACATCGACGTGGACTTCGAGCACGAGCGCCGCGAGGAAGTGCTGCAGTACGTGTATGGCAAGTACGGGCGGCGGCGCGCGGCGTTGGCGGCCACGGTAATCCGCTACCGCGGCAAGAGCGCGGTGCGCGACGTGGCCAAGGCCTTCGGCCTGCCGCCGGACCAGATCGGCCTGCTGGCCGAGTGCTTCGGCTGGGGCAATGGCGCCGCCCCGATGCGCCAGCGCCTGTCCGAGGCCGGGTTCGATCCGGACAACCCGCTGGTCAACAAGGTGCTGGCGCTGGCGGCGATGCTGGAGGACATGCCGCGCCACCTGTCCCAGCACGTGGGCGGCTTCGTCATTTCCGACGCGCCGCTGTCGACCGTGGTGCCGGTGGAGAACGCGGCCATGGCCGACCGCACCATCATCCAGTGGGACAAGGACGACCTGGAGACGATGGGCATGCTCAAGGTCGACTGCCTGGCGCTGGGCATGCTGACCTGCATCCGCAAGGCCTTCGACCTGGTGGAGGGGTACCGCGGCGTGCGCCTGGACATGGCCACCCTGCCGCGCGAGGACCCGGCCACCTACGAAATGCTGCAGGCCGCCGACAGCGTGGGCGTGTTCCAGGTCGAATCGCGCGCGCAGATGGCGATGCTGCCGCGGCTGCGGCCGAAGACGTTCTACGACCTGGTGGTGCAGGTGGCGATCGTGCGCCCCGGGCCGATCCAGGGCGGCATGGTCCATCCCTACCTGCGCCGGCGCATGGGCAAGGAGCCGGTTAGCTATCCCTCCGAGGGGGTAAAGCAGATCCTCGGCAACACCCTGGGCATCCCGCTGTTCCAGGAGCAGGTGATGGAACTGGTGATCCATGCCGGCTATACGCCGGAGGAGGCCGACCACCTGCGCCGCTCGATGGCGGCCTGGGGGCGGGGCGGCGACATGGAGCCGCACCGCCTGAAGATCCGCCGGCTGATGGAAGGCAAGGGTTACGGCAGCGGGTTCATCGACCAGCTGTTCGAGCAGATCAAGGGCTTCGGTTCCTACGGCTTCCCGCAGAGCCATGCGGCCTCGTTCGCCAAGCTGGTCTATGTCAGCGCCTGGCTGAAGCGGCACGAGCCGGCGGCCTTCGCCTGCGCCCTGCTCAACTCGCAGCCCATGGGCTTCTACTCGCCCAGCCAGATCGTGCACGACGCGCGGCGCGGCCGCGGCGGACGCGAGGGCGTGGAGGTGCGGCCGGTGGACGTGGCCTGCAGCGGCTGGGACTGCGCGCTGGAGCCGATGGGCGAGGGCAGGCAGCCGGCGATCCGGCTGGGCCTGCGGCTGGTGGCGGGGCTGCCGGAAAGCGCGGCGCAGGCGATCGTCGATGCGCGGCGCTGGCGTCCCTTCAGCGACGTGGCCGATCTGTGCCGGCGTGCCGGGCTGGATGCGAAGGCGCGCCAGGCCCTGGCCGAAGCGGGCGCGCTCGATGGCCTGGCCGGGCACCGCAATGCCGCGCGCTGGGCGGTGGCCGGGATCGAGCCGAAGCGGCCGCTGCTGGATACCAGCCCGGATGAAACCCGCATCGAACTGCCGGCGCCGCGCCTGGGCGAGGAGCTGCTGGCCGACTACCGCAGCACCGGACTGAGCCTGCGCGCGCATCCGATGGCCCTGCTGCGCGCGCAGATGGTGCAGCGGCGGATCCTCGGCGTGCGCGAGCTGCAGCAGCGACGCCATGGCAGCGGCGTGCACGTGGCCGGCTTGGTCACCCAGCGGCAGAGGCCGGCCACGGCCAAGGGCACGATCTTCGTCACCCTCGAGGACGAGCACGGCATGGTCAACGTGATCGTGTGGCCGGACCTGGCCGTGCGCCAGCGCAAGCCGCTGCTGCAGTCGCGGCTGATGGGCGTGCGCGGACGCTGGGAACGGGTGGATGGCGTGGAGCACCTGATCGCCGCCCACCTCGAGGACCTGAGCGACCTGCTGGGCGGGATGCAGGTCGAATCCCGCGATTTCCACTGATCAACCGCGCATTGCGCAGGAGGGCGGCATGGACCTGTTCGACAACGGACCGCAGACCCTGGTGGAGGACGCCGAGGGTGGTATCCGCTACTGGTCGGAGTTCCTGCCGCCTGCGCTGGCCCGGGAATGGTTCGAGGCGCTGCGCGATGGCTGCCGCTGGCAGTCCGCGCGCAGGCCGATGTACGACCGCGTGGTCGACGTGCCGCGGTTGATGGCCTGGTATGCGCTGGACGAAGTGCCTGGAGGGCTGCCCCTGGGCCAGATGCTGGAACGGGTGAGGGCGGTGGTGCCCGGCGGCTACACCAGCGTGGGCCTGAACTTCTATCGCGACGGCAACGACAGCGTGGCCATGCACAACGACAAGCTGCACCAGCTGGTGCCCGGGCAGCCGCTGGCCCTGGTCTCGCTGGGCAGCGCCCGGCGCATGAACATCCGCGCCAAGTCTGGCGGCCGCGCGCTTGGCATCGACCTGGAGCCGGGCAGCCTGCTGGTGATGAGCCACGCCAGCCAGACCACCCACGAGCACGGCATCCCCAAGACCGTGCGCCCGGTGCCGCCGCGCATGAGCGTGGTGTTCCGCGCGCGGCCGCAGGTGACGCGGGCGCGGGACCCCTGGCAGATGCGCGCGCCGGAAGCGGAGGGCACGCAGGCAAGCGCGGATGCGCGCGACCGCGCGCCCGGGGCGCGGCAACCTGCGGCACCGGAGAAGATGGCATGAGCCGCCGACGCATGGGCGAGGCGACCGTGATGTCTCCGGCGTTTGCGGAAACCGTGGCGATCGACGGGCGCTGCTTCGCCTATGTGTTTCCCTGCGCGTGGGAAGACCACTGCAAGATCGGATTCTCGGCCGATCCGCTGGGACGGATATCGGCGCTGCATCCGCGCTGGTTCGGATTCTTCGACCTGGAGGGCGGGATGCTGGTGGAGGCCGAGTCCATCCGCGACGCGCGCGACCTGGAGCTGGAGCTGCGCGCGCGGCTGTACGAATACAACGCCCCGGCGCCACTGGCGATCCGGGTGCCGGCAGGCGGACATACCGAATGGTTCCGTGGCGTGTCGGCGCTGCTGGCGGAGCGCGTGGCGACGCTGGGCGCGCGTGGCTATCGCACGTACCGGCTGCGCGACTGGCTGCATGCGGCACTGGAGCAGCGCGCCGACGGCCTGCATGAGTGGACCCTCGCGCAGCTGTCGGTGGACGAGCTGGAAGGCCTGGCCGGTCCCACGCCGGCGCAGCAGCGGGTACGTGATGCGCTGGATGAGTGCAGCGCGCTGGGCGTCGCGCTGGAGCCGCGGCTGGCTCCGTCCGTCCTGGCCTGGTATCGCGGGCCGGGTTGCGGCTCGCGCGCAGTGGCTGGCAGCCAAGCTGCCGGGGGCGGCGACATCTGATTCCCCTCACGTCACCCCGGCGGAAGCCGGAGCGACGGGTGTTCCGCTCTCCCTTTGGGTGGGAGGACATGCTCGCGCCGCCGGCGCGCATGTCCTCGAATGCCCCTTCCCGTGGAAACGGCCGGGGCGCGAGCGGGGGCGGAGAGAGGGACGGGCGCCGAGGCCGTTGCCGGGCGTAGCGAGGCTGGTGTCTTGGCGCGGGTGGTTCGGGTGTCCATCCCGGATGCGGCCTTTGGCCTTATCCGGGCTACGTGTCGTAGCCCGGGTAAGCGAAGCGCACCCGGGTTCCCCTCTCCCTTTGGGTGAGAGGACATGCTCGCGCCACCGGCGCGCATGTCCTCGAATGCCGCTTCCCGTGGAGACGGCCGGGGCGCGGGCGGGGGCGGAAGGAAGAGACGGGCGCCGAGGCCGTTGCCGGGCGTAGCACGGCTGGTGTCCTGGCGTGGGTGGTTCCGGCGTCCGTCCCGGATGCGGCCTTTGGCCTTATCCGGGCTACGTGTCGTAGCCCGGGTAAGCGAAGCGCACCCGGGTTCCCTCTCCCCAACTCCTCCCCCGGAAGGGAGGGGCCTGGTGCTCAGCGGGCTGGCTTTTTCGCGGTCCGGAGCGAGGATTTCTTCGTAGCCTTCCGGGTGGGAGACTTGCGCGCGCCGGTCCTGGCTGCGGCCTTTTTCGTAGCGGACTTCTTCGCGGCCTTCTTCGTCGCCCGTCCGGTGGTCTTGCGGGCGGTCTTCTTCGCTGCCGTCTTCTTCGCGGGGCTGCTCTTGCGCGTGGTGGTCTTCTTCGTCGCCTTCTTCGCCGCGCCCTTGCGGGGGGGCGACTTCCGGGCCGCGGTCTTGCGTGCGGTCTTCTTTGCAGCGGTCTTCCGGGCGGTCTTCTTCGCGGGGCTCTTGCGTGCAGCGGCGGTCTTCTTCGCCGCTTTCTTCGTCGCCTTCCGGGCCGTGGATTTTGCTGCGCTGCTCCGGCTGGCGGTCTTCTTCGTGGCCTTCTTCGCCGTCTTCCGCGCGCCACCTGTCGCCTTCTTCGTCGTTGCCTTCTTCGTCGCGGATTTCTTCGCGGACTTGCGGGCGGCGGATTTCCTGCCCGAGCCGGACTGCTTGCCACCGCCATCCTGCTTGTTGACGGTCGCCCAGGCGATGCGTTCGGCGGCTTCCTCGCCGCGCCCGCGGGCCTTCTCGCTTTCCTCGATGTGTTCGGCCTGGCGTTTCTGCTTGCCGGTGTAGCTGGACTTGTCACCGCGTGGCATGGGTTGCTCCTGCTCTGCACAGGTTCGTGCATGTGCAGGTAACCGCCTCCGGGGTAAGGCAATCGTGAAATGCGCGACGGATGCTGCAGGCCGCAGGCGCAACCGCGGGGTGCCCGGCGTCCGCGTGGATGCATCCGGGAAAAAGGGAAGGCCCCGCATCGCGGGGCCTTCCTGGCGTGGCAGGGGAGGAAGCCGGAAGGCTCCTCCCGCTTCGCGGTGCCGCTTACTTGAAGCGGATTTCGCCGGCGAAGGTGATGGTGTCGATGTCGAAGTCGACGCCATCGATGTCGGCCTTGCGGCGGTCGTAGTTCAGGCTCAGGCCCCAGCGGCGGCTGAAGTCGTAGCCGGCGGTCACGCCGATGTACGGCTTGACCGAGCTCTCGTCGTCGACGACGTCGAAGTGGTCTTCGCGCAGCTGCAGGGTCACGCGGGCCAGGCCGGCGCGGGCGCCGACGAAGAAGCCGGTGTTGTCCGGACCGAAGTTGTGCTTGGCCACGACGCCGGCACCCAGGGTGACCAGGTCCACGTCGAAGTCGTTGCCCAGGTATTCGCTGTACAGGGTGCCGATGTGGCCTTCGATGCCGAAGTTCTGGGTGAACCAGTAGCCGCCACCGATGGTCACGGCGGTATCGGTCTCGCTGCCGCGGTAGCGGCCGACGCTCATTTCAACGTCGCTGTGGCCGGCTTCGGCGCGGACGAACGGCTGGCCTGCGACGGCGTTGGTCGACAGGGCGGAAAGGGCCACGGCAGCGGCCAGGGCCAGGGTCTTCTTCATTGTTACCTTCCAGTGGTTTGGATAACGCCCGTTCCGGGCGGCGCGCACTCTGGAGGGATGGGATGGTGGTGTCAAGAATTTGTTAATCAGCGTCGGATGAGCGGCGCTGCCGGGGCCCTTGGCGGTGGGGGCGGCGGGGCGGAAGGCGGCCAGGCCGGCAAGGGCTGGCAGCAACCGGCGGCCAGCGGGGTACGGCGCCAGCCAGATGGCATGCGTACAGGGAGTGGCATGTGCCTTGCTTCTACAAGACTGCCCATGCCTGGTCCGGTCCCCCGCCGCAGGCCAGGCATCCCCCAGCCCAAGTGCCGAGATCGTCGTGTTATCCAACACCCAGCCCCAACCCCGCACCGAGCGCCGGCGCGTCCCCGCGCCCGCGGACCCGTCGCAGCTCAGTGCCGGCCTGACCCCCGAGCAACAGGCCACCCTGGAAACCATGCGCTTCTTCCACTGGGAACTGCGCTTCGTCCGCCGCCCGTTGTTCCAGCCGCCGGTCCCGGTCCTGTTCAACCGCGAGGGCACCCGCTACGTGGTGGTGCGCGCCGACGGCACCATCGACGAGCAGCCGACCCTGCGCCTGCGCGACTGAGCGCGCACGCCCTGGGAACAAGAAAGGCCCCGCCGGAGCGGGGCCTTTCGCGTGCGGGGCTTACGCCCCGGCTTCCTCTTCCCTGTACCCGTCCACCGGGATGCAGGCGCAGAACACGTTCTTGTCGCCGTAGACGTTGTCCACGCGCGACACCGGCGGCCAGTACTTCTGCTTCTTCAGCGACGGCAGCGGGAACGCGGCCAGCTCCCGCGGATAGGCGTGCTTCCACTCGCTGGCCGAGACCTGCTGCGCCGTGTGCGGGGCGTGCTTGAGCGGGTTGTCCTCGCGGTCCAGCCTGCCGTCCTCGATCGCGCGGATCTCCTCGCGGATCTGGATCATCGCGTCGATGAAGCGGTCCAGCTCGTGCAGCGACTCGCTTTCGGTGGGCTCCACCATCAGCGTGCCGGCGACCGGGAAGCTCAGGGTCGGGGCGTGGAAGCCGAAGTCGACCAGGCGCTTGGCGATGTCCTCGGCGCCGACGCCGGTGGCCTTCTCCAGCGGGCGGATGTCGAGGATGCACTCGTGCGCGACCAGGCCGTTGCGGCCGGTGTAGAGCGTCCTGTAGTGCGGGGCCAGCTTCTTCGAGATGTAGTTGGCGTTGAGCAGGGCCACCTGGGTGGCCTTGCGCAGGCCGGCGGCGCCCATCATCGCGATGTACATCCAGCTGATCGGCAGGATCGAGGCGCTGCCGAAGCTGGCCGCGCTGACCATGCCCACCTTGCCGTCGCTGCCGAGGGTGCGCGGCAGGAACGGGGCCAGGTGCGACTTGACCGCGCACGGGCCCACGCCCGGGCCGCCGCCGCCGTGCGGGATGCAGAAGGTCTTGTGCAGGTTCAGGTGGGAGACGTCCGAACCCCACTTGCCCGGCTTGGCCAGGCCGACCAGGGCGTTCATGTTGGCGCCGTCGGTGTACACCTGGCCGCCGTGGGCGTGGATGATCTCGCAGATCTCGACCACGTCCTCCTCGAACACGCCGTGGGTGGACGGGTAGGTGATCATGATCGCGGCCAGGTTGGCCGAATGCTTCTCGGCCTTGGCGCGGATGTCCTCCACGTCGATGTTGCCGTTGGCGTCGCAGCGGGTGACCACGACCTTCATGCCGCACATCTGCGCCGAAGCCGGATTGGTGCCGTGCGCCGACTCCGGGATCAGGCAGATGTCGCGATGCCCTTCACCGCGCGAGGCGTGGTACGCACGGATCGCCAGCAGGCCGCTGTACTCCCCCTGGGCGCCTGAGTTCGGCTGCAGGCTGACCGCGTCGTAGCCGGTGCACTCGGCCAGCATGGCCTCCAGGCCGGTGATCAGCTCGCGGTAGCCCTCGGCCTGGTCGGCCGGCACGAGCGGGTGGATCTGGCTGAACTCCGGCCAGGTGACCGGGATCATCTCGGCGGTGGCATTGAGCTTCATGGTGCAGGAGCCCAGCGGGATCATGGTGCGATCCATCGCCAGGTCCTTGTCCGCCAGCGAGCGCATGTAGCGCAGCAGCTCGTGCTCGCTGTGGTGGGTGTTGAACACCGGGTGCCGGAGGAACGGACTGGTACGCAGCAGGTCGGCCGGCAGGGCGTCCGGAGTGGCCGCGTCCAGCGCGTCGATGTCGATGCCGGCACCGAACAGGCCGGCCAGGGCGACGAGGTCGGCACGGGTGGTGGTCTCGTCCAGGCTGATGCCGACGGCCTCGCTGTCGATCTCGCGCAGGTTGATGCCGGCCTCGCGGGCGCGGGCGAGGATGGCGCCGGCGTCCACGTTCTTCACGTGCAGGGTGTCGAAGAAGCGCTCGCCGACCTCGACGCCGGCCTGGCGCAGCGCGGCGGCCAGGATCGCGGCCATGCGGTGGGTGCGGCGGGCGATGCGGACCAGGCCCTCGGGCCCGTGGTAAACGGCGTACATCGACGCCATCACCGCCAGCAGCACCTGTGCGGTGCAGATGTTGGAGGTGGCCTTCTCGCGGCGGATGTGCTGCTCGCGGGTCTGCAGGGTCAGGCGGTAGGCCGGGTTGCCGTCGGTGTCGACCGAGACGCCGATCAGGCGGCCGGGCATCGAGCGCTTGAACGCGTCGCGGCAGGCCATGAACGCCGCATGCGGGCCGCCGAAGCCGAACGGCACGCCGAAGCGCTGCGAGTTGCCGACCACGATGTCCGCGCCCCACTCGCCGGGCGCGGAGATCAGGGTCAGGGCCAGCAGGTCGGTCGCCACCGCGACCAGGCCGCCGCGGGCGTGGATCGCCTCGGCCAGGGCCTTGTGGTCGCCGATGTGGCCGAATGTATCTGGGTACTGCAGCAGGATGCCGAAGCACTCGGCCTCCATCGCCTCGGCCGGGGTGCCCACGCGCAGGGTGATGCCCAGCGGCTCGGCGCGGGTGCGCAGCACCTCGAGGGTCTGCGGGTGCACGGCGTCGTGCACGAAGAAGGTGTCGGACTTCGACTTGCCGGCGCGCTTGGCCAGGGTCATGGCCTCGGCCGCGGCGGTGGCCTCGTCCAGCAGGGAGGCGTTGGCGATCTCCATGCCGGTCAGGTCGGCGCACATCTGCTGGAAGTTCACCAGCGCTTCCATGCGGCCCTGCGAGATCTCCGCCTGGTAGGGCGTGTAGGCCGTGTACCAGGCCGGGTTCTCGAGGATGTTGCGCAGGATCACCTTCGGCGTGTGGGTGCCGTAGTAGCCCTGGCCGATGAAGCTGCGGAAGACCTTGTTCTTCCTGGCGATGGCGCGGATGCGGGCCAGCGCCTCTTCTTCGGTCAGGCTGCCGCCCAGCGCGAGCGGGTCGGCGGACTTGATGGTCGCCGGGACGATGGCGTCGGTCAGGGCCTCGAGCGAGTCGTGGCCGACGGCCTGGAGCATGGTGGCGATTTCAGCGTCGTTCGGGCCGATGTGGCGGCCGACGAAGGCATCGTGCTGCTCGAGTTCGCGCAGGGAAGGAGCGTGCTGGGACATGGAGGCGGTCCGGACTGGGGCATGGAAGTGCGCCGCGCAGGCGCGGCGGGGTGCCCCTCTGTCCTTTTGCCTGAGAGTTTGGAAGACGCGCGGACGAGGTCGCGTGCTTCGTGCCCCTTCGGCGCCGGCGCGGCGCTCGCGCGCGGCCGGTCTCTCCAGAGTGTTTGCAGCAGCGGTGGTATCGGGCCTGAGCGATTACGGGCGTTTGCGCCTTCGGCAGCCGGCCGGGGCCGACTTCTCCCACCAGGTACAGCGGGCGGGATTATACCGTGGCCGCGGGCCCGGCCGGCGTGCGCCCGGTCCCGGGAACCGGCGTGCCGGGATCGGGGGCGCCCGGATCCCGGGCCGGACCCGGGGGGCAGCTGCGCATGCCCGGATTCCTGCACGCCAAGGTCCGGACGGACGCGGTGCCGACGTGGGCTTGGCTTACCATGGCGGCTTCCGAGGGGCTGCGGGCCGATGTCTTCCAATCCCCAACACGCCAATGCGGCGGCGCCCGCCGCGGATGCCGGGCCCTGTCCCTGCGCCGGTCCGGCCGGGGATCGCCGCGCTCCGGCGCGATGCCGGAGCCGCGCAACCCCCAACGCCGCCGCCCACGCTTGCGAGGCCCTGCCGTCCACATGACCACGCGCAGTACCCGTACCCTGACTCTGCTGCTGGCTGGCCTGGCGATGTTCGGGCCGTTCTCGATCGACACCATCTTCCCGGCCTTCCCGCAGATGGCCGCGCAGTTCGGCGCCGACAAGGTCGCGATGCAGCAGACCATCAGCGTCTACCTGCTGTCGTATGCGCTGATGAGCATCGTCCACGGCCCGCTGTCGGATGCGCTGGGCCGGCGCCGGGTGATCCTGGCCGGTCTGGTGGTGTTCACCCTCGCATCGGTCGGTTGCGCGCTGTCGGGCGACCTGCCGACCCTGCTGGCGTTCCGCGCGCTGCAGGGACTGTCGGCCGGCGTGGGCCTGATCGTCGGCCGCGCTGTGATCCGCGACGTGCTGCAGGGCGACGACGCGCAGCGGCTGATGAGCCATGTCTCGATGATCTTCGGCATCGCCCCGGCGATCGCTCCGATCCTCGGCGGCTGGATGCTCGGCGCCGGGCGCTGGCCGCTGATCTTCTGGTTCCTGGCCGCGTTCGGCCTGGTGCTGGTGGCCAGCGTGGGCCGCTGGCTGCCGGAGACGCATCCGCCGGAGCTGCGCCTGCCGCTGAAGCCACGACGGCTGGTGCGCGACTACGTGGCGATCGGCTCCAACCACCGGTTCCAGCGCCTGGCTGCGGCCGGCGCGCTGAACTTCGCCGGACTGTTCCTGTACATCGCATCGGCGCCGGCCTTCCTGATGGACCTGCTGCACCTGGGCGAGCGCGAGTTTGCCTGGCTGTTCATCCCGACCATCGGCGGCATGACCCTGGGCGCGTTCGCCTCCGGGCGCCTGGCGGGGCGCTGGCCGCCGTCGCGCCAGGTGGGCGTGGGCTTCGCCTGCTCGGCCGGTGCGGCGGTACTCAACCTGGCCTACAACGCGCTCGCGCCGGCGATCGCCGTGCCCTGGGCGGTGCTGCCGATGAGCCTGTACGCCTTCGGCGTGGCCCTGGTGTTCCCGGTGCTGACCCTGGCGATCCTGGACATGTATCCGCGCCAGCGCGGCGCCGCCTCGTCGCTGCAGGCGTTCCTGCAGCTGGTGCTCAACTCGCTGGTCGCCGGCCTGCTGTCGCCGCTGCTGAGCCACCATGGCCTGCACCTGGCGCTGGGCATGCTGGTGTTCACCACGCTGGGGTGGGCATTCTGGCGCTGGGAGTCCAGCGCCGGCCGCCGCGCTCCGCCGCCCGTTTCCACGCCGCCGTCCTCGCCGATGATCGAGCCGGGCGAGCAGCTCTGCCCTTCCTGAAATCCCCCGGAGAACAAAGATGTCCATCCAGTCCAAGGCCCGCCGCGACGCGCGCAAGCGCAAGGCCGAGCGCGACCGCAACCGCGTGCGTGCCGGGCGTCCGCCGATCGAGCCGCATGCGGAGCTGCGCGACCGCGACGGCAACCTGCTGGCTGGCGTGGTGCGCCAGAGCGGGGTATGGGTGCTGGGCATGGACGGGCGCATCGCCGGCAGCAGCGACAGCGCCGCGCAGATGCTGATGCTCATGCGTCGCGCCCAGCGCCTGCACGAGGAGCAGGGCGTGCCGGTGAAGCTGGTGTATTCGGATGCGCTGCGCGACGAGGCGGCGCTGGAGGCGGCGGCCAACGGCAAGTCGCCGGAGGAGTACGAGCAGGAGCTGGAGGCCGAGATGGCTGCCGCGCGCCCGGCCGAGGGCGAGGGCGAGGGAGAGGAACAGGAGGAGCCGGATAACTCCGGCCCCGCGCTGCACTGAGCTGCGATCCGCCGCGTCCTGACCGTTGCCTCAGGCGCCCTTTGCCGGGGCGTCCGCCTTCGGGGCGGCCTGCGCCGAAGGCGCCTGCCAGCCGCAGGACTTGCCCTGGTTCTGCTGCTGCAGCCATTCCTGCAGCGGGGCGAAGTACTCCAGCACCGCGCCGCCGTCGATCTGCTCGCTGCCGGTCAGCTCCTTGAGCGTGGCCTGCCACGGCTGGCTGGCGCCACGCGCCAGCATGGCGCGGAACTTCGCGCCGGCCTGCTCGTTGCCATGGAAGCTGCATTCGTACAGCGGCCCGGTGTGGCCGGCGGCCTCGCACAGCGACTTGTAGAACTGGAACTGTAGCAGGTGGGCGAGGAAGTAGCGGGTGTACGGGGTGTTGCCCGGCACGTGGTACTTGGCGCCCGGATCGAAGAACTCCTCGCCGCGGGCCTGCACCGGGGCCACGCCCTGGTACTTCGCCTTCAGTTCCCACCACGCCTGGTTGTAGCGGTCCGGGGTGATCGAGCCATCGAACACGCCCCAGCGCCAGCGGTCGATCATCAGGCCGAACGGCAGGAACGAGACCTTCGCCAGCGCCATGCGCATCTGGGTATTGATCAGCGCTTCCTGGCCCTGCGCCTGCGCCTGCACCAGGCCGATGGACTCCAGGTACTTCGGCGTCATCGCCAGCACGATGGTGTCGCCGATGGCCTCGTGGAAGCCGTCGTTGGCGCCGTTCTGGAACAGCGGCGGCTGCGGGTTGTAGGCCAGGTCGTAATAGATGTGGCCCAGCTCGTGGTAGATGGTGGTGAAGTCTTCCTCGTTGGGCTTGATGCACATCTTGGTGCGCACGTCCGGCGACTTGCCGTCCTCGCCGCCCATGTTCATGTCCCAGGCGCTGGCATGGCAGACCACGTCGCGGTCCAGCGGCTTGATGAACTGGCTGTTGGCCCAGTAGGTCTCCGGCAGCCTGGGCATGCCCAGGGAGACGTAGAACTCCTCGGCGCGCCTGGTCATGGCCTTGGCAGTGGCCAGCTGCGCCTCGCGTTCCGCCTCGAAGCGCTCGCGCACGCCGGCGCCCGGCCCGCGGCGGTGCAGGGCGGCATTGAGCTCGCGCTGGTACTGCTTTTCCAGCGCGCCGGTGATGTCCAGGCTGCCCGCACCCTCGTAGGGCTGCAGGATGTCCCACAGGTTGCCCCAGTCCTGCTGCCACATGTTGCCCGTCAGGTGGGCCGGCAGCAGGCCTTCGCCGACCACGCCGCGCTCGACGCCGTAGGTCTGCTGCAGCTTGTCGCGGGTGTAGCAGTGCAGCTGCTCGTACAGCGGCTTGACCTGCTCCCACAGGCGGTCGGTCTCGGCGGCGAACGCGTCCGGATCCATGTCGTAGCCATTGCGCCACATCGCGCCGGTGTCGGCGTAGCCGAGTTCGCGTGCGCCCTCGTTGACCAGCTCGACGAAGCGGATGTAGTCCTGGCGCATCGGCGCGGCGGTGGAGTGCCAGCCGGTCCAGGCATCGAGCTGGGCGTCGTAGTCGCGGCTGGAGCGCAGCACGTCCTCCAGCTCGCCCAGCTGGCGGCACGTCTTCGACGCACCTTCCCCGGTGCAGTAGGTGCCGGCGCCGTAGGCGCCCTCCATCTTCGCGGCGATGCGGGTCAGCTCGGCTAGCTTGGCCGGGTCGCGCGGGGCCGGCATCGAGGTCATCAGCTTCAGCAGGGCGATGGCGCGGGCGCTGTCTTCCGACATCGGCTGGCCTTCGAACTGCTTGGCCTCCTCGATCCAGGCGTTGAGCTGGGCGAGGGCGCGTTCGTTGGCCTTGGCCGCCACGCGCTGGCTGTCCTCGTTGATGTAGGTCGAGGACAGCCACTGCGCCGAGGTGATCTCCGGATAGGCGGCCTTGAGGTCGGCGCTGATGCGGGCGACGAACTGGTCGGCGGTTTCCGCGGGACGGGCGTCGGCGCCGGGCCCCCTGGGCGATGCGTCGCGCTGGCAGGCCGCAAGGCCCAGCAGGCCCGCGCCGATGGCGAGCGAAAGCAGCAGGTGGCGGTGCTTCATGGGGTTCCCCGGTGGCGTACGTTGCCGGGCAGGCTAGTGGCGCTTCACCGGGGCCGCAAGTGGCGGGGAGGCAAGGAGCACGTAAGCCGGCATGGCCCGGACAAGCCGATCCCACCCGGGGTCTCCTCCCGTGGGTGTCGCTCCAGGCGACGTGGCCCGGGTGCAGGTGTTCGAAGGCATCCCGTGTCCGCGCAGTGTTCCCCGGATGCGGCCTTCGGCCTTGTCCGGGCTACCCGGTTGGGCGTGTAGCCCGGGTAAGCGGAGCGCACCCGGGGTCCTCCCATAAGAGTCGCTTCAGGCGATGCAGCCGGGATGTGGGTCCTTGAAGGTACGCCCGGCCGCGCAGTGTTCCCCGGATGCGGCCTTCGGCCTTGTCCGGGCTACCCGGCTCGGCGTGTAGCCCGGGTAAGCGGAGCGCACCCGGGGTCTTCCCATGGGAGTCGCTTCAGGCGATGCAGCCGGGATGTGGGTACCCGAAGGTACGCCCGGCCGCGCAGTGTTCCCCGGATGCGGCCTTCGGCCTTGTCCGGGCGACCCGGTTGGGCGTGTAGCCCGGGTAAGCGGAGCGCACCCGGGGTCTTCCCGTAAGAGTCGCTTCAGGCGATGCAGCCGGGACGTGGGTACCCGAAGGTACGCCCGGCCGCGCAGTGTTCCCCGGATGCGGCCTCCAGCCTTATCCGGGCTACCCGGCTCGGCGTGTAGCCCGGGGAAGCGGAGCGCACCCGGGTCCTCCCATAAGAGTCGCTTCAGGCGATGCAGCCGGGACGTGGGTACCCGAAGGTACGCCCGGCCGCGCAGTGTTCCCCGGATGCGGCCTCCAGCCTTATCCGGGCTACCCGGCTCGGCGTGTAGCCCGGGTAAGCGGAGCGCACCCGGGTCCTCCCATAAGAGTCGCTTCAGGCGATGCAGCCGGGACGTGGGTACCCGAAGGTACGCCCGGCCGCGCAGTGTTCCCCGGATGCGGCCTCCAGCCTTATCCGGGCTACCCGGCTCGGCGTGTAGCCCGGGTAAGCGGAGCGCACCCGGGGTCTTCCCGTAAGAGTCGCTTCAGGCGATGCAGCCGGGACGTGGGTACCCGAAGGTGGACCCGGCCGCGCAGTGTTCCCCGGATGCGGCCTTCGGCCTTATCCGGGCTACGTGGCTACGTGGCGGGAAGCAGCCCGCGCTCGATCAACCACGCCCGCGCGTCTTCGGCGTCCTGCTCGAACCACGCCCTGGTCGATCCCAGCCGATACGTGTATCCCCACGCATCCATGTCCTGCATCAGCCGCTCGCTCCCCACGCCGGGCAGCTGCCCGGCCAGGACGATCTGCAGGTAGCAGGTGGCGTCTTCCTCGGCGACCGAGTCGGTGGCGTCGGTGTGGACCTGGGCGCGCCGCTCCGGCGGCAGCACGATCAGGTGGCAGGCCTCGTGCAGCATCGAATGCACCGGGGTGTCGCCGCGTACGTACACGGTCGGGCCGATGATGCCGGCTTCCGGTTCGCCCCAGTAGCTGCCGGGGATCGGTTCGCCGTCGGGCACGGCCACCAGTTCCAGCCCGTGGCGGGCGAGCAGGGCGGCGGCATCGGCGAAGGCGACGTCGCGCAGGCACAGGACGTCGCGGTCGGAGGGGGTGTGCATGCGCGGGTCGGGCGTGCGGCCGCCTTGGCGGCCACGGCTTGCTTCAGCCCTGCTGGCCTTCCGGCAGGGCGACGGAGATGTCGAGCACGTCGTGGTCGCCGTCCTTGATCAGGTCGACCTTGACCGCGTCCACGTCCACGTTGACGTACTTCTTGATGACGTCCAGCAGCTCGCGCCGCAGCAGCGGCAGGTAGTCCGGGGCGCCACGGCTGCTGCGCTCCTGGGCAATGATGATCTGCAGCCGGTTCTTGGCCGTTTCCGCAGTGTTCTTCTTGGCCCGCAGGAAGTCGAACAGCGCCATGGTCAGCCTCCGAACAGCTTGCTGAAGAAGCCCTTCTTCTCCAGGGTGGTGAAGCGCAGCGGA
Organism: Pseudoxanthomonas suwonensis; assembly: GCF_010093235.1. GTDB lineage: Bacteria > Pseudomonadota > Gammaproteobacteria > Xanthomonadales > Xanthomonadaceae > Pseudoxanthomonas > Pseudoxanthomonas suwonensis. The sequence goes on along the minus strand of NZ_PDWP01000035.1, from coordinate 1,200 downwards.
CGGTCCTCGCCCAGCAGGCGCGAGACGGCGTCCTCGTAGGCCTGGCCGGCTTCCGATTCGGTCTCCAGGATCACCGGTTCGCCCTTGTTGGAGGCATTGAGCACGTCGGGCGACTCGGGGATCACGCCGAGGGCCTTCAGGCCGAGCACTTCCTCGACGTCGGCGATGCTGAGCATCTCGCCGGTGGCCACGCGCGCCGGGCTGTAGCGGGTCAGCAGCAGGTGCGCCGGCAGCGGCTGGCCGGACTCGGCGCGGCGGGTCTTGGAATCCAGCAGGCCGATGATGCGGTCGGAGTCGCGCACCGAGGACACTTCCGGGTTGACCACGACCACCGCCTTGTCGGCGAAGTACATGGCCAGGAACGCGCCCTTCTCGATGCCGGCCGGGGAGTCGCACACGATGTACTCGAAGCCGTCGGCGACCAGGTCCTTGAGCACCTTCTCGACGCCTTCCTTGGTCAGCGCGTCCTTGTCGCGGGTCTGCGAGGCGGCCAGCACGTAGAGGTTGTCGAAGCGCTTGTCCTTGATCAGGGCCTGCTTGAGCGTGGCCTCGCCGTGGACGACGTTGACGAAGTCGTAAACCACGCGCCGCTCGCAGCCCATGATCAGGTCGAGGTTGCGCAGGCCGACGTCGAAGTCGACCACGGCGGTCTTGTGGCCGCGCCGGGCCAGGCCGATGGCGATGCTGGCGCTGGAGGTGGTCTTGCCGACGCCGCCCTTGCCGGAAGTGACTACGATGATTTCAGCCAATGGAGATCTCCTTGGAGATGCTTGCAGGGGAGGCGCTGGCAGCGGCATGGCGGCCGCCGGCCGGCGCGGATCAGTCGAGGGCAGCCAGCTTCAGCTGCCCGTCTTCAAGCCATACCTGCACGGCCTTGCCGCGCAGGGTTTCGGGGATATCGTCCAGTACCTTGTAGTGGCCGGCAATGGCCACCAGCTCGGCATGGAATTCGCGGCAGAAGATGCGCGCATCGGTGTTGCCCTGGGCGCCGGCCAGGGCGCGCCCGCGCAGGGTGCCGTAGACGTGGATCGATCCGTCGGAGATGACCTCGGCGCCGGCGCCGACCGTGTGCAGCACGGTCAGGTCGCAGCCCTCGGCGTACACCTGCTGGCCGGACCGCACCGCGGTCTTCTGCATCCGGCCCGGGGCGCGCGGCTTGGCCGGGGCCGGCGCAGGCGCGGCGGCACGGGGTGCCGGGGC
>NZ_PDWP01000034.1 GCF_010093235.1 Pseudoxanthomonas suwonensis | reverse complement strand
TGGATCTATATAAGAGACAGGTGCCGGCGGGAGCGTGCCGCCCCGCGCGGGCGGGGCGGCGGGGCGGATCAGCGGATCGCCGGCTTCGGGCCGATCTCGTTCGGCGAGGCCTTGTGGGCGACCACGTCGATGACGCGGTTCTTCTCGAAGTAAACGACGTACTCCGGATAGACCCAGCGGTTGATGGTCGGCCACTGCTTCTTCTGGCCGCCGCGCGGATCCAGCTTCTCCTGCGGGGCGCCGAAGCGGGCCTCGACCTCGGCCATGCTCAGGCCGCGGGCGGGCGCTTCGGCGGCCGGCTTGTCGACGCGCTCGATCAGCAGGGTATCCGCCTGCGCAGCGGCCGACAGGCCGGCCAGCGCGAGCAGGGACAGGACTTGGAAGCGGTGCCTCATCGTGGTGTCTCCCCAGACAGTAGTCCACCCGGCCAGGGCGGCCGGACGGTGCAGGGCCGATTGTAAGCAGAACGTGGCCTCCTGCGGCGCAGGCGGGCGTTCGGCGGTGCCCGGAAACGCGAAAGGCCGCATCGCTGCGGCCTCCCGGTACAAGCCTGCGGCCTGGCGGCCGCCTGCCGGCTTCAGCGCTGGCGGGCCTTGAAGCGCGGGTTGGACTTGCAGATCACGAAGACCTTGCCGCGGCGGCGGACCACCTTGCAGTCGCGGTGACGGGTCTTCGCCGACTTCAGGGAGGACAGGACTTTCATGACACACCTCGGAGGACGACGGATAGGAAGCCTGGGCCGGACGGCCGAGGCATGAAAAGAAGCCCGCCATTCTAGCCGGGTTTCCGGAAGCCTTTCAAGCAGTTGCGCAGGGGAGGGTCGCGGAGGGGTGTCGCGGGCTACAATTCCGGGTCCCCACAGCCCTCGGAGCCCCCATGTCCCACCCAGTTCCCGTCCTGACGATCGACGGTCCTTCCGGGGCGGGCAAGGGGACGGTAAGCCGCATCGTGGCCGGCCGGCTGGGCTGGCACTACCTGGATTCGGGAGCACTTTACCGGGCGGTGGGCGTGGCGGCCAGCTGGGCCGACCTGGACCTGGCCGATCCGTCGGCCCTGGTGCGCTGCACCTTTGATACCCGGATCGAGTTCCAGGACGGGCCGGAGGGCCTGCGGGTACTGGTCAACGGCACCGACGCCACCTCCGAGCTGCGCCTGGAGACCGCCGGCGCGGTGGCCTCGGCCATTGCCGCCATCCCCGAGGTCCGCGAAGCCCTGAAGGAGCGCCAGCGGGCCTTCCGCCAGCCGCCGGGCCTGGTCGCCGACGGCCGCGACATGGGTACCGTGATCTTCCCGGACGCCACCGCCAAGGTGTTCCTGACGGCCAGCGCCGATGAGCGCGCCCAGCGGCGCTATAAGCAGTTGAAGGAAAAAGGGGTTTCGGTTACCTTAGACGGTCTGCTGCGGGAGATCCTCGCCCGTGATGCCCGCGACGCCCAGCGTACGGTCGCACCGCTGAAGCCGGCCGAAGACGCCGTCCTCATCGATACGACCGGGCTTGGCATCGACGAGGTCGTCGAGCGCGTGCTGGCCCAGGTGCCGAAGCACGCCTGACGACCGCCGGGCCGTCGCGGAAAGGCAGGAAGGCGCATCCTGCGCCAGGTCCCGTCGCGGGAACGCGACGGGGTTCAATCAACCAACCACACAGGGCGCCGGCACGGGCCTGCTACAGGGGGACGGGGCAGCCATCGCGAGCGATGGGCTCCGTCCGTGTGTTCAACCGAGTATTTACTAATGACCGAATCTTTTGCCGAGCTGTTCGAACAGAGCCAGGCCAACCTGGCCAAGCTGAAGCCGGGCGCCATCGTCACCGGTACCGTCGTGGACGTCCGCGGCGACGTGGTGGTGATCAACGCCGGACTGAAGTCCGAAGGCATCGTGCCGATCGAGCAGTTCCGTAACGACGACGGCGAGATCGACGTGGGCGTGGGCGACCAGGTCAAGGTCGCGCTCGACTCGATCGAGAACGGCTTCGGCGAGACCGTGCTGTCGCGCGAGAAGGCCAAGCGCGCGATGGTGTGGGACGAGCTGGAAGAGGCGCTGGAGAAGAACGAGACCATCACCGGCCGCATCAGCGGCAAGGTCAAGGGTGGTTTCACCGTCGACATCAAGGACGTCCGCGCGTTCCTGCCGGGCTCCCTGGTCGACGTCCGTCCGGTGCGCGATCCGGCCTACCTGGAAGGCAAGGAACTCGAGTTCAAGCTCATCAAGCTGGACCGCAAGCGCAACAACGTGGTCGTCTCCCGCCGTGCGGTGGTCGAGAGCGAGCACAGCGAGGAGCGCGAGCAGCTGATGGAGAAGCTGGTCGAGGGCGCCAAGCTGAAGGGCGTGGTCAAGAACCTGACCGACTACGGCGCGTTCGTGGACCTGGGCGGCATCGACGGCCTGCTGCACATCACCGACATGGCGTGGAAGCGTGTGCGCCATCCGTCCGAGGTGGTCAACGTCGGCGACGAGCTGGAAGTGCGCGTGCTGAAGTTCGCCCGCGAGCGCACCCGCGTCTCGCTGGGCCTGAAGCAGCTGGGCGAGGATCCGGGGGACAACATCGCCCGCCGCTACCCGGCCAACAGCCGCGTGTTCGGCAAGGTCTCCAACGTCACCGACTACGGCGCGTTCGTCGAGATCGAGCCGGGCGTCGAGGGCCTGGTGCACGTGTCCGAGATGGACTGGACCAACAAGAACGTCAACCCGTCCAAGGTCGTGCAGGTCGGTGACGAGGTCGAGGTCATGGTCCTGGACGTGGACGAGGAGCGCCGCCGCATCTCGCTGGGCATGAAGCAGGTCGCCGCGAACCCGTGGGAGACCTTCGCCGCCATCCACAAGAAGGGCGACAAGGTCACCGGCCAGATCAAGTCCATCACCGACTTCGGCATCTTCATCGGCCTGGACGGCGGCATCGACGGCCTGGTCCACCTGTCCGACATCAGCTGGAACACCACCGGCGAGGACGTGCTGCGCAACTTCAAGAAGGGCGACACCCTGGACGCCGTCGTCCTGGCCGTCGACCCGGAGCGCGAGCGCATCTCGCTGGGCCTGAAGCAGATGGAGCAGGATCCGTTCGGCCAGTACATGGCCGCGCACCCGAAGGGCTCCAAGGTCGAGGGCGTGGTCCGCGAGGTCGACGCCAAGGGCGCCGTGATCGAGCTGGCCGAGGGCATCGAGGGCTACGTCGCCGCGCGCGACATCGCCAACGAGCGCGTGGATGACGCCACCCAGTACCTGAAGGTCGGCGACAAGATCGAGGCCAAGTTCGTGGGCATGGACCGCAAGGGCCGCAGCCTGCAGCTGTCGATCAAGGCCAAGGACGAAGCCGAGACCGCCGAGGCCCTGGCCGAGTACAACAAGGCCGCCGCCGAGGCTGCCGCCGGCACCACCAGCCTGGGCGCGCTGCTGCGTGCGCAGCTGGGCAACAAGTCCGAGTAATACCCGCCAGTGTGTTAGGCCCCGCGGCGACCCGGTGATCCCGGGTCGCCGCGGCGTATCGGCCCGCTTCCCTAGTACGAGATGACCAAGTCCGAACTGATCGAGATCCTGGCACGCCGCCAGTCGCACCTGAAGGCCGAGGACGTGGACCTCGCCGTCAAGTCGCTGCTGGAAATGATGGCCGGTTCGCTGGCGTCGGGCGAGCGGATCGAGATCCGCGGGTTCGGCAGCTTCTCGTTGCATTACCGTCCGCCGCGCATCGGCCGCAACCCGAAGACCGGCGAGTCCGTGGCCCTTCCGGGCAAGCACGTGCCGCACTTCAAGGCCGGCAAGGAGCTGCGCGAGAAGGTCAGCGACGTCGTGCCCGCGCCTACCGAGGCGCAGGACGCCTGAGCCTTCGCCGGTACCGTCCGGTCGGCTAAGCTTGGGGCATCCGTGCGCCGGAGCCTCTGCACATGAATATCCTCCGCCTGCTGGTCCTGCTCGCATTCCTCGCGATCGGGCTGGTAGTGGGGTCGCTCAATTCGCAGCGGCTCCATCTTGATTTCGGCGTGGCCGAAATCGTCACCACTTCAGGCATCGCCATCGTCGCCTCGCTGCTCGCGGGCGTGCTGCTCGGCGGCGGCCTGGTCGTCGCCAGCACGGTGCTGCCGCTCCACGCGCGCCTGCGCCGGCTCGAGCGGACCCGCGCGGCCGACGCCACCGTCGTCGACGCCATCCAGACACCGGCACCGTTCCGGGAAGGCAACTAAGCAAATGGAATTCATCTCCGAGTGGTTCTGGTTCTTCCTGTTCCTGCCGCTGGCCGCGCTCAGCGGCTGGGTCGTCGGCCGCAGGGGCGGGCAACGCCACGGTGACACCCAGGTCAGCCGCCTGTCCGGCACCTATTTCCGCGGCCTGAACTACCTGCTCAACGAGCAGCCGGACAAGGCGATCGAGCTGTTCCTGCACATCGCGGAACTGGACAAGGAAACCTTCGAGACCCAGCTGGCGCTGGGCCACCTGTTCCGCCGCCGCGGCGAGGTGGATCGCGCCATCCGCCTGCACCAGGGCCTGGTCCAGCGCGCCGACCTGTCCGACGCGCAGCGCGTCCAGGCCCTGCTGGCGCTGGGCGAGGACTACATGAAGTCCGGCCTGCTGGACCGCGCCGAGACCGTGTTCACCGACCTGGCGCGGATCGACCAGCGCGCGCCGCAGGCGCTCAAGCACCTGATCGGCATCTACCAGGCCGAGCGCGACTGGGAGCGTGCGATCGACAACGCGATGCGCTACGAGGAGGCCACCGGCGAGCCGATGGGCAAGCTGGTGGCGCAGTTCGAATGCGAACTGGCCGAGCGCCACCGCGGCAATGGCGACCTGGACGCGGCCCGCGCGGCGATCGCGCGCGCCTACCAGGCCGATGCCACCTGCGTACGCGCCGGCATCCTTGAAGGCCGCATCGAAGCGGACGCGAACAACCCCGAAGGCGCGATCCGCGCCTTCGAGCGCGCGGCGCGGCACGATCCCGACTACCTGCCCGAGCTGCTGCCCGGCCTGCAGGCGGCCTATGCCCAGGTGGGCGATGCCGCCGGCGCCCGTGCGTTCCTGGCCGAGATGAGCGAGCACTACCGTGGCATCGCCCCGGTGCTGGCGCTGACCCGCCTGATCGAGCAGCAGGAGGGCGCGCAGTCGGCGCGCGACTACCTCGGGCGCCAGCTCAAGGACCGTCCTTCGGTACGTGGCGAGGCCGCACTGATCGACCTGACCCTGGCGGTCGGCGCCGACAGCACCGCGACCCTGCACGACCTCAAGCACATCACCGACCAGCTGCTGGTGCGCAATCCCAGCTACCGCTGCACCCGCTGCGGTTTCGGCGCGCGCACGCACCATTGGCAGTGCCCCAGCTGCAAGGAGTGGGGGACGGTGAAGCCACTGCTGAATTACGCAGTGGTGTGAGCGTGTCCATGGGCGTGTGGGCCAGCGTGCCGCTGGTGTTCGTCGCGGCGCTCGGCACCTGGCTTGCGCTGCGGTACGCGCGTGGCCGCCTGCTCGACCTGCCCGGCGAGCGCCGCAGCCATTCCATCCCGACGCCGCGTGGCGGCGGCCTGGGCATCGCGATCGCACTGCTCGCCGGATGCATCGCCGGCATCGTCGCCGGCGTGGTCCCGGTCGCGCTGGGGGCCGCGTTCGCCACCGGCCTGCTGATGGTGGCCGGGATCGGCTGGATCGACGACCACCGCTCGCTGTCGCCGTGGTCGCGCCTGGCGATCCAGTGCCTGGCCGGCGTGGTGCTTGGAGCCGGCATGTTCGCCAGCCACGCTGGCTGGTACTGGGCGCTGCTGGCCTGCGCGGCGGTTCCGGTGCTGGTGAACGTCTGGAACTTCATGGACGGGATCGACGGCATCGCCACCACCCAGGCGATGATCGCGCTGGCCTGCTTCGCGCTGCTCGGTCCGTCGCCGGTCGATACGGTCGCCTGGGGCGCGTTCGCCGCGTGCTGCGGCTTCCTCCCGTTCAACTACCCGCGCGCGCGGATTTTCCTGGGGGATGTCGGATCGGGTACCATTGGCTATGTGCTGGCCGCGGTCGGGGCATGGACGGCCTCCGGGCTTGACGCTGAGGGACATCGTGGAAGCGCGGCGCTGCTGGTACTGCCGCTGTCGGCCTTTCTGGTGGACGCGTCTTTGACTCTGGGTGGGCGGATCCTGCGCCGCGAGCGCTGGTGGCTGCCACATGTATCGCACCTGTACCAACGTTGGGCGAAACGTGTCGGCCGTCACTGGATCGTAACCAACGCGTATGCCCTGTTCAGTCTGCTGGCAGGTTGTGTCGCGTATGTTGCCAGCGCGTCTGGAACGGTTTGTTCGGTCGCTGTCGTTTGTACCTGGCTGGTGCTGGCGACGGGGCTCTGGCTGCTCCAGGGGAGGCGCAACCAGTAGATCCCGACAGGACCGTCGTACCCGATGAACGCCCGCTCTTCGTTGCCCCTATCCCTCCCGCGCGCCGCGATTGTCTTCCATGACCTGTTCATGGCCGCGCTCTGCTGGCAGGCCCTGCACGCGCTGCGGTATGCGGCCCGTTCCGAGGTATACGACTGGACCCAGCTCACCCCGACCCTCGGCATCGTGCTTGCCGCACAGGGGCTGGTGTTCTGGCGGGTCGGACTGTACCGGGGCGTATGGCGCTTTGCCAGCGTCCCCGATATCTGGAACATCATCAAGGCGGCCGGCTTCGGCGTCGTGGCGATCACCCTGTGCCTGACCGTCTACAACCGCCTTGAAAACCTCCCCCGCGCGGTCCTGGTGCTCTATCCGATCGCCCTGGCGGTGATGCTCGGCATGCCCCGGCTGCTCTACCGGGTCTGGAAGGATTACCACCTCTCGCGCAGCACCGCGACCCAGCAACGGGTACTGATCCTCGGCGCCGGCCAGGCGGCCGAAGCCCTGGTGCGCGACCTTCGCCGTTCCGGCGCCTACCAGCCGGTCGGTTTCCTCGACGACGCTCCCCACCTGCAGGGGTCGTACCTGCACGGCATGCCCGTGCTGGGGCGCCTCGACGAAGCCGCCATGGTGGCCAAGGAAGTGGCGGCGGGGATGCTGGTGATCGCTATCCCGTCGCTCGACGCGGCCGGCATGCAGCGGGTCCTGGGGATCTGCGAACACAGCGGCCTGCCGTTCCGCACGGTGCCGCGCCTGACCGACGTGCTCGAGGGCAAGGCGATGCCTGGCGAGCTGAAGGAAGTGGCGATCGAGGACCTGCTCAACCGCAAGCCAGTCACGCCGGACTGGGCCATGATCCGCGGCTGGCTCGACGGCCGTACCGTGATGGTAACGGGCGCCGGCGGTTCGATCGGTTCGGAGCTGTGCCGACAGTGCGCCCGCCACGGTGCCCGCAAGATCGTGCTGCTGGAAATCTCCGAACTGGCGTTGCTGACCATCCATGGCGAGCTGCAGCGTGCGTTCCCGGAGGTCGAGGTCGAGGCCGTGCTGGGCGACTGCGGCGATCCGGCGGTGACCCGCCATGCCCTGGCCCGCGCCACCCCGGATGCCGTGTTCCATGCCGCCGCGTACAAGCAGGTCCCGCTGCTGGAGTCGCAGCTGCGGGAAGCGGTGCGCAACAACGTGCTCGCCACCCATACCGTCGCCGAGCTGTGCCGCGAGTACAAGGTGGGCACCTTCGTGCTGATCTCCACCGACAAGGCGGTCGATCCGGCCAACGTGCTGGGCGCGTCCAAGCGCATCGCCGAGATGATCGCCCAGTCGCTGGACGAGCGGGTCGAGGGCACGCGCTACGTGACCGTACGGTTTGGCAACGTGCTGGATTCGGCCGGCAGCGTGGTGCCGCTGTTCCGCGAGCAGATCCGCCGCGGCGGCCCGGTGACCGTGACCGATCCGGAGGTCACCCGCTACTTCATGACCATCCCCGAGGCCTGCCAGCTGATCATGCAGGCGGCCGCCTCCGGTTCGCATGCGGCCATCTACACCCTGGACATGGGCGATCCGGTACCGATCCGGCTGCTCGCCGAGCAGATGATCCGGCTGGCCGGCAAGCAGCCGGGCCGGGACGTCGACATCGTCTACACGGGTCTGCGCCCGGGCGAGAAGCTGCACGAGACCCTGTTCTATTCCGACGAGCATTACCGTCCCACCTCGCACCCGAAGATCCTCGAGGCGGGAGCCCGGAACTGCCCGGTCGACCTGCTGTTCCAGGAGGTCGATCACATGCGTGCCGCCGTCTCGCGCTATGATGAAAACGCGCTGCGGCAGGCCCTGCAGATGCTGGTTCCCGAGTTCGCGCCCCGGCCTGTCGCGCCGCAGGAGAACACCGCCACGGTTGTTCCATTCCCCCCGCGCGAGGCAGTAAGGACACGATGACGAAAAGGATACGAAAGGCCGTCTTTCCGGTTGCCGGCCTCGGCACCCGATTCCTCCCCGCAACCAAGACCGTTCCCAAGGAAATGCTGCCGATCATCGATCGGCCGCTGATCCAGTACGCGGTAGACGAAGCGATCGAAGCCGGGTGCGACACCCTGGTGTTCGTCACCAACCGCTACAAGCATTCGATCGCCGACTACTTCGACCAGCACTACGAACTCGAGCACAAGCTCCGCAAGGCGGGCAAGCTCGAACAGCTGGAGCAGATCAGGGCACCGTTGCCACCGCACGTGCAGGTGGTGTTCGTCACCCAGCACGAAGCACTGGGCCTTGGCCACGCGGTACTTTGCGCCAGGGACGTGGTCGGCGACGAGCCGTTCGCGGTGCTGCTCCCCGACGACCTGATGTGGAACCGCGGCGACGGCGCCCTCAAGCAGATGGCCGACCTGGCCGAGCAGACCGGCGGTGGCGTCATCGCCGTCGAGAAGGTGCCGCACGAGAAGACCTCCAGCTACGGCATCGTCGCCACCCGTGACTTCGAAGGCCGCAGCGGCCGCATCGAGGCCATGGTGGAGAAGCCGAAGCCGGAGGATGCCCCCAGCGACCTGGCCGTGGTCGGCCGCTACATCCTGCCGGGCGGCATCTTCAAGGCGCTGGAAAGCACCGAGCGCGGCGCCGGCGGCGAGATCCAGCTGACCGACGCGATCGCCTCCTACATCAAGGATGGCGGCCACATCGATGCGTACCACTTCGAGGGACGCCGTTTCGACTGTGGGGCCCATATCGGGCTGATCGAGGCGACGGTGCACTTCGCCCTGGAGCACGAGAAGCACGGCAAGGCCGCGCGCCAGGTCATGCTCGACGCGCTGGCTGAAGCCCGCGCCTGACTGGGGCGCGTCGCGAAGGCAACAACGAAAACGGCGCCCTCGGGCGCCGTTTTCCTTTCCGCGACGGGGAAGCCTCAGAGGGCTTCGAAAATGCCCGCCGCGCCCATGCCGGTGCCGATGCACATGGTGACCATGCCGTACTTCTGCTGGCGGCGGCGCAGGCCGTGCACCAGGGTGGCGGTACGGATGGCGCCGGTGGCGCCCAGCGGGTGGCCCAGGGCGATCGCGCCGCCCAGCGGGTTGACCTTGGACGCATCCAGGCCGCAGTCGCGGATCACCGCCAGCGACTGCGCGGCGAAGGCCTCGTTGAGCTCGATCCAGTCCAGCTGGTCCTGGGTCAGGCCCGCCTGCTTGAGCGCCTTCGGGATCGCGGCGATCGGGCCGATGCCCATCACTTCCGGGCGCACGCCGGCGACCGAGAAGCTGACGAAGCGGGCGAGGGGAGTCAGGCCGTATTCCTTGATCGCCTTCTCCGAGGCCAGCAGCACGGCACCGGCGCCGTCGCTCATCTGCGAGGAGTTGCCGGCGGTGACGCTGCCGCCGAACTGGCCGTTGCGGAACACCGGCCGCAGCTTGCCCAGGCCCTCGATCGAGGTGTCCGGACGCGGGCCTTCGTCGGTGTCGACCAGGCGCTTCTTCAGCTGGATGGTGTTGCCGGCCAGGTCGGGCAGGTGCGAGACGACCTCGTACGGCGAGATCTCGTCGCGGAATTCGCCGGCGGCGATGGCGGCCAGCGCCTTCTGGTGCGAGGCGAGGGCGAAGGCGTCCTGGTCCTCGCGCGAGATCTTCCACTCCTCGGCGACCTTCTCGGCGGTGATGCCCATGCCGTAGGCGATGGCCACGTTCTCGTCGCGGGCGAACACCTGCGGGCTCAGGGCGACCTTGTTGCCCATCATCGGCACCATCGACATCGACTCGGTGCCGCCAGCCAGCATCAGGTCGGCGTTGCCCAGGCGGATCTGGTCGGCGGCCAGGGCCACGGCCTGCAGGCCGGATGAGCAGAAGCGGTTGATGGTCTGGGCGGCGATGGTGTTCGGCAGGCCGGCCAGCAGCAGGCCAATGCGGGCCACGTTCATGCCCTGCTCGCCCTCCGGCATGGCGCAGCCGATGATGGCGTCGTCGATGCGGCTGGTGTCGATGCCCGGGGCCTGGGCGACCACGGCCTTGAGCACGTGGGCCAGCATTTCATCGGGACGGGTGTTGCGGAAAACGCCCTTGGGCGCCTTGCCCACCGGGGTGCGGGTGGCGGCGACGATGTAGGCGTCCTGGATCTGCTTGGTCATGGCTTTCTCCGAAAGCCGGGATTCGTGATTCGTGATTCGTGATTCGCGAAAGCGCATCACGGTCGAATCCTTCACGCCGGCATCAATGGTTTCCTGGGAGGGGATGCGCTCTTGCGAATCCCCCATCCCGAATCACGAATCTCAGTTCCTGAGCGGCTTGCCGGTCTTCAGCATGTGGCCGATGCGGGCCTGGGTCTTTTCCTGCTGCGCCAGTTCGACGAAGTGCTTGCGCTCCAGGCGCAGCAGCCACTCCTCGTCGACCAGGCTGCCGCGGTCGACTTCGCCGCCGCTGACCACGGTCGCGATGCGGGTCGCGATCTCGTCGTCGTACGGGCTGATGAAGCGGCCTTCCAGCATGTTGACCAGCAGCATGCGGAAGGTGGCGATGCCGACGTCGCCGGCGACCTGGATGCGGCGCTCCGGCAGCGGCGGACGGTAGCCGCCCTCGGCCAGGTTGCGCGCCTCGGCCTTGGCCACGTGCAGCAGCTCGTAGGCGTTGAACACGATGCGGTCGGTCGGGCGCAGCAGGCCCAGCTCCTTGGCCTCGAAGGCCGAGGTCGACACCTTGGCCATGGCCACGGTCTCGAAGGTCTTCTTCAGCTCGGCGAACACGTCGCCGCCCGGACCGGCCGCGCGCGAGGCGCGCACCGCCAGCTCCTTCAGGCCGCCGCCGGCTGGCAGCAGGCCCACGCCGGCCTCGACCAGGCCGATGTAGCTCTCCAGGTGGGCCACGGTGCGGGCGCTGTGCATCTGGAACTCGCAGCCGCCACCCAGGGCCAGGCCGCGCACGGCCGCGACCACCGGGACCAGCGCGTACTTGATGCGCTGGCTGGTGCGCTGGAAGTTGGCGACCAAGGCGTCGAACTCGTCGACCTTGCCGGCCTGCAGCAGGCCCAGCGCGCCGGCCAGGTCGGCGCCGGCGGAGAAGGGCTCCTTCTGCTGCCAGATCACCAGGCCCTGGAAATCGCGCTCGGCGATCGAGATCGCTTCCTGCAGGCCGTTGAGCACGTGGTCGGAGACGGTGTTCATCTTGGTCTTGAACGAGACCACGGCGATGCCGTCGCCGTCGTGCCACATGCGCACGCCGTCGTTCTCGTAGACCGTGGTGCCCTGGTCGAACTTCTCGCCCAGCAGCGGATCGGGGAAGCGCTGGCGCGTGTAGACAGGCAGCGACGAGCGCGGCACGACGGTGTTGCTGGCCGGGCTGTAGCTGCCCTCGGCGGCGTGCACGCCTTCACGGCCGTCCAGCACCCACGCCGGCAGCGGGGCGTCGCTCATGGCCTTGCCCGCGGCGATGTCGTCGGCGATCCACTGCGCCACCTGCTTCCAGCCGGCGGCCTGCCAGGTCTCGAACGGGCCCAGCGACCAGCCGTAGCCCCAGCGGATGGCCAGATCGACGTCGCGCGCGGTGTCGGCGATGTCGGCCAGGTGGTAGGCGCTGTAGTGGAACAGGTCGCGGAACGCGGCCCACAGGAACTGCGCCTGCGGGTGCTGGCTCCCGCGCAGCTTCGCGAACTTCTCGGCCGGATTCCTGGTCTTGAGGATCTCGACGACCTCGTCGGCGGCCTTGCGGTCGGCCGGGCGGTAGTCCTGCTTCTCCAGGTCCAGGACCACGATGTCCTTGCCGACCTTGCGGAAGATGCCGGCGCCGGCCTTCTGGCCCAGGGCGCCCTTGGCGATCAGCGCCTGCAGCCAGTCGGGCGACTGGAAGTACTTGTGCCACGGATCCTGCGGCAGGGTGTCGGCCATGGTCTTGATGACGTGGGCCATGGTGTCCAGGCCCACCACGTCGGAGGTGCGGTAGGTGGCCGACTTCGGACGGCCGACCAGCGGGCCGGTGATGGCGTCGACCTCGTCGAAGCCCAGGCCGAACTGGCGGGTGTGGTGGATCACCGACAGGATCGAGAACACGCCGATCCGGTTGCCGATGAAGTTCGGGGTGTCCTTGGCGTAGACCACGCCCTTGCCGAGGTTGGTGGTCAGGAAGGTCTCAAGGCCCTCCAGCACCGACTTGTCGGTGGTGTCGGCCGGGATCAGCTCGGCCAGGTGCATGTAGCGCGGCGGGTTGAAGAAGTGCACGCCGCAGAAGCGGTGGCGCAGCTGCTCCGGCAGCACCGCGGCCAGGGCGTTGATGCCCAGGCCCGAGGTGTTGGAGGCCAGCACCGCGGTGTCGTTCACGAACGGCGCGATCTTCTTGTACAGGTCCTGCTTCCAGTCCATCCGCTCGGCGATGGCCTCGATGATCAGGTCGCAGTCGCGCAGCTGCTCCAGGCCGGTGTCGTAGTTGGCCGGGGTGATGGCGGCCGCCAGCGACTTGCTGGCCAGCGGGGCGGGGCTGAGCTTGGCGAGGTTGCCGATGGCCTTCAGGACGATGCCGTCGGCCGGGCCCTCCTTGGCGGGCAGGTCGAACAGCACGGTGTCCACGCCGGCATTGGTGAGGTGGGCGGCGATCTGCGCACCCATGACGCCGGCACCAAGCACCGCGGCGCGGCGTACAAGCAGTTTCTTGGACATATCTTGCAACCTCTTGATAAATGAATGATTACTTGGTTTCCGCCTGCAATCCTGCGGCGGCAAAGCGGATGAGTTCCCGGGCGGCCCGGCTGCGATGGGCGGCCTCGCTGGCGCTGGCCGGGCGCTTGATCAGGCCGAAATCGGACATCGCATAGGTCAGGGAGCCGGCCAGGAAGTCCAGGCGCCAGTACAGGGTTTCCTTGTCCAGCCCTGGCAGCAGGCCGGACAGCGCCTTGCCGAACTCCCGCAGCACGTGGCCGTAGTGGTCCGACAGGAAGCGGCGCAGGCTCTCGTTGTGCTCGGCGTAGGCGCGGGCGATCAGCCGCACGAAGGCGGCGCCGCCGTTGCGATCCTGCGCCAGGGCCAGGGCAGGATCGATGAAGGCGGCCAGGATCGGCGCCAGCTGCCCGGGGTGGTCGCGCAGGGCGGCCTCCAGCTGCTGCAGGCGGTCGGCCGTCATCACGTCCATTCGCCGACGGAAGACCTCGTTGATGAGGTTCTCCTTGGAGCCGAAGTGGTAGTTCACCGCGGCGATGTTGACCGCGGCCTGGCTGGTGACCTGGCGCAGCGACGTCCCGGCGAACCCGTGCTGGGCGAACAGTTCCTCCGCCGCGGCGAGGATCCGTTCCTTGGTGGAGAAATGTGCGGGCTTGCCCATCTTTGCCGGGCCTGAATCAAACGATTGTTTTATCCTAGGACCGGCCGGCCGGCGGGTCATTTTGCGGCGCAGCATCGCGGCCCCTGCAAAGCCCGGCCGCGGATGCTAGAATTCGTTACCGCTACCCAAGCTAAGCCCGCGCCCCGTCGCGGGTTTTTCCTTCAGGCCCCGGCCCGCGGGCCGGATCCCGTCCCTCAAGCAAAGAAGAAGAAACCAATGGCGCTGGAGCGCACCCTTTCGATCATCAAGCCCGATGCCGTCGCCAAGAACGTGATCGGCGAGATCTACACCCGTTTCGAGAAGGCCGGCCTGAAGGTCGTTGCGGCCAAGTACAAGCAGCTGTCGCGCCGCGAGGCCGAGGGCTTCTACGCCGTGCACCGCGAGCGTCCGTTCTTCAACGCGCTGGTCGAGTTCATGATCTCCGGCCCGGTGATGATCCAGGTCCTGGAAGGCGAGAACGCCGTGCTCAAGCACCGCGAGCTGCTGGGCGCCACCAACCCGAAGGAAGCCGCGCCGGGCACCATCCGCGCCGACTTCGCCGAGTCGATCGACGCCAACGCCGCCCACGGCTCGGACTCGGTCGAGAACGCGGCCATCGAGGTGGCCTACTTCTTCGCCGCCACCGAAGTGGTTTCGCGCTGAGCGCAAGGTAGGAGCACGTGTCCGGTCTGCAGCCGATTCCCAGCGTGGCCACCACCGGCGACACCGTCGCCGCGCCCGTGGCCGCGCGCCAGAACCTGCTCGAACTGGACCGTGGCGGGCTGGAGCGCTTCTTCGTCGAGGTTCTCGGCGAACAGAAGTTCCGTGCCCACCAGGTGATGAAGTGGATCCACCACCGCTACGTCACCGACTTCGACCAGATGACCGACCTCGGCAAGGCGCTGCGCGCCAAGCTGCACGCGCATGCCGAGGTCGTCGTCCCCAACGTCGTGTTCGACAAGCCCTCCGCCGACGGCACCCACAAGTGGCTGCTGGCGATGGGGGCCGATGGCAAGAATGCCATCGAGACCGTGTACATCCCCGACAAGGGGCGCGGGACCCTGTGCGTGTCCTCGCAGGTCGGCTGCGGCCTCAACTGCACCTTCTGCTCCACCGCCACCCAGGGCTTCAACCGCAACCTGACCACCGCCGAGATCATCGGCCAGGTCTGGGTCGCCGCCCGCCACCTGGGCAACGTGCCGCACCAGCAGCGCCGCCTCACCAACGTGGTGATGATGGGCATGGGCGAGCCGCTGATGAATTTCGACAACGTCGTGCGCGCCATGAGCGTGATGCGCGACGACCTGGGCTACGGCCTGGCCAACAAGCGCGTGACCCTGTCGACCTCCGGCCTGGTGCCGATGATCGACCGCCTGTCGGTCGAGAGCGACGTGTCGCTGGCCGTGTCCCTGCACGCGCCCAACGACGAGCTCCGCGAGACCCTGGTCCCGCTCAACAGGAAGTATCCGATCGCCGAGCTGATGGCCTCGTGCGCGCGCTACCTGCGCGCCAACCGCCGCCGCGAATCGGTGACCTTCGAATACACCCTGATGAAGGGCATCAACGACCAGCCCGAGCATGCCCGCCAGCTGGCGAAGCTGATGCGCCAGTTCGACAACGCGGTGCAGGCGCGCGATTCGGGCAAGGTCAACCTGATCCCGTTCAATCCCTTCCCGGGCACCCGCTACGAGCGGTCGGACGAGGCGACCATCCGCGCCTTCCAGAAGATCCTGCTCGATTCGCAGGTGCTGACCATGGTTCGCCGCACCCGTGGCGACGACATCGACGCTGCCTGCGGCCAGCTCAAGGGTCAGGTCATGGACCGGACCCGGCGCCAGGCCGAGTTCCGGCGCAGCCTCGAGCGGGAAGGGCAGTCGCGGCAGGCCGGGGGCAATGCGGCGGCCTGAGCGGGTCCTGCTCCTTCTGCTCGGCGCCCTGCTGCTGGCAGGCTGCGCCCGGCCGGCGACGGTCAAATCCCCGAAGATCCGCGGCACCGAGCGCGTTGCGCCGGTCTACCAGCTCGAGGACGGACAGGCGACCAAGCGCCGCGTCGAGGCGCGCGAGATGATCGGCCTGGCGACCCAGCGCCTGACCTCGGGCGACCTGGCCGAGGCCGAAAAGCTGGTGCGCAAGGTGCTGCGCCTGGACCCGGGGGCGGTCGACGCCTACACCCTGCTCGGGGCCATCGAGTCGGCCCGCGGCAACCAGGAGGCGGCCGGCGCCCACTACCGCCGCGCCACCGACCTGGCTCCCCAGGATGGCGACGTACTCAACAACTACGGCGCCTGGCTGTGCGCCAACGGCTATCCGGCCGAATCGCTGGTCTGGCTGGACCGCGCGATGGCGGCGCCGGCAGCCGGCCCGCGCGCCTCGGCCCTGGCCAATGCCGGCCGCTGCGCCCTGCGCAGTGGGCAGTTCGAGCGCGCCGAGCAGGACCTGCGCAAGGCGCTGGAGCTGGATCCGGTGCATCCGGGCGCGCTGCAGGACCTGGCCGCCCTGTCGTACGAACAGGGGCGGCTGATGCAGGCGCGGGCGTTCGCCCAGCGTCGGCTGGCGGCTGCGCCCGCCGATGCATCCGTGCTACAACTCGCGATCAGGATTGAACAGGGGCTTGGCGACAGGGTGGCCGCCAGCCGGTATCAACAGCGGCTACGGGCGGAGTTCCCGGAAGCCGTATCTGACAAAACCGGGGAAGATCCACAGTGATCCAGGACAACGCGAACGTCAGGGGAGACGCTCGGGGTTGCGGAGAACTGCTTCGCGAGGCACGCGAGGCAGAAGGGCTTGAGCTGCGCGAAGCCGCTTCGCGCCTGCGCATGCCGATCCACGTGGTCGAAGCGCTCGAGCAGGGGCGGTGGGACGTCATCGGTGCGCCGGTGTTCGTCCGCGGCCAGCTGCGAAGCTATGCGCGACTGCTCGGCGTGGACCTCGAGCCGCTGCTGCAGGAGCAGGTGGCCGCGCCCGCACCGGTGGAGCTGGTCAGCCATGCGCATACGCCGCGCCTGCAGCGGGTCATGGAGAGCATCGGGCGTCGCGCGGTGTACGCGGTGATCACCGCCGCCATCGCGGTACCGGTATGGCTGGCCACGCGCTCGCACTTCACCGGGATGCCGCCGGCCACCGCGTCGCTGGACGTGGTGCCGCCGGCGGAGATCGCCGATGCGATGCCTGCGCCCGACCAGGTGCCGGCACCGGCGGCTCCGCCGCGGACCAGCCAGCCGCAGGCGCCGGAAGCCGGCCCCTACGTGGCCTCGCTGGCGCCCGCGGTGCGCCAGCAGCAGGCGCCGGCGACGCCGCCGCTGGAGCTGAGCTTCGAGGGCGACAGCTGGATGGAAGTGACCGGTCGCGACGGCCAGGTGCTGGAGCAGCGCCTGATGCGCCAGGGCGAGTCCCGGAGCTTCGCGCCGGGCGAGGTCGCGGCCGTGGTGCTTGGCAATGCGGCTGCGGTACGCGTTCAGCAGGCCGGCAGTATCGTGGACCTGTCGCCCTTCAGGAGGGCGAACGTGGCCCGCTTTGCGGTATCCTCTGACGGCTCCGTCAAGCCCGCGCACTAGGAGCGGGCCACGGCCCCCTCAACAAGAACAAGAACATACCCCGGCGCGCACTGCGCCGGGCAGGACACTGCATGGCACTCGACGACCTTCTGGACGAGCACGAACAGGGCGAACGCGTACGCGCATGGCTGCGCAGGAACCTGCCCGGCATCATCGCTGGCCTGGCCCTTGGCGTGGGCGCCATCTACGGCATGCAGAAGTGGCAGGAGCACCGCCACGGCCGGCAGCAGGCCGCGCACGCGGCCTACGCCACCGCGATCGCCAGGCTTGAAGCCGGTGCGGAAGACCCTGGTGCCGCGCTGTCCGGGCAGGAAGGCGTGTACGCCACACTTGGCGCGCTGCACGTGGCCAAGGCCCAGGTCGAGGCCGGCAAGCCCGAGGACGCCATCGCCACCCTGCGCGGGATCAAGGCCGATCCGGCGCTCGAGCCCGTGGTCCAGCAGCGCCTGGCGCAGCTGCTGGTCGCGACCGGCAAGGCGCAGGAGGCCATCGACCTGCTGGACGGCCAGTCCGACACCGCGGCGCTGGAGCTGCGTGGCGACGCCTTCATGGCGACCGGCAAGCAGGAGCAGGCGCGTGCCGAGTACGACCGCGCGCTGGCCGCGCTGGACGTGCAGGCCCCGGCGCGCCGGCGCGTGGAACTGAAGCTGCAGGAAGCCGGTGGTGACCTGCCGGAGCCGGCAGGCTCGATCTGACATGGAGCGCACCGACATGATCAAGCGCATGGCGGCGGTTGCCGTCCTGGTTTCGCTGCTGGCGGGCTGCAGCACCATGAAGGGCTGGTTCGCCGGCAAGAATGCCGAGGCCAAGAAGGCCGCAGAACCGGCCGAGCTGGTGAAGTTCGAGCCCACCGTGCGTCCGCGCAAGGCGTGGTCGGTCGACCTGGGCGACGGCGAGCGGCGCATCGGCGCCCGCCAGGGCCCGGCGGTGGCCGATGGCCGCGTCTACGCCGCGGCGGCCGAAGGCCGCGTGCTGGCGCTGGACCTGCAGACCGGCAAGCGCGTGTGGGAGTTCAAGGCCGACAAGGACGAAGGGCTGCGCCTGACCGGCGGTCCGGGCGTCGGTGGCGGCCTGGTCGTGGTCGGTGGCCTGGACGGGACGGTGCTGGCGCTGGACGCCGCCGACGGCAGCGAGCGCTGGCGTGCCCGCGTGCGCAGCGAGATCATCGCCAGCCCCACCGTGTCCCAGGGGCTGGTGTTCGTGCGCGGCAACGACGGCCGCATCAGCGCCTTCGATGCCGGCAGCGGCGAGCAGCGCTGGTATGCCGAGCGCGAACTGCCCAGCCTGACCGTGCGCGGCAATGCCCCGCTGACCGCCGGCCCCGGCCTGCTGTTCGCCGGCAACGACGACGGCACGCTGGTCGCGCTGTCCATCCAGGACGGCCGCCTGCTGTGGGAACAGGTCGTGGGCCTGCCCGAGGGGCGTACCGAACTGGAGCGCATGGCCGACGTGGACGGCGCGGTCGTGATCGACGGGGTGACCCTGGTCGCCAACAGCTTCAAGAGCCGCACCCTGGCCATCGACGGCCCGAGCGGCCGCCCGATGTGGCAGAGCGACCACGGCGGCGCCGGCGCCATCGGCGTCGCGCCTTCGGCTTTCGTGGTCTCCACCGCCGCCGGCAGCGTCTACGCGCTGGACAAGGCCAGCGGCGTGGCCCTGTGGTCGCAGCCGGTGCTGGCCCGCCGTTCGCTGACCGGCCCGGCCGTGCATGGCGACTATGCCGTGGTCGGCGACTATGCCGGTTACGTCCACTGGTTGCGCCTGGACAACGGCGAGATGGCCGGTCGTGCGAAGGTCGGCCGCAAGAAGGCGATCAAGGCCGCGCCGGTGGAGGCCGATGGCCTGCTGCTGGTGCAGGACGTCAAAGGCGGCCTGACCGCCTTCCGCCTGGACTGATGACCCGGCGCAAGCCGGCAGGAACTTCGCAATGCTACCGCTGGTTGCCCTGGTCGGACGGCCGAATGTCGGCAAGTCCACCCTTTTCAATGCGCTGACGCGCAGCCGTGACGCCCTGGTCCATGACGAGCCGGGCGTCACCCGCGACCGGCACTATGGCGTGTGCCGGCTCGATCCCGACCGCCCGTTCCTGCTGGTCGACACCGGCGGCATCGCCGGCGACGAGGAAGGCCTGGCCGGTGCCACCGCGCGCCAGGCGCGCGCCGCCGCGGCCGAGGCCGACCTGATCCTGTTCGTGGTCGACGGCCGCGAGGGCACCTCCGCCCTGGACGACGAGATCCTGGCCTGGCTGCGCAAGCTGGCGCGGCCGACCCTGCTGGTGGTCAACAAGATCGACGGCACCTTCGAGGAGGCCGTGCGCGGGGAATTCGCGCGCTACGGCTTCGCCGACATGCTGGCCGTGTCCGCCGCCCATCGCCAGGGCCTGGACGACCTCCACGCCGAGGTCCTCGAGCGCCTGCCCGAGGAGGGCAGCGCCGAGGAGCTGGACAACGATCCCGACCGCCTGCGCATCGCCTTCGTCGGCCGCCCCAACGTGGGCAAGTCGACCCTGGTGACCCGCCTGCTGGGCGAGGAGCGGATGACCGCCTCCGAGGTCCCCGGCACCACCCGCGATTCGATCGCGGTGGCCCTGGAGCGCGACGGCCGCCTGTACCGGCTGATCGACACCGCCGGCATCCGCCGCAAGGGCAAGGTCGAGGAAGCGGTCGAGAAGTTCAGCGTGGTCAAGACCCTGCAGGCGATCGAGCGCTGCCAGGTCGCGGTGCTGATGCTCGACGCCACCGAGGGCGTGACCGACCAGGACGCCACCGTGCTCGGCGCCGTGCTCGACGCCGGTCGCGCCCTGGTGATCGCGGTCAACAAGTGGGATGGCCTGACCGCCTACCAGCGCGAGCAGGCCGAGGCGCTGCTGGAGCGCAAGCTGTCCTTCGTGCCCTGGGCCGAGGCGGTGCGCATCTCCGCCAGGCACGGCTCGGGCCTGCGCGAGCTGTTCCGCGCCATCCACCGCGCGCACGCCTCGGCGACCCGGACCTTCAGCACCAGCGAGGTCAACAAGGCGCTGGAGATCGCGGCCGAGACCAATCCGCCGCCGAGCATCCGCGGCCATGTGTCCAAGCTGCGCTACGTGCACCCGGGCGGCGAGAACCCGCCGACCTTCGTGGTCCACGGCACCCGCCTGAAGGTGCTGCCGGATTCGTACAAGCGCTACCTGGAGAACTTCTTCCGCAAGCGCTTCAAGCTGGTGGGCACCCCGGTGCGGATGCTGTTCCGCGAGGGCGCCAACCCGTACGAAGGCAAGAAGAACGAACTGACCGAGCGCCAGGTGCAGCGCAAGCGCCGGCTGATGCGGCACGTCAAGCGCAAGTGAGCCACGTGCCCGCCGCCGCGGATATCACCCTGGGCCTGCTGGCCGGTGGTCGCGGCAGCCGGCTCGGCGGGATCGACAAGGCCTGGATCGAGCGCGACGGCCAGCCGCAGGTGCTGAGGCTGGCGCGGCGTTTCCCGGACGAAGTGGGCGCCGTGCTGGCCAGCGCCAACCGCGAGCTGCCGCGCTATGCATCCGCGGGGCTCGAGGCCGTTCCCGACCGCCTGCCGCCGGACAGCGGACCGCTGGCCGGGATCGAGGCCCTGGCCGCGGCCTGCCGCACGCCCTGGTTGCTGACCCTGCCGGTGGACATCTTCGACACCAACGACTGCCTGGTGCGCACCCTGGTTTCCTGCCGCGATGCCGACGGCGCGGTGGCCGAGGATGCAGATGGCCTGCAGCCGCTGGTGGCGCTGTACCGCGTCGAGGCGCTGCGCGCGGTCCTGCCCGTGTCGCTGGCCGCCGGCGAACTGGCGCCGAGGCGCATGCAGGCGCGACTGCGCATGGCCCGGGTGGCCTTTGCCGGCGTACGCTTCGGCAACCTCAACACGCCCGAAGACCTGGCCGCGGCGCGCATCGTCCTGCCACCGCGCTGAGGCGCATCCCAATCCATCCCCGGGAGCCGCGATGACCGACGCATTCCCCAGCCGCATCCCCGTCGAACAGGCACTGGAGCTGTTGCGCGCCGCCGCGGCCGGGCGCGGTCGCGCGGCCGAACAGGTGCCGACCCGTCGTGCCGACGGCCGCGTCCTGGCCGCCGACGTGGTCGCGCCGATCGCCCTGCCGGCCTTCGACAACAGCGCGATGGACGGTTTCGCCGTGCGCCACGCCGACCTGTCCGCCGCCGGGCCGGCGACGCTGGAGCTTGCCGGCGAGCAGTTCGCCGGGCCGGACCTTGGCCTGTCCGTCGGCCCCGGGCAGTGCGTGCGCATCACCACCGGCGCGCCGCTTCCGTCCGGCGCCGACACCATCGTCATCCGCGAGGACGCGGTCGAGCAGGACGGCCGCGTGCAGGTGCCCGCCGGCATCCGCGCCGGCGCGCACGTGCGCAGGCAGGGCGAGGACGTGGTGGCGGGCGAAGTGGTGCTGCGTGCCGGCCAGGTGCTGACGCCGGCGCGGATCGGCCTGGCCGCGGCGTTGGGCATCGACCGCCTGGACGTGGCCACGCGGCCCACGGTCGCCGTGTTCGCCAGCGGTGACGAACTGGCCGAGCCGGGCATGCCGCTGCGCCCCGGACAGGTCTACAACAGCAACCGCGAGCAGCTGATGGCCCAGCTGCGCGCCGCCGGCCTCGAGCCGGTGGCCTGGCCGACCCTGCCGGACGATCCGGTGCTGATCGCCGCGGTGCTCGACGATGCGGTGGAGAACTTCGATCTGGTGCTGACCTGCGGCGCCGTGTCGGCGGGGGAGAAGGACCACCTCCCGCGCTGGCTGCAGGCGCGTGGCCGGATCCGGTTCTGGAAGGTGCGCATGCGCCCGGGCATGCCGGTGCTGTTCGGCGAGGCCGGGCGGGCGCTGGTGCTGGGACTGCCGGGCAATCCGGTATCGGTGCTGGCGACCTTCCATGTGTTCGGGCGGGCGCTGCTGGATGCACTGCAGGGACGCGAGCCGCGCCCTCGCTGGCGCGCGCGCCTGGCCGCGCCCTGGCACAAGCGCCACGAGCGGGTGGAGTTCCTGCGCGGGCGCCTGGTGCAGGACGACGACGCGGTCCTGCGCGTGCATCCGGAGCCGGCCGATGGCTCGCACCGGCTGCACGCCGCCGCTGCCAGCGATGCCCTGATCGTCCTGGAGGAGGGCGCGCGCGAGTACGCGGCCGGCGACCTGGTCGAGGTCCTGCCGCTGTAACGGGCGACGCAGCGTTGCATGGTGCCGCCCCAATGCGTGCTTTCGCCGCCGGGGCAGGGCGTCGATAATCCGGCGCATGGACAGCGTAACGGTGACGCCGCGGCAGGCCCGCGAACGCCAGCGGCAGGGCGTGCTGCTGATCGACATCCGCGAGCCGCACGAACGCGTCTCCGGCCAGGCCGAGGGCGCGCTCGCGGTGCGCCGGGCCGAACTTGAGGCGGATCCGGGCCGGCACCTGCCCGATCCGCAGTCGGAAGTCCTGCTGATCTGCCAGGTTGGCAGGCGCTCCCAGGCCGCGGCGGAAACCCTGCGTGGCGCCGGCTTCAGCCGTGTGTACTCGGTAGACGGCGGCACCAATGCCTGGGCCGGCGAAGGCCTGCCGCTGGTGCGGCCGCAGCTGGAGCCGAAGGAGGCGGATTTCCTGGAGCGCTATTCGCGCCACCTGCGCCTGGCCGAGGTCGGGATCGAGGGGCAGAAGCGCCTGGCCGCTGGGCACGTGCTGGTGGTCGGCGCGGGCGGGCTCGGCTCGCCGGCGGCGTTCTACCTGGCCGCGGCCGGAGTGGGGCACCTGCGCCTGGTCGACGACGACGTCGTGGACCGCAGCAACCTGCAGCGGCAGATCCTGCATACCGAGGCCTCGGTCGGCACGCCCAAGGTGGAATCTGCGCGGCAGCGCCTGCAGGCGCTCAATCCCTCGATCCGGATCGAGCCGGTGCAGGCGCGGGTCAACTCTGACAACGTCGAGGCGCTGCTGGACGGCATCGACGTGGTGGGCGACGGCTCGGACAATTTCCCGCTTCGCTACCTGCTCAACGATGCCTGCGTGAAGCTGGGCAAGCCGCTGGTATACGGCGCGGTGCAGCGCTTCGAGGGCCAGGTGAGCGTATTCGACGCGGGCAGGCAGCGCGGCCAGGCGCCATGCTATCGCTGCCTGTTCCCGGAGCCGCCGCCGCCGGAGTTCGCGCCCAACTGCGCCGAGGCCGGCGTGCTGGGCGTGCTGCCGGGCATCGTCGGCCTGTTGCAGGCCAACGAGGCGATCAAGCTGCTGCTGGGCATCGGCCAGCCGCTGAGCGGGCGCCTGCTGCAGTTCGACGCGCTGGGCATGCGCTTCCGCGAGCTGCGCCTGCCACCGGATCCGGACTGCCCGGTCTGCGCCGCCGGGCGTCCATTCCCGGGCTACATCGACTACGCGGCGTTCTGCGCCTCAAGCTGAGCAGCGGCGGCCGGCGGGTCGCCAGCATCCGGGCCCCGGCCCGCGGAAGACGGAGGATCCATGGCGGTCGAAGCGGGTGGCGCGGAACAACTGGTCAAGGTCGTCGCCCTGCTCGGGGTGGCGGTGGTCATGGTGCCGCTGTTCCGGCGCCTGGGCTTGGGCTCGGTGCTGGGCTACCTCTCGGCGGGGCTGCTGATCGGTCCGTTCGGACTGGGCTGGTTCTCCGACCCGCAGGCGATCCTGCATGTGGCCGAGCTGGGCGTGGTCATGTTCCTGTTCCTGATCGGGCTGGAGATGCGCCCGGCGCACCTGTGGAGCCTGCGCCGGCAGATCTTCGGCCTGGGCACGCTGCAGATCGGGCTGTGCACCGTGGTGCTGACCGGGGTGGCGTGGCTGTGCGGGCTGCGGATGCCGGCGGCCTTCATCGGCGCGGCCGGCTTCGTCCTGACCTCCACGGCGGTGGTGATGCAGCTGCTGGGCGAGCGCGGCGACATTGCCCTGCCGCGGGGGCAGAAGATCGTTTCCATCCTGCTGTTCGAGGACCTGCTGATCGTGCCGCTGCTGGCCCTGGTGGCATTCATGTCGCCGCTGCCGGCCGAGGCGGGCGAGGGCAGCCGCTGGATGGCGGTGCTGGTGGGCATTGGCGCGCTGGGCGGGCTGGTGGTGGCGGGCGTGTGGCTGCTCAATCCGCTGTTCCGGCTGCTGGCGCGGGTACAGGCGCGCGAGGTGATGACCGCCGCGGCGCTGCTGGTGGTGCTGGGCGCGGCGCTGCTGATGGAGGTCGGCGGGCTGTCGGCGGCGATGGGCGCCTTCCTCGCCGGCGTGCTGCTGTCCGGTTCGACCTTCCGCCACCAGCTGGAGGCCGACATCGAGCCGTTCCGCGGCCTCCTGCTGGGCCTGTTCTTCCTCGGCGTGGGCATGGCCCTGGACCTGGCGGTGGTGGCCGCCAACTGGCCGCTGATCCTGTCCGGCCTGCTGGCGATGATGGCGGCCAAGGCGGCTTGCATCTACGTGGTCGCGCGGATCACACGCACCGGCCACCGCGATGCGCTGGACCGCGCGGTGCTGATGGCCCAGGGCGGCGAGTTCGCCTTCGTGCTGTTCTCGGCGGCGCAGGCGGCCGGGGTGATCGACGGGACGGCCAATGCCAACCTGACCGCGATCGTGGTGCTGTCGATGGCGCTGACGCCGCTGGCGGTGCTGGCCGTGCGGCGCCTGTTCCAGCGCGAGGAGGCCCCTTCCATGGACGGGATCGAGGAGGCCGACGGGCAGAGCGGCAGCGTGCTGATCGTCGGCTTCGGCCGCTTCGGCCAGGTCATGAGCCAGGCCCTGCTGGCGCGCGACGTGGACGTGACCATCATCGACACCGACATCGAGATGATCCGCAGCGCCGCCGAGTTCGGCTTCAAGGTCTACTACGGCGATGGCACCCGGGCGGACGTGATGCGCGCTTCCGGCGCGGCCAGCGCCCAGGTGATCGCGGTGTGCGTGGACGACCGCCGGGCCGCCACGCGCATCGCCAGGCTGTGCCGCGACGAGTTCCCGCAGGCCAGGGTGCTGGTGCGCGCCTTCGACCGCGAACATGCACTGGAACTGTCCGCGCTGGACGTGCATTTCCAGATCCGCGAAACCTTCGAGTCGGCCGTGCGCTTCGGCCAGGCCGCGCTGGAGGCGCTGGGCATGGATCCGGACCTGGCGTTCCGCATCTCCGAGGCGATGCGGCGCCTGGATGCCGAACGCTTCGCCCTGGAACAGGCCGCCGGCGACGTGGATGCGGGCAAGCCGTTCGTCATCGGCAATACGCCTCCGGCCACGCCGACGCCGTTCACCCCGCCGAAGCGGGCCTCGAAACGGCTGGATGCGGGCGAGGGCGGGGAATCCGGGGACGCTGGCGCGCCGCCGGCCGCCTGAGCATGGCGGCCCCGGCTCAGCCGTGGCGCTTGCGCGCGGCCTCGAACGCGGCCAGCTGTTCCGGCGTGGCCTCGCGCTGGTGGCGGGCCTTCCACTCGGCGAAGGGCATGCCGTAGATGGCCTCGCGGGCCTGTTCCTTGTCCATTTCGAGCCCGGCCCCGAGCGCGGCCTCGCGGTACCAGTCGGCCAGGCAGTTGCGGCAGAAGCCGGCCAGGATCATCAGGTCGATGTTCTGGACGTCGGTGCGCGCCTGGTTGAGGTGCCGCAGCAGCCGGCGGAACGCGGCCGCCTCCAGTTCCACCGTGTCGACCATGCGCCTACCTCGTGCGTCCGGAATCGGGGACAATGTGCCGCTCCGTCGCCCCGTCCCGCAAGCATCCCGATGACCGCACGCATCCTCGATGGCCGCCGCGTTTCCGAAGACCTGCTCGACGAACTGAAGACGCGGGTCGACGCGCGCGTCGCGCGCGGCCTGCCGCGGCCGGGCCTGGCCGTGGTCCTGGTCGGCGACGACCCGGCCTCGGCCGTATACGTGCGCAACAAGCGCCGGGCCGCGGAGAAGGTCGGGATCGAGGCCTTCGACTACGACCTGCCGGCCGGCACCAGCGAGGCCGAGCTGCTGGAGCTGATCGACCGGCTCAACGCCGACCCGAAGATCCACGGCATCCTGGTGCAGCTGCCGCTGCCGGGCATCCCCGACGCCAGCCGCCTGATCGAGCGGATCGACCCGCGCAAGGACGTGGACGGCTTCCATCCCTCCAATGTCGGCCACCTGGCCCTGCGCCAGTTCGGCCTGCGCCCGTGCACCCCGCGCGGGATCATGACCCTGCTTGCGCATACCGACCGCCCGGTGCGCGGGCGCAATGCCACGGTCGTCGGCGTGAGCAACCACGTCGGCCGGCCGATGGGCCTGGAGCTGCTGATCGCCGGCTGCACCGTGACCAGCTGCCACAAGTTCACCCCGCCGGAAGTGCTGGAGCACTCGGTGCGCAACGCCGACATCCTGGTGGTGGCGGTGGGCCGCCCGGGCATCGTCCCCGGCGAGTGGGTCAAGCCCGGTGCGGTGGTGATCGACGTGGGCATCAACCGCCTGGAGGATGGCCGCCTGGTCGGCGACGTCGGCTACGAGGCCGCGGCCGAGCGCGCCAGCTGGATCACCCCGGTGCCAGGCGGCGTTGGCCCGATGACCGTGGCCACCCTGATGCAGAACACCCTGGAAGCGGCCGAGGCGGCCACCGCCGCCTGACGCGCTGATCTTCCCGCCGGGGTCCGCCCCGGCACGAAGCCCGACCGCTCGCGACGGCTTCACGACGCCGTCGCCACACTGCCGCGCTGGGATCGCGGTGGAGGATCGGGCTTATCGGCGCCATGGACAGACGCTGCTGGCAGGCGGCCGCGCTCGCGACGCCGTCCCTGCTCGCCGGTTGCGCCGGGCCGCAGTCGGCGCTGGATCCGGCTGGTCCTTCGGCATCGGCCATCGCCGGGATCTGGTGGGGCCTGTTCTGGATGGCGCTGGTGGTATGGCTCCTGGTCACCGTCCTGCTGCTGGCCGGCCTGCGTCGCCGTCGCCATCTTTCCGAGGCCGGCGCCCGGCGCATGATCGTCGCCGGCGGACTGGTGCTCCCGACCGTGGTGCTGCTGGGGCTGCTGGTACACGGCACCCTGGCCAGCGACCGCGTCACCGGGCGCAGCGCCGATGCCTCGCACGTCGTCACCGTCACCGGGCGCCAGTGGCACTGGGACTTCGTCTATCTCGGCGACGACGGCCGGCCGCTGGCGGCATCCACCGACCTGCTGGCCATGCCGCTGGGACGGATGGTCGAGTTCCGGATCGAAAGCGCCGACGTGATCCACAGCTTCTGGATCCCGCGCCTGGGCGGCAAGATCGACGCCATCCCCGGGCGCACCAACGTGCTGCGGCTGCAGGCCGACCAGGCCGGGCCCATCCGTGGCCAGTGCGCGGAGTTCTGCGGGCTCGAGCATGCGCTCATGGGCTTCGAGGTGCTCGTGCTGGCACCGGGCGAGTACGAGGCCTGGCTGCGCGACAACGCCGTGGCGCGGGCCGGGGAGGGCAGCCCATGAGCGAGGCCCACATCGACACCCTGCCGCCGGAAGAGAACCGTCGCCGCCTCGAGGCGCTGGCGCGGATCTGGAACAACGCCCCGGGCTGGCGTGGCCAGCTCACCGCGGTCAACCACGGCACCGTGGGCCTGCGCTTCATCGCCACCGGCTTCGCCTTCCTGCTGGCCGGCGGCGCGTTGGCCATGTTCATCCGCCTGCAGCTGGCCTGGCCGGGCAACCAGGTGCTGGATCCGGAGCGCTACGCCCAGTTCGTGACCCTGCACGGGACCACGATGATGTTCCTGTTCGCGGTGCCGATCATGGAAGGCTTCGCGATGTACCTGCTGCCCAAGATGCTGGGCGCGCGCGACCTGCCGTTCCCGCGCCTGGGGGCCTTCGGCTACTGGTGCTACCTGTTCGGCGGCCTGTTCCTGTATTCGGGCCTGCTGTTCGGCGAGGCGCCGGACGGCGGCTGGTTCATGTACGTGCCGCTGACCGACGCGACCTACTCGCCGGGACGCGGCGTGGACTTCTGGCTGATCGGCGTGACCTTCGCCGAGATCGCGGCGGTGACCGCGGCCGTGGAGCTGATCGTGGCGATCCTGCTGTGCCGCGCGCCGGGCATGGACATCCGGCGCATGCCGCTGTTCGCCTGGGCGATGCTGGTCACCGCCTTCATGATCGCCTTCGGCTTCCCGCCGCTGATCCTGGGCAGCATCCTGCTGGAGGTACAGCGCGCCTTCGGCTTCGCGTTCTTCGACGTGGCCCGCGGTGGCGATCCGTTGCTGTGGCAGCACCTGTTCTGGCTGTTCGGGCACCCGGAGGTCTACATCATCTTCCTGCCGGCGGCCGGCGTGGTGTCGATGGTGGTGGCGACCTTCGCCCGCAGGCCCATCGCCGGCTACCTGTGGATCGTGCTGGCGCTGGTGACCACCGGCTTCCTCAGCTTCGGACTGTGGGTGCACCACATGTTCGCGGTGGGCATCCCACTGCTGGCGCTGGCCTTCTTCAGCGCGGCGAGCATGGCGGTGGCCATCCCCACCGGCATCCAGGTGTTCGCCTGGCTGGCGACGCTGTGGGCGGGGCGGCCGTGGCTGCGCGTGCCGATGCTCTACCTGGTCGGCTTCTTCATCACCTTCGTCGGCGGCGGCCTGACCGGGGTGATGGTGGCGCTGGTGCCGTTCGACTGGCAGGTGCACGACACCCACTTCGTGGTCGCGCACCTGCACTACGTGCTGATCGGCGGGCTGATGTTCCCGATGTTCGCCGGGCTCTACTACTGGTTGCCGCTGGCCAGCGGGCGGATGCCCTCGGAAAGCCTCAGCCGCACCGCGTTCTGGATGGTGTTCACCGGCTTCCACCTGGCCTTCCTGCCCATGCACCTGACCGGCCTGCTGGGCATGACCCGGCGCGCCTACAGCTACCCGGAACAGCTGGGCGTGCACTGGCTCAACCTGCTGTCCACCGCCGCCAGCTTCGTGCTGGCCGCCGGCACGGTCGCCATCCTGATCGACGCGGCGCTGTGTTTCCGCCATGGCCGGCCCGGGCGGCGCAACCCGTGGCGCGCGGGCACCCTGGAATGGGCATTGCCGCATCCGGTACCGGCCTACAACTTCGCCTCGCTGCCGGTGGTGGCCGACCGCTATCCGCTGTGGCAGGACCGCGGCCTGGCCGTGCGCACCGCGGATGCCGCAGGGCTGCTGGGCGATCCGTCATCGGGGCGGCGCGAATCGATGGGGACCTCGATCCTTGGTGGCGTGCCCGAGCAGGTGATCCGCCTTCCCGGCTCGAGCTGGCAGCCGTTGCTGGCCGCGCTGGCGATCGCTGTGCTGCTGGCCTGCTTCATCGCCAGGCTCTACCTGGGCTCGACACTGATGCTGCTGGTGCTGCTCGGCCAGTTTGGCGCGTGGGCCTGGGCCACCGGCGACCGCGATGCGCCGGCCACCGTGCAGGCCGGGCCGCGGCTGGAACTGCCGGTGCAGCATGCCTGCCGCAACGCGCCGGGCTGGTGGGCGCTGGTGGTCTCGCTGCTGATCGACGGCTCGCTGTTCGCCTCGCTGGTGTTCGCCTACTTCTACCTGTGGCTGGGCACCGACGCCTGGCCCCCGGCCCCGATGCACGCGGGCGCGGATGCGCCGGCCTGGATCGCATTGGCGCTGCTGGGCATCTGCTGGATCGCGGCCGCTGCGTCCGCACGCCTGATGCGCCTGGGCGACGGTCGCGCGCTGGCCGGGCCGATGGTCGTCGCCGCACTGGCCGGTGCCGGCTTCCTGTGGGCGCAGTGGCAGGCGGTGGCTTCCGGTACCGGCGCGCCTGACGAACATGCCTATGCCTCGGTGGTCTGGACCCTGGCCGGCTTCCACGCGGTGCATGTGGCGGTGGCGATGCTGGTCGGGCTGTTCGTGGCCGCGCGTGGCTGGAGCGGCTACGTCGGCGCGGAGCGGTCGCTGGAGCAGCGGATCGCCGCGGCCCTGTGGGGCTACGTGGCCGCCCAGGGCTTCGTGGCCTGGGGTGTGATCCACCTTTTCCCGGAGTGGGCGTGATGGGCCGGTTCGCCAGGCCATCGACCCTGGTCGGCATCGCCGCGCCGATGGCGGTATGGGCGCTGCACTTCGTCGTGCTCTACAGCCTGCAGGGGCTGACCTGCGGCGAGGGATGGAGCCAGCGGGGAGCGTCCCTGGCCATGGTCGCGCTTACCGCGCCCGCGCTGGCGGCGATCGCCTGGCTGGGCCTGCGCGCGCGGCGCACCGCCAGGACGGCCGCCGGCGATCCCGCCGCGCGGCGCGTGCGGTTCGCGGCGCAAGCCACCGGCCTGTGCGCGGTCCTGGCGACGGTGGCGGTGCTGTTCACCGTGGTGCCGGTGCTGCTGTTGCCGGTATGCCGCTGAGGTCGCCATGCGCAGGAGCCTGAAGCAACCCGTTCCCGACAACCGCAGCCACACCGTGGCCAGCCGGGTGGCGATCAAGCAGCATCCGCTGCACCCGATCCTGGTGGTGTATCCGGTGGCGGCGCTGACCCTGCTGCCGCTGGCGGACCTGCTCTACCTCTGGCTGGGCGATCCGTTCTGGGCCGAGGCGGCCTGGTGGCTGAGCCTGCTGGGCCTGGGCGGCGGGGTGTTCGCCGCGCTGTTCGGCATCGCCGACATGTTCCTGATCCGGGTGGTGCGCCGGCATGTCTCGGCCTGGATCCACTTCATGGCCGGGGTGATGCTGCTGGCCCTGGCTGCCGCCGGGGTGAGCCTGCGCCTGCCGGACCCGGCCGCGGCGGTCTGGCCCTGGGGCCTGTTCCTGTCGGGCATCGGCTTCGTCATGGTGGTGATCGTCGGCTGGCTGGGCGGTGCGCTGACCTTCCGCCACGGCATCGGCGTCTACGGCTACAAGGCAGCCGAAGAGGAGGGCGGCGACGACGCGCCGCCGGCGGCATGAGCCTCCGCGGCCGCGACCGGGGGCGGGGGCAGGTCGCCGAAGGTGCGCGGCTTGGCCCCGGTCAGGGCGGCCAGCGCCAGCAGGAGCAGCAGCGGCACCCAGCCCACGACCCGGTAGAAGCCTGCGCTGTGGCGGTCGTGCCCCTGGCCCAGCGCGTACAGGTGCAGGCCGAAGTAGAGATGGAGCAGGACCGCCGCCATCACCAGCAGCAGCTTGGCCGCCAGCCAGGCCCCGAACGGGACCATGCCTATCAGGACCATGCCCAGGGCGATGGCGACGATCCCCGCAGGCGTGGCGATGCGGAAGAACAGCAGGTTGGTAACCAGGTTGAAGTAGGCCGGATGGGCGTCGCGGCCGCCGCGGTGGCGGGCCACGAACAGCCGCGGCAGGAAGAACAGTCCGCAGAACCAGACCATGACCGCGCCGATGTGCAGCAGCTTGAGCCAGAAGTACACGCGCGCTTCCTCGCGGGGCGGATTGGCCGGCAGGCTACGCCGCGGCGCGCGAAGCAGGCGTGGGCGGCGGCCGCCGTGATGGCGACGCTTCCGCTGCCGGCCCTGGCCCTGGTGCCGGCGTGCCGCGCGCCGGGGAGCCTGGCCGAGCCGTGGACGCCGCCCGGCCCGTGGCTGCTGCCGCCGCTGCTGTTGCTGGCGCTGTACCTGGCCGGCCTTTGGCGGCTGTGGCGGCGCGCGCCGGGGCGCGGGATCGCGCCGCTGGAGGCCGCCGGCTTCGTCGCCGGGGTCACCCTGCTGGCCTTCCTCCTGGGCGGGCCGCCGAACGCCTACGCGCGCTGGTCGCTGGGCGCGCCCATGGCCCAGCACATGCTGCTGCTGGCCGTGCTGCCGCCATTGCTGCTGGCCGGGCGGCCATGGGCGGCGATCTCCGGGGCGCTGCCGCGGTGGCTGGCAGCGGGGCTGCACCGCCTGCTGCATCCCGCCGGTGCCTGGCTGGCCGCGCGCCTGGCGCCGGCCACGGTCGCGCACGCGGCGGTCATGGTGCTATGGCACCTGCCGGGGTCGCTGCAGGCGGCCGTAGCCAGCGAGGGCCTGCACGAGGCCATGCATGCCAGTTTCCTGCTGGCGGGACTGTGGTTCTGGACCGCGCTGTGGCGGCGCATCCGCGACGGCGGCGCGGGTCCGGCGCCGGGCGTGGTGGCCACGGTGTCGCTGATGATGGTGATGGGCTTCCTGGGCGCGCTGCTGACCTTCGCCCCGCGGCCGCTTTACCCGCTGTATGCGTTCCGCTCGCCGGAGGTGGGGCTGGAGCCCCTGGCCGACCAGCAGCTGGCGGGACTGCTGATGTGGGTGCCCAGCTGCCTGCCGTACCTGGCGGGGGCGCTGTGGCTGACCTGGCGGGGGCTGGGG
>NZ_PDWP01000033.1 GCF_010093235.1 Pseudoxanthomonas suwonensis | reverse complement strand
GGCCAGTGCGGGGGCACCGGCCGGGGGGAGGAAGATCAGCCGGCGAGCCGGCGCTTCACCAGGGCCGAGACCTGGCCCATGTCGGCCTGGCCGGCCAGCTGCGGCTTGAGCACGCCCATCAGCTTGCCCATGTCGGCCGGTCCGGCCGCGCCGGTCTGGGCGATGGCGGCATCGATCGCCGCCAGGATCGCGGCCTCGTCCAGCTTGGCCGGCAGGTAGCGTTCGATCACCGCGATCTCGGCGCGCTCGACGGCGGCCAGGTCCTCGCGGCCGGCGGCCTCGTACTGGGAGACCGAGTCGCGGCGCTGCTTGACCATCTTGTCCAGCACGGCCAGCACCGCGGCCTCGTCCAGTTCGACGCGCTCGTCCACTTCCTTCTGCTTGATCGCGGCATTGATCAGCCGGATCACGCCAAGGGCTTCCTTGTCGCCGCCCTTCATGGCGGCCTTCATGTCTTCGGTCAGTCGCTGCTTGAGGCTCATCGCATACTTTCCAGGGTCGCTAATCGGATGCCGGAACCCCTGCGCCGGGCGCAGGGGCTTCCCGGGGCGAACGCAAAAAGCCGGCCACGCCTGGGCGTGCCGGCTTCGGTGCCCTGTACACCATGCGCCCGCGAACGGACGCAAGGCGTCAGCGCTGGCTCAGTACAGGCGCTGGCGCTTGGTGACGTCGCGCGACATGCGACGCAGCTGGCGCTTCACCGCGGCAGCAGCCTTGCGCTTGCGCTCCTGGGTCGGCTTCTCGTAGTACTCGCGCTTGCGGGTTTCGGCCAGGACACCGGCCTTCTCGCAGGTGCGCTTGAAGCGACGCAGCGCAAACTCGAAGGGCTCGTTCTCGCGGACTTTGACGCTGGGCATGGAATCTCCGGGACACAAAATACCGGGGCTCGCCCGGTGAGCCGCGTATGATAGCCACCTCCCCGGGCGAGGTGCAAGCCCGCCGGTGGGCCGCGGGCGCCGCGGCCGCTTTCCCCCTTCCCCCGGAATACCCCAATGCGTGTCCTTGGCATCGAAACCTCCTGCGACGAAACCGGCGTGGCCGTGTACGACACCGCCCCCGGCGCAGGCCTGCTCGCCCATGCGGTCTACAGCCAGATCGCCCTGCACGCCGAGTACGGCGGCGTGGTCCCGGAGCTGGCCAGCCGCGACCACGTGCGCAAGCTGCTGCCGCTGGTGCGCCAGACCCTGGCCGAGGCCGGCCTGGCACCGGGCGACCTGGACGGCGTGGCCTATACCGCCGGCCCCGGCCTGGTCGGTGCCCTGCTGGTCGGCGCGGGGACCGCGCGCGCCCTGGCCTGGGCGCTGGACGTGCCGGCTGTTGCGGTGCATCACATGGAGGGCCACCTGCTGGCCCCGCTGATGGAGGACAACCCGCCGCAGCCACCGTTCGTGGCCCTGCTGGTCTCCGGCGGCCATACCCAGCTGGTTGCAGTCGAGGCCATCGGCCAATACCGCCTGCTGGGCGAGACCCTCGACGATGCCGCGGGCGAAGCCTTCGACAAGACCGCCAAGCTGATGGGCCTGCCGTATCCCGGGGGCCCGCAGCTGGCCGCGCTGGCCGAACGCGGCACCCCGGGCGCATTCCGCTTCGCACGGCCGATGACCGACCGTCCGGGCCTGGATTTCTCCTTCAGCGGGCTGAAGACCCAGGTCCTGCTGGCCTGGCAGCAGTCCGACCAGTCCGAACAGACCCGCGCCGACATCGCCCGCGGCTTCGAGGACGCGGTGGTGGACACCCTGGCGATCAAGTGCGGGCGCGCGCTGGATGCGGCCGGCAGCGACACCCTGGTGATCGCCGGCGGCGTCGGCGCCAACAGGCGCCTGCGCGCGAAGCTGCAGGAGATGTGCGCGCAGCGCGGCGGACGCGCCTGCTTCCCGCGTCCGTCGCTGTGCACCGACAACGGCGCGATGATCGCCTTCGCCGGTGCGCTGCGCCTGGAGGCCGGCCAGCACGAGGACACTTCGGTGCGCGTCACCCCGCGCTGGGACATGGCCGCCCTGCCGGCGCTGGCCGCCTCAGGCGCGTAACAGCCCTTCGAACAGCGCCTGCCAGCGGGCCATCACCGCCTGCCCGGAGAAACGCGCGACGTTGCGGTGGGCGGCGGCGCCCATCGCGTCGCGCAGCGACCGATCCGACAGCAGCCGGTCCAGCGCCGCGGCCATGCCTTCGATGTCGCCCGGCGCGACCAGGAAGCCGTCCTCGCCGTGGGTGACGATTTCCGCCGGGCCGCTGCGGCAGTCGCTGGCCACCACCGGCAGGCCGCAGCTCATCGCCTCCAGCAGTACCATCGCGAATCCCTCGTACTGCGAGGACAACGCCAGCACGCTTGCCTGCATCAGCGCGCCGGGCACGTCGCGCACGGCGTCGTCCAGGGTGACCTGCGACTCGATCCCCAGCCTGTGCGCGAGCCGGCGCAGGTCGTCCTTGCCGCCCGGGCCGACGATGCGCAGGGTCGCATCCGGATGGCGTGGCGCCACCCGCGACCACGCTTCCAGCAGGCGGTCGAAGCGCTTCTGCCGGGTATTGCGGCCAAGCGCGATGACCTGCTTCGAATCCAGCGGTGCGCGCGTGGGGCAGGCGAAGCTGGCGGCGTTGGGGATGGAGGTGATGTTGGGGAACCGGCCCCAGGCCTCGGCATCCTGCGCGGTCAGGGTCACGAAGGCGTCGTAGCCGCCGATCAGGCGGTAGTCGGCGTGCTTGTAGAGCCGGCACAGGGCGCGTCCGGCGGCGGTCCGCTCCAGCCGGTACATGTGCTGCGCGCTCTTGTGCTTGGCGAAATGCAGCTCGCCGACCTTGCGGCACGCATGGCGGGTACGCGGCAGGTGGCGCGAGTACTCGTCGAACATCGAGATCGCGATGTCCGGCTGGAACTGCGTGAGCCAGCGGTCGGCGGCGGCGACGAACGCTTCGACGTTGCGTCCCTTGCGCAGCTTGTTCGCCAGGCCCTTGCGGTAGATCCGCTGCAGGCCGAGGTTGTGGTGGCGCACCTGCGCGGGAAACGGGAAGAACGGCTCGCGTCCCTGCGGATCGACCAGCGACACCACATGCACCTCGTGTCCCTGCGCGCACCACCAGGCGCACTTGTTGGAGAGCACGCGCTCCATGCCGCCGGAAGCGGTCGCATCCTTGAGGAAATAGGCCAGTTTCATTCGGTGCCGTCGCCCTTGGGCTAGAATCCTGAGCCCGTATTGTCGCAGCATCCAATGGACAAGGTATTCATCGAGGGCCTGGAAATCGAGGCGCTGATCGGCATCTACGACTGGGAACGGCGGATCCGCCAGACCCTGCGCTTCGACCTGGAGATGGCGTTCGACAACCGCGTGCCCGCGGCCAGCGACGACATCGCCGACACCCTCGACTACAAGGCGGTGAGCAAGCGCCTGGCCGAATACGTGCAGCAGTCCGGCTTCGGCCTGGTCGAGACCCTGGCCGAGCGTTGCGCGGCGCTGGTCATCGAGGAGTTCGGCGTGCAGTGGGTGCGCCTCAAGCTCAGCAAGCCCGGGGCGGTGCGCGGTGCGCAGGCGGTGGGCGTGATCATCGAGCGCAGTGCGCCGTCGAAGGAGTCGTAAGTGGATCTTGGAGTATCGAAAGCTGGTGACTGGACCAGCGTCATCGGCCTGCATGGCCTGAGGGAACTGCTGGCACCGTGGCCCTGGGCCTGGCCCGCGCTGCTGCTTGTGCTGCTGGTCCTCGCCGCGGCCATCGCCAACTTCGTCACCAAGCGGATCCTGCTGCGCGGCCTGCGACGGCTGCTGGCGATGCTCGCCAGCCAGGCCGGAAAGCAAGGCATCGCCGACATGCGCGTGATCCCGCGCCTGGCCAACGTCGTGCCGGCGATGGTGATCTCCTCCGGCATCGGCTGGATCCCCGGCTTGCCGCCGGCGCTGGTGGCCTTCGTCCACGGTGCCTGCCAGGCCTGGGTGGTGCTGACCCTCGCGCTGGCCGTGTCGCACGCGCTGGATGCGGTCAACGAGCTGTACGAGCGCCGTCCCGACGCGCGCAACAAGCCGATCAAGGGCTACCTGCAGGTGGCCAAGATCGTGATCTTCGCCCTGGCCGGCCTGTCGATCGTCGCCACCCTCGCCGGCGTGAAGCTGCTGCACCTGCTGACCGGCCTGGGCGCGGCCACCGCGGTGCTGATGCTGGTGTTCCAGGACACCCTGCTGTCGCTGGTGGCCAGCGTGCAGATCAGCGGCGACGGCCGCGTGCGCATCGGCGACTGGATCGAGATGCCCAGCCAGAACGCCGACGGCGACGTGATCGACATCGCCCTGCACACGGTCACGGTGCAGAACTGGGACAAGACCGTCACCACGATCCCGACCAAGAAGCTGATCAGCGAGTCGTTCAAGAACTGGCGTGGCATGCAGGAGGCGGGCGGGCGCCGGATCAAGCGCGCGCTGTACCTGGACCAGTCCAGCGTGCGCTTCCTCGAGCCGGAGGAACGCCAGCGCCTTGGGCGCTTCGTGCTGCTGCGCGAGTACCTGGCACAGAAGGAACGCGAGCTGGCCGAGTGGAACGCCGGCCTGGGCGAGGACGGCCAGCTGCCCTTCAACGCGCGCCGCATCACCAACCTCGGCACCTTCCGCGCCTATGTCGAGCGCTACCTGCGCCGGCATCCGAACGTGCACCAGGACATGACCCTGCTGGTGCGCCAGCTGCAGCCGGGCGCCGACGGCATCCCGCTGGAGATCTACTGCTTCACCAACGACACCCGCTGGGCGGTGTACGAAGGCATCCAGTCGGACATCTTCGACCACCTGCTGGCGATCCTGCCGGAATTCGGCCTGCGCGTGTTCCAGCAGCCGGGCGGCGCGGACTTCCGTGCGCTGGTGGCGGTGCCGCAGCGGGTGGAGGAAGCAACCGCCAGGGACTAGTCTGGCGTTCCGCCGCACCGGGCTTCATCGACGCTTCTCCGCCGACCGTTGCCGTCCACGCGGACCGGGACGCTGGCGCTGGCGTAGATCGCGTACGGGGCGGCCTGCGGCCGACCCGGCTGTGCCCTGGCGTGGCCGCCACCGGGATGCCAGCAGCTCGTGCGTAGGCCACCGCGCCACCTGCGCGCACCGTGGCAGCGCCCGTTTGGCTTTCAACCGCTTGCAGCCGCGCGGCAGGCACCGGGAAGCGGCGGTCAGCCATGCCGGAGCTCCGTGCGCCGGTTGCCGCTCCGGCCGCCGGGCCCGGAGCGGCTGGCATCCGGCGGAACCGCATGACCCTGCGGGCACCGCGTGCCGGCACTTGACGGCTCCCGACCGGGCCGTGCATGTTGCAGTGCACAAGCCGGCGCCGTGGCGCCGGCACAGGCCGGCGGGGTGCGATGGACTGGACGAAGTACCAGACGCCTTCGTATGACGAGCTGATCGGCCCGGATGGCCGGCCACGGCCCGCCGCACGCCCGCTGGTGGAATACCTGTCCGGGCTTTCCGGCCAGGAACTGGCCGAACGCCAGACGGCCGCCGACGTCGCCGCCCGGGTCATGGGCATCACCTTCACGGTCTACAGCGACGGTCGCAACGTCGACCGCACCCTGCCGTTCGACCTGATCCCGCGCATCCTCGATCGGCGCGAGTGGCAGCGCACCGAGGCCGGCCTGCGCCAGCGCATGCAGGCGCTCAACCTGTTCATCGGCGACATCTACGGCGCGCAGCGGGTCGTCCGCGACGGCGTGTTCCCGGCCGAGCTGCTGGCGCATTCGGTCAACTTCCGTCCGCAGTGCGTGGGCGTGCGCCCACCGCTGGACGTGTGGGCGCATATCTGCGGCTCGGACCTGGTGCGCGACGCCGACGGCACCCTCTACGCACTCGAGGACAACCTGCGCATCCCCTCGGGCGTGTCCTACATGCTCGAGAACCGGATGGTCGCCAAGCGCGTGTTCCCGGAGCTGTTCGAGACCAGCGCGATCCTGCCGGTGGACGACTACCCGGCCCAGCTCTACGACACCCTGGCCGCGCTTTCGCCGCGCCCGGGAGATAGCCCGGTGATCGCGCTGCTGACGCCGGGGGTGTTCAACAGCGCCTACTTCGAGCACGCCTACCTGGCCCAGGCCATGGGCATCGAGCTGGTCGAGGGCGGCGACCTGTTCGTCGCCGACGACGACTGCACCTACATGCGCACGGTCTACGGTCCCCGCCGGGTGGACGTGGTCTACCGCCGCGTGGACGACCTGTTCATCGACCCGGAGGTGTTCCATCCCGACTCGATGCTGGGCGTGCCCGGGCTGATCCGCAGCTGGCGCGCGGGCAAGGTCGCGCTGGCCAACGCGCCCGGCGCGGGCGTGGCCGACGACAAGGTCGTGTTCGCCTACGTGCCGAAGATGATCCGCTACTACCTGGACCAGGAACCGATCCTGCCCAACGTGCCCAGCTACCTGTGCCACGAGCCGGACGACCGCAGGTACGTGCTCGGACACCTGGAGGAACTGGTGGTCAAGCCGGCCAACGAGTCCGGCGGCTACGGCATGCTCATCGGCCCCCGCTCGAGCCGGAAGGAGCGGGAGAAGTTCCGCGCCCTGATCGAGGCGGACCCCCGCAACTACATGGCGCAGCCGACGCTCTCGCTGTCGACCTCGCCGATCGTCGACGGCGAGGCGCCGGCGCCGCGGCACATCGACCTGCGCCCCTTCATCCTCTCGCGCGGGGACACCTACGTGACCACCGGCGGCCTGACCCGGGTGGCGATGACCGAGGGCTCGCTGGTGGTGAACTCCTCGCAGGGCGGCGGCGCGAAGGACACCTGGGTGGTCGACCTGGAGGAGATGGCCTGATGCTCGCGCGCGTCGCCAGCCAGCTGTACTGGTTCAGCCGCTACCTGCGCCGCGCCGAGAACACCGCGCGCCTGGTCGGCGTGGGCAGCCTGCTGCAGCTGGACCTGCCGCGCACGGTGCGTTTCACCTGGCGGCCGATGATCGCCAACGTAGGCGCCGAGGAGCTGTTCCTGGGCGTGCACCCGGAGCCGGACGAGGCCCATGTGCTGGACTTCCTGCTGCTGGATGCGCGCAACCCGTCGTCGCTGCGCAGCTCGGTGGCGCAGGCCCGGGAGATCCTGCGCAGCATCCGCGACGCCCTGCCGCAGGAGGTGTGGGAGGCGGTCAACGACCTGCACCTGTACCTGGACGCCGACGGCCCGCGGGTGATGCCCCGGCGTTACCGGCTGGACTTCATCGGCCGCATCACCGACGGCTGCCTCAAGGTCTCCGGCCTGCTGCAGGCCAACGTCAGCCGCGACATCGGCTTCCAGTTCCTGCGCCTGGGCACGGCGATCGAGCAGGCCGACATGACCACCCGCATCATCGATGCGGGCGCTTCGGGCCTGGTGCAGCCGCGCCATGGCGACGACCGCGAGCCCTACCAGAACATGCAGTGGATGGCGGTGCTGCGCGCGCTGGCCGCCTACCAGATGTACCGTCGCCACGTGCGCCAGCGGGTGTCGGCGGCGCATGCGCTGCGCTTCCTGCTGCACGACACCGAATTCCCGCGCAGCGTGCAGTTCTGCCTGAGCCGACTGCAGCGGATCCTGCCGGCGATGCCGCCGCGGCCGCCGGTGGAGCGCGCGCTGCTCAGGGTGACCGGACTGGTACGCCAGGCCGACCCCGCGCTGCTGGCCGCCGGCGATCCATCGCCCTTCATGGACGAGGCCCAGGTCTACCTCGGGCGCCTGCACGAGGCCATCGCCGAGGGCTACTTCGCCGGCTGAGCCGCCATCGTCGCACGCAGGGCCGGCGCGTGCCTGGGTGTAGAATCCATCGCACCGGAAACTGCAGGCAAACATGACCTACTGCGTCGGCATCGAAGTGGACGAGGGCCTGGTGTTCGCGGCTGACACCCGCACCAACGCCTCGCTGGACGACGTGCGCGTGCACCGCAAGCTGCACGTGTTCGAATACCCCGGCGACCGCGCCTTCGTGGTGATGAGCGCGGGCAACCTCGCGACCACCCAGCTGGCCATCTCGCGCCTGCGCCGCGACGCCGAGGACCCGGCCGCGCCGCGCAGCCTGCGCAGCTTCCGCCATCTGTTCGAGGTGGCCGAGTACGTGGGCGAGGTGCTGGTTTCCAGCCAGGTCCAGGCCAGCAGCGACGATCCGCATGGCGGGATCAACACCCAGGCCACCCTGATCCTCGGCGGCCAGATCGCCGGCGAGCGTCCGGGCCTGTACCTGGTCTATCCGCTGGGCAACTGCATCGCCGCCTCGCCGGAAACCCCGTATCTGCAGATCGGCGAATCCAAGTACGGCAAGCCGATCCTGGACCGCATCGTGCGCCCGGAGACCGCGCTGGAGGACGCCGCGCGCTGCGCGGTGCTCTCGCTGGATTCGACCATCCGTTCCAACCTGTCGGTGGGCCTGCCGTTGGACCTGGCCCTGATCCGGGCCGGCGACCTGCGGATCAGCCAGCAGATGCGCCTGGAGGCCGATACCCCGCTCTACGCGGAGATCCACGACACCTGGTCGCGCAAGCTGGAGAACGCCGTGCGCACGCTGCCGCGCTTCCCGTGGGAGCCGGCCGCGCCCGCCAGCGAGGATCCAGCGTCGCTGCCGCCGCTGCCGCCACGCCGGGTACCGGCACTGAAGGATCCCGGCGACCAGTCCGCCCAGCAGTAAGCGAAGCAATGGACACGAACGCATCCGCGCCGGCCCGCGCGGCCACCACCGTGCTGCTCAGCCTGGGCAGCAACCTGGAGCCGGAGCGCCACCTGCGCGCCGCACTGCGAGAACTGCGGGCCCGCTTCGGCGAGGTCGTGGTCTCGCCGGCCTACCGCACGCCGGCGGTGGGCTTCGATGGCCCGCCCTTCCTGAACAACGCCGCCAGCCTGCGCACCACGCTGGCGCTGGCGGAGCTGGAAGCCTGGCTGCACGCGCTGGAGGACCGCCATGGCCGCGTCCGCACCGGTCCTCGCCTGGCCGACCGCACCCTGGACGTGGACGTGGTCTTCCACGGCGACCTGGTGCTGCGCGAGGGCGGCAAGGTGCGCATCCCGCGCCCCGAACTGAAGCACGCCTTCGTGCTCAAGCCGCTGGCCGATATCGCGCCGGACTTCGTCGATCCGCTCAGCGGCCGCACCCTGGCCGAACTGTGGCGGGACCACCCGCAGCACGACGAGGCTTTCGAGGTGGTGGCGCTCTGACGCGCTTCAGCGCGTGCGGCCGCCGTCGACGTGCAGCACCTGGCCGGTGACGTAGGCGGCCTCGCCCGACAGCAGCCAGGCCACGGCCGCGGCGATGTCTTCCGGAGCACCGGCACGCCCGAGCGCGGTGTCGCGCAGGATCGCCTCGCGCGCGGCCGCGTCCTGCACCTGTTCCGGCCACAGGATCGCGCCCGGGGCCACCGCGTTGACCCGTACCTCCGGCGCCAGCGCCTGGGCCAGGCCACGGGTCAGCGAGACCAGCGCCGCCTTGGCCGCCGAGTACAGCGGGTGCCCGCGCAGCGGCGTGCCCGCGTACAGGTCGGCGAGGTTGACGATGGCGCCGCCGGCCTGGCGCAGGTGCGGTGCCGCGGCCTGGGCAAGGAAGAACGGCGCGCGCGCGTTGACCGCGAACAGCGCGTCCCACTGCGTGGCGTTGGCCTGGCCCAGCGGCGTGGCGAAGAAGTTGGAGGCGTTGTTGACCAGGCCGTCGATCCGGCCATAGCGGGCGATGCAGCGCTGCACCAGCAGCGCCGGCGCATCCACCGCCTGCAGGTCGGCCTGCAGCACCAGCACGCTGTCCGGGCGGATCGCCTCCAGCGAGGCGGCCAGTTCCTCCATCCGCGCCAGCGAGCCATGGCAGTGCAGGGCCAGGTCGTGGCCCTGGGCGTGCAGGCGCTGCGCGATCGCCGCGCCGATGCGGCGCGCGGCGCCGGTGACCAGGACCACGGGGCGGGGATGGGGCATCGTTGCTGTCGGCTCGGCTATGCTGGCCATTCTCCACGCCGTACCACTGCGATGCACCCCCATACCGATCTGCCGGAACCCGCGCCAGGCGCCCTCCACCACAGCCAGGTCCTGGCCGGCCACATCCGCGAGGAGATCCGCCATTCCGGCGGCGCGATCCCGATGTCGCGGTTCATGGAACTGTGCCTGTACGCGCCCGGCCTGGGCTACTACAGCGCCGGCGCGACCAAGTTCGGCCCGGCCGGCG
Organism: Pseudoxanthomonas suwonensis; assembly: GCF_010093235.1. GTDB lineage: Bacteria > Pseudomonadota > Gammaproteobacteria > Xanthomonadales > Xanthomonadaceae > Pseudoxanthomonas > Pseudoxanthomonas suwonensis. The sequence goes on along the minus strand of NZ_PDWP01000033.1, from coordinate 22,696 downwards.
ATTTCGTGACCGCGCCCGAATCCGGGCGGCTGTTCGCCGCCACCGTGTCCGGCGTGCTGGCCGAGGGCCTGCGCCAGCTCGGCGGACATGCGCGGGTGCTGGAAGTGGGCGGAGGCAGCGGCGCCTTCGCCGAGGTCGCGCTCAAGCGCATGCTCGAACTGGACGCGCTGCCGGACCGCTACGCCATCCTCGAGCCGTCCGCCGACCTGCGCGAACGCCAGCGCGAGCATCTCCAGCGCACCCTGGTCCCGACCGTGTTCGAGCTGGTCGAGTGGCTGGACCGCCCGTTCCAGGACGAGTGGGACGGCATGCTGTTCGCCAACGAGGTGATCGACGCCCTGCCGACGCCGCGGTTCGTCCTGCGCGATGGCCAGGTGTTCGAGGAGTACGTGGCGCTGGACGGCAACGACGGCTTCGTGCGCGTGGACCGTCCGGCCGACGCGCTGCTGCAGGCGGCCGTGCGCCACATCGAGAACTACCTGGAGCAGCCGTTCGCCGACGGCTACCGCTCCGAGCTGCTGCCGCAGCTGCCGTACTGGCTGCAGGCGGTCGGCGGCGGCCTGCGCAGCGGCGGCATGCTGTTCTTCGACTACGGCTACGCGCGGCGCGAGTACTACCAGCCGCAACGCAGCGACGGCACCCTGCGCGCGTTCTACCGCCAGCGCATGCATGACGACGTGCTGCGCTGGCCGGGCCTGCAGGACCTCACTGCCTCGGTGGACTTCACCGCGCTGGCCGAGGCCGGCACGGGCGCCGGCCTGGACCTGGCCGGCTACTGCAGCCAGGCCAGCTTCCTGCTGGGCAACGGCATCGACCAACTGCTGGCCCAGGCCGAGGCGCGTACCGACGAGGCCGGCGCGCTGCGCCTGCGCCAGGAGCTCAAGCGCCTGACCCTGCCCGAGCAGATGGGCGAGCGCTTCCAGGCCATGGCCTTCACCCGCGACATCGACCTGGGTGCGGCCTTCCTGCTCGGTGACATGACGTGGCGGCTGTGAGCGGACCGCTGCTCAAGCCGCTGCGGCGGCCGCACCTGTGGCTGGGCCTGTGGCTGCTGGCGCTGGCCGTGGTCTGCGTGGCCAGCCTGACCCCGCCGCCGCCGATGGATATCCCGAAGCACGGCGACAAGGTCGAGCACCTGCTCGCCTACGCCGTGCTGGCGGCCGCGGCGGTGCAGGGGTTCCGTCCCGGCCGCGCCCTGTGGATCGCCGGCATCGGCCTGGTGCTGATGGGCGTCGGCCTGGAAATCGCGCAGGGCGCGCTGACGCGGACGCGCATGGCCGATCCGGCCGATGCGTTGGCCAATACCGCGGGCGTGCTGCTGGGCATGGCCAGCGCCGCCACCGGCCTGCGCGACCTGCTGCTGCGTCGCGGCGGCTGACCGCCCGCCGCGGCTGGCGGCCGGCGCCGGGATCACCGGATCAGCGCTTCTCGAGCGTCACCTGGTCGATCACCCACATCTGCGGGCGGGTATCGCCGGTGAAGCGCAGGCACAGGTCCTGGCGCCCCCTGATGGCGCGCACCAGCGGCGCTTCCAGTTCGACGAAGCCGTCCGCACCCGGAGCCGCCGGCAGCGGCACGCTGGCGATGCGCCGGCCATCGCAGCCGCCGGCACGGATGTCCAGCTCGCCATGGGCCGAACGCGCCGGTTCAAAGCGGCGGTGCGGCTCGTCGTGCGCGAGCTGGAAGTAGTACGGGATGCGGCCGGCGCGCACCTTCAGCGCGGCCACGCCATCCATGCGCGCGGCGGTCCACTGCCAGCAGGGATAGAAGATGTCGGTGTCGAAGATCGCGCGTTCGCCGTCGGCCGGGCCGTCGTCCTCCAGGCGCAGCCGCAGCGCATCGCGGCCGCGGCAGGCGTCCAGCTGCTCGTCGCTGCGAACCAGCAGCGACTCGGCATCCCAGCTCCAGCTGCGGGCCGGGGCCAGCGGGTGGCCGTCGAAGAACGCCGCCGCCTGCAGCGTCGCCGGCAGCGGCAGTTCGAGCGGGGCCTCGTAGCGCGGCGAGTCCGCGGCCGGCGCGCTGCCGTCGGTGGTGTAGCGCACCTCGTAGTCCAGCGGATTGGAAAGCGCCACGCGGATGGCCTCGTCGCCTTCCTCCTGCAGTTCCACGTCGACCTGGAATGGCGTGGTCGCGTAGCCGATGTTCCAGCGCCGGTAGCGCTGCAGCTGCACCGGCAGGCGCTGCAGGAAGGATTCGAGGTCGCGCTTGCCTTGCGGCGACCAGGCGACTTCCGCCAGCGCGGCCAGGCGTGGGAACATGTGGTGCTGCAGGCGCTCGAAGCTGCGCGTGTGCTCGGTCCACAGGTTGGCCTGCACGCCGAGGATGTGGTGCTGCCGCTCCGGCTCGAGGCCCTCGGGCACCGGCTCGAAGCCGTAGACCTGCTGCAGGGTGATGGTGGCCGGGCGGCCCGGCGGCTCGTGCGGGGAGCTGGTCTGCAGGTAGTCCAGGTACAGCGCCGACACCGGCGCCATCACCACGTCATGGCCCATGCGCGCCGCCTTGAGCCCGCCCTCGGTGCCGCGCCAGGACATCACCACCGCGTCGGCCGGCAGTTCGCCGTCGAGGATCTCGTCCCAACCGATCGCCCGCTTGCCATGCCGCTCCAGGAAGCCGGCGAGGCGATGGACGATATGCGCCTGCATCGCGGTCTCGTCGGCCACGCCCAGCTCGCGCATGCGTGCCTGCACCCGCGGCGAGGCCTGCCACTGGTCCTTGACCGCCTCGTCGCCGCCGATATGGAAGTAGCGGCCCGGGAACAGCGGCACCAGCTCGGCGATCACGTCCTCGAGGAAGGCGAGGGTGGCCTCCTCGTTGTTGAACAGGTTGGGGAACACGCCCCATTCGCTGGTCGGCTGCAGCGGCGTATCGATGCTGCCCAGTTCCGGATACGCGGCGATCGCCGCGGTGGCGTGGCCGGGAACGTCGAACTCCGGCACCACGGTGATGTGGCGCTGCGCGGCGTAGGCCACGACCTCGCGCACCTGGTCCTGGGTGTAGTGGCCGCAGTACGGGCGCGGCTCGCCGCTGGCCGGATCGATCGCGCCGTCCCCGGCCGGCACGCGGCAGCTGCCGGCCTCCACCAGGCGCGGATGGCGCTTGATCTCCCCCCGCCAGCCCTGGTCGTCGGTCAGGTGCCAGTGCAGCGTGTTGAGTTTGTGCAGGGCCATCGCGTCGATGACCTGCTTGACCTGGTCCACCGTCCAGAAGTGCCGGGCAGGATCGAGCATGAAGCCGCGCCACGCGAAGCGCGGCGCGTCCTCGATGCGCACCGCCGGCAGCCGGATGGGATCGGCCTCGTCCAGCGTGGCCAGCTGCAGCAGGGTCATCGCACCATGGAACAGGCCTGCCGTATCGGCGGCGGTGACCGTGGCCCCGGCGGGCGTGACCTCGAGCGAATAGCTTTCCGGATCGCCGCCGCGCGCGGGATCCAGGTGGAAGCGGATGCCGCCGCGCCGGCTCCTGGCCACGACCTTCGGCGCGATCCCGCGGCCTTTTTCCAGGAACACGGCGAATTGCCTGGCCACGTTGCGCTCGGCTTCGTTGCCGGCCAGCAGCGGCGTGCGTGCGTCGAGCACGAACTCTCCCTGCGACTGCTCGACCGATGCGGGCATCGGCACCAGCGGCAGCGGCCGCTCGGAGGCGATGGCGCCACCGGCCAGCGTGGCCGAGAGCAGGATCGCGCCGAGCCGTTGCAGGATCCGCGGCGGGTGGGTTCGGGTCATGGTCGCTCCGTGGTCATGGCCTTGCCGGAATGAAGCGGGCCCGGATGGCTCCGGGCCCGATGCTGCACCAGGACGCGGCGCGGGTCGAGCGCGCCGCTCCGGGTTCCCGCTCAGTACTTCAGGCGGACGTTGAAGTAGTACTGCCGTCCGTTGCTGTAGAACGCGGTCGGGATGCTGGCGCTCTGGTAGTACTTGATGTCGGGGTCGTTGAGGTTCAGCGCATCCAGGGTGAAGCTCAGGTTGTCGTTGAACCGGTAGCTCAGCGCCGCCGACAGGGTGCCGAAGTCGTCCTGGTAGTACGGGTTGGCGCCGGACAGGCCGATCAGGAAGGCCGAGCGGTGGGTGTAGCCGACGCGCGCGCCAAACACCTCGTTCTCGAACCAGGCGCCGACGTTGTAGGTGTTCTTCGAGGTGCCCACCAGGTTGTTGCTGCCGTCGGCCCAGGTGTGGCTGGTGCTGCCATCGGCCCAGGTGTAGTTGGCGCTGATGCCGAAGTTGGCGCCGATCGGCTGCTCGTAGGCCACCTCCACGCCGGTGACCTTGCCGTCGGAGTTGATCGGCACCGAGACCAGGTAGTCCTCCAGCTGGTTGGTGAGCTCGGAGAACAGCTGCCGCGTCTCGGTGCCGAAGGCCACGTAGTCCTTCAGGTTCATCGAGTACGCGCCGAGCGAAAGCAGGCCGCGCGGCATGAAGTACCACTCGAGGTTGGCATCGAAGTTGGTCGATACCACGGGCTTGAGGTTGGGATTGCCGCCGCCACCGGTCTTGTTGAGGTCCGATCCCCAGGACGAGGCGCCCAGCGCCGAGTAGTCGGGCAGGGTCTGGGTCTGCGAGGCGGCGAAGCGGAACACCAGGTCCTCGGACAGGGTGAAGCGCAGGTTGGCGCTGGGCAGGAGGCGGCTGTGGCTGTTGCTGGTGTTGATGATCTTCCAGCCTCCCCATACCGGGCATGCCCAGCCACAGCCCGGACCTGGGCCTTGGGCGAACAGGCTGGTGACGTCAGCATTGGCCAGGTCCGAAACCGATTGGTAGCTGAGAATGTCCTGGTCGACGCCGACATAGCGCAGGCCGATGTTGCCGCTCCAGCCGTCGCCCTTGAAGTTGGCCTGGACGTAGGCGGCCAGGTTCTTCTCGTCCACCTTCCACTCGGCGCCGTAGTTGTGGCGGCCGGTGGGGCCGTCGTCGCCGGCCAGCCAGGTGGAGTTGCCGACGATCGCCTGCCTGAGCGCCCCCGGCGTGAAGTACCACAGGTTGCGCGGGAAATTGCCGCCGACGCCGTCGGCGAAGCCACCCGGGTAGGGGGCGGTGGCGCCATCCTGCAGCGTGCTCCAGATGTCGCCCGGGGTCGCGCCTTCCGGCGAGAGCGCCTCGCGGCTGTGGTCGGCGTAGCGCAGGCCGAAGTCGATGGAGGACAGCGCGCCGTCGCTGAAGTAGCGGCTGAAGTCGGCGGTGAACCAGTCCTCGTCGTCCTTGGCGGTGACCTGCTGGTTGCCCCAGGTGCCGAAGCTGGTGACGCCGGCCGGGCTGGTGTCGCCGCCGACGCTCCAGTCCAGCGGCGAACTGGCGCCGTGGCGGGTCCAGCTGGCGCCGCCGCCGTTGGCCAGCGTCACCTCGGCGATGTACTGGCGGTCGGTGGACCCTTCGCCGCTGGGGGGGCCGGCCGGGAAGCGTGCGTCGAGGTTGTCGCTGACCCGCCAGTCCACGTCGAGCGTGACGTAGCTGGTCTTGGCGCTGGCCTCGCGGTAGATCATGTCGTAGACCGCGTAGTCGCGGCCCGGCTCGCCGGTATAGCTGGCCTGAGCCAGCACCCCGTCGCGGACCACGTAGCCGGGATCGGGCGCCTGGGCGCGGGCGAAGCTGCCGCCCCACAGCATGAAGTTGCGGTTGTAGTTGTCGGCGTCCATGTCCGAGCGGAAGCCGCTCAGGCCGAGGGTCAGGTCGTCGCTGGGCTTGAACTGGATGTCGACCAGGCCGCCCTTGCGCTCGCGGGTCTGCTCGAACAGGGTCGAGCCGAGCAGGCCGGGCGCCCACACCCCGACCAGGTCGGGATTGGTCGCGGCGACCGGGTCGTCCTCGCCGATCTGGAAGAAGCCGCCCGGGATCTCCTGCGCTTCGCGGCGCAGCTCGCGCTTCTGGCTGAAGGCCTGGACCAGCACGCCGAAGGTGCCTTCGGGGTTGCGGTAGTTGAACAGCGCCGACAGCTGCGGATCGGTGGAGTCGGCCTGCTCGGAATTGACCACGCCCAGTGAAGCCTCGGCGGTGACCGTGTCGGGGAACTGCAGCGGCTTGCGGGTGACGATGTTGACGCTGCCGGTGGTGCCGCCCTCGGGCAGCTTGGCCTGCGAGGACTTGTGCACCTCGACCGAGCTGACCAGCTCGGACGGCAGCAGGGTGTAGCTGACGCTGCGGCCGACGTTGTTGCCCTGGCTGAGCACGAACCAGTCCGCCGAGCCGACGCTGTGCCCGTTGATCAGGGTCTGGGTGAGGCTGGGGCTGGTGCCGCGCAGGCTGACGCGGTCGGCTTCGTCGAAGCCGCCTTCGTCCGCGGAGGAGGAACTGATGTTCACGCCGGGCAGGCGCTGCAGGGTGTCGGCCACGTTATGCGCCGGCAGCTTGCCCACGTCCTCGGCGGTGACCACCTCCAGGCGCGCGTCGGCCTCGCGCTTGGTGTCCAGGGAGCGTTCCATCGAACCGCGGATGCCGGTGACGACGACCGTGTCCAGCTCGGTCGCCTGTTGCCGCGCGTCCTGTGCATGCACGCTGGCCGACATGGCCAGGCCGGTGAGGATCGCCGCGCTCAGTGCTGACTTGCAGTGCTTCATGATGTCTCTCCCATCACTGGTTCTGGTTGGGCCGGAAGGCCGGCAAGAACTGCATCAGGTGCGACGGACGCAACGACCGGACGGCTCCGCGGCACGAACTCCACGGCGTGTCCGGCGCCGTCCCGTTTACTGCTCCAGCAATCCCGAGCCCAGGTACCAGCTGGCGGCGCCGATCACGCCCAGCTGCCCGTGCTCGACGAGCTTTACCGAGACCCGCTCCAGCGCCTCGCGCATCGATCCCTTGTTGAGGAAGCGCGCGCGGAAGCTGCTGCTGGCCAGGAAACCGCGGATCTGCGGCAGGATCCCGCCGGCCAGGTAGACGCCCTGCACCCCGTACAGCAGGGCCATGTCGCCCACCGTGCTGCCGAGCAGGCCGCAGAACATCTCCAGCGCCTCGCATGCCAGCGGGTCGGCGCCGTCGATCGCCGCGGTGGTGATGTCGCCCGGCTGGGCGTGCACTGGCGCCGTGCCGCGCAGCGCGCACAGGGCCTGGTAGAGGTGCAGCAGCCCGGGTCCGGACAGGGCATGCTCGATCGGCACATGGCTGCGCTCGCCGAGCATGTGCTGCAGCAGCCGCATCTCCAGTTCCGTGCCCACCGCCAGTGCCGCCTGGCCGGCTTCGGTGGCCAGGACCACGCCGCCCTTGCCGCGCGGGATCCACACGGCGGCGCCCAGGCCGGTACCCGGACCCAGCACCAGCAGCGGTCCCGGTGCGGCCTGGGCCGGACCGCTGAGCTGCAGCACCTCGCTGGAGCCGAGGTGGCCCACCGCATTGGCCACGGCTTCGAAGTCGTTGATCACGTGCACGGCCTGCAGGCCGAGGTCCTCGCGCAATTCCCTCGGCGAGAGCGGCCAGGGCAGGTTGTTGGTGATCACGGTCCCATCGGCCAGCGGATAGCCGGCGCTGGCGATCACGGCCACCGAAACCGGATGCCGGCCAAGGCTGGCGATGAACTCGCGCACGATGTCGGCGAGGCTGGCGTAGTCGGAGCAACGGAACTTGCTGTAGGCCAGCACCTGCGGCGTGGCCCCTTCGCCGTCGACGGCGACCAGGCTCATGCGCACGTGGGTGCCGCCGACGTCGGCGGCGATGAACGGCGCGGTGCGGGTATGGGTTGGTGCGGTCACGCTTGATTCCCGTGTGGTGGCGTGGGCGGCCATCCGGACGCCCACCGGACGGCCCGAGTCTTGGGGCATCTTGACAACGATGTCAACAATCGTCCGGGAGTGCCCGGGGCAGGGCTGCCGGGCCGGCGCCGGATCCGCGGCTGTCTCCCGGCATTCTTTCGTATTCAGCTAAAAACAGGGGATTTCGCCGTGGCGCGCGCATGTTGCGCGGCAGCACCGGGACTGCGCCGGCGGGGGCACGCCGCGGTTGACATGCGGGCAACATCCGCGGAAAGAATGTGACAACGTTGTTCCCTCCCGCCGGGCCAGGGCATGGCCGGGGGCTGCGCGGGAACGGCATCCAGACCGGGGAGGTTTTTCGATGTCCGCGACCACCGCCGCACCAGCGCGCTCCAGCCATGCCACCTCGATCGCGATCGTGGGCGGCCTGTTCTTCATCATCGGCTTCTTCACCTGGATCAACGGGCCGCTGATCACCTTCGTCAAGCTGGCCTTCGACGTGAGCGAGATCGCCGCGTTCCTGGTGCTGATGGTGTTCTACCTCTCGTACTTCTTCCTCGCCCTGCCGGCCTCGTGGATCCTGCGCCGCACCGGCCTGAAGAAGGGCCTGGCGCTGAGCCTGGCGGTGATGGCCGCGGGCGCGGCGCTGTTCGGCGAGTTCGCCACCCGGCGCTGGTTCGGCGGCGCGCTGGGCGGGCTGTTCGTCATCGGCGGCGGACTGGCGCTGCTGCAGACCGCGGTCAATCCCTACATCTCGATCCTGGGCCCGATCGACACCGCCGCCCGGCGCATCGCGCTGATGGGAATCTGCAACAAGATCGCCGGCATCCTCGCGCCGGTGCTGCTGGGATCGCTGGTGCTGCACGGCATCGGCGACCTGGCGGCGCAGGTCGAGGCCGCCGATCCGGCGCTGCGCGCGCGCCTGCTGGAGAGCTTCGCGGTACGCATCCACCTCCCGTACCTGTGCATGGCCGGCGTGCTGCTGCTGGTCGCGGTGGCGGTACTGTTCTCGCCGCTGCCGGAGCTGCGCAGCGAGCAGGCCAATGCCACGCCGGTACGTGCGGGCAGTGATGGCCCCAGGAGCATCTTCGCCTTCCCGCACCTGTGGCTGGGCGTGGCCTGCCTGTTCGCCTACGTCGGCGTGGAGGTGCTGGCCGGCGATGCGATCGGTACCTATGGCCACGCCTTCCACCTGCCGCTGGACCAGACCAAGTTCTTCACCTCCTTCACCCTGGCGGCGATGCTGCTGGGCTACCTGGCCGGCCTGGCGCTGATCCCGCGGGTGTTCACCCAGGAGCGCTGGCTGAGCGTGTCGGCGGTGCTGGGCGTGCTGCTCTCGCTCGGGGCGCTGCTGACCCATGGCTACGTCTCGGTCGGCTTCGTGGCCGCCCTCGGCTTCGCCAACGCGATGATGTGGCCGGCGATCTTCCCGCTGGCGATCCGTGGCCTGGGCCGCTTCACCGAGACCGGTTCGGCGCTGCTGATCATGGGCATCGCCGGCGGCGCGGTCATCCCGCAGGCGTTCGCGGTGCTCAAGCAGCACTTCGACTTCCAGTGGGTGTTCGCCGGCCTGGGCGTGCCCTGCTACCTGTACATCCTGTACTACGCCCTGCACGGACACCGCGCCGGGCTCCGCGCCGGTCGCTGATCGCGCATCATGGACGCGGTTTCCAGGAGGACGACGGAAGGCATGCGCAGACCCACGATCAAGGATGTCGCCGAGCGGGCGAAGGTGTCGCTCAAGACCGTGTCACGTGTAATCAACAACGAGCCTTCGGTGATGCAGGCGACCCGCTCGCGGGTGCTGGCCGCCATCGCCGAACTGGACTACGAGCCGGACGCCACCGCACGCAACCTGCGCAGCGGCACCCCCTTCGTGATCGGGCTGGTGTACGACAACCCCAACCCGTACCACATCATCGCCGTGCAGAACGGCGTGCTGGCGGCCTGCAGGGAGACCGGCTTCGGCCTGCAGATCCATCCCTGCGACTCGACCTCGCCGCTGCTTGCCGAGGAACTGGCGGAGCTGGTGCAGCGCTCGCGGCTGGCCGGCCTGGTGCTGACCGCGCCGATGTCCGAGCGCGCCGACCTGGTGGCGGCGCTGGTGGCGCGTGGCATCCGCGTCGTGCGGATCATCGCCGCCACCGAGGACCCGGGCGATGGTCCCTGCGTGCATATCGACGACCGCGACGCCGCCTACGAAATCACCGAACACCTGATCCAGCTAGGCCACCAGCGCATCGGTTTCCTCTGGGGCGGGCCGCAGCACCGCTCCTCGGGCGAGCGCTACGCCGGCTACGAGGCGGCGCTGAACGACTACGGCATCACCCTGGACAAGCACCTGGTGATCCCCGGCGACTACACCTTCGACGACGGCTTCCGCGGTGCGCGACGGCTGCTGGCGTTGCGCGAGCCGCCCACGGCGATCTTCGGCTCCAACGACGAGATCGCCGCCGGCGTGCTGGCCGCGGCCAAGTCGGTGGGCCTCAACGTGCCCTACGACCTGTCCATCGCCGGGTTCGAGGACAGCCCCTTCTCGCGCCAGTCGTGGCCGGCATTGACCACCGCCAAGCAGGCCACCGAGGACATCGCCCGGCACGCGGCGCGGCTGCTGATCGGCAGCCTGCGCCAGGACGCCTACGAGGAGCATCCGCTGGGCCTGTCCAACCGCGGCTTCGTGCCGCAGCTGGTGGTGCGCGGCTCCACCGGACCGGCGCCACTGCAACGGCCGCGCGCGCCTTCGCCTTCCTCCGACGAAGCATGACCATGGCCCTGCCCGCGCAAGACCAGACCCTGATGTTCCGCGAGGCCGCGCAGGCGGCCGAGGTGGTTGCCGCGCAGCTGCGCCGCAACCATGACGCCGTGGCCGCCCTGGCCGCGGAACTGCGCGCCGCGCCGCCGCCGTTCGTGGCCACCTGCGCGCGCGGCAGCTCCGACCATGCCGCCACCTATGCCAAGTACCTGGTCGAGACCCGGCTGGGCGTGGTGACCGCATCGCTGGCGCCTTCGGTGGGCTCGGTCTATGCAGCACCGCTGCAGCTGCGCGGGGCGCTGTTCCTGGCGATCTCGCAGTCCGGGCGCAGCCCCGACCTGCTGCGCAATGCCGAGGCCGCGCGCGCCGCCGGCGCACGCGTGGTGGCACTGGTCAACGTCGAGGACTCGCCGCTGGCGGCGCTGGCCGACGCGGTGCTGCCGCTGGGCGCCGGGCCGGAGCGCAGCGTGGCGGCGACCAAGAGCTACCTGGCCTCGCTTTCGGCCACCGCCCAGCTGGTGGCGCACTGGAGCGGGGACGCGGCGTTGCTGCGCGCGCTCGACGCGTTGCCGGAAGCGATGGCCAATGCCTGGGCGCAGGACTGGTCTGCGCTGGTCGACGGCCTGGCCGATGCGCGCAACCTGTTCGTCCTCGGCCGCGGCCTGGGCCTGGCCGCCGCCCAGGAGGCGGCGCTCAAGTTCAAGGAAACCTGCGGCCTGCATGCCGAAGCCTACAGTTCGGCCGAGGTGCGGCACGGTCCGATGGCCCTGGTCGGCCCCGGCTTCCCGGTACTGGCCTTCGCCCAGCCCGACGCCACCGGCGCCGACGCCGCGGCCGCGGCCGTGCAGTTCCACGAACGCGGTGCCCAGGTCTGGCTGGCGTCGGCCGATGCGCCGCAGTGCGGCGCCGGCACGGTGTTGCCGCTGGCGGCCGCGCCGGATCCGGCGCTGGCGCCGCTGCTGGTGGTGCAGAGTTTCTATCGCGCGGCCAACGCGCTGGCACTGCGGCGCGGGCACAACCCCGACCTGCCGCCGCATCTCAACAAGGTCACGGAGACGGTGTGATGGCCACCCAGGCCCTGGTGAACGGCCGCGTCCTGCTGGACGACGGCTTCCATGACGACGTGGCGGTGCTGCTGGACGGCAGTGGGCGCATCCAGGCGCTGGTGCCCGAGGGCCAGGCGCGGATCGAGGCCGGCAAGGTGCGGGACCTCGGCGGCGGCTGGCTGCTGCCCGGCTTCATCGACGTGCAGGTCAACGGCGGCGGCGGCGTGCTGTTCAACAACGACACCCGTCCCGAGGCGATCGACGCCATCGGCCGCGCGCACCGCCGCTACGGCCCCACCAGCTTCCTGCCGACCCTGATCAGCGACACCGCCGAGGTGATGGAGCGCGCCATCGCCGGCACGCGCGAGGCCATCGCCGCAGGCGTGCCCGGGGTGCTGGGCATCCACCTGGAAGGCCCGTACCTGGCGCCGGCGCGCAAGGGCACGCACGATGCGGCGCGCTTCCGCGTGCCGGATGCGGCCGAACTGGCCATGGCCACCTCGCTGGACAACGGAGTCACCCTGGTCACCCTGGCCCCGGAGCAGGTGCCGGCGGACGCCATCCGCGCCATGGTCGCGCGCGGGACCATCGTCTGCGCCGGACACACCGCCGGCACCTACGAGCAGATCCGCGCCGGCCTGGAGGCCGGCGTGCGCGGCTTCACCCACCTGTACAACGCGATGTCGCCACTGCAGGGGCGGGAGCCCGGTACGGTCGGCGCCGCGCTGGAAAGCCGCGAGGCCTATTGCGGGATGATCGTCGACGGCGTGCACGTGCATCCGGCCAGCCTGCGCGTGGCGCTGGCGGCCAAGCCGCGCGGCACCCTGTTCCTGGTCACCGATGCGATGCCGATGGTCGGTTCGGACGACCCCTCGTTCGAGCTGTACGGCGAGACCATCACCGCGGTGGATGGCGTGGTGCGCAATGCCGCCGGCGCGCTCGCGGGTTCGGCCCTGGACATGGCCACCGCGGTGCGCAACACGGTGCGGCTGCTGGGCCTGCCGCTGGAGGAGGCCGCACGCATGGCTTCGACCTATCCGGCGCGTTTCCTCGGCCTGGAATCGCGCCTGGGCCGCATCGCCCCGGGCTGGCAGGGCGACCTGGTGCTGCTCGACGAGGCGCTCCAGGTGCAGGCGACCTGGGTCGCCGGCGTGGCTTCGGACGCCTGAGCGGCACCCCGCGATGGCCACGGCGTGCCGGTGAGCACCATGGCGACGGGGGCCATCCGCCGCCTCGCCTCGGTCGATGCCCTGCGCGGGCTGACCGTGGCGGCGATGCTGCTGGTCAACAATCCCGGCGACTGGGGCCACGTGTATGCGCCGCTGCTGCACGCGGACTGGCACGGCTGCACGCCGACCGACCTGGTGTTCCCGTTCTTCCTGGCGGTCGTCGGGGTTTCCATCGCGCTGGGCGTGGTACCGCGCGCGGAGGCTGGCGGCGACCGCGTCGTGCTGATGCGCGCGGTGGCGGTGCGCGCGCTGCGCATCCTCGGCCTGGGCCTGTTGCTGCACCTGCTGGCCTGGTGGTGGCTGGACCTGCCGCATTACCGGCCATGGGGCGTGCTGCAGCGGATCGGCCTGTGCTTCCTTGGCGCCGGCGCGGCGGCGCTGTACCTGCGGCCGCGCGCGCAGTGGCTGCTGCTGGCGGGCCTGCTGGCTGGCTGGTGGGCGTTGCTGCTGGGCGGTGGGACGCTGGAGCCCTACGCGAACATCGCCAGCCGCATCGACGACGCGCTGCTGGGTCCGTGGCTGTACCAGCACGACGCGGCCGGCCGCGGCCACGATCCGGAGGGCCTGCCCGGCACGCTTGGCGCGCTGGCAACGACCCTCCTCGGCCTGCGTGCCGGCGACTGGCTGCGTCATGGACGGCTGCGGCGGCTGGTGGGCGCGGCCGCGCTGGCGCTGCTGTTGGGCCTTGCCTGCGCGCCATGGATGCCCTGGAACAAGAACCTGTGGACGCCGTCCTACGTGCTGTGGAGCGGCGGCTGGGTGCTGCTGGCACTGGCCTTGTCGTATGTGCTGGTGGACCTGCGCGGCTGGCCCGCGTTGGGCCGCGCGTTCGGCGTCAATGCGATCGCCGCCTACGCGGGTTCGGCATTGATGGTCTACGCGCTGGCCGGGCTCGGCTGGTGGGAGCCGGTCTACCGCGTCGCCTTCGCCGGCTGGATGACGCCACGCTTCGGCCCGTACCTGCCATCGCTGGCGTTCGCGCTGGCCTTCGTCGCCGGCTGGTGGGCGGTGGTGCGCTGGATGGACAGGCGCGGCTGGCACCTGAAGATCTGAGCCGCGGGACTAGGCCTGGCAACGCGCGGCGCGCGCCAGCAACAGTTCGCGTTCCCGGGCATTGCCGGTCATCGCCGCCGCGCGTTCGAACTCCGCGCGCGCTTCCTCCAGCCGGCCGAGGCGGAACAGCAGGTCGCCATGCACGCTGGGCAGCGGGTGGTAGCTGGACAGCTTGGGCTCGTCCAGCAGCGCATCGACCAGCGGCAGGGCGGCTTCAGGTCCGGATGCCATCGACACGGCCACCGCGCGGTTGAGCTCCACCACCGGGGACTGGGTCAGCCGCGCCAGGGCGTCGTACAGGGCGACGATCCGCTGCCAGTCGGTGTCTTCCGGCGCCAGGGCGCGGGCGTGGCAGGCGGCGATCGCGGCCTGCAGCGCGTAGAAGCCGGATGCGCCACCCAGGCGCTGCGCGCGTTCCAGCGCTTCCAGCCCGCGGCCGATGAGCAGCCGGTCCCAGCGCGAACGGTCCTGGTCCATCAGCAGGACCGGTTCGCCATCCGGGCCGCTGCGCGCGTGCAGGCGCGAAGCCTGCAGCTCCATCAGCGCGACCAGGCCATGCACCTCCGGCTCTTCCGGCATCAGCCCGGCCAGTACGCGACCCAGCCGCATGGCTTCCTCGCACAGCGCCGGCCGCATCCAGTCATCGCCGCTGCTGGCGGCATAGCCCTCATTGAAGACCAGGTAGACCACGCCCAGCACCGCCGAAAGCCGCTCCGGCAGCTCCTCGCGCCGTGGGATCTCGAACGGCACCTTCGCCTCGGCCAGGGTGCGCTTTGCGCGCACGATGCGCTGCGCGATCGTGGCTTCGTTGGCCAGGAACGCGCGCGCGATCTCGCCCGTCTCCAGGCCGCCGAGCAGGCGCAGGGTCAGCGCCACGCGCGAATCCTGCGGCAGCACCGGATGGCAGGCGATGAACATCAGCCGCAGCACGTCGTCGCCCACGGTGTCGTCGAGCAGGTGCTCCTCGCGCGCTGCGACGTCCTCCTGCAGCTGTTCCAGCTCCCAGGCGACCTGTACGTGCTTTTCCTCGCGCAGCTTCAGGTGGCGCAGGCGGTCGATGGCGCGGTTTCGCGCGGTGGTCATCAGCCAGGCGCCGGGATTGTCCGGCACGCCATCGGCCGGCCATCGTTCCAGCGCCGCGACCAGCGCGTCCTGGGCCAGCTCCTCGGCCAGGCCCACGTCGCGCACCATCCGCACCAGCCCGCCGATCACGCGCGCCGATTCCATCCGCCAGACGGCATCGATGGTGCGGGAGATATCGACCTGGTGCGGATGCGGGCTCATCGGCGGAGGATCACACCACCCCGCGGCTGCCGGGGCAACCGGCACATGTCACGGCATGTCCCGGCGTGGTGCGCTGCATCGTGCTCGAGGCCGGCGTCTGGTCCGACAAGCCGTGTTGACCGGCTGGCTGCGGCGCGGCAGCATCCCCGCGCATGCCGGTCCTGCCGGCAGGGGAGCAGGGATGCGTGGCGGACCGGAAGCCATGGACGGACCAGCGCTGGACCGCTGCGCATGCAATGGCGATGTGCTGGTCGCGGAAGTGACCGGGCTGCGCGCCGGCGACCGGCAAGGGCCGTCCGTGGAGACCGGCGTTTCCAGCTGCGCTTCCGGCGGCCGTTCGCGCATCTCGTCGTCGGGAGTTCCTGGCGGCCTGGGCCCGACTGCCCGAAGGGGAAGAAGGGGGCTTCGTGCAGTGCCCGGAGGCGCCGCGCCTGCGCGCAGCGCCGGGAACGGACGTCGACCATTGACGCGTGTCCGGGTCCTCGGCCCTGGCGACCATGGACGAGGTGGTGGTCGCGTGCTGCATGGAACACCGGACGTCGTGTCCCGCGCAGGCTGAGCTGCGGCCGGCCAACGGAACAATCGGAAGAACGAAGGAAAGCACCATGGTGGACCGCCAGGAAGCCGAACGCAGGAAAGCACTCCGTCGCGCCGCCGAAGCCAGGCAGCGTGCGTCCAGGGAAGCCGCGCTTCCGCTGCCGAAGAAGACGCTGTGGGCGCTGTTCGACCACCTGGAGGATGCGCTGGCCGACGGTTGCGACCATTCGCTCCGATTCACGCGGCAGTTCCTCGCCTCGCGCGGGATCGAGCCCGACCGCGTGCTGCCGTGGCTGGAAGAACACGGCGGCTACTGCGACTGCGAGGTGCTGGCCAACGTCGAGGAGCACTGGGAGCGGCCGTAGCGCACTGGGCGATTCCGCCCGCCACCACCGCGCCACGGGCTGGTCCGGGCACGCGGCCTGCACGCCAGTCGTGCGATCGATGCCATTCCTGTTCCGGTATCCCGGAGGTGGCGGATGGACAGTGGCCGGCTCGAACGGATCTATCGCGACTACATCGCCTGCCTGAACGCCCGCGACTGGGACGCGCTGGGGCGCTTCGTCGACGGCGCGGTCGAACACAACGGGATGGCGCTGGGCCTGGCCGGATACCGGCGGATGCTGGAGCAGGATGTCGCCGCGATTCCGGATCTCCATTACGTGGTCGGGCTGCTGGTGGTGCAGCCCCCGCACGTGGCCGCCCGGCTGCTGTTCGACTGCACCCCGGAGGGCAGGTTCCTTGGGCTGGCGGTGGATGGACGGAGGATCCGGTTCTCCGAAAATGTCTTCTACGGGTTCGCGCAGGACAGGATCGCGCGCGTGTGGTCGGTGGTCGACAAGGCCGCGATCGAAGCGCAGCTCGCGGCCAGCGGCCACGGATAGGCTGAAGCCGGTCGCGGAACCGGCCACGGATGCGGCCTAGACTGTCTCCATCCATCGCAGGAGGCACAGAGGCATGCGGCAGTCGCTCGGGCTGGTGTCCCTGGTCGTGCGCGATTACGACGAGGCAATCGCGTTCTTCGTGGACAGGCTGGGGTTTCGCCTGGTCGAGGACACCTGCGTGCCGGAGCAGGACAAGCGCTGGGTGGTGGTGTCGCCGCCGGGCGCCGTCGAAAGCCGGCTGCTGCTGGCGCGCGCATCGAGCCCCGGACAGGCGGCACGGATCGGAGCACAGACCGGTGGGCGCGTGTTCCTGTTCCTGCACACCGACGACTTCTGGCGCGACTACGAGGCCTACCGCGCCAAGGGCGTCGTCTTCGTGCGCGAGCCGAAGACCGAGACCTATGGCACGGTGGCGGTGTTCCGCGACCTTTACGGCAACCTGTGGGACCTGCTGCAACCTACTGCCGGATACCTGGCGCGGCGCCATGCGGAAGACATCCCGTCCAAGCGGCCGCAGGCAGGAGCCGTGCCACGGCGCGCCGCCGAATGCAGCTGTGGCCAGCTCGGCCTGGTGGCCGAAGGCGAGCCACTGCGCGTCTCCATCTGCCATTGCTTGGCCTGCCAGCGCCGCTCCGGCAGCGCGTTCGCGGTGCAGGCCCGGTTCCCGGCGCAGGCGGTGGCGATCCGCGGACGCAGCCACCAGTACGTGCGCACCGGAGACGAAGGCGGCTCGTGCCGCTTCCACTTCTGCCCGGAGTGCGGCACCACGGTGTACTTCGTGCCGGACTCGATCCCGGACGTGGTGAGCGT
Source organism: Pseudoxanthomonas suwonensis (assembly GCF_010093235.1). Classification (GTDB taxonomy): domain Bacteria; phylum Pseudomonadota; class Gammaproteobacteria; order Xanthomonadales; family Xanthomonadaceae; genus Pseudoxanthomonas; species Pseudoxanthomonas suwonensis. Next base: position 5,429 of record NZ_PDWP01000033.1, on the reverse strand, counting down.
GCCGGTGGGAGTATTCGCGGATCCCGGGTTCCCGCCGCCGCAGGTATCGGTGTACGAGGTGCGCAGGCACGCCTGGGTCGGTTTGCCCGGAGACATCGGGCACATCGACTAAGCGGACTGCGTGGCGCGGGGCGTCGCTGGCATTGCGGCACCACGGCATCGCGCGGGCGTGGCACGGGCGTATCCTCGGCGCTGGCCGTCACCCTGTCGTGGAGGACGAAGCGATGGTTGCTGTGCCGGGATGGTTCAAGCTGGTGGGGTGGGCTGCGCTGCTGTGGAACCTGCTCGGTTGCCTGGCCCTGTTCGCGGACCTGCGGCTGGCGCCCGGGGACATCGCCCGCCTGCCCGAGGCGCAGCAGGCGCTGCACGCGGCGCGCCCCGGCTGGGCCGTCATCGCCACAGCGGTGGCGGTCGCCGCCGGCGCGCTGGGTTCGCTAGGCCTGCTGCTGCGCAGGCGATGGGCGCTGCCGCTGCTGCTCGCCTCCCTGCTGGGCATCGTGGCGCAGGACGTGGCCATGTTCGTGCTGGTGGACGGTGCACGCCTGGCCGGACCGGTGGCGGTGGCGCTGCAGGCCATGGTGCTGGTGATCGGCGTCGCCCTTGCGTGGCTGGCCTGGAGGGGCAGTCGAAGCGGCTGGTTGCGCTAGCCGCGGCAGGATGCGGATAGCGGGATCGAAAGCCGGGGTTCAGCCCGGCGCCGGCCCACTGGCCGGGTCCATCTTCTGCGGGTAACGGCATGGCCACTGCAAGGGAAACCAAGGGCCGGGCGTCGCGCACGATCGCGCGAAGGACCATGTGGCTTGGGCCCGGCAATACGCGGGTCACGGTGGGCATCCGGATGCCCGAGCCGGATCCTGCCTCGGGCCAGGGCGACTGGCGCTGCGGGTTCGCCATTTCCGGGCTGGGGCGGCCGGTCAGGAAGCACGCCTACGGCGTCGACGCGGTCCAGGCGCTGCAGCTGGCGATGGTCCGGATCAGGCTGGCGCTGGAACCGTACCGCGACCGCCTCACCTGGTCCGGCTGCACCCTGGAAACGGCGTTCCCGATGCAGGTGCCCTACGAATGGGGCGCGGACCTCAGCCGCCGGATCGAGGACTCGATCGAGCGCGAGGTCGCGGACCTGGCCGGGCAGATCGAAGCGCGCCTGGCGCCCGCCGGGGCGCCTCCGGCGCAGGACCCCGGGACCTAGCGGCCGCCGCGTGACGGCGGCGATCCAGGCGGCGCCCCGTCGCACCCGGAGACGACCTGGCGCAGGCGTTCCTCCCGTTCGCGCAGTTCGGGGGTGAGGGCGTCGCCGAAATCGTCGGCCTCGAATACCGGGCGGATCTCGATCTCGCTGTCTTCGGGCATGGGGTTGGGACAGCGACGCACCCACTCGATCGCCTCTTCCATCGACCGCACCTGCCACAGCCAGAAGCCGGCGACCAGTTCGCGGGTTTCGCCGAACGGTCCGTCGGTAACCGTGCGCCGGGTGCCCGAGAACTGCACGCGCACGCCCCTGGAGCTGGGATGCAGGCCCTCGCCGGCGAGCATCACCCCGGCCCGGACCAGCTCCTCGTTGTAGCGGCCCATCGCGGCCAGCAGCCGCGCGTCGGGCATCACGCCGGCCTCCGAGCTCGGGGAGGCCTTGACCATCACCATGACCCGCATGTCCGTTTCCTCCGGTCGTGTGCGCGCCCGCCAACTGCGCCGGGGCGCGGTGGGACGGCGACAACCGCCTTCAGTACTGGACCAGCGGCCTGAAGCCGCCCCAGAACATGCGTTTCCCATCGAAGGGCAGGGTGGCCGGATCCATCCCGGCCAGGCGCGGATCCTCCGTCACCGCGGCATTGATGCGGTCGCGGTCCTCCCGCGAGGCGTAGCGGATCCAGGCGAACACCACCACCTCGTCGTCCCGGAGCTGGACCGCCTGCGGGAACGAGGTCAGCTCGCCGGACTTGACGTCGTCGGCGATGCATTCGACGTACTCCAGCGCCCCGTACTCGAGCCAGATCCTGCCGGCGGTTTCCGCCAGCGCGCGGTAGTCCTCAATCCGGTCCTTCGGCACCGGAAGCACGAAACCGTCCACGTAGGCCATTGCCGTTCTCCTCCTCGTTGGCGGGGCGGGCGCCCCGTCTGGATGGCGACGGATGGAAACGCGGGGATTCGACATGGCCTGCCGGCGGGCGGCGCGCTATCCGCCCGGGCGCCGCAGGGTGCGCGCGGCGGCGATCGCCTCCACCCGGGCGCGCTGCACCGCGCGCCCCACCTCGGGGCCGCTGAGGTTGCCGGCCAGCGCCAGGTCGCGCGCGTTCACGGCCAGTGCGGCCGCATGTAGGCGCTGAAGCTCCGGTCCCTGCGGGTATTCCGCGTCCTCGTGGCCCAGGCGTCCGCGCTTGTCGGCCTCGCAGCACAGCGCGATGCGGGCGACCTGCGCCGGCTGGCGGAAGGCGTCGCAGCGCTCCAGCAGCTCCAGGACGGTGGCATCGCGCAGTTCGGCCAGGCGGTGCACGTTGAGGTGCTCGCGGCATACGGCCTCGGCCAGCCTGCGGTGCGCGGCGGGCACGCGCACGCGCTCGCACAGCCTCGCCAGCGGTCCAAGCCCGGCGCTCTCATGGCCGATGTGCTTCGGCAGGACGTGGGCCGGGGTCAGCGCCTTGCCGAGGTCGTGGGTGAGCGCGGCGAAGCCGACCAGGTCGTCACCCGGCGCCAGTCGTGCGGCCATGTCGCTGACCAGCTCCTGGTGGATGCCGGTGTCGACCTCGGGATGGAACTCCGCGCGCTGCGGCACGCCGTACAGCGCGTCGACCTCCGGCAGCACCACGGCCAGGGCGCCGCAGCCGCGCAGGGTGGACAGGAAGGCCGACGGGCGCGCCGAAGCCAGCGCCTTGCGCAGCTCCTGCCACACGCGCTCGGCCACCAGCGTCTCCAGTTCGCCTTCGGCGACCATCTGCCGCATCAGGTCCATGGTTTCCGGCGCGACGCTGAAGCCCAGCGGCGCGAACCGCGCCATGAACCGGGCCGCCCGCAGCACCCGCAGCGGGTCTTCGACGAAGGCCGGGCCGACATGGCGCAGCACGCGGTCCTGGATGTCGCGCAAACCACCGTAGGGATCGACCAGCACGCCGTCGCCGCCGCGCGCGATGGCGTTGATGGTGAAGTCGCGGCGCTGCAGGTCCTCCTCCAGCGTCACCGAAGGGTCCGCATCGACCACGAAGCCACGGTGGCCGCGGCCGCTCTTGCGCTCGGTGCGCGCCAGCGCGTGCTCCTCGCCGGTGTCCGGATGCAGGAACACCGGGAAATCGCGCCCCACCGGGCGGAAGCCGGCGTCGAGCATCTGCTGCGGGGTGGCGCCCACCACCACCCAGTCGCGGTCGCCGGGCGCCTGGCCCAGCAGTTCGTCGCGGACCGCGCCGCCGACAAGATAGATCTCCATGCGCGGCATCGTACCGCGGCCCGCATTGGGGCCGCGGCGGCCGGGGCCGGTTATTGCGTGGCCGGCGCGGCCGGGCAGGCGAAGCCCTTGCGCTTGCCCGCGGTGAGGCCGAGCATGCGCTGGGTCACCGGCAGGGCATCGCCGTTGAGGCGCCAGTCGTAGATCACGCTGAAGGCCAGCACCCGCGCCACGTAATCGCGCGTTTCCTTGTAGCTGATGGTCTCGATCCACAGGTCCGGATCGTGCGACGGGCGCTGGGAGAGCCAGCGCGCAGTGGGCGTGGGGCCGGCGTTGTAGGCGGCGATGGCCTGGTAGGTGGCGCCGTACTTGTCCTCCATCTCGCGCAGGTAGGCGCTGCCGAGGGCGATGTTGGTGGAGGAGTCGTACAGGCTGTCCGGGCCGTCGTAGCGCAGGCCGGTGCGGCGGGCGACGCCCGCGGCCGTGGCCGGCAGCAGCTGCATCAGTCCCCGTGCGTTGGCGGAGGAGCGCGCCTTGGGGTTGAAGATGCTCTCGGCGCGGATCTCGGCCGCGATCCAGGCCGGATCCAGGCCGTTGCGCCTGGCAGCGGCGCGGATGTCGGCATCGTGGTGCAGCGGGAAGCGCAGCTCGTAGAGGCGTTGCTCCTCGGGGCCGCGACCCAGCGAGAACACCGCGCGGTCGAACCAGCCCACCTCCTGGGCCAGGGCGACGGCGACGCGCCGGCGCGCGTCGTCGAAGCGGCCGAGCGCGTCGTTCCACTCGCGCGTGGCCCAGGTGGGCTGCTCGATCCGGTACAGCGACAGCGCACGGACCAGCGCCGGGTCGCGCGCGACCTCCCCTCGCAGCCCGGCCGGCTCGGCGGGCTTCCACGGGCACAGCGCGTAGGCCTGGTCGAGGCGGTCGGCGGCCAGGAAGCCATGGAAGGTGGCCGTGCGCGCGGCCTGCACCAGCAGCGGGCGCGCCGCGGTGGCCTGTCCGGTCTTCTCCAGCATCCGCGCCTCGAACCACTGCCAGCGCGGATCGTCGCGCTGCTTCTGCGGCATCCTGCGCAGGGCGGCGAGCGCGGCGCTCCAGTCGCCGCGTGCCATGGCCTCGCGCACCCGCCACTCGTGCAGGCGCTCGTCGTAGGCGGAGGCCGGCACCGCCTCGAGGCGGCGCGCGGAGTCGGGCAGGTAGGAGGCCACGGTCCACAGCGCGATCTGGTACAGCACCTTGCCGCGCTCGCCCTGGTCCAGCCCCAGCACCGGGGCCAGCTGCGCGAGCTGGCGCTCGGCGGCATCGGGATCGTTGCGCGCCAGCTTCGACAGGCCGGCGACGGCCACCTTGCGGCTGCGCGCGTCGCGTGGCCACTGCGCCGCGCGGGAATGCGGCGCCTGGACGAAGGCCGCGTAGTCCTCGGCCAGGGTCCGCGCGGAGTCGCGCAGGCCACGGGCTACGGCGCGCATCACGCCGGCCTGCCCCGCCTCGACCGCGAGGTCGAAGCGTTCCCAGCGCAGCGCCGCATCGAGGCCGCCACGCCTGTCCAGGGCGGCGAACACGGGGTCGCAGGCATCCGGCAGCGATTCGCCATTGCGCCACAGCGCCTGCGCCTCGCCGTTCCAGTCCGGGCCATGGCGGCCCAGCTCGTGCTGCGCGTGCAGCCGCGCGCAACGCAGCGCGGTGTCGTCCACCGGGCGCCAGTCCGCGAGCAGGTCCGCCCACTGCCTGCGCCTGGCCAGCGACGCCAGCCACTGCGGACGCAGCGTCGTGGCCACCGGCTGGCCGTCGTAGCGCTGCAGGAAGGCGCGGACCTCGGCCGGATCGGCCCGGTCCAGGTCGCGCGCGATGCGCGCGTACTCGACCCAGGGCCAGCGCGGATCGGCGCGCAACGCGGCACTGGCGGCGAATGGCTGGCCGCGCTGGGCGGCCTCGATGGCCGAGCGCACGGCCGCATCGGCCGAGGCATCCGGCAGCGCCTGCGCCTGCACCGCGCAGGAGACGAAGGCAAGCAGCGCCAGCCAGCGGGCAAGGCGGTACGGGGCGTGGTGGCGGGGTC
>NZ_PDWP01000032.1 GCF_010093235.1 Pseudoxanthomonas suwonensis | reverse complement strand
CCCCAATCCCCAATCCCCAATCCCGGCTTCCCATGGACAAAGCGCTCTACATCGCGATGACCGGCGCCCGCGCGTCGCTGCAGGCGCAGGCCACGGTCAGCCACAACCTGGCCAACGTCGACACCGCCGGCTTCAAGGCGGTGCTGGCCAACACCGAGGCCTTCCCCGTGCGCGGCGCCGGATACCCGTCGCGGGTCGCGGCGCTCCACGTGGACCAGGGGTTCAACTCCAGCCTCGGCGCCATGCGGGTGACCGGTAACGCCCTGGACGTCTCGCTGCACGCCGACCGCTGGCTGGCCGTGCAGTCGCCGGACGGTGGCGAGGCCTATACCCGCGCCGGAAACCTGTCGCTGACGCCCAACGGCCAGCTGGTCACCGCCGGCGGGCACCCGTTGCTGGACGAGGGCGGCAACCCGATGGTGCTGCCGCCGCACCAGGCACTGGAGATCGGCCAGGACGGCACGGTATCGATCGTGCCGCTGGGCGAAGGCGCCGACACGATGGCGGTCCTGGGCCGGCTGAAGGTGGTCGAGGCGAGGCCGGAGCAGCTGACCCGCGGCCAGGACGGCCTGATGCGCAACACCAGTCCGCAGCAGGCATTGCTGCAGGCGCCCGGCACGGTGATGACCACCGGTGCGGTCGAGGAAAGCAACGTCGACGCGGCCGGCGCCCTGGTGCAGATGATCCAGATCCAGCGCCAGTTCGAGATGCAGGTGAAGGTCATCAAGACCGGCGACGAGAACGCGCGGACCTCCAACAGCCTGCTGCGCCTGGGCGGCTGAGCCGCCCGGCGCATCTCCCCGCCTTGCCCCGGGCTGGCCTGTAGCGGGCGCGCCTGCGCCTGGCCGCGCCATCGTGCCCGCTGCCGCAGGAACTTGCCTGCCCCGCCCCGCGGAAGCCGTGCGCCACCCGCGCCAGGACGCCCGGTGCCGGCCGGCCGCCCCCTCCACCGCCTCCTGCCTCCCCGGACGCCCGCGACGGCCCATCGACGCCGTTCTGGCACGCGCCATGCATATGCCATGGCGTCAATCCGTCACGTGAGGTACCGCGTCATGAATCAGGCACTCTGGGTCGCCAAGACCGGTCTGGATGCGCAGCAGACGCGCATGTCGGTGGTGTCCAACAACCTGGCCAACACCAACACCACCGGCTTCAAGCGCGACCGCGCCAACTTCGAGGACCTGCTGTACCAGCAGGTGCGCCAGCCCGGCGGCTCGACCTCGGCCCAGACCCAGCTCCCGTCCGGCCTGCAGCTGGGCACCGGCGTGCGCGTGGTGTCCACCGCCAAGGACTTCGCCCAGGGCAACCCTCAGCAGACCGGCCGCGCCCTCGACGTGATGATCAACGGCCGCGGCTTCTTCGAGGTGCTGATGCCCGACGGCAGCTCGGCCTATACCCGCGACGGCAGCTTCCAGGTCAACGCCCAGGGCGAGCTGGTGACCAGCAGCGGCTACCCGGTGCAGCCGGGCATCCAGGTCCCGGAAGGCGCGCAGTCGATGACCATCGGCACCGACGGCACGATCACCGTGCAGATGGCCGGCGACGGCCAGGCGCTTGAGATCGGCGCCCTGACCCTGACCGACTTCATCAATCCCGCGGGCCTGCAGGCGCGCGGCGAGAACCTGTACATCGAAACCACCGCCTCGGGCCCGGCCCAGAACGGCACCCCGGGCCTCAACGGCCTGGGCCTGGTCGAACAGGGCGCGCTGGAGGGCAGCAACGTCAACGTGGTCGAGGAGCTGGTCAGCATGATCGAGACCCAGCGCGCCTACGAGATGAACGCCAAGGCCATCTCCACCACCGACTCGATGCTCGGCTACCTCAACAACAACGTCTGACCGGCGCGTCGCGCCGCTGGAGCCTGCCATGAACCCCCGTTCTCGCATCGCCACCGCACTGGCCCTGCCGGCCGCGCTGCTGCTGGGCGGCTGCGTGGCCGCCGGCGACGTGCGCCCCTACCCGCCCATGGCCCCGGTGGTGGCGGTCATGCCGGTGCAGGGCGCGCCGACGCCCGGCGCGATCTACGCTGGCGGCCAGGGCATGTCGCTGTACGGCGACCGCATCGCCCGCGACGTCGGCGACCTGCTGACCATCACCCTGGTCGAGTCGACCACCGCGCAGACCAGTGCCACCACCCAGGTCAGCAAGGAAAGCGAGCTGTCCACCGGCGTGACTTCGCTGCTTGGCGGCCCGGTGACCTACAAGGGGCGCGACATCCTCTCGGCCTCGGCCAGCGGCGAGCGCGACTTCGACGGACAGGGCAAGTCCAGCCAGAGCAACCGCCTGCAGGGCAGCGTCACCGTCAGCGTCGTCCAGCGCCTGCCCAACGGCAACCTGGTGGTCCAGGGCGAGAAGAACCTGCGCCTGAACCAGGGCGACGAGCTGGTGCAGATCCAGGGCATCGTCCGCCCGCAGGACATCGGCCGCGACAACACCGTGCCGTCCAGCCGCGTCGGCGACGCGCGCATCGTCTACGGCGGTCGCGGCGCCATCGCCCAGGCCAACGCGATGGGCTGGCTGGGCCGCTTCTTCAACTCGCGCCTGTACCCGTACTGAGGTCGACCATGGCAACCTCCCGCAACCGTTCCCCCGGCCGCCGTGCCCTCGCCTGCGTGCTGGGCCTGCTGGCGCTGGCCGCCGGCCCGGCCGGCGCCGAGCGCATCAAGGACCTGGCCCAGGTCGGCGGCGTGCGCAGCAACGCCCTGGTCGGCTACGGCCTGGTGGTCGGCCTGGACAACAGCGGCGACCGCACCAGCCAGGCGCCCTTCACAGTGCAGAGCCTGAAGAACATGCTGGCCGAGCTGGGCGTGCAGGTGCCGGCCAACGTCAACCCGCAGCTGAAGAACGTGGCCGCGGTGGCCATCCATGCCGAACTGCCGCCGTTCGCCAAGCCAGGCCAGACCATCGACGTGACCGTCTCCTCGATCGGCAACGCGGTCTCGCTGCGTGGCGGCTCGCTGTTGATGGCGCCGCTGAAGGGCGCCGACGGCCAGGTCTACGCCATCGCCCAGGGCAACCTGGTGGTCGGTGGCTTCGGCGCCCAGGGCCGCGACGGCTCGCGCGTGGCGGTGAACATCCCCAGCGCCGGGCGCATCCCCAATGGCGCCACGGTCGAGCGCGCCCTGCCCAACGTGCTGGACGGCGGCGGCGACATCACCCTCAACCTCAACCGCAACGACTTCACCACCGTCGCGCGCATGGTCGACGCGATCAACCGCGTCTACGGCCCAGGCGTGGCCCGCGCGGTCGACGGCGTCACGGTGGCGGTGGCCGGCCCGTCGGATCCGGGCACGCGCATCACCTTCCTGTCGCAGATCGAGAACCTGGAACTGACCCCGGGCTCGGCCCCGGCCAAGGTCATCGTCAACGCCCGCACCGGCACGGTGGTGATCGGCTCGCAGGTGCGGGTGATGCCTGCGGCGGTCGCGCACGGCGCACTGACGGTCACCATCCAGGAAGGCGTGCAGGTGAGCCAGCCCGGCGCCTTCGCCGGCGGCGGCACCGTGACCGCGCCCACCTCCACGGTCAGCACCTCACAGGACGGCAGCCGCATGTTCCGCTTCGAGGGCGGCACCACGCTCGACGAGATCGTGCGCGCGGTCAACGAGGTCGGAGCCGCCCCCGGCGACCTGATCGCCATCCTCGAGGCCCTCAAGCAGGCCGGCGCGCTGCGCGCGGAGCTGGAAGTGATCTGATGCGCCTCGACGCCCGACCGCTGGAACTGTCCCCCCAGTCCAGGCCCGACGCCGCGCGGGTCGAGCATGTCGCGCGCCAGCTCGAAGGCCAGTTCGCGCAGATGCTGGTCAAGAGCATGCGCGACGCCAGCTTCGGCGACTCGCTGTTCCCGGGCGAGAACCAGACCTTCCGCGACATGTACGACCAGCAGCTGGCCCAGGCGATGACCTCCGGCAAGGGCCTGGGCCTGGCGCCGATGATCGCCCGCCAGCTGGCACGCCAGAGTGGAATCGACGCGGACGGCGCCAAGCCGCTGGACAACAGCATCCAGGCACGTCCCGGTCCCACCCGCGCGGCCGCGGCTGCCCTTGCCTAGGCCCAGGCGGCCGGCGCCGATGCTGTGATCGGTCCGGAGGCCGCGCGTGCGCTGGACGTGATTGCCGGCCGCGACGGCTCCACCAGCGAAAGCTCGCCGCTGGACAACCTCGTGCGCCGGCTGATGGCCGGTCCCGAGGCCGCGGTGGCTTCCGCCGGGACCGGCGTGGCCGCGCTGGCCGCGGAGGAATTCGCCCCGCGCAGCCCGGAACGCTTCGTCGCCAGCATCTGGGACCAGGCACAGGCGGCGGCGCAGGAACTGGGCGTGGACGCACGCGCCCTGGTCGCGCAGGCCGCGCTGGAGACCGGCTGGGGCCGGCGCCAGATCCAGCGCGACGGCGGCGGCAGCGCCAACAACCTGTTCGGCATCAAGGCCAGTGGGTGGAGCGGCGAACGCGCCACCACCCGCACCCACGAGTACGTGGACGGCCAGCGCCGCACTGAGACGGCGCAGTTCCGTGCCTATGCCACGCCCGCCGAGAGCTTCGCCGACTACGTGCGCATGCTGAAGAACAACCCGCGCTACCAGAAGGCGCTGCAGGCCGGCGGCGACGTGCGCCGCTTCGCCCAGGCGTTGCAGAGCGCCGGCTACGCGACCGACCCGGCCTACGCCGCCAAGATCACCGCGATCGCCAACGGCCCGACCGTGAACCGCGCCATGCAGGCGATCGCCGGCGTGGCCGCACGCACCGCCAACACCGCGCTGGCGGCCGCCGGCGACATGGCCAGCGGCATCACAAGGAGATAAGCGATGTCCGTCCTCTCCACCGGCACCGGCGCCCTGCTCGCCTTCCAGCGGGCACTGTCGACGGTCAGCCACAACGTCGCCAACGTCAACACCGAGGGCTACACCCGCCAGCGGGTGGAGCTGGCCGCGCGCAACCCCACCAACTACGGCTACGGCTATGTCGGCAATGGCACCGAGATCAGCGGCATCCGCCGCATGGCCGACGAGCTGGCCACCTCGCGCCTGCTGGACACCGGTGGAGAACTGGCCCGGCTGCAGCAGCTGTCCTCCCTGACCGGCCGGCTGGATTCGCTGTTCTCCGACACCGCCACCAACCTGGCCGGCGTGTGGTCGGACTTCTTCGACTCGGTCAGCGCGCTGTCCTCCAATGCCGGCGGCACCGCCGAGCGGCAGAACCTGCTCAAGGAGGCCAGCACGCTGGCGGCGCGCTTCCGCCAGCTGGACGGCCAGCTGCGTTCGCTGGATTCGGAAGTCAACAACGGCCTGGTCACCGGCGCCAGCGAGGTCAACCGCCTGGCCGCGGAGATTGCGCGCATCAACAGCGAGATTGGCTCGGACGCGAGCCGCGCCGCGCCGGACCTGCTCGACCGCCGCGACCACCTGGTCGCCCAGCTGGTCGGCTACACCGGCGGCACCGCGGTCATGCAGGACGGCGGTCCCATCAACGTGTTCACCGCCGGCGGCCAGCCGCTGGTGGTGGGCATGGAGGCCTCCACCCTGACCACGGTGGCCGATCCCTACCGTCCCGAGCGCCTGCAGCTGGCGCTGAAGGGCGGCGGCACCACCACCCTGCTCGACCAGCGCGCCCTCGGTGGACGCATTGGCGGCCTGGTGGAGTTCCGCGATACCGTGCTGGATCCGGCCGCGGCCGAGCTGGGCCGGATCGCGGGGGCGATGGCCACCACGTTCAACGAGGGCCACGCAGCCGGCATGGACCTGTACGGGGCGATGGGCGGCACCTTCTTCAGCCTGCCCGCGCCGCAGGTCAACGGCAACGCCCGCAACACCGGCAGCGCCGCGATCCAGGCCCAGGTATCCGACGTCTCCGCGCTGACCGGCCAGAACCTGGTGCTGCGCTTCGGCGACACCGGCTGGATGGCAATGCGCGCCGACACCGGCGAGGCGGTGCCGATGACCGGTAGCGGCACCGCGGCCGATCCGTTCGTGGGCGACGGCATCTCGCTGGAGGGGTCCGGAACGCCGGCACTGGGCGCCCGCTTCCTGCTGCAGCCGACCGCCGGCGCCGCGACCGGGATCAACGTGGCGATCACCGATCCTTCGCGCATCGCCGCCGCCACGCCGGTACGCGGTGGCGCCGCGCTGGCCAACGTCGGCAGCGGCGTGCTGTCTGACCTGCGCGTGGAGGACGCCGGCGATCCGGACCTGCTCCAGGACGCGGTCATCGAGTTCCTGGACGCAGGCCAGTACACCATCGACGGCGCCGGTCCGTTCGCCTTCACCCCAGGGCAGCGGATCAGCGCCAATGGCTGGAGCGTGGTGCTCGACGGCATCCCCGCGGCGGGCGACCAGTTCACGATCTCCCGCACCGGCCCCGGCTCGGCGGACAACGGCAATGCCAACCGGCTGGCGAACCTGGACGACGCACGCGTGGTCAGCGGCGGCACGATCAGCCTCAACGGCGCCGTCGGCGGCCTCACCACCATGATCGGCTCGCACGCGCGCCAGGCCGAGTACGCGGCCGATGCCCAGCAGGTGATCCACGACAACGCCAAGGCCGCGCGCGACGCGGTGGCCGGCGTCAACCTCGACGAGGAAGCGGCGAACATGCTCCGCCTGCAGCAGGCCTACCAGGCCGCGGCGCAGATCATCTCCACCGCCGACACCATGTTCCAGTCCATCCTGAGCGCAGTCGCCCGATGAGCAGCCGCATCTCCACCAGCATGATGTTCGACACGGCGCTGGCCACCATGCTGGCGCGCCAGAAGCAGCTTTCGGCGCTGCAGCAGCAGGTCGCCACCGGCAAGAAGATCGTCACCGCCAAGGACGATCCGGTCGGCGCGGGCGCCGCCGTGGGCCTGGACCGCACCCTCGCGGAGCTGGAGCGCTTCGGCCTCAACGCCAATACGGTGAGCAACCGGCTCGGCCAGCAGGAAAACGTGCTGACGCTGGTCGGCGACGACATGATCCGCATCAACGAGCTTGCGGTCCAGGCCAACACCGACACGCTCTCGGACGATGACCGCAAGTCCATCGCCGCCGAGCTGCGCACGATCCGCGACAACCTGATCAGCCTGGCCAACAGCACGGACGGCACCGGGCGCTATCTTTTCGGCGGAGCGGCCGACGACGTCGCGCCGTTCAGCCGGGTCGCCGGCGGCATCGCCTACAACGGCGACCAGACCCAGCGCTCGGTCGAGATCGCGCCGGGCAGCTTCGTGCAGGACACGCTGCCGGGCAGCGAAGTCTTCATGCGCATCCGCACCGGTGACGGCACCGTGGACGCACGCATGGCCGCCGGCAACAGCGGTACGGGGATACTGGAGAGCTTCAGCCGTAGCACCGCAGGCGGCTGGAATGGCGAGAGCTATACGATCCGCTTCACCGCCGGCAACGGCTATGAAGTGTTCGACGCGGACAACAACATGGTCGGCGGCGGTACCTGGGCGCCGAAGACCGATATCGAGTTCGGCGGCCTGCGCCTTTCGGTCAGCGGCCAGCCCGCGGACGGCGACGAGCTGCAGATCGGCCCGGCGGGCACGCGCGACGTGTTCGCAACCGTGCAGGAGATGATCGACGCGCTCGAGGCGCCGGTGGTCACCGCCGGGGACAAGGCCGCGAGGCGCAACGCCCTGCAGGCATCCATGCGCGATGTCGCGCGCGCGGCCGAGAACATGATCGACGCCCGCGCCGCCGGCGGCGCCCAGCTGGCCCTGGTGGACGACGCGGCCTCGCTGCGCGAGGCCAATGCGGTCACGCTCAAGACCACCCTGTCCGGCATGCGCGACCTGGACTACGCGGACGCGATCACCCGCTTCCAGCTGGAAAGCACCGCGCTGCAGACGGCGCAGACCGTGTTCACCCGCATGCAGGGGCTGTCGCTCTTCAACCTCCTGCGCTAGGCCCGAAGGGGGCCGACGCAGGACCTGGAACGGCGCGGGAAACCGCGCCGTTTTTCTTTTCGTCACGCCCCCCCTAAAGCCCGGCACGGCGCTGCCGTTAATCGATACCGTAGCCGGAGGCGACCGGGGGCAGGCTCTTTGAGCACGCAAGTGCCCGGTAGCAAAGAAAAAAATTTCCGGCACGGCACTAAAGCTTCGAATGCTGGCGCCGTTAATGGATACAGCAGCGGCACCGGTCAGATTGATGACCCCCCTGTGGAGTCCGGCAAGACTTACGCAGTCCTATCCGCCGGGAAAAATCGCTTAGAGGAGAATCAAAATGGCACAAGTCATCAATACCAACGTGATGTCGCTGAACGCGCAGCGCAACCTGAACACCAACAGCGCGAGCCTGGCGACCACCATCCAGCGCCTGTCGTCGGGCCTGCGCATCAACAGCGCGAAGGACGACGCCGCCGGCCTGGCGATCTCGGAGCGCTTCACCACCCAGATCCGTGGCCTGGACGTCGCCGTGCGCAACGCCAACGACGGCATCTCGCTGGCCCAGACCGCCGAAGGCGCGATGGTCGAGATCGGCAACAACCTGCAGCGCATCCGCGAACTGGCGGTGCAGTCGGCCAACGCCACCAACTCGCAGTCCGACCGCGACGCGCTGAACGCCGAAGTCTCGCAGCTGGTCGCCGAGATCGACCGCGTCGCCAACCAGACCAACTTCAACAACACCAAGCTGCTGGACGGCTCCTTCGCCGGCGCCCTGTTCCAGGTCGGCGCCAACGCCGGCCAGACCATCGGCGTGAACAGCATCGTCGACGCCAACGCGAACGCGCTGGGCAACGTCAAGTTCGCCGCCGTCGCCACCGGCACCGTCACCACCGGCGCCGACATCAGCGGCCTGACGATCAACAGCGTGACCATCGCCGACGTCGCCGACACCGGCGTGGCCGCGGACAACGCCAAGGCCCTGGCCCAGGCGATCAACGACAAGTTCGACCAGACCGGCGTCTACGCCAGCGTCGACGGCGCCGGGATCACCCTGACCTCGGTCAAGGCCGGGCAGGACCGGGTGATCGGCGGCACCGTCGCCGGCACCGGCCTGACCGCCGGCAGCACCGACGCCGACGCCTCCGCCGCCAGCTTCGCCAAGGACCTGGACATCTCGAGCTTCGCCGGCGCGCAGCGCGCGATGGAGATCGTCGATGCCGCCCTGACCTCGGTGAACTCCGCCCGCGCCGACATGGGCGCGATCCAGAACCGCTTCACTTCGACCATCGCCAACCTGCAGAGCACCAGCGAGAACCTGTCCGCCTCGCGCAGCCGCATCCGCGACGCCGACTACGCCAAGGAGACCGCCGAGCTGACCCGCACGCAGATCCTGCAGCAGGCCGGCACGGCGATGCTGGCCCAGGCCAAGTCGATCCCGCAGAACGTGCTGAGCCTGCTGCAGTAAGCCTTCACGGGCAGGACCACGCCGGACCCGCCTCCCCGCAAGGGAGGCGGGCCTTTTTCGTTTCCGCCCTGCCAGCGGCGGCACGTGGCTTGCATGAGTGGCCCCGTACTTACGGTGGTCCGCCCATGTCCAGAATCCTCCTGTCGAACAACACGCTGGCGCAGTACGCCAGATCGGAACTCGTCACGTACGAGATCGCCCAGCATCTGGTCGAATCCGGCCATGTGGTGACCGTGGCGACATTCGCCAGCGGTGGCGACATCCGCCAGGATTTCGACGCCCTGGGGGTGCAGTGGATCGACCTGTCCGCGCCGCCGGCACCGGTGGAGACCCACTTCGACCTTTACTGGGGCCACCACTCCAGCTGCTTCGATTCCCTGCTGATCGGGCGCAACCTGTCGGCGGACCGGATCGTATTCTCCTCGCTGTCGCCATACGAGCCCCTGGAGTGCCCACCGCTCTATGCCGACAGCCTGACCCATGTGCTGGCGAACTCGCACGAGACGCGCGAGGTCATCGAGGGTTACGGGATACCGGCCGGATCGATCACGGTGATGCCCAACTGCATCACCCGCGAGTGGGAATCCCACGGCCTGCGGCGGCTGCCGGCCGCCCCCCGGAAGCTGGCGTTCGTCTCCAACCACGTGCCGGCGGAGGTGATGGCCGCGATTTCGCGCCTCCAGGACGCGGGCGTGCAGGTGGTGATCCATGGCCATGGCCACGACGCGCGGCGTGTCAGCCCAGCGCTGCTGGCCGACGTGGATGTCGTCCTCACCATCGGGCGAACCACCCAGGCCGCGCTGTCCCAGGGAATCCCGGTGTACTGCTACGACCGCTTCGGCGGGCCGGGCTACATCACGACCGACAATTTCGAGCGGGCCGCGTTCTACAACTTTTCCGGCCGCTGCTGCAACAGGCAGCTGGACGCCGCCTCCATCGCAGACGAGCTGCTGGCCAGCTTTCCCACGGCGGCCGCCCAGGTGCAGGAGCTTTCGGCGCGGATCCGCACAGGCTTCTTCCTGCCCACCTGGGTCGATTCGGTGCTGGACAAGGTCGGCGCCCTGCCCGCGCTGGCCGATCCGCCGCGGGGAAGCCTCGCCCAGGCACGCCGCATCCGCATCGCCCGTAGCCAGGTTGACCGGGATACCGCCATCGCCGACTGGCTGGAGTCGCGCACCCCCAGCCGCCCCCAGCTGCGCCTTGCCCAGGCGCACGCGGATGCCTCGGGCGCCCTCCCGGAGGTTGCGGTATTCGTCCTCGACCGCAGTGGATCGCGCAAGCACATCCGAAGGACGGTCAGCAGCCTGCGCAGTGCCGCGCGCGCGGGCACCTTCAAGCTGAAAATCCACGTCGTCAGCCGGGTGCACCGCGAGAGTCCGACCGAAGAAACCCGGCCGGGCGTGACCTGGCACTACCAGGCCGACGGCGATCTCGCCGGCGCGGTGAACGCCGCCGCCACGCGCCAGTGTGGCGACTGGCTGCTGTTGGTCGATACCGGCGAGGAATTCACCGCGCTGGGCCTGCAGGCAATGGTCCAGGAAGCGGTCGGTACGCCGGACCTGCGCGCCGTATATGCGGACGAGGTGATGCGCACGCCCACGGGCGACCTCACCGCGCTGCTCCGGCCCGACATCAACCTCGACCTGCTGCTGTCGGTGCCCGGAAGCATGGCGCGCCATTGGATGTTCCGCCGGGAAGTCTTCGTGGAGGCCGGTGGCCTGGACGGCACCATGGCCGAGGCCGCCGAGTTCGACCTGCTGCTGCGCCTGCTTGAAACAGGCGGGATCGATGGTCTGGCCCACGTGCACGAACCGCTGCTGGTCGTCCCGCCGCAGGCGCTGGTGACCAGCCGCGCCGAGATCGACGCGCTGGAACGGCACCTGCGTAACCGTGGCTACAGCGAGGCCGTGGTCGAGTCGCATCGGCCCGGCTGCTACCGGATCCGGTACGGCCATCCGGCTGTGCCCGGCGTATCGATCATCGTCCCCACCCGCAACCAGTTCGCCCTGCTGCAGCGCTGCATCGAAGGCGTGCTGGAGAAAACGGCGTATACCAACTACGAGATTCTGATCGTCGACAACGGCAGCACCGACGAGGATGCCTGCCGCTGGCTGGAGGGCATCGAGGCGATGGGCAGCATGCAGCTGCGCGTGCTGCGCCATCCGGGCCCGTTCGACTATCCGGCAATGGTCAACATGGCCGCCGGCCACGCTCGCGGCGACTACCTGTTGTTGCTGGACAACGACACTGCAATCCTCCGCGAAGACTGGCTCGACGCGCTGCTCAACCACGCCCAGCGTCCGGAGGTAGGCGTGGTCGGCGCCAAGCTGCTGCGGCCAAGCGGCACCGTCGAGCATGCCGGCTACGTGCTCGGCGTGCAGGGCGCCGCGGGCACCCCGTTCGCTGGCGCCAGGCTCGATGCACCCGGATACATGCAGCGCCTGCAGGTGGACCAGAATTACAGTGCGGTATCCGGCTCGTGCCTCATGGTGCGGCGCCCGCTGTTCGAAGAAGTGGGCGGTCTGGCGGGCGACGCCGGCCTGCGCCATGCCTGCAACGACGTGGACCTGTGCCTGAAGGTGCGCGCCGCCGGCTACCTGGTGGTGTGGACGCCCCACGCCCTGGTCATGCACGAGGGCGGCGCCAGCGTCGCACTGCTGGACCGGGCCACCGTCGCCGAGAAGGCGGCGCGAGTGCTGGAAGCGCACGCCTCAATCTACCGGCAATGGCTACCGGTGGTCGCCCACGACCCGGCCTACAACCGCCACCTGTCGCTGAACGGTGGGGCATTCCGGGTCGAGACCAATACCTGGCTGAACCGCGATCCGCTGCCATGGAAGCCGCTCCCGACGGTCCTAGCCCTGCCTGCCGACCGCTTCGGCTGCGGGTACTACCGGGTCATCCATCCCGGGCAGGCCATGGTCTCGGAGGGGTTGGCGGACGTCCGCATCGGCGACCACTACATCAGCCCAGCGGAGCTGGAGCGGATCGCGCCGGATACCATCGTGTTCCAGCGACAGATGCTGAAGGAGCAGATCGAAGCGCAGAAGCGCATGACCGGCTTCAGCCGCGCCTTCAAGGTCGCCGAGCTCGATGACTACATGGCAAACATCCCGCTCAAGAGCGTCCACCGCGACCATCTCCCGCAGGACCTCATCAAGCACATGCGGGCCGCGCTCAAGAGCGTGGACCGACTGGTGGTTTCAACCGAGCCGCTGGCCGAAGCCATGAAGGGCCTGCATCCGGAGATCCGCGTATCGAGGAATCGCCTGCCCGCGCACTGGTGGGCCCACCTGAAGGGCCGCCGCCGCCAGGGCCGCCTGCCAAGGGTCGGCTGGGGTGGCGGCGCCAGCCACCGCGGCGACCTGGAACTGGTCGCGGATGTAGTCCGGGCGCTCTCCGATGAGGTCGAGTGGGTGTTCATGGGCATGTGTCCGGAGAAGCTGCGCCCCTTCATCCACGAGTTCCACCAGGGCGTTCCGATCACCGAGTACCCCGCTCGCCTGGCGGCACTGGACCTGGACCTGGCGATCGCCCCGCTGGAGGACAACCAGTTCAACCGTTGCAAGAGCAACCTGCGCCTGCTCGAGTTCGGTGCCTGCGGCTTCCCGGTGGTGTGCAGCGACGTGGCCGCCTTCCAGGACGGACTGCCGGTGACCCGGGTCAAGCCTCGGTTCAAGGACTGGGTCGACGCCATCCGCATGCATGTCAACGACCTGGACGCTGCGGCCCGGGCCGGCGATGCCCTGCGCGAGGCGATCCATCGCGACTGGATGCTGGACGAGGCCAGCGCCCGGGAGTGGCTGGCCAGCTGGATGCCCGACTGAGGCCCCGCTCAAGTACCTGCACATCCTGCCGTTAACGACGCCGGAGGCCTGCGCACCGGCGCGACGGCCAAGACAAGGACCCCATCATGGCTTCGATCTCAACCGGCGGTTCCGGACTGGACATCGCGAGCCTGGTCTCGCAGCTGGTCCAGGCCACCCGGATCCCCACCGAGACCCGAATCAACTCGGCCACCAGCGCGATCAGCGCCAAGCTTTCGGCGGTCGGCCAGATCAAGAACTCGCTGACCTCGCTGCAGACGGCGCTCGAGAAGCTGGGCACCGCCGCGGAGAAGCCCGGCTACCAGGCCAAGGTGCAGGATGGCGCCGGCTTCACCGCCGAGGCCACTTCCGATGCGCTGCCGGGTTCGCATTCGGTCGAGGTGCTGGCCGTGGCCACGGCGCAGAAGCTGTCCTCGGCCGCGTACGCGCCGGGCGCGGTGGTCGGTACCGGCCAGCTGTCCATCGCCTGGGGCAGCGAGGAAGGCCAGAGCCTGTCGGTGACCTTCGAGGAAGGCGCGACCCTGGCCGACATCGCCAGGTCGATCAACCGCGCCGCCGGCGGCAAGGGCGTGGGCGCTACGGTGGTCACCGCCGACGATGGCGAGCACCTGGTGTTCTCCGCCCGCGAGACCGGCACCGCGAATGCGCTGACGATCACCGCCAGCGGCGGCGACGGCGGATTCCTGGCCCTGACCACCGGCCCCGGCGGCAGCCTGGTCGAGCAGGTCGCGGGCTCCGACGCGCGGGTGCGCGTCGACGGTTTCGAGCGCACCTCCGCTTCCAACACGATCACCGGCCTGGTGCCCGGGGTGAACCTCTCGCTGGCCACGGCCAAACCCGGCGAGAGCTTCCGCCTGGACGTCAGCTCCGACGGCACCGACCTGCAGAGCGCCATGGAGGCCTTCGTCTCGGCCTACAACAGCATCGGCTCGGTGCTGAAGTCCACCAGCAGCTACAACGCCGAAACCAAGACCGCCTCCGTACTCACCGGCGACTCGCTGGTCAGGGGCCTGCAACAGCAGTTGCGCAACCTGGCCAGCGGCAACACCCTGGCGCTCAAGGAACTTGGCATCACCATCGACAAGAGCGGGGTGATGAGCCTGGACAAGGCCAAGCTCACCGAGGCCACGGCCCGGGATCCGCAGGCCGTCACCCGCCTGTTCGGCAGCGAGGGCAGCATCGCCACCGGCCTCAAGACGGTGTTCCGGAACCACCTGGACAGCACCGATGGCGTGATCACCCAGCGCACCGAGACCCTCAACAAGCAGCGCGACCGCCTCGACGACCAGCTCGAACAGCTGGACCGCCGCATGGAGAAACTCCACTCGACCTACCTTGCCCAGTTCACCGCCATGGAGAGCATGATCGTGCAGCTGCAGGGAAGCGCCAGCTCGCTCAACAACCTGCTGGCCCAGAGCGGCAAGAGCTGACGGGCGTCCTCAAGCCCGCTGCCCCCCGGCCGATACCCGGAGTGTCACCAGCGTCTGCGCCGGCAACGGCCGCGGCCCGTCACGAGGAACATCCACCATGTACGCCGCCAAGCGCACCCTGGCCGACGAGTACCGCCGAACCGCCATCTCCGCCCGCGTGGCCGAGGCCGATCCGCACCAGCTGATCGCCCTGCTGTTCGAGGGCGCCAGCCAGCGTATCCGCCGCGCCCTTGCCTGCATGCAGCAGGGCGACATCCCGCAGAAGGGCAAGGCGATCGGCGAAGCCTGCGCGATCCTCGGCCACCTCAGCGGCTCGCTCGACCACGAGGCGGGCGGCCAGGTGGCCGCGAACCTCTCATCGCTCTACGACTACATGATCCGCCGCCTGACCGAGGCGAACCTGCACAACGATGTCGCCGCCCTGTCCGAATCCCTGGACCTGCTGGGCGAGATCGAGTCGGCCTGGAACTCGATCCCCCAGGCGCAGCGGGCCATGCCGTCATGAACGCGGCCGAGCGCCTGGCCGAGCTCCACGGGGCGATGGACCGGATCCGCGCCGCGCTCGAGCGCGACGAGATCGAATCCATTCAGCCGATGATGGACGCTTACGACCGGGCGGTGCGCGAGTTCTGCACGCTCGATGGCGCAGCGGCCCTGCAGGAAGGCGTGCGCTTGCTGCATGATCGCCAGCAGGAGACCATCGCCGCCATGCGCGACCGCCAGGAACGGCTGCTGGGCCTGATGCGCCAGCAGCGGCAAGCCAGCCGTGCCATGCACGCCTACGCGGGATCCGGAGCCGAATAATGCCCGCCGCCAGCCTCGCCGCCCTGCTCCACGACCTCACTTCCCTGCGCCAGGCGCTGGACCGCGGGGACTACGGAATGGCCGGCGATGTCCTGGCCGGGCACGAGCTGCACCTGCGGGAATTCGTCGAGCAGATCGGGCCGGGCGCCCCGCTGCAGGCCCTGCGCGGCCTGCTCCAGCTCCAGCACCTGGTGGAGCTGGATGACGCCAGCGTTCCCGGGGGAATGGCATGAGCCCGGCTTGGCCGCCGCAGGCGGAGGCCGCCGAGCAGGGCCTGTTCGGCGACGTGCTGGTCTGCGACGCGGTACTGCCGGCGAGCTTCCTGCCCGGCGTGGTCGCGCGCACGGCCCAGGCGGGCGCCCTGCTGGCCGGGCTGGCCCAGGTCGAGGACCTGCGTGGCGGCGACGAGGCCAGCGAGGAAAAGCGCGGCGAGCTGCCGCTGCTGGCCCAGCGCATGGACGCCAAGCTCGACCTGGTCCTGGTGCTGCTGGGCCGCCTGGTCCGCCAGGCCTGCCCGCCCCTGCCGCCCGCCGCGGTGCGCTGGTCCGCCCGCGGCGTGCGCCTGCAGCTGCCCGCCGATGCGGAACGGCCGGCCGCCGATTCGGCCGGTTGCCTGCGCCTGCAGCCGGCCGAATGGCTCCCGGACGACCTCGAACTGCCGGTGATCGTCAGCGCCACCGCGCACACCGGCGATGCCGGCTGGCTCTGGCTGCGGTTCCCGGCCCTGCCGGCCGGGCTGGAGGAAGCCATGGACCGTCATCTGTTCCGCATGCACCGGCGGCAGGTCGCCGACTCGCGCCGCCGCTGACCGATGGCGTCCCCGGAACGGGGCGGAGGCCCGCCGCTACAAAACCCCCGGCCCATAGGCTATGGTGGCAGCGGTTTTTCCGGGGATCGGCAGCAGCCCGTGCGAGTTCTGATCGTTGACGACCACACCCTGGTCCGCGCCGGGCTCAGCCGCCTGCTGCAGACCTTCGACGGGGTGGACGTGGTCGCCGAGGCCGCCAATGCCGACCAGGCGATCGACCTGGCCGAGCTGCACCGCCCGGACCTGGTCCTGCTCGACCTCTCCCTGCCCGGCCGCACCGGGCTGGAGGCGCTCAGCGACATCCTCGCCCGGGTGCCGGGGACGCGGGTGGTCATGATGTCCATGCATGACGACCCCCTGCACGTGCGCGATGCCCTGGACCGCGGCGCCGCCGGCTTCGTGGTCAAGGACGCCGCGCCACTGGAGCTGGAGCTGGCCCTGCGTGCGGCGGCCGGCGGCGAGGTGTTCCTCAGCCCTCGCATCTCCTCGCGCATGATTGCCCCGCTGATTGGCCGTGGCCGGCAGGCGCGTCCCGAGGGCGTGGCCGCACTGCCGCCGCGCCAGCGCCAGATCCTGGCCCAGATCGGACAGGGCCTCAGCAGCAAGGAAATCGCCAGCGGCCTGGGGATCAGCGTCAAGACGGTGGAAACCCACCGCGCCCGCATGATGGAAGCCCTGGGCTGCCGCCGCGCCAGCGAGCTGGTCCTGCTGGCGGTCAAGCACCAGCACGAGCTCGGCTGAGGCCTCGGCGGGCGGCGAAATTCCGGCGCCCCGCGCACCGAAAACTGGGCGCTACGTCAGAAATTCCTTATGCGTGTAGGGGAAAACCCTACTTCACGTAGGGAATATTCCGGCACGCTTCAGGCACCCCCCTATTCTTCCGCCGACGCAACACGGGCAGGATGCTTCACATCGGCGTAACGAATCCGGCGCCGAAGGGGAAAAATGCAAGATGAAGGCCATCCAGTCAGCCCAGTTGGGCCAGCAGCTCAACCTGACGCCGCAGCTGCTGCAGTCCATCCGGCTGCTGCAGCTCAATGCACAGCAGCTGCAGCTGGAAGTGACCCGCGCCCTCGAGCTGAACCCGATGCTGGAGCTGGAGGAGGAAGTCCAGGCCGAGGCCGTAGTGCCCGCGGCCGGCGACGTGGCCCCGGCGGAAGCCGCCGCGGTGGAGACCGCCGCCTTCGACGAGCTGCCCGAATCCTCGATGTGGGACGTGCCCGGCGCCAGCTGGAACGGCGAAGGCGATGACCGCATGCAGCGCATCGCCGAGCCCGGCTCCAGCGATCCCTTCGTCCGCGTCCTGCAGGCCCTGGCCCTGGAACTGGATCCGTCGGAGCTGGAGGTCGCCGCCTTCTGGCTGGAGCATTGCGACGACGCCGGCTACCTGGATGGCGACCATGCCGCCCTGCTGCTGCGGGCCACCGCCCGCTTCGACATGGCGGCCCACCGGATCGAGGCCATCCGCCAGCGCCTGCTGCATGGCGAGCCGGCCGGCCTGGCCGCGCGCGACCTGGGCGAGTGCCTGCAGGCACAGCTGGCCGCCCTGCCCTCGCCCTGCCCCGGCCGCCCGCTCGCGGCCCGGATCCTTGGATCGTGCCTGGACGCGCTGGCATCCCACGACCACGCCGCGATCGCCGCCCGCCTGGATTCCGAGGAGGCCGACGTCGCCGAGGCGGTGCGCCTGATCCTCTCCCTGCAGCCGCGCCCGGCGCAGGACGCGGTCGAGGTCCCGGCCGGCTACGTGGTGCCGGACGTGGTGGCCTGGCATGCCGATGGCCAATGGCGCGTGGCCCTCAATCCGGCCACTGCGCCGCGGCTTGCGATCAATTCCGGCTACGAGCGCGCCCTGGCCCAGGCCGGCGACGGCGAAGGCGCCGCGGCCCTGCGCGAGCTGCTGCAGGAAGCCCGCTGGCTGACCCGCGGCCTGTCCATGCGCTACGAGACCCTGCTGCGCACCACCCGGGTCCTGGTCGAGCGCCAGGCCGCGTTCCTGGTCGAAGGCGACGAGGCCATGGCGCCGCTGACCCTGAAGGAAGTGGCCGACGAGATCGGCATGCACGAGTCCACCGTCTCGCGCATCACCAGCGGCAAGTACATCCAGACCCCGCGCGGCACCTTCGAGCTCAAGCATTTCTTCGCCGTCCGCCTGGAAGGGGCCAACGTCTCCGGCGCGGCGGTGAAGGCCATGGTCAAGCGCCTGATCGAATCCGAGCCGGCCGGCCGGCCGCTCGCCGACGACGCCATTGCCGCCCTGCTGGCCCGCCAGGGCGTGCACATCGCGCGCCGGACCGTGGCCAAGTACCGTGAGCAGCTGTCCATCCCCACGGCGCGCGAGCGCCGCCGCGCCGCTGCCACGCCCGCCCTGGCGCGCGCGTCCTGACCCCCCGGAGTAGCCCGATGCGCACCATCCGCGTCCTGCTGGTCGACGACCACGAAGGATTCATCAACGCCGCCCTGCGCCACTTCCGCAGGCTGGAGTGGCTCGAGGTCGCCGGCACCGCCGGCAACGGACTGGAAGCGATCGAGCGCTCCGAAGCGCTGCGCCCCGACGTGGTCCTCATGGACCTGGCCATGCCCGAGATGGGCGGGCTGCAGGCAACGCGCCTGATCAAGGCACAGGACGAGCCGCCCTTCATCGTCATCGCCAGCCATTTCGACGACGCCGAGCATCGCGAGCATGCGATCCGCGCCGGCGCCGATGGCTTCGTCAGCAAACTGTCCTACCTCCAGGAAGTGGTTCCGATCCTGGAGCGTCTTGCCGGAGTACAAGCGCCGTGAGCGAATCGCGCATCCTCGTCATCGACAGCCAGGGGCCTCGTGCCGAACACCTGTGCGGGCTGCTCGAGTTCATGGACCTCAACCCGCGCTGGGCCGCATCCCCGGCCGACGTGAACACTTCGCGCCAGCGGCCGACCGACTGGATGGCCGTGGTGGTCGGCACGCTGGAAGACGCGGAGGCCGCGCGCGCCTTCTTCGCCTGGCTGGGCGGCGCGCCGCTGCCGCCGCCGGTGCTGCTGCTGGAGGGCGACACCGGCGCCTTCGCCACCGCCCATGGCCTGCACGAGGCCGGCGTCTGGCCGCTGGAGTCGCCGATCCGCCCCGCCCAGCTGGAAGCCTGCCTGCGCCGGGCCAGCCTCAAGCGCCTGGACGCCGAGCAGCAGGGTTCCGGCGCCGACGACGGCCCGACCGGCACCAGTCCGGCGGTGCAGCGCTTGCGCCGCATGATCAGCCAGGTGGCCCCGTTCGACACCACGGTCCTGGTGCTGGGCGAGTCCGGCACCGGCAAGGAAGTGGTCGCGCGCACGATCCACCAGCAGTCCGCGCGCCGCGACGGCCCGTTCGTGGCGATCAACTGCGGCGCCATCCCGCCGGACCTGCTGGAGAGCGAGCTGTTCGGCCACGAGAAGGGCGCCTTCACCGGCGCGCTGACCGCGCGCAAGGGCCGCTTCGAGATGGCCGAGGGCGGCACCCTGCTGCTGGACGAGATCGGCGACATGAGCCTGCCGATGCAGGTCAAGCTGCTGCGCGTGCTGCAGGAGCGCAGCTTCGAGCGGGTCGGCGGCAACCAGACCATCAAGTGCAACGTGCGCGTGATCGCCGCCACCCACCGCAACCTCGAGGACCGGATCGCCGAGGGCCAGTTTCGCGAGGACCTGTTCTACCGGCTCAACGTGTTCCCGATCGAGATGCCGGCCCTGCGCGAGCGCGCCGAGGACCTGCCGGCCCTGGTCAGCACCATCGCCGCCCAGCTGGGCCGCTCCGGGCGCGGCGAGCTCCGCTTCGCCGACGCCGCCCTGGCCGCGCTGGCCGGCTATCC
The DNA here is from genome assembly GCF_010093235.1 of Pseudoxanthomonas suwonensis. Lineage (GTDB taxonomy): Bacteria > Pseudomonadota > Gammaproteobacteria > Xanthomonadales > Xanthomonadaceae > Pseudoxanthomonas > Pseudoxanthomonas suwonensis. Next base: position 15,774 of record NZ_PDWP01000032.1, on the reverse strand, counting down.
GTGGCCGGGCAACGTGCGCGAGCTGACCAACCTGGTCGAGCGCCTGGCCGTGCTCAACCCGGGCGGCCTGGTGCGGCTGGACGATCTGCCCGCCCGCTACCGCGCCCATGTCCCGGCCGGGGCCGAACCGGCGCTCAAGGCGCCCGTCGCCGCCGCGGCGGCGGCCGTCCCTGCCCCGGCGCCGGCCCCCGAGGCCGCCCCGGAGCAGGCAGCCGCCACCGCCCTGCCGGAAGCCGGACTGGACCTGCGCGAGTACATCGCCGGGATCGAGCTGCGCCTGATCCGGGAGGCGCTGGAGCGCAGCCAGGGCGTGGTCGCCCATGCCGCCCAGCTGCTGGGCCTGCGCCGTACCACCCTGGTGGAGAAGCTGCGCAAGTACGGGATCGAGCGGGAGCACAGCGAGGCGCTGGGCTGAGCACGGCCGCTCCCCGCGCCGCCGGCCGCTGCAACGCCCCGCGCCCGCGGGGCGTTGCCGTTTTCCGGGGTCGCGCCCCGGGCGCGGTCGGATTTCCGGCGCCCATGCCCTGCACCCGTGGCACGCCGCTTGCATCCACTGCGGCGACACCGGCCCATGCCGAGGGGAACCACCCATGACCGACTCGATCAGCTCCGTCCTGTCGCAGATCCGCGCCTACCAGGGCCAGCTCGGCCAGGCGGCCGCGCGTACCGGCGACGTGGCGCGCGGCGACGCGATCCAGGGCCTGGGCGGGATGCAGGCTCCGGGCGCCGGCGGCGTTTCCGGCGTGCCGAGCTTCACCCAGACCCTGTCCCGCGCGATGGAGGGCGTGAACGCGGCCCAGGCGAAGGCCGGGGCGCTGCAGGCCGCGTTCGAGCGCGGCGAGCCGGGCGCGGACCTGGCCCGGGTGATGGTCGCCTCGCAGCAGTCGCAGGTGGCCTTCCGCGCCACCGTCGAGGTCCGCAACCGACTGGTACAGGCGTACCAGGACGTCATGAACATGCCGCTGTGACCGGGGACTGAAGCACGATGGCAATGACCCTTTCCAAGGACGCGTTCAACCGCGAGCAGGCCACCGAGAAGGCGGCGCTGGCGGTGGTCAAGCTGCAGGAGATGCAGCTCGGGCGGAAGATCGGCACCCTGCTGGTCATCGCCCTGGCGGTCGCCGCCGGCCTGTTCGTCTTCTTCTGGTCGCAGAAGCCGGCCTATACCCCGCTCTACACCGGCCTGGACCCCAAGGCCACGGCCGAGGCCACCGACCTGCTGCGCGCCGCGCAGATCCCGTTCAAGCTCGACCAGGCCACCGGCGCCATTTCCGTGCCGGAGGCCAACCTGCACGACGCCCGCCTGAAGCTGGCCGGCTCCGGCCTGACCGAGAGCGGTCGCCTGGGCTTCGAGATGATGGAGCGCGACCCGGGCTTCGGCGTCAGCCAGTTCGTGGAGAACGCGCGCTACCAGCACGCGCTGGAAACCGAGCTGGTCCGCACCATCTCCACCCTGCGTCCGGTGCGCGACGCCCGCGTGCACCTGGCCATCCCCAAGCCTTCGGCGTTCCCCCGCCAGCGCGAGGCCGCCAGCGCCTCGGTGGTGCTGGAGCTGCGCTCCGGCGCGCTGCTGGAGCGCAACCAGGTCGACGCCATCGTCCACCTGGTGTCCTCCTCGATCCCGGACCTGGCGCCCGAGCGGGTCACCGTGGTGGACCAGAACGGCCGCCTGCTCAGCAGCAATGGCCAGGACAGCGCCTCTGCGCTCAGCGCCGCCCAGTTCGAGCAGGTCCGCCGCCAGGAGACCTCGTACAACCAGCGCATCCGCGAGCTGCTGGCGCCGCTGACCGGCAGCGGCCGGGTCAACGCCGAGGTCACCGGGGACATGGACTTCTCGGTCACCGAGGAGGCGCGCGAGCTGTTCAACGCCGAGCCGCAGAAGCTGCGCAGCGAACAGGGCAGCGAGAACACCACCGCCGGCGAGGGCCCGCCGGGCATCCCCGGCGCCCCCAGCAACGCCCCGCCGGGCGCGGCCGCCGAGCAGCAGGCCGACGGCACCCCGCTGCCGGGTACCGCCACCGCGGCCGCCACCGGCACCAGCTCGCGCAGCGCCACCCGCAACTTCGAGCTGGACCGCACCCTGCAGCACACCCGCCAGCCGGCCGGCCGCATCCGCCGCGTCACCGCCGCGGTGGTGGTGGACCACGTGCCGCGCGCCGGCGCCGACGGCAAGGTCACCCTGCAACCGCTGTCCGAGCAGGAACTGGCCAGGGTCCAGGAGCTGGTGCGCCAGGCGGTGGGCTTCGACGCCTCCCGCGGCGACGTGGTCTCGGTGGTCAACGCCCCGTTCGTGCGCGACGAGGCCCCGGTGGCCGACGCGCCGAAGTGGTGGGAGGACCCGCGGGTCCGCGACGCCCTGCGCCTGCTGGTCGGCGCGGTGGTGGTGCTGGCCCTGCTGTTCGGCGTGCTGCGCCCGAGCATCCGCCAGATCGTCGCCCCGCCGGCGCCGAAGAAGGAGGAGACCGAGCCGCAGACGGCGGAGGTCTCGCTGCTGGACGACGACGAGGAGATGCCGGCGCTGGCCGAGGACACCGCCAAGATCGGACTGCAGGCGCCCACGCCGATGGCCCTGCCCTCGGATTCCTACGAGGACCGCCTGCGCACCGCGCGCGAGGCCGTGCGCGCCGACTCCAAGCGGGTCGCCCAGGTCGTGAAGGAGTGGTTGGGAAATGAAGCAGCCTAGTCTCCCGTCCGAGCTCAACGGCGTGCAGCGCGCCGCGGTGCTGCTGCTTTCGCTGGGCGAGGCCGACGCCGCCGAGGTGCTCAAGCACATGAGCGCCAAGGAAGTGCAGAAGCTCGGCCTGGCCATGGCGACCATGAGCGGCATCAGCCGCGAGCAGGTCATGGACGTCATGCAGCAGTTCGAGAACGCGCTCGAGCGCCAGACCTCGCTGGGCGTGGGCGCCGACGACTACATCCGCAACGTGCTGATCCAGGCCCTCGGCGCGGACAAGGCCGGCAGCCTGATCGACCGCATCCTGCTGGGCCGCAACACCACCGGCCTGGACACGCTCAAGTGGATGGATCCGCGCGCGGTGGCCGACCTGGTGCGCAACGAGCACCCGCAGATCGTGGCCATCGTGCTGTCCCACCTGGACCCGGACCAGGCCGCCGAGGCGCTGAAGTTCCTGCCCGAGCGCGTGCGCGCCGACGTGCTGCTGCGCATCGCCACCCTCGACGGCATCCCGCCGAACGCGCTGAACGAGCTCAACGAGATCATGGAGCGCCAGTTCGCCGGCAACCAGAACCTCAAGTCGTCCAACATCGGCGGCGTCAAGGTCGCGGCGAACATCCTCAACTTCCTGGAGACCGGGCAGGACCAGTCGATCCTGGGCGAGATCGGCAAGGTCGACAGCGAACTGTGCCAGCGCATCCAGGACCTGATGTTCGTGTTCGACGACCTGGTCGAGCTGGACGACCGCGAGCTGCAGACCCTGCTGCGCGAGGTCTCCGGCGAGCGCCTGGGCATCGCCCTGCGCGGCGCCGACGTCAGGGTGCGCGAGAAGATCACCCGCAACATGTCCCAGCGTGCGGCCGAGATCCTGCTGGAGGACATGGAGGCCCGCGGCCCGGTACGCCTGGCCGACGTCGAGGCGGCGCAGAAGGAGATCATGGCCATCGTCCGCCGCCTGGCCGATGAGGGCGTGATCAACCTCAGCAACGGCGGCGGCGAGGAGCTGGTATGAGCACCGTCGTCCGCTGGCTGGCTCCGGAACTGGAGGTCGAGCCGCAGCAGGCGGCCGCCCCGGAGATCGTGGAGGAGGTGCCGATCCCGGTGCCGCCCACCCTGGAGGAGATCCAGGAGATCCAGGACGCCGCGCGCGAGGAGGGCTACCAGGCAGGCCTCGCCCAGGGCCACCAGGAAGGCTTCGCCCAGGGGCAGGCCGAGGTGCGCCGCCTGACCGCCCAGATCGAGGGCATCCTCGACAACTTCACCCGTCCCCTCGCCCGCCTCGAGGACGAGGTCACCGCCGCGCTCGGCGAACTGGCCGTGCGCATCGCCGGCAGCCTGGTCGGGCGCGCCTACGCGGCCGAGCCGGCGCTGCTGTCCGAACTGGTCGCCGAGGCGCTGGATGCGGTCGGTGGCGCGGGCCGCGACGTCGAGGTGCGCCTGCATCCGGACGACATCCAGGCCCTGGCCCCGATGCTGGCGCTGCCGGCCGGCGCGCGCCTGGTCCCCGATCCCAGCCTGGGCCGCGGCGACCTGCGCGTGCATGCCGAGGCCGTGCGCATCGACGGCACCCTGGAAGCGCGCCTGCGCGGCGCGCTGGAAAGCGTCCTCCACAAGGCCGGAGCCGGCGCATGAGTCCCGCTCCTGCTCCTGCACGCAATCCCGCCGGCGGCGCGGTGCCGGCCGACTGGCTGTCCGCGCGCAACCTGCGCCTGGCCATGCGCCTGGAGTCGATCTCGCTGGACCAGGCCGCCGGCCGCGGCCTGATCCGCGAGGGCATCCTGCGCCGCGCGGTGGGCCTGGCCCTGGAAGCCACCGGCTGCGAGGCGCCGATGGGCGCCACCTGCAAGGTGGAAGTGGCCGATGGCGGCTGGGTCGAGGCCGAGGTGGTCGGCTTCGCCGGCGACCGCACCTCGCTGATGCCCAGCGCCGAACTGCACGGCCTGCTGCCCAACGCCCGGGTGGTGCCGGTGCGCCGCCGCGGCGGCGTGGAAGTGGGCGAAGGCCTGCTCGGCCGGGTCATCGACTCCGACGGCGTGCCGCTGGATGGCAAGGGCCCGATCCGCGCCGAGGGCAGCGTCGGCATGGCCGGAGTTGCAATAAACCCGCTGGCGCGCGAACCCATCATCCAGCCGCTCGACGTGGGCGTGCGCGCGATCAACGCCCTGCTGCCGATCGGTCGTGGCCAGCGCGTGGGCCTGTTCGCCGGCTCCGGCGTCGGCAAGTCGACGCTGCTGGGCATGATGACCCGCTTCACCTCGGCCGACGTCATCGTCGTCGGCCTGATCGGCGAGCGCGGCCGCGAAGTGCGCGACTTCGTCGAGACCACCCTGGGCGAGGAAGGCCTGCGCCGCGCGGTGGTCGTGGCCGCCCCGGCCGACCGCCCGCCACTGGCGCGCCTGCATGGCGCCTACCGCGCCACCGCCATCGCCGAGTGGTTCCGCGACCAGGGCCTGAACGTCCTGCTGCTGATGGACTCGCTGACCCGCTTCGCCCAGGCCCAGCGCGAGATCGGCCTGTCGGTGGGCGAGCCGCCGACCACCCGCGGCTACCCGCCGAGCGTGTTCGCCAAGCTCCCGGCGCTGGTGGAACGCGCCGGCAACGGCGCCGCCGGGCGTGGCTCGATCACCGCCTTCTACACCGTGCTGACCGAGGGCGACGACCCACAGGACCCGATCGCCGACGCCGCCCGCGCCATCCTCGACGGCCACATCCTGCTGTCGCGCCGGATCGCCGACGCCGGCCTGTACCCGGCCATCGACGTCGAATCCTCGGTCAGCCGCGTGGTCCAGGACATCGCCGACGAGACCTGGCGCGAGCGCATCCGCGCACTCAAGCGCCTGGTCGCCGCCTACAACGCCAACCGCGACCTGATCGCCATCGGCGCCTACCAGCGGGGCAACGACCCGGTGGTGGACGAGGCGCTGGCGCGCTGGCCGGAGATCGTCGAGTTCCTCGGCCAGGACATCGCCCGCTCGGCGGACCTGCAACATAGCCGCCAGGCCCTCGCCGACCTGCTGCAGAAGAAGGAGAACGCCGCATGATGCAGTCCCGCCGCATCGATCCGCTGCTGCGCCGGGCGCAGGAGCACGAGGATGCCGTGGCCCGCGACCTGGCCGAGCGCCAGCGGGCCCACCAGCTGCAGGAGTCGCGGCTGGAGGAACTGCGCCGGTATGCCGAGGAGTACGCCTCCAGCCAGATGGCCGCGATCAGCCCGGCGCAGCTGGCCAACCGCCGCGCCTTCCTCGACCGGCTGGAAAGCGCGGTCGAACAGCAGACCCGCAACGTCGACCTCAGCCGCCAGCGCCTGGAGGCCGAGCGTGCCCGCCTGCTGCTGGCCAGCCGCGACAAGCAGGTGCTGGAGCAGCTGGCCGCCAGCTACCGCGCCCAGGAGCAGAAGATCGACGAGCGCCGCAGCCAGCGCGAAATGGACGACCTCGGCGCCCGCCGGGTCCGCGCCGCGCAACAGGAAGCCCGACGCGAAGGAGAAGTGCAGTGAACCCGTCCCTGCTTGGCGCCGTCGCCGCCTCCCCTGCCCCTTCCTCCGCTCCCCGTTCCACGCCGGAACGCGGCGATGACCTGGGATTCGCCCGCATGCTGGAGGCCCCGCAGGGTACGGAAGCCTCGCGCCGCAGCAGCCCCGGACAGCCGGACAAGGCCGACCGCAAGGCCCCGAACGACGATCCGCGCCGCCAGCCCGGCGCGCAGGCCGCGCGCCCCGAAGCCAAGGCGGCTGATCCGGCCGACGAGGCTGCCGCCGCGGCAACCGTGGGTGCGGACGCCGGCACCGACCCGGCCGACGAACCTGGAAACGACCCCCAGGCGGAAGCCGCATGGCCGCCGCCCGGCCTGGCCTGGCTGCTGCAGCCGGCGCAGCCGGCGCCGGCCCCCGTGCAGGCACCAGCGGGCGGACCGGCCGGCAATCCGCTGGCCGGCGAAGCCACCGCTCCCGCCGCCGTCCTGCCCGGGCCGGTGCAGGCCGCCGCTGCCACGATGGACGCGGCCGGCATGGCGGAGGCCGCGGGTCCGGCAACCGTGCCGGTGGCCGCCGATGCCCCCGCGCTGGCGCCGATCGCGGAGCCGGAGAACGGCAACGGCCGCTTCGCCGAAACCCTGCGCGCACTGCAGACGCAGGCACAGGCGATCGAAGCCCCGGAGGCGCCGGCGCCGGGCTTCGTCCTGCCGGGCCTCGCCCCGGTCGCGGCCAGCACCCCCGCGTCCGTATCGCCGCTGGAGACCCCGGCCCACCTGCCCACGCCGCAGCTCGGCGAGGCCGGCTTCGTCGATGACGTCGGCGACCACGTGGAATGGCTGGCCGGCCAGAAGATCGGCCACGCCGTGATCCGCATCTCGCCCCAGGACCTGGGACCGGTGGAAGTGCGGCTGCACCTGGACGGTGACCGCCTGAGCGCCGACTTCAGCAGCGCCCAGGCCGAAGTCCGCCAGGCGCTGGAGCAGGGCCTGCCGCGCCTGCGCGAGATGCTGGGCCAGCATGGCCTGGAGCTGGCGCACGCCGGCGTGGGCCATGACCGCGGGGACGCCCCCGCCCAGGGCGGCCGCGGCACCCGGGACGCGGAAGGCGATGCTGGCGGCGGCGAAACGGCTCCGACCAGGCGCGCCCCTGCGACCCTGCGACGCGGCCTGCTCGACGCCTACGCCTGACCAGACGCTCTCCCGCACCGCTGCCGGCGTTCCGGTCGCGGCGGGACACGCGCCCGGTCCCTGCCGGCGACGTTCCACCGACGCCCCATACCCATGGGCCATGCCCACCCTGCGGCGCTGGCCACTCACGGCCGAACTCCCAGGCAACCGTGCCGTGCGGGTCTCCCGGCCCCGTTCGCCAGCCGGCAGTCGCCGCGCTTCCACTGATCGCCCGGTCACCTGCCACGGCCGGGTGCACCCGTTTCCCGGCGCCGGGAAACGGATGGGTCTCGAAAGCGCGCACGTCAGGTGCCTGCTGGTCCCGACGGCCACCGCCCCGCGGGTCCTGATCCCCCTGACCGGCTTCCGGCCAGCGCCCGTCGACCGCTGCGTCAAACCCCCGCCACCGCCGCGGCACGCCGCTTGCATCGAAGCGGCGGCAATCCACAGGAGATCGACGCGTGGCCACCGCAGCCGACAGGACACCCCGCAACCCAACCGCCGGCAAGGCGCCCGCTCCCCGCGACAGCGGCAAGCTGCCGCTGGTCATCACCCTGGTCGCCGTGCTCGTGGCCTGCGCCGCCGGCGGTGGCTGGTACTGGAGTTCCAGGCGGGCCGCTGTCGCCGAGGCCGCCGCCGCCGAAGCGGCCAAGCCGAAGCTGCCGGCGCCGGCCCAGTACCTGGCGCTGGAGCCCCCCTTCGTGGGGAACCTCAATGGCGGGCTGGACGGCCCGCAGTACCTGCAGGTCGAGATCCAGCTGTTGACCCGCGACACCACCGACCTGGCCAACCTGGAGCGGCACGCGCCGGCCATCCGCGCCCGCCTGCTGATGCTGCTGGCCCAGCAGACCGCCGCCAGCATCGCCGACCGCGCTGGCAAGGAGGCGCTGCAGGCCGAGGCGCTGGCCGAAGTCCGCAGGCTGATGACCACCGAGACCGGCAAGCCCTGCGCCGAGTCCCTGCTGTTCACCAGCTTCGTGACCCAGTAAGGCGCCCGCGCCCATGACCATCAACGACCTGCTTTCCCAGGACGAGATCGACGCCCTGCTGCACGGCGTGGATTCCGGCGCGGTGAGCACCGACCCGGAACCGGCCGACCCGGGCGTCGCCCGGACCTACGACTTCGCCAGCCAGGACCGCATCATCCGGGGCCGCATGCCGACCCTGGAGATGGTCAACGAGCGCTTCGTGCGCCTGTGGCGCATCGGCCTGTTCAACCTGATCCGGCGCTCGGCCGACATCTCGGTCCGCGGCATCGACCTGATCAAGTTCGGCGAGTACATGCATTCGCTGTACGTGCCGACCAACCTCAACCTGGTGCGCTTCAAGCCGCTGCGCGGCATGGGCCTGATCGTGTTCGAGCCGAAGCTGGTGTTCACCGTGGTGGACAACTTCTTCGGCGGCGACGGCCGCTATCCCACCCGCATCGAGGGACGCGAGTTCACCGCTACCGAGATGCGCGTGATCCAGCTGATGCTGCGCCAGACCTTCGCCGACCTGACCGAGGCCTGGGCGCCGGTGATGAACGTGGACTTCGAGTACATCAACTCGGAGATCAACCCGCACTTCGCCAACATCGTTACCCCGCGCGAGTACGTGGTGGTCAGCCGCTTCCACGTGGAGCTGGACGGCGGCGGCGGCGAGATCCACGTGACCCTGCCCTATTCCATGCTCGAGCCGATCCGCGAGCTGCTCGACGCCGGCATCCAGAGCGACCGCATCGACCGCGACGAGAGCTGGAACGCGACCTTGCGCGAGCAGCTGCAGCTGGCCGAGGTCACCGTTTCCAGCGTGCTGGCCGAGAAGCGCATCGACCTGCGCCAGCTGACCCGGTTGAAGGTCGGCGACATCCTCCCGATCGAGCTGTCGCCCAACGTCCCGGTCTGCGTGGAGAACATCCCGGTGTTCACCGGCAAGTTCGGCCTGTCCAACGGCATGAACGCGGTGAAGATCGTCCGTACCAAACCGCCTGGCACCGAAAGCCCGCGCCAGCCCGCCCCCGAGGAAACACCCGCATGAACACCGAGACCACCGCCGCCGCGGCCCAGTTCGACGCGCTGCAGTCCGAACCCGGCCTGGCCAATGCCGACCTGAACCTGGACGTCATCCTCGACGTGCCGGTCACCCTGTCGCTGGAAGTCGGCCGCACCCGCATGCCGATCCGCAACCTGCTGCAGCTCAACCAGGGCTCGGTGATCGAGCTGGAGCGCGGCGCCGGCGAACCGCTGGACGTGTACGTCAACGGCACCCTGATCGCCCATGGCGAGGTGGTGGTGATCAACGACCGCTTCGGCGTGCGCCTGACCGACGTGGTCAGCCCCAGCGAGCGGATCCGGAGGCTGCGTTGAACCTCCTGCCGCTCCTGCTGGCGGCCACCCCGGCGGCGCAGGCCGCGCGGCCGGTGGCGCACGCCCAGGGACCGGGCCTGTTCGGCGCGTTCTTCGCCCTGCTGCTGGTGCTCGGACTGATCATCGGCCTGGCCTGGCTGCTCAAGCGCATGCCCGGCTCCGGCTTCCGTCCCGCCGACGGCCTGCGCGTGGTCGCCTCGCTGCACCTGGGCACCAAGGAGCGCGCGGTGGTGGTCGAGGTCGGGGGGCGCCAGCTGCTGCTGGGCGTTTCGCCGGGTGGCGTGACCCTGCTGCACGAGCTGCCCGAGCCGCTTCCCACGCCCGAGGCTCCGCGCCTGCCCAACCTGAAAGAACTGCCCAACTTCGCCCAGCTGCTGTCGCAGCGGCTGCGCCGGAACAGCTGAAATGACCTTCCGCCGCCTGCTCCTGATCATCACCATCCTGCTGCTGGCGGGCATGCCGCTGCTGGCGCTGGCCGCCCCGGCGGCGCAGGTGCCGGCGCTGCCGAACGTGACCGTGGGCCGCATCGGCGAGGCCCCGGTCAGCGTGCCGCTGCAGACCCTGCTGCTGATGACCGGCATCACCCTGCTGCCGTCGCTGCTGCTGGTGATGACCTGCTTCACCCGCATCATCATCGTCATGGCGCTGCTGCGGCAGGCGCTGGGCACCGGCCAGACGCCGTCCAACCAGATCCTGGTGGGCCTGTCGCTGTTCCTGACGGCGATGATCATGATGCCGGTGTGGCAGAAGGCCTGGGACGCAGGCTTCGGCCCCTACCTCAACGGCGACATCGACTTCCGCTCCGCCTGGGACCTCGGTACCGCTCCGCTGCGCGCGTTCATGCTGGCGCAGGTGCGCGACACCGACCTGATGACCTTCGCCGGCCTCGCCGGCCATGGCACCTACGCCGGTCCGGAGGACGTCCCGTTCCCGGTCCTGGCCGCGTCCTTCGTGACTTCGGAACTGAAGACCGCGTTCGAGATCGGCTTCCTGATCTTCATCCCGTTCGTGATCATCGACCTGGTGGTGGCCAGCGTGCTGATGTCGATGGGCATGATGATGCTGTCCCCGGTGCTGATCTCGGCGCCGTTCAAGATCCTGCTGTTCGTGCTGGTCGACGGGTGGGTGCTCACCGTCGGCACCCTGGCCGCCAGCTTCAACGGGGTCTGACCCCTCGCACCGGCGCCCGCGCCCCGCCCATTCCCGGAGCTTCCTCCCCATGACCCCCGAACTCGCCCTCACCGAGCTGCGCCGCGGACTGGAAGTCGCGCTGTGGGTGGGCGGCCCGCTGCTGATGGCCATGCTCGCCGTGGGCGTGCTGGTCGGCATCGTCCAGGCGGCGACCCAGATCAACGAGCCGACCATCGCCTTCGTCACCAAGGCCGTGACCCTGACCGCGGCCCTGTTCGCGCTGGGCAGCTTCCTGCTGGCCTACCTGGTCGACTACACGGTGACGCTGTTCCAGCGCATACCGCACCTGATCGGCTGAGGCGGAGCCAGCCCGTGGATCCGGCAACCGCGATGGTGGTCGACGGCCAGCAGGCTTTCGGCATGATCGGCACCGTGATGTGGACCATGCTGCGCACCGGCGCGCTGCTGATGGCCATGCCGCTGATCGGCACCCGCGCGGTGCCGGTGCGGATCCGGGTGCTGGTCGCCGGCGCGCTGGCCATGGCGCTGTCGCCGATGCTGCCGCCGGTGCCCGGGTTCGCCGGGATCGACGCGGCCACCGTGCTCGGGGTGGCGCGGGAACTGGCCCTGGGCGTGGCAATGGGCTTCTGCCTGCGCCTGGTGTTCGAGGCCGGCGCCTTCGCCGGCGAACTTGTTTCCCAGGGCATGGGCCTGTCGTTCGCGCAGATGAACGACCCGCTGCGTGGCACCAGTTCCGGCGTGGTCGCGCAGTGGTTCTACCTGGCCTTCGGCCTGCTTTTCTTCGCCAGCGATGGCCACCTGGCCATGATCGCGATGCTGGTCCGCAGCTACCAGGCCCTGCCCATCGGTGCGGACTGGCCCGGGGTGGCCAGCGGCCTGTCGGTGCCGGTCGAGCTGTTCTCGGCGGTCCTGCGTGGCGGGCTGGGCCTGGCCCTGCCGCTGATGATGGCCATGCTCGCCACCAACCTCACCTTCGGCGTGCTGGCCAAGGCCGCCCCGTCGCTGCACCCGGTGCAGCTGGGCCTGCCGGTGGCGGTGCTGACCGGCTTCTTCCTGCTGGCGATGCTGGCCGGCGAGATCGCCCAGCCGATGCAGGCCCTGTTCGACCGCGCGTTCGAAGCGGGCATGGCCATCCCCACCCGCTGATCCGGCCAGGCTGGAACAGGACTTGCACTGACCCCGGCGCGCCGGCTCCCTTCCGGCGCCGGAGCCGGGCATGGCCGAGAACGAAGACGGCCAGGAAAAAACCGAACAGCCAACACCCCGAAGACGGGAAAAGGCGATCGAGGAAGGCAACCTCGCGCGCTCGCGCGAGCTGGGCAACGCCGTGGTGTTCGGCAGCGGCGTGGTCGCGGTCATGGCTGGCGGGCCGGCGTTCGCCCGCGCCGCCGCCGGCTGGCTGCGCGGCGCCCTGAGCCCGGACCTGCGCGTGCTGGAGGACCAGGGCCTGCTGCTGGGCTACGCCGCCACGCTGCTGGCGAAGCTGCTGATCGTGGTGCTGCCGCTGGTCGGCCTGGCCGTGCTGGCCTGCCTGGTGGCCCCGGTGCTGATGGGCGGCATCCACTTCAACACCAAGTCGCTGGTTCCCAAGCCCGAGCGCCTGGACCCGCTGGCCGCGCTCAAGCGGATCTACAGCGCCGACGGCCTGGCCGAGCTGGCCAAGTCCCTGCTGCGCGTGGCCATGCTCGGCATCGCCTGCGGCCTGGTGCTGGTCCATGGCTTCGACGTGCTGCGCGCCATGCCCGGGCAGTCGCTCGAGGACGCGGTACGCACCGGGCTGGGCTTCGCCGGCCGCCTGATCGGCGCCGCCGCGGTGGCCCTGCTGCTGCTGGCCGCGGCCGACGCGCCGTACCAGAAGTGGAACTGGACCCGGAAGCTGAAGATGACGCGCCAGGAAGTGCGCGAGGAGATGAAGGAGACCGACGGCAACCCGCAGGTCAAGGGAAAGATCCGGCAGATGCAGTACCAGATGTCGCAGCGCCGGATGATGGAGGCGGTGCCGACGGCCGACGTGGTGGTGGTCAACCCGACCCACTACGCCGTGGCCCTCAAGTACGACGGCGGCAGCATGCGCGCCCCCCGGGTGGTGGCCAAGGGCGTGGACGAACTGGCCCTGCGCATCCGCGAGGTCGCAGCCGCCCACCGCATCACCACGGTATCCGCGCCGCCTCTGGCACGCGCCTTGTATCGCGAAGGCCAGATCGACAAGGAGATCCCCGTGAGACTGTACGCCGCCGTGGCCCAGGTCCTGTCCTACGTGTACCAGCTGCGCGCCTGGCGCCCCGGTACCGGGCGGCCGCCGCAGCTGGGCGAGGTCCCGGTGGATGAGTTCCCGGAGGGCAAGGCTCCGTGAGCGCGAACCTTCCCCGTCCGCTGTCGCGGCGCCTGATCGACATCGCCCGCAACGGCGCAGGCGCGCCGCTGCTGGTGCTGGCCCTGCTGGCGATGGTGGTGGTGCCGCTGCCGCCGCTGGTCCTGGACGCGCTTTTCAGCTTCAACATCGCCATCTCGCTGGTGGTGCTGCTGGCGGTGGTGTACGTGCAGCGCCCGCTGGACTTCACCGTCTTCCCGATCATCCTGCTGACCACCACGATGCTGCGCCTGGCGCTGAACGTGGCGTCCACCCGCGTCATCCTGCTGCACGGTCAGGACGGCCACGACGCGGCCGGCAAGGTGATCGCCGCGTTCGGCGAGTTCGTGGTCGGCGGCAACTACGCGGTCGGCATCGTGGTGTTCGCGATCCTGACCATCATCAACTTCGTGGTCATCACCAAGGGCGCCGGGCGCATCTCCGAGGTGACGGCGCGCTTCATCCTCGACGCCATGCCCGGCAAGCAGATGGCAATTGACGCCGACCTCAACGCCGGTCTGCTGACCCGCGAGGAAGCCAAGGCCCGCCGCGAGGAGGTGCGCGAGGAAGCGGACTTCTACGGCGCCATGGACGGTGCCAGCAAGTTCATCCGCGGCGATGCCATCGCCGGCATCCTGATCCTGTTCATCAACCTGATCGGCGGTTTCGCCGTGGGCATGCTCCAGCACGGCATGCCCGCCGCCGACGCCGCCTCCACCTACACCCTGCTGTCGATCGGCGACGGCCTGGTGGCGCAGCTGCCGGCCCTGCTGGTGTCCTCCGCGGTGGCGATGCTGGTCACCCGCGCCTCGCGTGCCCAGGACATGGGCAAGGCGGTGGTCGGCCAGGCCTTTGGCCAGCACAAGGCGCTGGCGGTGGCCGCGGGCATCCTGCTGGCGGTCGGCGTGGTGCCGGGCATGCCCAACGTCGCTTTTCTGACGCTGGGTTCGGCGCTGGGCTTCGTCGCCTGGAAACTGTGGCAGCGCGAGCAGCGCGAAGCCTCGGCGGCCGCCCTGGCGGAAGCCGCCGGCCCGGCGACGCCGGCCGGCCAGTCCAGCGGCGAGCTGGACTGGGACGAGCTGCGCCCGGTCGATCCGCTGGGCCTGGAGGTCGGCTACCGCCTGATCCCGCTGGTCGACAAGACCCAGGGCGGCGAGCTGATGGCGCGGATCAAGGGCGTGCGCCGCAAGCTCACCCACGAGATCGGGTTCCTGATCCCGCCGGTCCACATCCGCGACAACCTGGAGCTGCAGGCCACCCAGTACCGCCTGCTAGTCCATGGCGTGCCGGTGGCCACCGCCGAGGTCCATCCGGACCGCGAACTGGCGCTGGACCCCGGCGGCGCGCTCGGCCCGATCGACGGCATCAAGGGCAAGGACCCGGCATTCGGACTGGACGCCGTGTGGATCCACCCGCACCAGCGCGCCCAGGCCGAGGCCATGGGCTACACCGTGGTCGACCCGGCCACCGTGGTCGCCACCCATCTGTCCCACCTGGTGCGCGAGCACGCCCCGGAGCTGCTGGGCCTGGAGGAAGTGCAGCAGCTGCTGGCCACCCTCGCCCGCAGCGCGCCAAAGCTGGCCGAGGACCTGGTGCCCAAGACCCTGCCGCTGTCGGTGGTCGCGCGCGTGCTGCAGAACCTGCTGGTGGAGCGCATCCCGATCCGGCAGCTGCGCAAGATCGCCGAGGCACTGCTCGAGCACGGGGCCTACAGCCAGGACCCGGCCGCGCTGACCGCCGCGGTCCGCAACAGCCTGGGCCGTTTCATCGTCCAGGAGATCGCCGGGGCCTCGCCGGAGCTGCCGGTTTTCACCCTGGCCGCGCCTTTGGAACGGGTCTTGCAGGACTCAGCGCAAGGCAACGGCGCTCCGGCGCTGGAGCCCGGGCTGGCCGAGCGCCTGCAGCAGAGCCTGGCCGACTGCGCCGGGCGGCAGGAGGCCCGCGGCGAGCCGGCGGTGGTGCTGGTCCCGGCCACCGTACGCGCCTCGCTGGCGCGGCTGGTACGCCACAGCGTGCCGTCGCTGTCGGTGCTGGCCTACACCGAGGTACCCGAAGACAAGCGACTGAAGCTGGTCGGAACGATTAGTTGAAGCCGTGATTCGTGATTGGGGATTCGTGATTCGCAAGAGCGGGTCGCGGCGAACTGGAAGGACGCGGGAATGAACAAGCCAACAAGACCAGAGACACGGGCAGGCCGCACAGGCCCGGCCCCTGCTTCTTCCAATCACCAATCCCGAATCACGAATCCCGGCTCCTGACCATGAAGATCAAACGTTTCGTCGCCGCCGACATGCGTCCCGCGCTGCGGATGGTCCGCGCCGAGCACGGGCCGGATGCCGTGATCCTTCCCAACCGCCGCACCGAGGAAGGCGTGGAGATCGTCGCGGCCAGCAACTACGACGAGGATGCGGTGCAGCGCGCCCTGCTCGAGGCCCACCGCGCCAGCGAACCGGCGCCCCAGCCCCAGGCCGCCGTCCCGGCACAGCCTGCCGCCCCGGCGCCTTCCGCGCCGCATCCGGACTTCGCCGCGGCCATGGCCGCCGCCCTGGCCACCCCGACCGCCCGCGCGGTGTCGGTGCTGCCGCCGGAAGTGGTGATGGCCCACCCTGCAC
>NZ_PDWP01000031.1 GCF_010093235.1 Pseudoxanthomonas suwonensis | reverse complement strand
TAACTTGGACCATTCTTCTGTGCAGTTCACGATGTGTCTGCGTGTGGCACATGTCCACGAATCGCGTGCTTTTTTTTTTTTGAGATGTGTATAAGAGCCAGGGACCGTCCTGCCGGGCGCCCGGCCCGCCCGCCGCCTCGCCCCCTTTCGCCCCCCGTCGAGCCGTGCCATGGCGGCATAGCTCCTATGGCAGTACGCGCAAGCATGACCAAAGTCATGCAACCGCCGCGCAGGGGTCCCGTACCATCGCTGGACACGTGGCGTGCATCGCGCCGGACGCCCTGTCCGGCCAGGGAACGCGAGGCCCGCCGTACTCCGGCAACCACCCCGGACACCCTCCCGACGACGGGCCCGCGCCCGTCGCCCTGATGGACCTGCAATGAAAAAACCGACCCGCCTGTCCAAAGTGCTCCTGGCCATCGGCCTGGGGCTGGCCGTGTTGCTGCTGTGGCGCGGTTGCGCCGGCAAGGACGACCAGGGCCCGCCCGGAGGCCGCGGCGGCTGGGGCGAGCGCCCGCCGACGCCGGTGCGGGTGGCCACTGCCGAGCGCGGCCCGCTGGACCTGGAGATCAAGGCGCTGGGCACGGTCACTCCGCTGCGCACGGTGACCGTGCGTCCGCGGGTGGAAGGCGAACTGGTGCGCATCGCCTTCGCCGAGGGCCAGCAGGTCCGCGCCGGCCAGCTGCTGGCCGAGGTCGACCCGGCCCCGTTCCAGGTGCGCCTGGCCCAGGCCGAGGGCACCCAGAAGCAGAACCTGGCCGAGCTGGAGAACACCCGCATCCAGCTGCAGCGCTTCCGCGACCTGGCCGGCGCCAACTACGTCTCCGCCCAGGAAGTGTCCGACCTGCAGGCGCGCGTGCGCCAGTTCGAGGGCCGCCGCGAGAGCGACCAGGCCGCCGTGGACGAGGCCCGCCTGCAGCTGGGCTACACCCGCATCACCGCCCCGATCGACGGCCGCATCGGCCTGCGCACGGTGGACGTGGGCAACCTGGTGCGCGCCGGCGACGAGGACGGCATCGCCACCATCACCCAGACCCGCCCGATCAGCGTGGTGTTCGCCCTGCCCGAAGGAGTGCTGCCCACGGTCCACGCCGCGGTGCGCGAAGGCCAGGCGCTTGCGGTGCAGGCCTGGGACCGCGACGAGCGTCAGCCGCTGGCCACCGGCACCCTGTCCAGCCTGGACAACCGCATCGACGTGCAGACCGGCACCCTGCGCCTGCGCGCCCTGTTCGACAACGCCGACGAATCGCTCTTCCCCAACCAGTCGGTCAACGTGCGCCTGCGCCTGGGCAGCGCCGCCGTGGTCTCGATCCCGGATGCGGCGGTGCAGTCCGGCAACCGCGGTCCCTACGTCTACGTCGTCGCCGAGGACGACACCGCCAGCATGCGCGAGGTGAAGCTCGGCGCCAGCCACGAGGGCCGGGTGGCCGTGCTCGACGGCCTCCAGGACGGCGAGCGGGTGGTGCTGGAAGGCCTGGACCGGCTGCGCGAGGGCGGCAAGGTGCAGGTGGTCGATGCCGACGGCGCGCCCACCGACGCGGTCGAAACCGCCGAAGGCGGCGGCGACGCGGCCAGCGCCACCGGCGCCAGGGCGGCCGCCGCGCGATGAACCTGTCCCGCCCGTTCATCCTGCGCCCGGTGGCGACCTCGCTGCTGATGCTGGCGCTGCTGCTGTCGGGCCTGTTCGCCTACCGCCTGCTGCCGGTCTCGGCGCTGCCCCAGGTCGATTACCCGATCATCCAGGTGCTCACGCTGTATCCGGGCGCCAGCCCGTCGGTGACCACCAGCGCGGTGACCGCGCCGCTGGAACGTCGCCTCGGCCAGATCCCGGGCCTGAACCAGATGACCTCGACCAGCTCCGGCGGGGCCTCGGTGATCCCCCTGCAGTTCTCGCTGGAGGTGGACCTGGGCGTGGCCGAGCCGGAAGTGCAGGCCGCGATCAACGCCGCCTCCAACTTCCTGCCCGACGACCTGCCGATGCCGCCGGTGTACCGCAAGGTCAACCCGGCCGACACCCCGATCCTCACCCTGGCGGTGACCTCGCCCTCGATGGCCCTGCCGGAGGTCTACGACCTGGTCGACACGCGCATGGCCCAGCGCCTGTCGCAGCTGCCGGGCGTGGGCCTGGTCAGCCTGGCCGGTGGGCAGCGCCCCGCCGTGCGCATCCAGGTCAACCCGCATGCGCTGGCGGCCGCGGGCCTGGGCATGGGCGACATCCGCCGGGCGATCGGCGCGGCCAACGTCAACATGCCCAAGGGCAGCTTCGACGGCCCCACCCGCGCCACCATGCTCGATGCCAACGACCAGATGCGTTCGGCCGCCGAGTACCGCAACCTGGTGCTGGCCTGGAACGACGGCGCGCCCCTGCGCCTGGGCGACGTGGCCACGGTCGAACAGGGCCCGGAAAACAGCCAGCTGGCCGCCTGGTCCGGCAGGTCGCCGGCGATCCTGGTCAACATCCAGCGCCAGCCCGGCGCCAACGTGATCGAGGTGGTGGACCGGATCCACGCCCTGCTGCCGCAGCTGCGCGCATCGATGCCCGCGTCGGTGGACGTGACCGTGCTCAGCGACCGCACCGAGTCGATCCGCGCCTCGATCAAGGGCGTGCAGCACGAGCTGCTGCTGGCGATCGGCCTGGTGGTGCTGGTGACCTTCGTGTTCCTGCGCACGGTGCCGGCCACGATCATTCCCTCGATCGCGGTGCCGCTGTCGCTGGTGGCCCCCTTCGGGGTGATGCTGCTGGCGGGGTTCTCGCTCAACAACCTGACCCTGATGGCGCTGACCATCGCCACCGGCTTCGTGGTCGACGACGCGATCGTGATGCTGGAGAACATCGCCCGGCGCATGGAGGAAGGCGAAGGCCCGATGGAGGCCGCGCTCAACGGCGCGCGCCAGATCGGCTTCACCCTGGTCTCGCTGACCGTGTCGCTGGTCGCGGTGCTGATCCCGCTGCTGTTCATGGGCGACGTGGTCGGCAAGCTGTTCCACGAGTTCGCGATCACCCTGGCGGTGGCCATCGGCATCTCGCTGGTGGTCTCGCTGACCCTGACCCCGATGCTGTGCGCGCGCTTCCTCAAGGCCGGGCACGGCCATGGCGGCGAAACCGGCGCCGACGGCGCCCAGGGCGACATGTTCGACCGCGTGGTCGCGCTGTACGACCGCGGCCTGCACTGGGTGCTGGCGCGGCAGCCGCTGATGCTGGGCGCGACCGCGGCCACCCTGGCCCTGACCGTCGCGCTGTACATCGCCGTGCCCAAGGGCTTCTTCCCGGTGCAGGACGCAGGCCTCATCCAGGGCATCAGCGAGGCGCCGCAATCGGTCTCGTTCGAGGCCATGGCGCGGCGCCAGCAGGCGCTGGCCGACGCCATCCTCGCCGATCCGGACGTGGCCACGCTGTCCTCCTTCATCGGCGTGGACGGCAGCAACGCCACGCTCAACAGCGGGCGTTTCCTGGTCGAACTCAAGCCGCATGCGGAGCGCAGCGCGGGCGCGCTGGAGATCATCGAGCGGATCAAGCGCCGCGCCGCGGCGGTGCCGGGCATCGACCTGTACCTGCAGCCGGTGCAGGAACTGAGCATCGAGGACCGGGTCAGCCGCACCCAGTACCAGTTCGCCCTGACCACGCCGGACCTGGGCGAGCTCTCGCGCTGGACCGGCGCGATGCTGCAGGAGCTGCGCAGGCACCCGGCCCTGGCCGACGTGGCCAGCGACCTGCAGGACCAGGGCCTGCAGGCCTGGCTGGACATCGACCGCGATGCGGCCGCGCGCCTGGGCGTATCGGTCACGGCGATCGCCGACGCGCTGTACGACGCCTTCGGCCAGCGCCAGGTCTCGACCATCTTCACCCACGCCAACCAGTACCGCGTGGTCCTGGAGGCCGATCCGCGCTTCCAGCTGGGCCCTGAGGCGATCGGCCGCATCCACGTGGCCACCGCCGACGGCCGGCAGACGCCGCTGTCGGGCCTGGCGCGCGTGGAGACCCGCCCGACGCCGCTGCAGGTCAGCCACCTGGGCCAGTTCCCGGCAGTGACCTTCTCCTTCAATCTGGCGCCGGGCGCATCGCTCGGCGAGGCGGTGGCGGCGATCGAGCAGGCGCGCGCCGACATCGGCATGCCGGCCAGCGTCGAGCTGCGCCTGCAGGGCGCGGCGCAGGCGTTCCGCAACTCGCTCTCCAGCACCCTGTGGCTGATCCTGGCCGCGGTGCTGGTGATGTACATCGTGCTGGGCGTGCTCTACGAGAGCTTCATCCATCCGGTGACGATCCTCTCCACCCTGCCCTCGGCCACGGTCGGCGCGCTGGCCGCGCTGCTGCTGTCCGGGCGCAGCCTGGACCTGATCGCGGTGATCGGCATCATCCTGCTGATCGGCCTGGTGAAGAAGAACGCGATCATGATGATCGACTTCGCCCTGGAGGCCGAGCGCGAGCAGGGCCTGGCCCCGCGCGAGGCGATCCACCGCGCCGCCCTGCTGCGCTTCCGCCCGATCCTGATGACCACGCTGGCGGCGCTGTTCGCGGCCATACCGATGATGTTCGCCTCCGGCTCCGGCGCCGAGCTGCGCCAGCCACTGGGCCTGGTGATGGTCGGCGGCCTGCTGGTGAGCCAGGTGCTGACCCTGTTCACCACCCCGGTGGTGTACCTGTTCTTCGACCGCCTCTCGCGCCGGCGCGAGATGGCGGCCGAGGGTGCCGGCGCGACGGCGGCCTGAGATGCACGACGGCGCTTCGCCCAACCTGTCGCGGCTGTTCATCGAGCGCCCGGTGGCCACCGTGCTGCTCGCGGTGGCGGTGGTGCTGTGCGGCCTGCTGGCGCTGCGCCAGCTGCCGGTGGCGCCGCTGCCGCAGGTCGACTATCCGGCCATCCAGGTCAGCGCCAGCATGCCGGGCGGCAGCCCTGAGTCCATGGCCGCCACCGTGGCCACGCCGCTGGAGCGCGCGCTGGGCAGCATCCCGGGGATCACCCGCATCACCTCCAGCAGCAACCAGGGCAACACCCGCGTCGACCTGCAGTTCTCGCTGGACCGCGACATCGACGAGGCAGCGCGGGAGGTCCAGGCCGCGCTCAACGCCGCGCGTGCGCAGCTGCCCTCGGGCATGCCGGGCATGCCGCAGTACCGCAAGATCAATCCGTCGCAGGCGCCGATCATGACGATCGCGCTGAGCTCGGACACGCTCACGCCGGCGCAGGTGTTCGACGTGGCATCGACGGTGCTGGCGCAGAAGATCGCGCAGGTACCGGGCGTGGGCGAGGTCAGCGTCGGCGGCGGCTCGCTGCCGGCGGTGCGGGGCTCGCTCAACCCCGGCGCGCTGGACCAGTACGGCATCGCCCTGGAGGAGGTGGCCGCGGCGATCCGCAACGCCAACGCCCTGCGTCCGCTGGGCACGGTGGCCCGGGACGACCGCCAGTGGCAGGTCGAGGCCGCCCTGCAGCTGCGCACAGCGGAGGAATACCGCGACCTGGTGGTGGCCTGGCGCGACGGCCGCGCCGTGCACCTGCGCGACGTCGCCCAGGTCGGCGAAGGCACCGAGAACCGCTACGCCTCCGGCTTCCACAACGGCCGCGCGGCGGTGCTGATGATGGTCAATCGCCAGCCCAGCGCCAACATCATCCGCACCGTGGACGCGATCCACGCGCAGATGGACACGCTGCGTGCCCTGCTGCCGGCCGGCGTGGACATGAAGGTGGGGATGGACCGCTCGCCGGTGATCCGCGCCACACTGCGCGAGGCCGAGGCCACCCTGGTGCTGGCCGTGGGCCTGGTCGTGCTGGTGGTGCTGGCCTTCCTCGGCAGCTGGCGCGCCGCGCTGGTGCCCTCGCTGGCGATCCCGGTGTCGCTGTTCGGCGCGCTGGCGATCATCTGGCTGGCCGGCTTCTCGCTCAACACGCTGTCGCTGATGGCGCTGATCGTGGCCGCGGTGCTGGTGGTGGACGACGCCATCGTGGTGCTGGAGAACATCTCCCGCCACTTGGCCGCCGGGCTGTCGCCGGTGGCCGCGGCGATGCGCGGCGCCGGCGAGGTCGGCGCCACCCTGCTGTCGATGAACATCGCCCTGGGCGTGGTGTTCGTCTCGATCCTGTTCCTGGACGACTTCGTCGAGAAGCTGTTCCGCGAGTTCTCGCTGACCCTGGTGGCGGCGATGGCGGTGTCGGTGCTGGTCTCGCTGAGCTTCACCCCGGCGCTGTGCTCGCGCCTGCTGCGCAGCGCCGGCCCGGACCGCGTGGTGCCGCCGTGGGAGCGGCTGGGCGAGCTGCTGTTCGGTGGCCTGCGCCGGCTGTACCTGCGCTCGCTGGACCGCACCCTCGCCCACCTGCCCCTGGCGTTGTGCGTGCTGGCGGCGACGGTGGCGCTCAACGCCTTCCTGTTCGCCAAGGTGCCCAAGGGCACGGTGCCGCAGCAGGACACCGGCCAGCTGCGCGGCTTCATCCGCGGCGACGACGGCCTGTCGTTCCAGGTGATGCAGCCGAAGATCCAGGCCTATCGCGAGTTCCTGCTGCAGGACCCGGCGATTGCCGACATCGCCGGCTACATCGGCGGCGGCACCGGCGTGAACAATGGCTTCGTGATGATGCAGATGAAGCCGCTCGCCGAGCGCAAGGTCTCCAGCCGGGAAGTCATCGACCGCCTGCGCGCGAACCTGCCCCGCGTGCCGGGCGGCAACCTGTGGCTGTGGGTGGACCAGGACATCCGCATCGGCGGCGGCAACGACGACGGCAACCTGGACCTGCAGCTGCTGGCCGGCGACATCGAACCGCTGCA
Source organism: Pseudoxanthomonas suwonensis (assembly GCF_010093235.1). Lineage (GTDB taxonomy): Bacteria > Pseudomonadota > Gammaproteobacteria > Xanthomonadales > Xanthomonadaceae > Pseudoxanthomonas > Pseudoxanthomonas suwonensis. The sequence continues at coordinate 29,766 of NZ_PDWP01000031.1, read as the reverse complement.
GCAGTGGACGCCGAAAGTGCAGGAGGCACTGGCGGCGCTGCCACAACTGGTGGACGTGGAATCCAGCGGCGACGAGGGCATGCGCCAGGTACAGCTGCACATCGACCGCGAGGCGGCGGCGCGGCTGGGCGTGGACATCCGCATGGTCGGCACCGTGCTCAACAACTCCTTCAGCCAGCGCCAGGTCGCCACGCTCTACGACAGCCTCAACCAGTACCGGGTGGTGATGGAGCTCGACCCGCGCCACACCGCGTCGCCGGAGACGCTTCAGCAGGTCCACGTGATCGCCTCGGATGGACGCCGCGTGCCGCTGTCGGCGTTCGCGACCTGGGACTACGGCATGGCCCCGGACCGGATCCAGCACCGCGCGCAGTTCGTGTCCACCCGCATCAGCTTCGCCCTCGCCCCCGGCGTCACCCTGGGCGAGGCCACCGATGCGATCGGGCAGGCGATGGCGAAGATCATGCTGCCGACGGAAGTACAGGCGCGCCTGGGCGAAGAGGCCGGCAGCCTGCAGCAGCTGCGCGACCGCCAGGCGTGGCTGATCCTCGGCGCGGTGCTGGCGGTGTACCTGGTCCTCGGCGTACTGTACGAAAGCCTGGTGCAACCGCTGGCGATCCTGTCGATCCTGCCCTCGGCCGGCATCGGCGCGCTGCTGGCGCTGCTGGTCTTCGATGGCGAGCTCAACCTGATCTCGCTGCTGGGCCTGTTCCTGCTGGTGGGCGTGGTGATGAAGAACACCATCCTCATGGTCGACTTCGCCCTGGCCGCGCAGCGCGAGGGCCAGCCGGCGCACGCGGCGATCCTGGAGGCCGCGAAGCTGCGCTTCCGCCCGATCCTGATGACCAGCGTAGCCGCGCTGCTGGGCATGCTGCCGCTGATGCTGGCCACCGGCGAAGGCTGGGAAATGCGCCGCCCGCTGGGCATCGCCATCGTCGGCGGCCTGCTGGTCAGCCAGGTGCTGACGCTCTACACCACGCCGGCGGTGTTCCTGGCGCTGGACCGGCTGCGGGCGCGGGTGGCGCGGAAGGCCCGCGCGGCTTCGTCGACGGCGTAACCGCCTGGCTGGGTCCGGGCTACGGATCACTCCCCTCTCCGGGCGGGAGTGGCCGGGGATGTTGGTCGGTCGCCGACCGATGCCGCAGGCAGCCCTACCCTCACCCCCCTACCCCTCGGGAGAGGGCTTGCGGCGGCGGGACGAAGCCACGGCCCGGACGTGCCCGCAGACGCGCCGTGCCGGGCGCCTCCCGGCAGCGGCCATGGATGGCCGCTGCAGCGGGTCGCACATGGCTATGCACCCGGGCGGCGCCGCAGCAGCGAAGCTCCCCGCCGGAGCCTGCGACTCCAGCGCCCACCCGTCCGCGCAACTACACGGTTACGCCAAGGGCTCCCAGCGCGCCTGCGCCGTGGCCGAGGCCAGCAGCGCATCCAGCCCGGGCGATATGCCGTACTCCACCGCGTCGATCGCGGTGATGCGCTGCACGCCGTTGGCGTTGATCGCGAATGCGGCGAAGAAGGCGCTGACATCGGCCAGCGCCACCGGCCGCACCTGCTGCGGGCAGTCGAGGCGATCCAGGCCCTGCTGCAGCAACTGCTCCGCGGTGCCGCGCAGGGCCGGTCCCTCCGGCCAGGTGATGCCGTGCCCGTCCCAGAAGCCGATGTTCCAGACCGTGCCTTCCACCACGCGTGCCTCCAGGCCCGCGCCTTCCACGAACAGCGCGTCGTCGAAGCTGGCCTGCAGGGCCAGGCGGCGATGCTGGAACAGCGGGAAGGTGGCGACGTGCTTGAGGTGCGGGAACGGCCGCACGAACGCGGTACTGCGCACGCGGATCGGCCTGCCGACCGCCGCCACCGGCGCGGTGGCCGCCACCAGCACGTCCGGCTGCAGCGCGCGCAGCGGCTGGCGGTGGTCGAAATCGCGGGCGAACACGGTCACCCGCAGCGAGCAGTCGCCGCCCATCGCCGCGGCCGCCTGCGCCATCCAGGCACGGACCCGGGCTTCGTCCAGCGGCGCATCGAACAGTTCGGCATTGCCACGGCGCAACCGCGCCAGGTGCAGGCCCAGGCCGGGCGCACGCCCACCGCGCACCTGCAGCGAGGTGAAGTGGCCATAGTTGGCCTGCGCGAGCGCGCGCAGGCCATGCGGATCGGACGCGGCCGGCTGGCCGTTGAGCAGATACGTTCCCGCTGCCTGCATCGACTTCCCCTGGTCGTGGTGGCAGGCCGGCGGCATGCGCCGCCGGCTGGCGGATCAGCGGAACGGCATGCGGCCCATGCCGCCCATCATGCCCTGCAGGCCGCGCATCATGCCCTTCATGCCGCCGCGGCCCATCTTCGACATCATCTTCTCCATCTGCTGGTACTGCTTCAGCAGCTTGTTGACGTCGGCCGGGGTGGTACCGGAGCCGCGGGCGATGCGGGCGCGGCGCGAGCCGTTGAGCAGGCCGGGGTTGCGGCGTTCCTTGGGCGTCATCGAGTTGATGATCGCGATCATGCGCGGCACCTCGCGGCTCTGCGCGACCTGCTGCTTGAGGTGTTCCGGGATCTGGCCCATGCCCGGCAGCTTGTCCAGCAGCTCGCCGATGCCGCCCATGTTCTGCATCTGCTCGAACTGGTCGCGCATGTCGTTGAGGTCGAACTTCTTGCCCTTGGCGACCTTGGCGGCGAGCTTGGCGGCCTTCTCCTGGTCGACGTTCTGCTCGACCTGCTCGACCAGCGACAGCACGTCGCCCATGTCGAGGATGCGCGCGGCGACGCGGTCCGGGTGGAACACGTCCAGGCCGTCGAGCTTCTCGCCAGTACCGACGAACTTGATCGGCTTGCCGGTGATGTAGCGCACCGAGAGCGCGGCGCCGCCGCGGGCGTCGCCGTCGGTCTTGGTCAGCACCACGCCGGTCAACGGCAGCGCCTCGGAGAAGGCCTTGGCGGTGTTGGCCGCGTCCTGGCCGGTCATGGCATCAACCACGAACAGGGTCTCGGCCGGATTGACCGCCGCGTGCAGGGCCTTGATCTCGGCCATCATCGCCTCGTCGATGGCGAGGCGGCCGGCGGTATCGACGATCAGCACGTCGACAAAGGACTTGCGCGCATCGGCGATGGCGGCGCGGACGATGTCCTCCGGCTTCTGCCCGGCGTCGGACGGGAAGAACAGCACGCCGGTCTGCTCGGCCAGGGTCTTCAGCTGCTCGATCGCGGCCGGACGGTAGACGTCGGCGCTGACCACCATGACCTTCTTCTTGCGCTTTTCCTTCAGGTGCCTGGCAAGCTTGCCGACGGTGGTGGTCTTGCCCGCGCCCTGCAGGCCGGCCATCAGGAACACCGCCGGGGCCGGGACGTTGAGGTTCAGGTCGGTGGCGGACGAGCCCATGACCGCGGTCAGCTCGTCGCGCACCACCTTGATCAGGGCCTGGCCCGGGGTCAGCGACTTGAGCACCTCCTGGCCGACCGCGCGCACCTTGATGCGCTGGATCAGGGCCTGGACCACCGGCAGGGCGACGTCGGCCTCCAGCAGGGCGATGCGCACCTCGCGCACGGCCTCGCTGATGTTGGATTCGGTCAGCCGGCCGCGGCCCCGCAGGCGCTCGAGGGTGCCGGACAGGCGCTGGGTCAGGGATTCGAACATTCGGGCGGACCGGAAGGCGGAAAACGGCCGGCGATTATAGCCGGCGCAGGCCGGGCGTCCCCGTGCGCACCACCGTTCAGCCCGGCCGCGCCTCCATCCGTTCCAGTTCGGCGGCGAAGCGGGTCATCAGCCGCACCAGCTCCTCCACGTCCCGCTCCGGCCAGTCGCGGAACGCTTCGCGCGCCAGGCGCGCGCGCGCTTCGTCCAGCCGGTCGGTCATCTCCTTGCCCTTGGGCGCGACCAGCGCCTCGCGGATCCGGCGGTCCTGGGCATTGCCGCGGCGGGTGACCAGCTCCATCGCCTCGAGCCTGGCGACCTGGCGGCTGACGGTGGTGTAGTCCCGGCCCAGGCGCTCGGCCAGCTCCACCACCCCGATCGGCCCCATCCGTTCGATCGCCACCAGCAGGCGGAACAGGGCCTGGTCCAGGCGGATACCCGCGGCTGCGACCAGCCGCTGGTCGTTGCGAGGCCGGTTCATCACGCTGGCGATGGCGATCAGCGCGCCGTGCAGCTCCCTCATCCGGGCAGGAATATGTGTATCTTGCACATTCTTGGATCGGGCCATTACGGTGTCCTCCATGTGTGCATTTTGCACATTTTGGAGAAGCCCATGAAGACGCATACCGATGTCCTGATCTGTGGCGCCGGCGCCACGGGCCTGGTGCTGGCCCTCGACCTCGCCCGGCGCGGGATCCCGTTCCTCCTGGTCGACAAACTGGCACGGCCGTTCCACGGCTCCCGCGGCAAGGGCCTCCAGCCCCGCAGCCTGGAGATCTTCGAGGCCCTGGGCGTGCTGGACCGCCTGGCCGCGGCCGGCGGCCCCTACCCCCCGCTACGCCGGCACCTGCCGGATGGCGGCCACCTCGACCACCCGATCGGCGGCGACTTCCATGACTCCCCTTCCACGCCCGCCGAGCCCTACCGGATGCCGCTGATGGTCGCCCAGGCCACCACCGAGGCGATCCTGCGGGCACGCCTGCTGGAACTGGGCCACAGCCCCCGCTACGGACATGCCGTCGTCGGCTTCGACCAGGATGGCGACGGCGTGGACGTACGGATCGAGGCCCCGGACGGCGTGCGCACCGTGCGCGCCCGCTACCTCGTCGGCGCCGATGGCGGCGGCAGCTTCGTCCGTCGGACGCTGGACATCGGCTTCCGCGGCCGGACCCTGGGCCAGCGCGCCCTGGTGGCGGACCTTGCCGTGACCGGGCTTGGCCGCGACGCCTGGCACCAGTTCAACGAAGCCAGCGACCGCCTGACCATGCTCTGCCCGCTGATGGGCACCGACGACCTGTTCCAGGTGCAGGCAGCCTTGCCTCCGACGGGGGGACATCGACCTGTCCCCTGCCGGCCTGGAGGCGCTGCTGCGCGAACGCTGCAATGGCATGGACCTGCGCGTCATCCGCGCGCCCTGGGCGTCGGTCTACGAGATGAACGCACGCCTGGCCGAGCGCTACCGTGTCGGCAGGGTGCTCCTGGCAGGCGACGCCGCCCACGTCCATCCGCCGACCGGCGGCCAGGGCCTGAACACCAGCGTGCAGGACGCATGGAACCTCGGCTGGAAGCTGGCGGCGGTGCTGCAGGGCGCGCCCGAGGCGCTGCTGGACACCTACGAGGTCGAACGCCGGGCGGTCGCGTCGGACCTCCTCGAAATGTCCAGCCGGCTGCTCGACAACGCCCGCCGCGGCGACCATGGCCGCGGCCGCGAGACCCTGCAGCTGGAACTGGGATACCGCGAGGGGCCACTGGCCCCGGCGAGCACCTGCCCTGCTGCCGTGTGCCCCGGCGACCGGGCCCCGGATGCCCGCCTGCAGGGCGCGGCCGGCCAGGCCCGCCGCCTGTTCGACCTGCTCGGCGGTCCCCACTGGACGCTGCTGGCGGCCGGCGATCCCCGCCCCCTCCCGGCGACCGCGGGGGTGCGCACGCACGTCATCGGGCCGGCGGGAGAACTGCGCGATGTCCACGGCGACTTCGCAGCCGCCTACGGACTGCCGCCCGGCGGCTGGGCCCTGGTGCGGCCGGACGGCTACCTGGGACCGATCGGAACCGGTGAGCAGCTGCCCGGCCTCCAGGACTGGCTGGCCCAGGTCCTGCCGCCCCCAGCCAGTTGATCGGACAATATTTGATGTTGCAAATATTGCGCGGGCGAGTATCATCCCCGCGCATGTCCTCCTCCTCCATCTGCACCGGCTCCGCCCTGGGCCTGCTCGTGCGGCAGGTCCGCGATGCCATGCGTGCCCGCTGGCAGCACGAGCTGGTCACGGTCGGCCACGACCTCACCTTCAGCCAGTTCCTGACCATCAAGAAGCTGGCCGACGGCGTCGCCAATGCGACCGAACTGGCGCGCATCGCCGAACTCAGCCCGGGGGCCATGACCCGCCTGCTGGACAGGCTGGAGGCCCGCGGGCTGATCGTCCGCAGCGCTGATCCGGGCGACCGCCGCGCGCTCAACATCCGCCTGACCGACGCCGGCAAGCAGATCGCCCGCGACATCGCCCAGTGCGGCGAGCGCGTCCGCGACGTCGCCCTCGCGGGCCTGGACGACGCCCAGCGCGCGCAGTTCATCAGCCTGCTGGAGCAGGTCCGCGACAACCTTTCCATTCCGGAATCCTGACCGATGCATCCCCGCCCCCTCTCCGGCCGCCCCGTGGCGGCCCTAGGCACGTTGTTCCTTGCGCTGGCGCTGGCCGGTTGCGCCAGCCCCGGTGGACTGGACCCGGCGGCCCAGCCACAGGACGCCGACAGCCATGAAGTGGCCCGCAGCCTCGCCGGCGCGCCGCTCAGCGAAGCCGGCTTCCCCCGCCAGGACTGGTGGCGCGCCTTCGGCGACCCGCAGCTGGACGCGCTGGTCTCCGAAGCGCTGGACGGCACCCCTTCGCTGGCCGCTGCCGAGGCGCGCCTGCGCAAGGCACGCGCCCAGGCCGGGCTGGCCGACGCGGCGCGCAAGCCGGTCGTCGCCGGCAGCGCCCAGTACGCGGTCGCCCAGCTGCCCAGGGGCCTGGCCGGCGACGAACTGGGCGGCGAGCTGATGCACAACGCCGTGCTGATGCTCAACTTCGACTGGCCGCTGGACGTGTGGGGCGGCAAGCGCGCCGAGTACGAGGCCGCGCTGGGCCAGGCCCGCGCCGCCGAGATCGACGCCCAGGCCGCGCGCCTCGCCCTGGCGGCCGACGTGACGCGTGCCTACATCGCCCTGGCCCAGGCCTTCGAGACACAGGACCTGGCCCTGCGCGAGCAGCAACGCAGCGAGCACCTGCTGCAGCTGGGCCGCCAGCGCGTGGATGCGGGCATCGACGGGGCGCTGGCGCTGCGCAATGCCGAGACCGCCATCGCCACGGCCAAGGCCCAGGTCGAGGCCGCGCAGCAGCAGATCGACGCCCTGCGCAACACCCTCGCCGCCCTGCTGGGCAAGGGTCCCGACCGCGGCCTGGACATCGCCCGCCCGCGGCTGCTGCAGGCCCCCGCCCCCGCGCTGCCGGGCGTGCTGCCCAGCGAACTGCTGGGCCGCCGCCCCGACGTGGTCGCCGCGCGCTGGCGGGTCGAGGCCGCCGCGCAGGGCATCAGGTCGGCGAAGGCCATGTTCAGGCCCGCCATCGATCTCAGCGGCCTGGTCGGCCTGGCGGCCACCGGCTTCTCCGACCTGTTCGACAGCGATGCCGTGCTCGGCTTCGGTGGCCCGGCGATCAGCCTGCCGATCTTCGATGGCGGCGCGCGCCGCAACCAGCTGGACGCGCGCGACGCCGACTACGACCTGGCCGTGGCCGGCTACAACCAGGGCGTGGTCGAGGCCCTGCACGAGGTCACCGACGCGGTCCAGGCCATCCGTTCGCTGGACGCGCAGGAATGCTCGCTGCAGGAGGCCCGGGCCTCGGCCGAGGCCGCGCTGCAGCTGGCCGAGACGCGCTACGCCGCCGGCATCGGCACCCAGCTCGACGTGCTGGCCGCACAGCGACCGCTGCTGCAGGTCGAACAGCAGCTGGCCGCGCTGCGCGCGCAACGCTACCTGGCCACGGTCGACCTCGACCGCGCCCTCGGCGGCGGCCTGTCGTTCGACGCGCCGGCCACCACCTCCCTTCCGAATTCCTGACCCCCGCCAACGCCCATGACCACCGAAACCAATCCGCAAGCAACCGCGCCGGCCGGCAACGGCAAGCGCACGCGCGCCCTGAAGATCCTGCTGTCGGTCCTGGTGCTGGCCGGCGCCGCCTGGCTGGCCTGGTACCTGGTGTACGCGCGCTGGCACGAGGACACTGACGACGCCTATGCCCAGGGCAACGTGGTGAGCCTGGTGCCCCAGACCGCCGGCACCGTGGTCGGCATCGAGGTCGACGACGGCGACCGCGTCGAGGCCGGCCAGGTGCTGGTGCAGCTGGATCCGAACGACGCCCAGGTCGCCTACGACCAGGCCGTGGCCAACCTGGCCGCGACCGTGCGCCAGGTGCGCGGCTACTTCAGCAGCGCCGACGCCGCCCAGGCCGAACTGCGCGCGCGCCAGGTCGCGGTCGAGCAGGCGCGCGCCGACGTGAAGCGCCGCGAAGGCCTGGTCGCCAGCGGCGCGATATCGCGCGAGGAGCTGGCCCACGCCCGCGACGTGCTCGCCGCCGCCGAGGCCGCGCTGGGCACCGCCCAGGGCAACCTGCAGCGCAGCCGCGCCCTGGTCGACGCCACCACCGTGCAGGAGCAGCCGCAGGTGCAGGCGGCCGCCTCGCAGCTGCGCCAGGCCTACCTGGAGCTGCAGCGCACCGCCATCGTCGCCCCGGTGTCCGGCTATGTCGCTAGGCGCCAGGTGCAGCTGGGCCAGCGCGTCCAGCCCGGCGCCACGCTGATGACCGTGGTGCCCCTGGAGCAGATGTGGGTAGAGGCCAACTTCAAGGAAACCCAGCTGGGGCGCATGCGCATCGGCCAGCCGGTCGAGGTCAGGGCCGACCTGTACGGCGGCAGCGTCCGCTACCAGGGCAAGGTCGCCAGCCTCGGCCTCGGCACCGGCAGCGCGTTCTCGCTGCTGCCGGCGCAGAACGCCTCGGGCAACTGGATCAAGATCGTGCAGCGCGTGCCGGTGCGGATCGAGCTGGATCCGCAGCAGCTGGCCACCCATCCGCTGCGCGTGGGCCTGAGCATGCACGTCGACGTCGATGTCAGTGACGACAGCGGCCAGGTGCTGGCGCAGTCGCGCAAGGCCGCCGAACCGCGCTTCGCCACCGCCGTCTACCGCCGGCAGCTGGACGAGGCCAACGCGCTGATCGCCCGGATCGTCGAGCAGAACCTGCCGCGCGCGCGCGGCTGAGCGGACGACCTCCCCCCATGTCCTCCACTGCAGCAACCGCCCCGGGATCCGGCGCCGCGCCCAGCGCGGCCGCCGCGGCCCAGCCGTTCCGTCCACCCAGCGTGGCCCTGGCCACGCTGGGCCTGGCGCTTGCATCGTTCATGCAGGTGCTGGACACCACGATCGCCAACGTCTCGCTGCCGACCATCTCCGGCAACCTCGGCGCCAGCGCCAACCAGGCGACCTGGGTGATCACCTCGTTCGCGGTCAGCAACGCCATCGCCCTGCCGCTGACCGGCTTCCTCAGCCGCCGCTTCGGCGAGGTGCGGCTGTTCCAGTGGGCCACCCTGGCCTTCGTCGTCGCCTCGCTGCTGTGCGGCATCTCGCAGAGCATGGGCATGCTGGTGGTCTCGCGCGCGCTGCAGGGCTTCGTCTGCGGCCCGATGTACCCGGTGACCCAGGCGCTGCTGCTGTCGATCTATCCACCGGCCAAACGCGGCCAGGCGATCGCGCTGCTGGCGATGGTCACGGTGGTCGCGCCGATCGCCGGCCCCATCCTCGGCGGCTGGATCACCGACAACTACAGCTGGGAGTGGATCTTCTTCATCAACGTGCCCATCGGCCTGTTCGCGGCCTGGGTGGTGAGCTCGCAGATGAAGGGCCGGCCGGAGCGCACCGAGAAGCCGAAGATGGACTACATCGGCCTGGCCACCCTGGTGCTGGGCGTGGGCGCGCTGCAGATCATGCTGGACCTGGGCAACGAGAAGGACTGGTTCCAGTCCACCGAGATCGTGGTCCTGACCATCATCGCGGTGGTCGCGCTGGCGGTGTTCGTGACCTGGGAGCTCACCGAGAAGGATCCGATCGTCAACCTGCGCCTGTTCCGCCACCGCAATTTCGCCGCCGGCACGGTGGCGATGGTCACGGCCTACGCCGCGTTCTTCGCCATCGGCCTGATGGTGCCGCTGTGGCTGCAGCGGAACATGGGCTACACCGCGATCTGGGCCGGCTTCGCCCCCGCGCCGATCGGCATCCTGCCGGTGCTGCTGACGCCGTTCGTGGGCAAGTACGCCACCCGCTTCGACCTGCGCATGCTGGCCAGCCTCGCCTTCGTGGCGATGGCCACCACCAGCTTCATGCGCGCCGGCTTCAACCTGGACGTGGACTTCCAGCGCGTGGCGATGATCCAGCTGGTGCAGGGCATCGGCGTGGCGCTGTTCTTCATGCCGGTGCTGACCATCCTGCTGTCGGACCTGGAGCCGCACGAGATCGCCGCCGGCTCCGGCCTGGCCACCTTCGTGCGCACCCTGGGCGGCAGCTTCGCCGCCTCCCTGACTACCTGGGCCTGGAACCAGCGCACGACCATCCACCACGCGCGCCTGACCGAGCACCTGCCCGCGACCGACGAGGGCGTGCGCCAGCTGGCGACCCGGCTCGGCCAGGGCGACCTCACCCGCGGCGCGCTGATGCTCAACCAGGAGATCGGCCAGCAGGCCGCGCAGATCGGCTTCAACGAGATCTTCCACCTGCTGGGCATCATCTTCCTGGCGGTGATCGCGCTGGTCTGGTTCGCGCGCCCCCCGTTCACGGCCAAGGGGCCGCGGCCGGTCGGCGGAGACCACTGACCACTGGATGGTCCGGCCCTCGACGCCCGGCGCAAGCCGGGCCGGCCCCCCGCCGCGGCAGCGGCGATGGCCGCCGCGCGCGGTGGATCGACGACCGGCCGCTCCGGCGTGACCCATGGCATTCCGGTCCGCCGCGGCGCTATGCGACACTCACGCGATGACAATCGTTCTCATTGCCGCACTCGCCTACCTGGCCGCCGCGGCCCTGCTCTTCCGGGCCATGGGCCAGGACCGTCTCCAGCCCGGCCGCGGCTGGCTGGCGGCCGCGCTGCCGGCGGTGCTGCTGCATGCCGCCTACCACCTGGTCGTGGCCTGGCGCACGCCGGGCGGACCGGACATGCACTTCTTCTCCGCCCTTTCCCTGGTCGGCCTGGGCATGGCCGGCATGACCATGCTGGTGGGCGCGCGCGGACGCATGGCCGCGCTCGGCGTGGTCGCCTTCCCGCTGGCGGCGGTGCTGCTGGTCGCCTACCACCTGCACGGACACACCACCTCGACCGTGCTGGGCTGGCGCCTGCAGCTGCATGCGTGGCTGGCCCTGCTGGCCTACGCGACCCTGGCCATCGCCGCCCTGCTGGCTTTGATGCTGCGGGTCCAGGAACGCGCCCTGCGCCGGCGCACCTTCAGCGCCTGGCTGCGCTCGCTGCCGCCGCTGACCGAGCTTGAATCGCTGCTGTTCCGCACCATCGGCGCCGGCTTCGCGCTGCTCAGCCTGACCCTGCTGACCGGCGTGCTGTTCGTCGAGGATTTCCTGTCCCAGCACCTGGTGCACAAGAGCGTGCTGAGCATGCTGTCGTGGCTGGTGTTCGGCGGCCTGCTGCTGGGTCGCTGGCGCTACGGCTGGCGTGGCGTGCGCGCGGTGCGCTGGACCCTGACGGCGATGGTGCTGTTGCTGCTGGCCTTCTTCGGCAGCAAGTTCGTGCTGGAACTCGTGCTCGGCAGGCCTTGAACGCCAATGCGCGCACTGGCGAGGCACCCGATCCGACCGCAAGGTCGCAGGTTCGCGCTGCCGCGCGCGGCCTGGCTTGCCCTGGCCGCCGCCGTGGCCCTGCCCGCGGCCGGCGCGCCCGCGCCGCCACCTGACGCAGGCCAGGTCCAGCGCCAGGCCGAACGGGCCCTCGCAGCGCCGCCGCCTCCGCCGCCGGCAGCGGCCACGTCCGCGGACCCCGCCGGGGCCGGGCCGCAGTTCGAGGTCCACCACTTCCGCCTCGAGGGCGTGACCCTGCTGCCGGAGGACACCCTGCACGAGGCGCTCGCCCCGTGGCGCGGCCGCCCGCTGCACTTCGCCGACCTGCAGGCCGCCCTGCGCCGGATCGTCGCAGCCTACCGCGCGCATGGCTGGTTCGCCCGCGCCGACCTGCCCGAGCAGGACATCACCGAGGGCACGGTCACCGTGCGGGTGCTGGAAGGACGCTTCGGTCGCCTGGGCGTGCTCGAAGACGACCGCCGCGCCCGTGGCGACTTCATCGCCCGGATGGTCGGCCGTGGCCTGCGCGCCGGGGAGCCGTACCCGTTGCCCCGGCTGGAGCGCGGCCTGCTGCTGGCCAACGACCTGCCGGGCGTCTACGTGGACGGCGTGCTGCGCCCCGGCGAGCAGCCGGGCACCAGCGACCTGGTGTTGCAGGTGGACGACGGGCCGCTGTTCGGCGGCAGCATCGCGGTCGGCAACGACGGCAGCCGTTACACCGGCCGCGCCCAGGCCATTGCCCGGCTTACCCTGGACAACCCCAGCGGCTACGGCGACCAGCTCGGGGCCACCCTCATGCGCGGCGAGGAACTCGAGTACGCCGGCACCAGCTACACCCTGCCGCTGGGCACCAGCGGGCTGCGCGGCAGCCTCGGCTACACCAGCCTGCACTACCGCCTCGGCAAGGAGTTCGAGGAGCTCGACGCGCGCGGCGCCTCGCGCCTGCATCGCGCCGGGCTGGGCTACCCGCTGCTGCGCAGTGGCTCGGCCAATGTCGAGATGGAACTGGCCTGGACGCGGCGCCGCCAGGAGGACGCGAGCCTCGGCGAGGACCTGCGCCTGCGCCGCCTGCAGGACCTGACCCTGAGCCTGTTCGGCGACGCGGTGCATGGTGGCCATGGCGGCGGGCACACCGCCTGGATCGCCGACTTCGTGCGCGGACGGGCGCGGCTGGAGGAGGCCTGGCTGGAATTCGACCCCGCCGCCGCCGTGCATGGCCGCTATTCGATGGCCCGGCTGGAGCTGCGCCACGATCGCTGGCTGGGACCGGACTGGTACCTGCGCGCGCGGCTCAATGGACAGCGCGCCAACGGCAACCTCGACTCCTCGCTGCAGTTCGTCCTGGGCGGCCCGGCCGGGGTGCGCGGCTACCCGGTCAACGAGGCGGCCGGCGACAGCGGCGCCGTGCTGCAGCTGGAGCTGCACCGCCTGCTGGGGACCGGGGGCGATGGCGAACTGGATGCCTACCTGTTCGCCGACCACGGCATCATCCGCCAGCGCCAGGATCCGTGGGGCTACATGCCCGACAACCACTACGGGCTGTCTGCAGCCGGCCTCGGCCTGCGCTGGAACAGGCGCGGGTTCACCGCGAACCTGGCCGTGGGCGTTCCCGTGGGCAACAACCCCGGCGGCCTGGACGGTGACAACCAGGATGGCACCGGCCGAGGACCGCAACTATGGTTCAACCTGCGCCAGCGCTTCCGGCCCTGATCGTCCCGCCACCATGAGGTCCAGCATGCGAAGCCACCCCGCAATGCCCGCACCGGTGCGCCGTGCCATGGCGTTGGCCGCCGCGCTGGCGATGTCGACCGGTGCAGTGGCCGCGCCCCCGCGCGACGCGCTGCCGGAAGACGGCCGCGTGGTGGCCGGAAGGGCCGGGATGGCGCGCGGCGAACGCGCGCTCACCGTCACCCAGCACAGCCAGCGGGCGATCATCGAGTGGCGCAGCTTCGACATCGGCGCCGACGCCCGCGTCGACTTCGTCCAGCCGTCGGCCAGCTCGGTGGTGCTCAACCGCGTCGTCGGGGGTGCGGCCTCGCAGCTCGCGGGGCAGCTGCATGGCAACGGCCACGTGTACCTGGTCAATCCCGCGGGCGTGCTGTTCGCGCCCGGCGCACGGGTCGACGTGGGCAACCTGGTGACGTCCACGCTGGACATCGGCAACGAGGACTTCATGGCCGGCCACGACCGCATGGATTCGCTGGTGGAGCAGACGGGGCTGGCGCCAGCGGCCCCTGATGCTGGTCCGGCGCCACCGCCCCTGGTCGTGGCCGATCCGCGTTCCGACGACGAGGACGAGGCCGCCCCTGGCGGGACGTCGGCACCGCCCGGAAGGTTGCTGACGCTGGACGCGGGCGCCGCCGGCCATCTGCGCGTCGGGCTGGATCCGGAGCAGGTGCAGGCGCTGATCGATGGCGGCGACCTGCGGGAAGACGGCGACTACCTGGTGCTCTCGGATGAGGCCGGCAACGCGCTGGCTGCCAATGCCGTGGCCGAAGGCGGGGCACCCCGGGCCGGTGGTGCCACCCTGCGCGACGGCAGGCTGCTGCTGGTCGCCCCCGCGCCGCGCCCAGGGAACGGCGATGCCACGGACGCACGGCCGGCACTCCCGCGTCCCGGCCAGGACGACTGACCGGGCCCCAGACGACGGCGCCTGCCCTCAGGCGTGCTCCAGCGCGTCGGGCAGGCGCTCGACCGCGATCACTTCCAGGTCCTTGTACTTCGTGCCGCCACGCGGCGCGTTGGCCTTGGGCACGATCGCCCGCCTGAAACCGTGCGTGGCCGCCTCGCGCAGGCGCTCCTCGCCATTGGGTACCGGCCGGATCTCGCCGGACAGGCCCACCTCGCCGAAGGCGATGGTCTTGTCCGGCAGCGGCTGGTCGCGCAGCGAGGACAGCACCGCCAGCAGCACCGGCAGGTCGGCCGCGGTTTCCTGCACGCGGATGCCGCCGACCACGTTGACGAACACGTCCTGGTCGCCGACCGCCACGCCGCCATGCCGGTGCAGCACCGCCAGCAGCATGGCCAGGCGGTTCTGCTCCAGGCCCACCGCGACCCGGCGCGGGTTGGACAGCGGCGAGGAATCCACCAGCGCCTGCACCTCCACCAGCAGCGGACGCGTGCCCTCGCGGGTCACCATCACGCAGCTGCCGGGCTGGCGCGCACTGCCGGAGAGGAAGATCGCCGACGGATTGGGCACTTCCTTCAGGCCCTTCTCGCCCATGGCGAACACGCCCAGTTCGTTGACCGCGCCGAAGCGGTTCTTGAACGCGCGCAGCACGCGGAAACGGCTGCCGCTCTCGCCCTCGAAGTACAGCACCGCGTCGACCATGTGCTCGAGCACGCGCGGGCCGGCAATGCCGCCTTCCTTGGTGACGTGGCCGACCAGGAACACCGCGGTGCCGGTCTCCTTGGCATAGCGCACCAGGCGCGCGGCGCTCTCGCGCACCTGGCTGACCGAGCCGGGCGCGGCGGTGAGGGTATCGGTCCACAGGGTCTGCACCGAGTCGGCCACGATCAGGCGCGGCTTCGCTTCGGCGGCGTGGTGCAGGATCGACTCGACCCCGGTCTCGGCCAGCGCCTGCAGGTTGCCCAGCGGCAGGCCCAGGCGCACCGCGCGCCCGGCCACCTGGGCCAGCGACTCCTCGCCGGTGACGTACAGCGCCGGCAGCTGCGCGGCCATCTTCGCCACCGCCTGCAGCAGCAGGGTGGACTTGCCGATGCCCGGATCGCCGCCGACCAGCACCACCGCGCCCTCGACCAGGCCGCCGCCCAGCACCCGGTCCAGCTCGCCGATCCCGGTCGACACGCGCACCTCGGCGGCCTGGCTGACGTCCTTCAGCGCGGTGACCTTCGGCGGATCGACCTTGCCGGCCCAGCCGCTGCGCCGCGCCGCCGGCGTGGCCGCGCTGGGGCCCGAGGCAGGTTCCAGCACCACCTGCGACAGCGAGTTCCAGGCGCTGCATTCGCCGCACTGGCCCTGCCACTTGCTGTACTCGGCACCGCATTCGCCGCAGACGTAGGCGGTGCGCGCCTTGCCCGTCGTCTTCGCCATGGCCATCCGTCGTCCGTTCATCCAGGAGGCCGGCAGGATACCCGCCGCGCATCGCGCCGGCTGAGACGCGCGGCCTTCCGGAGCCCGGAAAGACGAACGCCCGGCACAGGGCCGGGCGTTCGGGATTGGTGCCGGAAACAGGAGTCGAACCTGCGACCTACGCATTACGAATGCGCCGCTCTACCAACTGAGCTATTCCGGCATGCCGGACGCTGGCGCGGCCGGGGGCGCGATCCTAACCGGTCCGGCGCCGCGCAGGCCAGCGGCGGGGCCCGGCAAGGCCCTGCCCCGGCAGCCGTCTCGTCCCGTGCGACTGGCCTGCGCCATCTTCCCGCCCCGGACATCAGCGGGGGAGACAAGCGATGCACTGGGGAACGATCGCCATTCGCGGGCTGTGGCCGGCCGCCTTCCTGATGACCGGGGCCACGACCCTGGCCCTGCTGGCGCGGACGCTGGACGACGCGGGCAGCGGCGGGACCTTCAAGACCATGGCGGACTGGATCTTCATTGCCGGCTGGATCGCCGCGGCGGCGTGGTCGGTGCTGTTCGTGCTGCGGCTCAGGCGCTGGGAAGCGGGCAAGGGCCCGTTCTGCCGCAGCTGCGCCGGCCCAACCGGCTTCGTGCACCAGGGCCGGGTCGCCTTCGGCCAGCGCCTGGCCGACTACCGCCGCTGCTACAACTGCGGCCGGACCACGCCGGAGCTGCTTTGAGCGGCAAGCCCGCTGTTCCTGACCGCGCGACCGGCTCCGTCAGAACAGCCCCGCCTGCCGCGGCGGGTAGACGAGGTCCTCCCCTTGGGCACGGGCATCGGGATTCCCGGGATGGGGCTGGGCCTGGCGGGCGTCGACGATGTGCAGCACCTCCCAGCCGCGGTGCTGCAGCAGGTCCGAGATGAGCCGGCGGTGGCAGCGCCACCACACCGCCTCGGCGCACATCAGGGCCGTGCGCGTGGTGGCCGCCAGGTCCAGCGCCTGGGCCAGCCCGTCCGCGAATTCCGCGCTGGTCATATGGTCGGCGTAGCCCTGGAAGGCGGCGTTGCGCCAGGCGCCATTGGGCGAATCGGCCTGCGGCTGGCGGCGTCCGCCCAGCTGGGGCAGCCAGCGGTAGGCGATCCCGGCCTGCGGCAGCCCTTCCGCCAGCGCCTCGCTGGCGAACCACGGATAGCGGCGCGAGCCCGGATAGCGGCGCACGTCGGCGATCGCACCGATGTCGTGCGCGCGCAGCAGCTCGAGGAACGCGTCCCAGTCGCGGGTCGAGTGGCCCACGGTCCAGATCGTCCGCGCCTGGCTGTCGCCGGATTCGGTCTTCTCCGCCACTTCCTGCTCCCGTTGCCTGCATCCAGCATCGACCGGACGCGGTGAACGCGGGGTCGGCTGGGAGGAAACGGCTCAGGCGGCAGCTGCCGCGTGGGCGTGGATGCGCGCTGCCAGCTCGCTGATGTAGCCGCGCATGCTCAGGCGTTCGAGCCAATGCGCGGGAATCCCGTCCTCGCCATACAGGGCGCCTGCCACCTGCCCGGCGATGGCGGCGGTGGTATCGGCGTCATCGCCCAGGTTGGCGGCCAGCAGCACCGTCTCCTCGAAGCTCGACGCCTGGTGGACGCACCACAGCGCCGCCTTCAGGGACTCGATGCAGTAGCCGGTGCCCTGCACCTGGTCGCGGCCATGCTGGAGGAAAGCTCCATTGGCGATTTCCGCCACGCGCGGCACGTATGCGTCCTCCGCCGCGCCTTCCAGCAGCCCGTCCCGGCCCTGTCCTGCCAGGACGTTGCAGATCGCCCGTGCCAGCAGGCGGCAGCAGTCCACCGCCTCGTCGGCGGCGTGGGTGGTCTTCGAGCTGAGGGCCGCGTGCTCCATGGCTGCCGGCACGTCCGGGGCAAACCACAGCACCACCGGTGCCAGGCGCATGATCGAGCCGTTCCCGGCCATCATCGGATCGTTGCTGTCGGCGATGAGGTCGCCATTGCGTTCGTGGAAGTACAGCGCCCCCGCGGTGATCGTGCCGATGTCGAAGCACTCGCCGGTCGGACTCAGGTAACCCTCCTTCCACCAGCGGGTATAGCGCTGCAGCTGGTCGCGCATGTCGAAACCATCGCACTCGACCAGGCTCTCGGCCAGGCACAGGGCCATCGAGGTGTCGTCGGTCCACTGCCCCGGCTCGAGTTCGAAGGCGCCACCACCGACCATGTCGGTTACCGGCTCGAAACTGCCGCGCGGCTGGAATTCCACCGTCGTGCCCACCGCGTCGCCGCAGGCCAGCCCCAGCATTGCCCCCAGGTAACGCTTCCGAAGCTCCATCCGTCCCCCTCCGTTGGAAACCGGATTGTGCCCCACCGGACGGCCGGGCTCGCGGTGCCAGGGGCCCAGCCATCGCAGGCGCGGTGCTAACGTAACCGCCTTCCATGGCTCCCTTTTCCTCCATGCGCCGGACCTCCTTCCTGCTGCGCCCGTTCCTGCTGCTGTGCCTGTTGTTCGTCGCGCTTCCGGCGCTGTGCGAGGACCCGGACGTGGACAAGGGGCGGCGCCAGCTGGAGACCATCTCCGCGCAGCTGGAGCGCTACAGGGACGACGCGGCGCTGGCAAAGGCCCGCGAGACGGTGATGGGCATCCAGGCCGAGGCCCAGGCACTGATCGACAGCCGCTCGCCCGAGCTGCAGAGCCTGGACGCGCGCCTGGCCGAGCTGGGCGAGGTCGCCGACGGACAGGCCGAAGCCCGTGACGTGTCGCGCGAGCGGCGCACGCTGCAGGACCAGCGCGCGGCGGTCGATGCGGAGCTGCGCCAGGCGCGGCTTGCGGTGGTCGAAGGCAGCCAGCTGCTGGAGCGGATCGCGGCCATGCGCCAGCAACGCTTCTTCGGACTGCTCTCGGAACGCACCACCCCGCCGTGGCGCCCGGCCTTCTGGCGCCAGCTGGCGGCCAGCGCACCACGCGACAGCAGTCGCCTGGAGCGGCTGTGGCAGCAGACCCGCGATGCCAGCCTCTCCCACTGGAAGGAAGCCGGGATCCAGCCGCTGTTGAGCCTGGCGGTGGCCGGGCTGGTGCTTGCCGGCTCCTGGCTGCTGCGGCTGCGCCTCACCGGCATGGCCGCCACCCGGGTGCCCGCGGGCCGCCTGCGGCGCTCGGCCCCGGCCATGCTGCGGGTGGTGCTGGCGCTGGTCGCCTCGCTGTGCGTAATGCAGCTGCTGCGCGGCGCCCTGCTGCCGGACAACCCGCCGGCCGCGGTCGCCGCAATCGCCAGCCGGGTCGTGGCGCTGGGCGTGTTCGTGGCGGTGGCGACCTCGCTGGGCCGTGCCCTGCTGAGCGTCAGCCGGCCTTCGTGGCGGCTGCCGGCGATCTCCGATGCCGGTGCGCGGGCGCTGCGGATCTTCCCGCTGCCGGCGGCGCTGCTGGTCGCGCTGGCCAGCCTGGGCCAGGAGATCGTGACCCTGGCGCGCACCAGCCTGGACCTGGCGGTCGCCTTCACCGGCCTCTCGGCGGCGCTGTGCGCGACGCTGGTGCTGGTGGTGCTGATGCGGATCCAGCGCCTGCAGCCGCTGGCGCAGGACGCCGACACGCCGCAAGGCCACTTCCGTCCGTGGATGAACGCGGCGGTGAGCCTGGGCTGGGTCGGCAACGGCATCGCCCTGCTCGGCCTGCTCACCGGCTACGTGGCGCTGTCGGCCTTCGTCGGCATGCAGATGATCTGGGCGGTGATGGTCGCCGCCGCTGCATGGCTGGCGATGCGTTTCATCGACGACCTGGTGTGCGCGGTGCTCACCTCGCGTGGTGCGGCCGGCAAGCGCATGAACACCCGCTTCGGCATCGCCCCGCACCTGGTCGACCGGGTCGCCGTGCTGCTGTCGGTGGCGCTGCGCGCGGGCGTGGCGCTGTTCGCGCTGATCGCACTGGCGATGCCCTGGGGCGCCGGCGGCACCGACCTGGTGGATCGCACCATGCAGTTGCTGCGCGGCATCACCATCGGCGAACTGGTGCTGAGCCCGGGCAACATCGTCCGCGCCCTGGCGGTGTTCGCCGTGGCAAGCCTGCTGCTGCACCTGTTCCGGCGCTGGCTGGAGCGGCGCCTGCTGCCGACCACGCGCATGGACGAGGGCATGCGCGCCTCGGTCGCCACCCTGGTCGGCTACGCGGGCATGGTGCTGGCGATCGCGATGGCGCTGGCGGCCATCGGGGTTGGCCTGGAGCGGATCGCGTGGATCGCCAGCGCGCTGTCGGTGGGCATCGGCTTCGGCCTGCAGGCGATCGTGCAGAACTTCATCTCCGGCCTGATCCTGCTGGCCGAACGCCCGGTGAAGGTCGGCGACTGGGTGGTCGTGGGCGATGCCGAGGGCGACATCCGCCGGATCAACGTGCGCGCCACCGAGATCCAGACCGGCGACCGCACCACGGTGCTCGTACCCAATTCCGAGCTGATCACCAAGGCGGTGCGCAACCGCACCTACGCCAACGCCGAGGGCCTGGTGAAGATCGTGCTGCCGATGCCGCTGTCCACCGACGCTGAGCTGGTGCGCAGCCTGCTGCTGGAGGTGATGCGCGGCCATCCCGGCGTGCTCGACGCACCGGCGCCGGGCGTCACCCTCGACGGCGTGGACGAGCGCAACCGGCTGCTGTTCAACGCCACCTGCTACGTGGCCACGCCGCGCCAGGCCGGCGGTACCCGCAGCGACCTGCTGTTCGAGGTGCTGCGCCGGCTGCGCGAGCTGCGCATCCGCATGCTTTGAAGCCGGGTGTCGTGGCCGCGGCGTGGCCGCGGCCCGGTGCCATCGCGCCAGTCAGTCGACCAGGCGCAGGCGCAGTTCCTTGGGCAGGGCGAAGACCATGTTCTCCGGCTCGCCGTCCAGCTCGGACACGCCGCTGGCGCCGAGCTCGCGCAGGCGCGCGATCACGCCGTCCACCAGCACCTGCGGCGCCGACGCACCGGCGGTGAGGCCGATGCGCTGCTTGCCCGCAATCCAGGCCGGGTCGATCTCGTGGGCGCCGTCGATCAGGTACGACTCCACGCCCTCGCGCCGGGCCAGCTCGGCCAGGCGGTTGGAGTTGGAGCTGTTCGGCGAGCCGACCACCAGCACCAGGTCGCAGCGCTGGGCCAGCTCGCGCACGGCGTCCTGCCGGTTCTGGGTGGCGTAGCAGATGTCGTCGTTCTTCGGGCCCTGGATCGCCGGGAACCGCTGCTGCAGCGCCTCGATGATGCCGCGGGTGTCGTCCACCGAGAGCGTGGTCTGGGTGGTGTAGAACAGGTTGTCGGGCTGGCGCACCTGCAGGGTCGCCACGTCGGCCACGCCTTCGACCAGGTAGATGCTGCCGCCGCCGGACTGGGCTTCCCACTGCCCCATCGTGCCCTCGACCTCCGGGTGGCCGGCATGGCCGATCAGGACCACGTCGCGGCCGGCGCGGCAGTGGCGGGCCACTTCCAGGTGCACCTTGGTCACCAGCGGGCAGGTGGCGTCGAACACCTTCAGCCCGCGGCGCGCGGCCTCGTTGCGCACGTCCTTGGACACGCCGTGGGCGCTGAAGATCACCGTGTTGCCGTCGGGAACCTCGTCCAGCTCCTCGACGAAGATCGCGCCGCGGGCGCGCAGGTCGTCGACCACGAAGCGGTTGTGCACGACCTCGTGGCGCACGTAGATCGGCGCGCCCAGGGTCTCGATCGCGCGCTTGACGATCTCGATCGCGCGGTCGACGCCGGCGCAGAAGCCGCGGGGGTTGGCGAGGATGACATCCATGGCGCGATTATCCGACATTCGGCGCGGGGCGGCCGCCAGGCCGGCCCGCGGGGTTCAGGAAGCCTTGCGCGGCCGCGCACCGACCAGCCCGAACAGGCCGATGCCGATCGCGCCGCCGACCACCGCGCAGTCGGCGATGTTGAACGCCGGCCAGTAGTAGTCGCGCCAGTGCCACTGGATGAAGTCGACCACGTGGCCGTGGACCAGGCGGTCGATCACGTTGCCCAGCGCGCCGCCGATCACCAGCGCGTACGGCAGGGCCTGGCGCCAGTCGCCGCGCGGCGTGCGCCACAGCCACCAGCCCATCAGCCCGCTGATGGCGAAGGCCAGCGCGCTGAAGAACACGATCTGCCAGCCGCCGGCATTGGCGAGGAAGCTGAATGCCGCGCCGGTGTTGTAGGTGCGGTACCAGTTCCAGAAGCCCTCGATCACCGGCACCGGAACGAACTCGGGCAGGCTGGACAGCACCCAGGCCTTGCTCCACTGGTCCAGCACGATGACCGCCGCCGACAGCAGCAGCCACGGCAGCGCGTTCGGGCGCGGAACGGGACGCGTGCTCAGAACCACCTCCGCGCTTCGCCCGGGCCTTCGATGTTGGACACGCAGCGGCCGCCGGCCTCCGGATGCTCCGGATGGGTGCCGACGTCGGCGCGGTAGTGCCAGCAGCGCACGCACTTGGGCTTGGTGGTGGGCTGGGCGGTCACGAAGATGTCGTCGGTCTGCGCCGGCACCACGGTGACGTCGCCGCTGATGAACAGGAAGCGCAGCTCCTCCGCCAGCGGCTGCAGGTGGGCCGCGGTCTCGGCGCCGGCGGTCACGGTGATCTCGGCTTCCAGCGCGGCGCCGATCTGGCCGTTGGCGCGCATCGGCTCCAGCACCTTGGCCACCTGCTCGCGCAGGGCCAGCAGGCGCTCGAAATCGGCCGCGCCCAGCTCGGCATCCGCCGGCAGCGGGGCCAGGCCCTCGTACCAGGTGGCGAACAGCACGTTCTCCTCGCGCTGGCCGTCGCCGGTGTCCTTGGGCAGGTAGCCCCACAGCTCGTCGGCGGTGAAGCTCAGCACCGGCGCGATCCAGCGCACGAAGGCCTCGGCGATGCGGTACATCGCGCTCTGCGCGCTGCGGCGGCCGCGCGAGTCCTCGCCCATGGTGTACAGGCGGTCCTTGGTCACGTCCAGGTACAGCGAGCCCAGGTCAACCGAGCAGAAGTTCAGCAGCGCCTGCACGATGCCGGCGAAGTCGTAGCGTTCGTAGGCGGCCTTGATCTTCTCCTGCACTTCCCAGGCGCGATGCACGATCCAGCGGTCCAGCGCGACCATGTCCTCCAGCGGACGCAGGTCGCGCGCCGGCTCGAAGCCGTGCAGGTTGGCCAGCAGGAAGCGCGCGGTGTTGCGGATGCGGCGGTAGGCGTCGGCGTTGCGCTTGAGGATCTCCTGCGACAGCGACATCTCGTTGGAGTAGTCGGCCGAGGCGATCCACAGGCGCAGGATGTCCGCGCCCAGGGTCTTCATGATGTCCTGCGGCTCGATGCCGTTGCCCAGCGACTTGGACATCTTGCGGCCGTGCTCGTCCACGGTGAACCCGTGGGTGAGGCACTGCTTGTACGGCGCGGCCTTGTCGATCGCCACGCCCGTCAGCAGCGAGGACTGGAACCAGCCGCGGTGCTGGTCCGAACCTTCAAGGTACAGGTCGGCCGGCTTGCCCAGGCCGCGCTCCAGCAGCACCGTCTCGTGGGTCACGCCGGAGTCGAACCAGACGTCGAGGA
This sequence comes from Pseudoxanthomonas suwonensis, assembly GCF_010093235.1. Classification (GTDB taxonomy): domain Bacteria; phylum Pseudomonadota; class Gammaproteobacteria; order Xanthomonadales; family Xanthomonadaceae; genus Pseudoxanthomonas; species Pseudoxanthomonas suwonensis. The sequence goes on along the minus strand of NZ_PDWP01000031.1, from coordinate 6,754 downwards.
TGTCGGTGATCTTCTCGTAGTCGCCGGCCTCCTCGCCCAGCAGCTCGGCGGCATCCAGCGAGTACCACACGTCGATGCCGCCCTGCTCCACCCGGTCGGCCACCTGGCGCATCAGCTCGCTGCTGCGCGGATGCGGCTCGCCGGTCTCGCGGTGCACGAACAGCGCGATCGGCACGCCCCAGGTGCGCTGGCGCGAGATCGTCCAGTCCGGGCGGCCCTCGACCATGCCGGCGATGCGGGCCTTGCCCCATTCCGGGTACCACCTGACCGTGTCGATGGCGGCCAGCGCATCGGCGCGCAGGTTGGCCTGCTCCATCGAGATGAACCACTGCGGGGTGGCGCGGAACGCGATCGGCGTCTTGTGGCGCCAGCAGTGCGGATAGCTGTGCTCGAGCTTGCTCGCGGCCAGCAGCACGCCGGCCTCGCGCAGCACCTCGACGATGACGTCGTTGGCCTTCCAGATGTGCTGGCCGGCCAGCTCCACGCCGTTGGCCGCCGGGGTGGACGGCAGGTACACGCCGCGGCCGTCGACCGGATTGAGCTGGGCCGCGGTGTACTTCTCGATCAGGCCGTAGGCCTTGCCAACCACGTAGTCGTCCTGGCCGTGGCCGGGCGCGGTGTGGACCGCGCCGGTACCGTCCTCGGCCGACACGTGGCCGCCGAGGATCACCGGGATGTCGCGCCCGGCATAGAACGGGTGCGCCAGCAGCTGGTGCTCCAGCGCCGCGCCGGCCGCACGGCCGTGCACGGTCACGCCGGCCACGCCGTAGCGCTGCAGCGCGCGCTCGGCCAGCGCGTCGGCCAGCACCAGCCAGCGGCGGCGCCCCCCCTGTTCCGGCCCTTCGACCAGGGCGTATTCCAGGTCCGGGCCCAGCGAAACCGCCAGCGAGGCCGGCAGGGTCCATGGCGTGGTGGTCCAGATCGGCACCGCCACGTCCACGCCTTCCGGCAGTTCGACGCCGAAGGCGCGCGCCACCGCCTGCGGATCGCGGGCCAGGTAGGCCACGTCGATCGCCGGGGAGACCTTGTCCTGGTACTCGATCTCCGCCTCGGCCAGTGCCGAGCCGCAGTCGAAGCACCAGTGCACCGGCTTCACGCCGCGGGTCAGGTGGCCGTTGTCGACGACCTTGGCCAGGGCGCGGATCTCGTTGGCCTCGAAGCGGAAGTCCAGGCTCTGGTACGGGTTGTCCCAGTCGCCGATCACGCCCAGGCGCTTGAAGTCCTTGCGCTGGATCTCGATCTGCGACTGCGCGTATTCGCGGCACTTCTGCCGGAACTCGGTCGCGTCCAGCTTGACGCCGACCTTGCCGTACTTCTTCTCGATCGCGATCTCGATCGGCAGGCCGTGGCAGTCCCAGCCCGGGATGTACGGCGCGTCGAAGCCGGCCAGGTGGCGCGACTTGACGATGATGTCCTTGAGGATCTTGTTGACCGCGTGGCCGAGGTGGATCGCACCGTTGGCGTACGGCGGGCCGTCGTGCAGCACGAACAGCGGGCGGCCCTTGGCGTGCGCGCGCAGCTTCTCGTAGAGGCCTTCGGATTCCCAGCGCGCGAGGATGTCGGGCTCGCGGCGCGGCAGGTCGCCACGCATGGGGAAGTCGGTGGCGGGCAGGTGGAGGGTAGCTTTGTAGTCCTGGCTCACGCCGTGGCTCGCAGTCGTTCGGATTCGGAAAGGATGGCGCGCGCCTGCTCGGCGTCGCGCTGCATCTGCGCGGTCAGGGCCGGCAGGTCGGGGAATTTCTCCTCGTCGCGCAGCTTGGCGACGAATTCGACCTCGATGTGGCGGCCATAGAGGTCGCCGGCGAAGTCGAACAGGTGTGCTTCCAGCAGTGGTTCCACGCCCTCGACCGTAGGCCGGGTGCCGAAGCTGGACACCGACGGCCACGGCTGCGCGGCCACGCCGTGCACCCAGGTCGCGTAGATGCCGGACAGCGCCGGCGCCTTCGGGAACCGCAGGTTCGCGGTCGGGAAGCCCAGGGCGCGGCCCAGCCGGCGGCCGCGCCCCACGCGCCCGCCGATCGCGTACGGCCGCCCCAGCAGCGAGCCGACGCGGCCGAAGTCGCCGGCGACCAGGGCCTCGCGGATGCGGGTGCTGGAGACGCGCTCGCCATGCACGTGGACCGGATCGATGGCGGCGGCCTGGAAGCCCAGTTCGGCGCCCATCGCCTGCAGCAGGGCCAGGTCGCCGCCGCGGCGGTGGCCGAAGCGGAAGTCCGGGCCGATCCAGACCTCGCGCGCGCCCAGCCGGCCGGCCAGCACGCGGCGCACGAAGTCCTCGGCCGGCATCGCCGCCAGCTCGGCGTTGAAGCGCAGCAGGCCCAGGTGGTCCAGGCCGTGGCCGAGCAGCATGCGGATGCGGTCGCGCGGCAGGGTCAACCGCGGCGGCGGGTTGGCGCGGGCGAAGAACTCGCGCGGCAGCGGTTCGAAGCTAAGCGCGACCGCGGCCGCGTCCAGCGCATGGGCGCGCGCGACGGCATGCCGCACCAGCGCCCGGTGGCCGAGGTGGAGGCCGTCGAAGGCGCCGATGCAGACCACGCTGCCGCGCGGGCCCAGCGACCCGCCATCGACGTCACGGAACAGCCTGCTCATCTGCTTGGAATGACCTGGGACGCCCCGCGGCGCCAGCAGGCGCCGGCCCGGGGCCGAGCCTGCAAGTATAGCGGCCGACGCCAGCCAAAGCCCCGCATATCGCCCCGCCCTACCCGCGCAGGTCGCGCGGACGCAGCCCCAGGGCGACCAGCGCCGCGCCGTAGGACGCCGCGCCGGCGCCGACCATCAGCGCCAGGCGCCAGGCCCGCTCCCACCAGGCCCAGGCCGACCAGTCCGGCCACAGCCAGGCCAACCCGCCCGCCACCACGACCAGCGCCAGCGAGCCGGCTCCCACCTGCAACAGCAGGCGGCCCCAGCCCGGCTGGCGGCGGTAGACCCCGGCCCTGCGCAGCATCCACGCCAGCTGCAAGGCATTGGTCCAGCCGGCCACCGCCACCGCCAGCGCCAGCAGGGCGTGGGCGCCCCGGATCTGCCCCAGGGCCGCGACCGGATTGCCGCCGGCCGCCGCCAGGGCCTGGCGGCCGGTATCGGTGGCATACAGCAGGACACCGAAGAACAGCAGGGTGCTGGCGACATTGACCAGCACCGCGAACACCGCCGCGCGCACCGGGGAGCGGGTGTCCTGGCGCGAATAGAAGGCCGGGGCCAGCACTTTCACCAGCAGGAACGCCGGCACCGCCAGGGACTGGGTGACCAGGCTCAGCGCGCTCATGCGCGCGTCGACCTCGTCAAACTGGCCGTACTGGAACAGGGTAGCCACCAGCGGCTGGGCGCACAGCACCAGGCCCAGGGTGGCCGGCACGCCGATCAGCACGCTCAGGCGGAAACCCCAGTCCAGGCCGCGCGAGAAGCCGTCCGGGTCGGCGCTGGCGTGGCGCGAGGACAGGTGCGGCAGGATCACCGTGCCGATCGCCACGCCGAACATGCCCAGCGGAAACTCCAGCAGGCGGTCGCTGTAGTAAAGCCAGGTCATGCTGCCCCCGACCAGCAGCGAGGCCAGCTGGGTGTTGATCAGCAGGTTGAACTGGACCACGGAGGAGCCGAACAGGGTCGGCACCATCAGGGTCATGATCCGGCGTACGCCGGCGTGGGCCAGGTCCAGGCGCGGGCGCGGCAGCAGGCCCAGCTTCGCCAGCGCCGGCAGGTGGAAGGCCAGCTGCAGGACGCCGGCGCCCAGCACGCCCCAGGCCAGCACCTTCACCGAACCGCCCAGCCAGTGCCCGCCGACCACGGCCGCGGCGATCAGGGCCAGGTTCAGCAGCACTGGCGAGACCGCGGGCACCGCGAAGCGCTGCCAGGTATTGAGGATGCCGCCGGCCAGCGAGGCCAGGGAGATGAACAGCGCGTACGGGAAGGTGATGCGCAGCATCTCCACGAACAGCGCGTAGGTCTCCGGCTCCTCGACGAATCCCGGGACCAGCAGCCGCCCCACCCAGGGCGCGAACAGCAGGACCGCGGCCACCAGCACCAGCAGGGCGGCCAGCAGGGCACCGGTCACGCGGTCGACCAGGGCACGGACCGCGTCGGCGCCGTACTTCTCCTTGTACTCGGCCAGCACCGGCACGAAGGCCATCGAGAACGAGCCCTCGGCCGAGAGCCGTCGCATGAAATTGGGGATGCGGAACGCGGCGATGAAGGCGTCCATCGCCGGACTGGCGCCGAAGACGATGGCGTAGACCTGGTCGCGGACCAGGCCCGATACCCGGGAGACGAAGGTCAGGGAGCTGAACAGTGACGCGGAACGCAACAGGCGGGAGCCGCTCATCGACCGGCCTCCGGGCCGTCTACGGCGGGCCGACCACAACGGTTGACCCAAGCCCTTGAATAAACCATAATTTCGCGTTCGCTGTACTCCACCATACCGTTTTCGTACCCGTTTTTCAGGAATCCACCGCCGTGGCCAACATCAAGTCCGCCAAGAAGCGCGCCAAGCAGACGGTCGTGCGCAACGCGCGCAACACCGCCCAGCGCTCGCAGCTCCGCACCGCCGTCAAGAAGGTCCTCAAGGCCCTGGACGCCAACGACGCCGCCGGCGCCGAGGCCGCCTTCGCCATCGCCCAGCCGCTGCTGGACCGCTTCAGCGCCCGCGGCCTGATCCACAAGAACAAGGCTGCCCGTCACAAGAGCCGCCTGACCGCGCGCATCAAGGCCATCAAGGCCGCCGCCTGATCCCTGGCGGAGGGCGGGCCGCGCAGCGCGCGCCGGCCCTTCCGCGCCAGCCAGGCATACGAAAAACCCGGCTTCGGCCGGGTTTTTCGTTGCGCGAAATCCAGACTCAGGCCGATGCATCTTCATCGGCCTCGGCTTCGGCCTGGCGCTGCCGGTCCAGGAAGCCCATCACCTGCTGCATGATCGGCCAGGTGCCCTCGCGGCCCAGGGCCGAGACCAGGAACCAGGGCTGGGTCCAGCCCAGCTCGGCGACGATGGCCTCCGCACGTTCGCGGGCCTCGTCCTCGAACATCAGGTCGGCCTTGTTCAACACCAGCCAGCGCGGCTTGGCCAGCAGCTCCGGATCGTGCCGCTCCAGCTCGCGCTCGATCGCGCGCACCTGGTCGACCGGGGACATGACCTCCACGCCCTCGTAGCCCTCCATCGGCGCGATGTCGACCAGGTGCAGCAACAGGCGGGTGCGCTGCAGGTGGCGCAGGAACTGCGCGCCCAGCCCGGCGCCGTCGGCGGCGCCCTCGATCAGGCCGGGGGTGTCGGCGATCACGAAGCTGCGGTGGGCCTCGACGCTGACCACGCCCAGGTTCGGGTAGAGGGTGGTGAACGGGTAGTCGGCCACCTTCGGGGTCGCCGCCGAGACGGCGCGCACGAAGGTGCTCTTGCCGGCATTGGGAAAGCCCAGCAGGCCGACGTCGGCCAGCAGCTTCAGCTCCAGCTTCAGCGTGCGCTGCTCGCCCGGCTCGCCCGGCGTGGCCTGGCGCGGCGCCCGGTTGACCGAGCTCTTGAAATGCATGTTGCCCAGGCCGCCCTTGCCGCCACGGGCCACCAGCAGGCGGTCGCCATGGCGAGTCAGGTCGCCGATGACCTCGTCGGTCTCGACGTTGGTCACCACGGTCCCGACCGGGACGGTGATGAACAGGTCCTCGCCACCCTTGCCATACATCTGCCGGCCCATGCCGTTCTCGCCGCGCTGGGCGCGGAAGCGGCGCTCGTGGCGGAAGTCGACCAGGGTGTTCAGGTTCTCGTCGGCAACCAGCCAGACGCTGCCGCCGTTGCCGCCGTCGCCGCCGTCCGGCCCGCCCAGCGGGATGAACTTCTCGCGCCGGAAACCGACGCAACCATTGCCGCCATTGCCGGCGATCACCTCGATTTCAGCTTCGTCGACCAGTTTCATGGGGCACAGGGACTCGGGAGGGGGAATGCAACGGGGCACAGTCTAGCCGGCCCGCCGCGCGGGTGGCCGGACGGTTCGGGTACCCCAGAAACGGAAAGCCCCGCCTAAGCGGGGCCTGCCGTGCGATCCGGCCGCGCCAGGCGCGGCCAGCAATCAGGCTTCAGCGACGACGCTGACGGTGCGGCGCTTGGCCGGACCCTTGGTCGAGAACTCGACCTTGCCGTCGACCAGCGCGAACAGGGTGTGGTCGCGGCCCAGGCCGACGCCGGCGCCCGGATGGAACTGGGTGCCACGCTGGCGGACGATGATGTTGCCGGCCTCGACGGCCTGGCCGCCGAAGATCTTCACGCCCAGGTACTTCGGGTTGGAATCGCGGCCGTTGCGCGAGGAGCCTACGCCCTTTTTGTGTGCCATGACGGATTCTCCTTACTGATTAGCCGGCGATGCCGGTGATTTCGATTTCGGTGTAGTGCTGGCGGTGGCCCTGCCGCTTCATGTGGTGCTTGCGGCGGCGGAACTTGATGATGCGGACCTTGTCGGCGCGGCCATGGGCCACGACCTTGGCGGTCACGCTCGCGCCCTTGAGGGCGTCACCGACCTTGATCCCGTCGCTGTCGCCCAGCAGCAGGATGTTGTCGAACTTGATCTCGGAGCCGGCTTCGGCCTCGAGCTTCTCGACGCGGAGCTTCTCACCCTGCGCCACGCGGTACTGCTTACCGCCGGTTACCAGAACTGCGTACATGACCAGGCATTCCTCTGTTGTTATTGTGGTCAAACCTGCCCGCATCGGGGCGGACAGAAGCGGAATTGTAGTGGCCCGGCCAGGTCCGGGTCAACCCGCCCCCAGGACCTGAACCGCAGCCC
>NZ_PDWP01000030.1 GCF_010093235.1 Pseudoxanthomonas suwonensis | reverse complement strand
CGCCACCGAAACGCTCGGCGCCGATCTTGGTCAGCGCGGCCGTCAGCGTGGTCTTGCCATGGTCAACGTGGCCGATGGTGCCGACGTTCACGTGCGGCTTGGTGCGCTCGAACTTACCCTTGGACATGGCTGCCTATCTCGCTGACGTTGTGTTTGGGTGACTTCTGTTGGCGGCCCGGCGGCTGGCGCCTGCCGGGCCCCCTGCGGGAATCCCGCGAATAGTGGTGCTCACGAATGGAATCGAACCATCGACCTCCTCCTTACCAAGGAGGTGCTCTACCGACTGAGCTACGTGAGCACAGGAAACCTGTTTTCGGAACCACGGGGGCGGCGCAATGGAGCGGGAGACGGGAATCGAACCCGCACCATCAGCTTGGAAGGCTGAGGTTCTACCATTGAACTACTCCCGCGAGGGGAACCGCATTCCCGGCCTACCGCCCCGGGCCTTACCTCGTTTGTCGTTCCGTACCGCCGTGAAACTTGGTGGAGGGAGGTGGATTCGAACCACCGAAGGCGTAAGCCAGCAGATTTACAGTCTGCCCCCGTTGGCCGCTTGGGTATCCCTCCGGGATCTGCCACCGCGACCTCAAATGCTGCCGGGGTGAAACAGCCCGCTATTCTGGTGATGCCGAAACGATCTGTCAACGCGTTTCTGCAACTTTTTTTAACTTCAGACGTTGAACCGGAAGTGCAGGATGTCGCCCTCCTGCACGCGGTACTCCTTGCCCTCCAGGCGCATGCGCCCGGCTTCGCGCGCACCCGCCTCGCCCCGGTACTTGATGAAGTCGTCGAAGGCGATGGTTTCGGCGCGGATGAAGCCCTTCTCGAAGTCGGTGTGGATCACCGCCGCCGCCTGCGGCGCGGTCGCGCCGGCCTTGACCGTCCAGGCGCGGACCTCCTTCACGCCGGCGGTGAAGTAGGTCTGCAGGCCCAGCAGCCTGTAGGCGGCCCGGATGACGCGGTTCAGGCCCGGCTCGTCCAGGCCCAGGTCGGCCAGGAAGGCGTCGCGGTCGGCGTCGTCCAGCTGCGACAGCTCCTCCTCGATGGCCGCCGACACCGGCACCACCTCGGCGCCCTCGGCCGCGGCATGGGCGCGCACGGCGTCCAGGTGCGGGTTGTTCTCGAACCCGTCCTCCAGCACGTTGGCGATGTACATCACCGGCTTGAGGGTGAGCAGGAACAGGTCGCGCACCAGCGCCTTCTCCTCCTCGTCCAGGCCGGCGCTGCGGCCCGACTTGCCCTCGGCCAGCGCCGCCTGCAGCTTCAGCAGCACCGGCTTGCGCGCTGCCGCATCCTTGTCGCCGCCCTTGGCCGCGCGCTCGGCGCGGTTGAGCGCCTTCTCGACGCTGTCGAGGTCGGCCAGGGCCAGCTCGGTGTCGATGGTCTCGATGTCCGACAGCGGGTCGACCTTGCCGGCCACGTGGACGATGTCGCCGTGCTCGAAGCAGCGCACCACGTGGGCGATCGCGTCGACCTCGCGGATGTGGGACAGGAACTTGTTGCCCAGGCCCTCGCCGCTGGCGGCGCCGGCGACCAGGCCGGCGATGTCGACGAACTCGACCGCGGTCGGCACGACCTTCTGCGGGTTGATGATCTCGGCCAGCTGGTTCAGGCGCGGATCCGGCACCGGCACCACGCCCACGTTCGGCTCGATGGTGCAGAACGGGAAGTTGGCGGCGGCGATGCCCGCCTTGGTCAGCGCGTTGAACAGGGTCGACTTGCCGACGTTAGGCAGGCCGACGATGCCGCATTTGATGCCCATGGGTAGATCCGTGATCCGTGATTCGTGATTGGCGATTCGCGGCTTCCACGAATCACCAATCACCAATTACGGTTTCGAGGTATGGAGGCGCTTCATCGCCTCGTTGACGTCGCCGTTGACCACCAGCGGCAGCACGTCGATGGCGTCGTCGATGGCGCGCCCGATGAGGATATCGTCGTCCTTGCCCGGCCTGCCCAGCACCCAGCCGACGACCCGGTCCTTGTGGCCCGGATGGCCGATGCCGATGCGCAGGCGGTGGAAGCGCCCGTGGCCCAGCAGGCGGATGGTGTCGCGCAGTCCGTTCTGGCCGCCGTGGCCGCCGTCGAACTTCAGCCGCGCGGTTCCCGGCGGCAGGTCGAGCTCGTCATGGACCAGCAGGACCTGCTCCGGCTCGATCTTCCAGAACCGCAGCGCGGCGGCGACCGACTTGCCGGACAGGTTCATGAAGGTGGCGGGCTTGAGCAGCCAGACATCGCGGCCGCCGATCTGCACCCGCGCCGTCTCGCCGAACAGCTTCGAATCCAGGCCGAAGCGCGCGCCCTGCCGCTCGGCCAGGGTATCGACCAGGCGGAAGCCGGCGTTGTGCCGGTCGTGGGCGTGCTCGGGACCGGGGTTGCCCAGGCCGACGATGAGACGAATTTCCGCCATCACTGGAACAGCCGAGGTCCCGCCCGGCGGACCGGGCGGGACGCAACGGGCTTACTTGGCCTCTTCCTCGCCCTCGGCGGCGGCCTCTTCGGCCCCACCCTGCGCGGCCTTGGCCACGACCACGGCGACGTCATGGTCCGGACCCAGCTTCAGCTGCGGCAGCTCGACGCCGGCCGGCAGCTTCAGCTCCGACAGGTGCACCACGGCGCCCACGGCCAGGTCCGACAGGTCGACTTCGATCGACTCCGGCAGGTCCTTCGGCAGGCAGGCCACGGTCACCTCGGTCAGCTCGTGCATGATCACCACGCCGGCGGTCTTGCCGGCCGGGGACTTGGCTTCGTTGACGAAGTGCAGCGGCACGGCGGCGCGCAGCACCTCGTTCTCGCTGACGCGCTGGAAGTCCAGGTGCAGGATCTGCTGCTTGTACGGGTGGCGCTGCAGGTCACGCAGCAGGACCTTGTAGATCTGGCCGTTGAGGCTCAGGTCCAGGATCGAGGAGTAGAACCACTCGTTCTGCTGGGCCAGCCACAGCTTCTCGTGGTCCAGCTGGATGTTGGCCGGAGCGCGGTCACCGCCGTAGACGATGGCCGGCACCTTGCCGTCGCGACGCAGGCGGCGGCTCGCACCCTTGCCCTGGGCTTCGCGACGTTCGACTTCAATAACATGTGCCATTTCAAGATCACTCTAGGTTTTGCGGGGAATAGCCCCGCTGCAGGGGACGCCTCGCGGCGCCCCGGATGACTCGCCCGCGACCAGGCGAGTCCTGTGGTTCCCGCGGATCGGGAATCCGGAATCGGCCCGTGCCGATTCCGCATTGCCGTCCCGTGGGGAAGCCCGGCCTTCCGGCCGGGCGTGACGGGCGCCGCGCCGGCGCCCTCAGTCGACGTACAGCGAGCTGACCGATTCGCCGAAGGCGATGCGGCGTATGGTCTCCGCCAGCAGCTCGGCCACGCTGACCTGGCGGATGCGCGGGCAGGTGCGCGCGGCCGGGGACAGCGGGATGGTGTCGGTCACCACCAGTTCGTCGAGCTGGGAATTGTTGAGGTTGTCCACCGCCGGGCCGGACAGCACGGCGTGGGTGCAGTAGGCGGCGACTTTGGTCGCGCCGCGCGCCTTGAGGGCGGCGGCGGCGGCGCACAGGGTACCAGCCGTGTCGACGATATCGTCCACCATCACGCAGGTCTTGCCCTCGACGTCGCCGATGATGTTCATCACCGTCGACACGTTGGCGCGCGGGCGGCGCTTGTCGATGATCGCCAGGTCGGCGTCGTCCAGGCGCTTGGCCACCGCGCGGGCGCGGACCACGCCGCCCACGTCCGGCGAGACCACGATCAGGTTCTCGGTGCCGTAGGCGCGCCAGATGTCGGCCAGCAGCAGCGGCGAGGCGTAGACGTTGTCGACCGGGATGTCGAAGAAACCCTGGATCTGGTCGGCGTGCAGGTCCACGGTCAGCACCCGGTCGGTGCCCACCGCGGTGAACATCTTGGCCGCGACCTTGGCCGTGATCGGCACGCGCGAGGAACGCAGGCGGCGGTCCTGGCGCGAGTAGCCGAAGTACGGCACCACCGCGGTGACGGAGGCGGCGCTGGCGCGCTTGAGCGCGTCGATCAGCACCAGCAGCTCCATCAGGTTCTCCGCCGCCGGCGCGCAGGTCGGCTGGATCACGAAGACTTCCTGGCGGCGGACGTTCTCCTCGATCTCGACCTGGACCTCGCCGTCGGAGAAGGTGGAGACCAGGGCCTTGCCCGGGCGGACGCCCAGCTGGCGGCAGATGCTGTCGGCCAGCGGCCGGTTCGCGTTGCCGCTGAAGATGAGCAGGTTGCGGTCTTCTTGCATCGTCTTCATCCCGGCGGCGGTTCGCGGATCTGCTGGTGGACAGGGGTTGTGAACAAGCCGCAGTCCATGCGGCGTCTTGCATCCAAGCCCCGCGGACGGGGCCGCGTGACCTTGGCAGGGGCGGCAGGATTCGAACCTGCGGATGCCGGGATCAAAACCCGGTGCCTTGGACCTCTTGGCGACGCCCCTGTGTCAGGGTTCCACTGCCACCGGGCGCGCAAGCGCGGCCACCAGCGGCGAGTGGTCCACGCCGGCTGCGAGCCAGGCCCGCAGCCCGCGAGGCAACCGCGCCAGCGCCGACTCGGCACTGCCACGGTCTGGAAACTCGACGAAGCATCCGCTGCCGGTCCCGGTGAGGCGGGGCCTGCCGACCTGCGCCAGCGCGTCGAAGGCAGCCTGGACGGCCGGTTCGCGGCGGCGCAGGACCGGCTCGAACGCATTGTCGAGCACGGATCCGGCAACGAAGTCGGCTATTTTCGCGGGCGGGGCATTACGCGTCAAATCCGGGTCACCGAACAGGGCCGCGGTGGGCACGTGGACGCCCGGATCGGCCAGCACGTACCAGGCCGGTGGCAGCTCCACGGGATGCAGCTTCTCCCCCACCCCTTCGGCCCAGGCGCTGCGCCCGCGCACGAACACCGGCACGTCCGCCCCCAGGCGCAGGCCCAGGGCGGCCAGCACATCCTCGTCCAGGTCCAGGCCCCAGAGCCGGTCCAGCGCACGCAGGACGGTTGCAGCGTCGGACGAACCGCCACCGAAACCACCCCCGGCCGGAATGCGCTTTTCGACGACGATGTCGGCACCAAGCGGGCAATTGGCGTGCGATTGCAGGAGCCTGGCAGCACGTACGACAAGGTCGTCCACTTCCGCGACCCCGGGGACCGATTCGCCATGGCGGACGATGCGCCCGTCCTCCCGGACCCGCAGGCGTACGGTGTCGCCCCAGTCCAGCAGGCGGAAGACGGTCTGCAGCTCGTGGTAACCGTCGGCCCGGCGCCCGGTGATGCGCAGGAACAGGTTCAGCTTGGCCGGGGCCGGCCACTCGGTCCAGGCGCTCACGGCGCGCTCCACCCGTCCACCACCAGCCGTACCCGGGCGGAGCCGCGCTCGGCCTGCAGCCGCCGCGGCATGGCCGGGAAGCCGTCCTGCGGGGGTAGCCACTCCTGGTACTCGATGTCCCAGCCGGATGCCCGCATGCGCTGCAGGCGCCCGTCGGGGCCGTATTCGACCCCGGCCGCGCCGGGCGTCTCCAGGCCGCGGACCCACCACGCCAGTTCCTGGACGGGAATCTCCCAGCCGGTGGCCTCGCGCAGCAGCAGGGACGCATCCGCGCCATGGCGCGGGCCGCCCTCCACCCCCTCCAGCACCGCGCCGCCATCCGGATGCGCGGCCAGCGACCAGCTCTGCCGGGTCACCGGGGCGCTCAGCGAGACCCGGTAATCGCCATCCTGCTGCGACCATTCCAGGCGGCCGCTGCCGCCCTTCTGCCCGCTGGTGATCGCCACCCTGCCCTGCAGCGACCAGGCCGGCAGCGCCTCCAGCGCCTCGCGGCGCTGGGCCTGCTGGCGCTCGGCCTCCGCGGCCGGAACGGCGGGCGCGCGCGCCGAGGGCGCCGTGGGGCAGGCCCCGAGGAGCAGCAGGGACGGCAGCAGGCCCGCCCGGCGGGGGCGCGCCATCATGGAGTCGCCTCCGGGGCCGGGCGCGGTGTGCCGGCATCCGTGGACGCGCCCTGCCCGCCGGCGGCAGCCGGCGGCAGGGTGATCCCGAACTGTTCCAGCGCGCGCAGCAGGGCGCGGTTTTCCGGATCCAGCGCGCGCGCCTCCTCGAAGTAGCGACGGGCATCGGCGCGACGACCGAGGGTCCACAGCACCTCGCCCAGGTGGGCCGCGATCTCCGGATCCTTCATCAGCCCCCAGGCCCGGCGCAGTTCGACCAGCGCCTCCTGGGAACGCCCCAACCGGTAAAGGACCCAGCCGTAGCTGTCGACGATGGCGGCGTTGTCCGGCTCGGCGGTGCGGGCCCGGTCGATCAGTTCCAGCGCCTCGCGGTAGCGGTCGGTGCGGTCGGCCAGGGTGTAGCCCAGGGCGTTGAGCGCGGCCACGTTCTCCGGGTCGGTGACCAGGACCCGGCGCAGGTCGGCCTCGGCGCGGTCGATCCGGTCCTGGCGCTCCCAGGCCAGGCCGCGGGCGTACAGCAGGGCCGGATCGTCGGGCCAGGCCGCGATGCCGCGGCCAAGCACTTCCAGCTCGCCTTCGTGGTCGCCCTCGCGCTGGCGCATCTCCGCTTCCAGCAGGTAGGCGTCGCGGCGGACCTCGTCGGCCACGCCGGCGTCGTCCTGCAGCGCGCGCGCCTCGGCATAGGCCTCCTCGCGCCGCCCCAGGTTGTGCAGGGCCACGGCGGCGCGCATCCGGGCCTCGGTCCGCTGCGGCCCGCCGGCCACGCCGCGGTACCAGCCCAGGGCCTCGGCCGGGCGCTCCAGGAACTCGGCGATGCGGCCAAGCAGGAGCCTGCGCGAGGGGTCGGGGCGGGACGCGTCCTCGGCCAGCTCGGCATAGAGCACGCCGAGCGCCTCGTTGTCGCCGGCGCGCGCCAGCAGCGACGCGCGCACGCCGTAGGTGGTGGTGTCCTGTTGCCCCTCGGCCATCACCCGGGCGGCGGAAGCGAGGTCGCGCACGCTCTCGTAGGCGATCGCCAGCATCGCGCGCATCTCCGGATCGGTCCGGGCCAGCGGCTCGACCTGGGCAAGGATCTCCCGTGCCTGCGCGGTCTGGCCGGCCTGCTGCAGCTGGGTCGCCCGCAGCAGGACGACCCGCGGCTCGCCGGGGAAGCGCCTGACCACCTGGTCCATGATCCGGCGCGCAAGCTTCGGCTCGTCCAGGCGCAGGGCCATGCGCCCGAATTCCTGCCAGGCCGCGATGTCGTCCGGGATCGCGCCGCGGCGGACCAGCCGGTCCAGGACGCGGGCGATGGCCTGCGGGTCGCGGCCGCCATTGAGCGCGGACGCGGCGAAACGCCAGCCGCGCGGGTCCTCGCTGGCCAGCAGGGCCTCAAGGTCCCTGCCCGCCTGTCGCAACTTGCCGGCACGCAGCGCCAGGGTCGCGCTTGCAGTGCGCATGCCCGGCGACTCCGGCGCGCGGGCGCGCCACAGGGCCAGGGCCTCGGCGGCGCGACCGTCGTCGTTGGCGAGGATGGCGATGCGGGTGGCGCGCTCGGCCAGCGGCACGTCGCCCTCGGCGGCCCTGGCCGCGTCCAGGTACCAGCGCGCGGCCTCGTCCAGCTGGCCCGACTGCAGGGCGAACTCGCCGGCCATCAGCGGCGCCAGGGTCTCGGCCGGCATGGCCTGGTCGGCCTGGCGGGCCTGGTCGGCGTGGGCGAGCGGCGCCAGCCCCAGGGCCAGCAGCAACGGCAACACGCACCGGCGGACGGTCCGCCGGCTGCGCTCGGCGCCCGGGAACGGCGCCGGCGCGCGCTTGGAATTCTTCAATCCGGGCATTGGCACCCACCGGGCCGTAAAATGGCGGCCCAAACAAGCCAGCAGATTAACGCAAGCACCTGAACATGACGCTTTGGCTCCTCGGGCTGAACCACCAGACCGCGCCGGTCGACCTGCGCGAGCGGGTGGCTTTTGCCGGCGACGCGCTCGGTCGCGCCCTGGCCGCGCTGCGGGCCCTGCCCGGGGTGACGGAGGCTGCGCTGCTGTCGACCTGCAACCGCACCGAGGTCTACGCGATGGCCGAGGACGGCCAGGTGCTGGCCGACTGGCTGGACGGGCACGGCAACGGCATCTCGGCCTACCTCTACCGCCACCAGGACGCGGACGCCGTCAGGCACCTGTTCCGGGTGGCCACCGGCCTGGACTCGATGGTGCTGGGCGAGCCGCAGATCCTCGGCCAGGTAAAGGACGCCTGGGCCAAGGCGCGCGAACACGGCGCCCTCGGCAGCCGCCTGGACCGCCTGTTCCAGCAGACCTTCGCGGTGGCCAAGCGCGCGCGGACCGACACCCGCATCGGCGTGAACCCGGTCTCGGTGGCCTCCACCGCGGTGCGCCTGGCCCAGGACTCCTTCGCGCCGCTGCCGGACTCGACCGTGCTGCTGGTCGGCGCCGGCGAGACCATCGAACTGGCCGCCCGCCACCTCGCCAAGGGCGGCGTACGTCGCCTGCTGGTGGCCAACCGCACCCTCGCCCACGCCCAGGACCTGGCCGAGCGCCACGGCGGCTACGCCCTGCCGCTGACCGAGCTGGACCGCCACCTGGCCGAGGCCGACATCGTGTTTTCCGCCACCGCCTCGCGCGATCCGGTGCTGCTGCGCACCCAGGTCGAGGCCGCGCTGGCGGTACGCAAGCGCAAGCCGATGCTGCTGTTCGACCTGGCGGTGCCGCGCGACATCGAGGCCGGCGTGGCCGGGCTGGACGATGCCTACCTCTACACCGTGGACGACCTGGAACGCGCGGTGGAGGACAACCGCCGCGGTCGCCACGAGGCCGCCGAGGCGGCCGAGGCCATCATCGACCTGCAGGTGTCGCGATTCATGGGGACGGTGCGCGCCAGCGAGCACCAGGACAGCCTGCGCCGCCTGCGCGCGCTCGGCGACGCCACCCGCGAGGAGATCCTCGCCCGCGCCCGCCAGCAGCTGGCCTCCGGGCGCGATCCGGACGAAGTGCTGCAGTTCCTCGCCCACACCCTCACCAACCGGCTGCTGCACCCGCCGACCGCCGCCCTGCGCGAGGCCGCGCTGGCCGGCGACACCGGGCTGGTGCGCGCCGCCGACCGCCTGTTCCCCGCCAGCGCCCCGTATTCGCATCCGGCGGCCGCCAACCTTCCCCCGCCCAGACTGCCCGATGACCCCGAGCCTGCGCCGCAAGCTTGAAGCGCTGGCCGAGCGCCGCGAAGAACTCGAACGCCTGCTCGCCGATCCCGGCGTGATGGGCGACCCCGCGCGTTTCCGCGACCTGTCGCGCGAGTTTTCCCAGCTCGAGCCGGTGGCCACCGCGCTGGCCGCCGAGGCCCGCGCGCGCGAGGACCTGGCCGCGGCCGAGGCCATGCGCGAGGACCCGGAGCTGGCCGAGCTGGCGCAGGAGGAGATCACCGCCGCGCGCGAGCGCCTGCAGGTGCTGGACCGCGAGCTTGCCCTGCTGCTGGTGCCGAAGGATCCGCGCGACGAGGGCAACCTGTTCCTGGAGGTGCGCGCCGGTACCGGCGGCGACGAGGCCGCACTGTTCGCCGGCGACCTGTTCCGCATGTATGCGCGCTATGCCGAACGCCAGGGCTGGAAGGTCGAGGTCGAATCCGACAACCCGGGCGAGCACGGCGGACACAAGGAGATCGTGGCCCGTATCGTCGGCCGCGGCGCGTACTCGAAGCTGAAGTTCGAGTCCGGCACCCACCGCGTGCAGCGCGTGCCGGCCACCGAGTCGCAGGGCCGCATCCATACCTCGGCGGCGACCGTGGCCATCATCCCCGAGGCCGACGAGATCGAGGAGATCACGATCAACCCGGCCGACCTGAAGGTCGACACTTTCCGCTCCTCCGGCGCCGGCGGCCAGCACGTCAACAAGACCGACTCGGCCATCCGCATCACCCACCTGCCCAGCGGCCTGGTGGTGGAGAGCCAGACCGAGCGCAGCCAGCACGCCAACCGCGACAAGGCGATGAAGCGGCTGAAGGCGCAGCTGCTGGACGCCGAGCGCAGCCGGCAGCAGGCCGCGCAGGCCGAGAGCCGGCGCCTGCAGGTGGGGAGCGGCGACCGCAGCCAGCGCATCCGCACCTACAACTTCCCGCAGGGCCGGATCACCGACCACCGCGTCGAAGGCCTGACCCTCTACGACCTGCCCAACATCCTCGAAGGCGACCTGGACCCGCTGGTCAGCCGCCTGCAGCAGGAATACCAGGCCGACGAGCTGGCGCGGCTGACCTCCGAGTAAGCGCCGCCGGCGCGACCCGCGCTAGGCTAGGGGCATGACCGCCCAGACCGATTTCATCCCGCTGCAGCTGTGCGTGCTGACCGTGTCCGACACGCGCACCCTCGAGAACGACAGTTCCGGCGACTACCTCGCCGGCGCCCTGCAGGCCGCCGGCCACCGGCTGCACGCCCGCGCGCTGCTGCCCGACGACCGCTACCGCCTGCGTGCCCTGGTCTCGGCCTGGATCGCCGAACCGGCGGTGGACGGCATCCTGGTCACCGGCGGCACCGGCTTCACCGGCCGCGATTCCACGCCCGAGGCGCTGCTGCCCCTGCTGGACAAGGAAATGCCCGGATTCGGCGAGCTGTTCCGCGCCATCAGCGTCGACGAGATCGGCACCTCGTCGCTGCAGTCGCGCGCCTTCGCCGGCGTGGCCAACGCCACCTTCCTGTTCGCCCTGCCCGGCTCGACCTCGGCCTGCCGCACGGCCTGGGAGAAGATCATCGTCCACCAGCTGGACGCGCGTACCCGGCCGTGCAACCTGGCCGGCCTGCGCCCGCGGCTGCGCGAGGCCTGAGGACTTTCAGCCGACGCTGAAGCCGTCCGGCACCCGCTCCTGGTACGGATAACGTTCGACGGCCTCGACCTTCGCCGTCGGCGGACCCTGGCGCAGCCATTGCTCCAGCGCGTCGATCGCTTCCGGTGCGCCGGCGGCGATCACCTCGACGCGGCCGTCGGGCAGGTTCACCGCGCTGCCGTCCAGGCCCAGGCGCTGGGCCTGCTCACGGGTGGAGGCGCGGTAGTAAACGCCCTGCACCCGGCCGCTGACCAGGAAACGTGCCGCGTCCATGGTTCAGCCCTCCGCCTTTCCGGCCACCGCCAGCTCGATGTCGGCCGAGGTCACCGGCCCCAGGAAACGGCGCGCGACCTTGCCTTCCGGATCGATGAGATAGGTCATCGGCAGCCCGCGCGGCGTGGCGAAGTCGCCCGGCGGCGCGTACGGATCCAGCACCACGACCGGGTACGCCACCGGGTGCTCCTGCAGGAAGGCCTGCATGTCCGCCGCCTCGATCTCCTCGTAGGCCAGGCCGACCACCTCGATGTCCTCGCGCGTGGCGTGCAGCGCCGACAGCTCCGGCATCTCCTTCAGGCAGGGCTTGCACCAGGTGGCCCAGAAGTTGACCACCACCCAGCGTCCGCGCAGCGCGGCCAGGTCGTACGGCCGGCCATCCACCGTGGTGCCGGTGAACGCCGGGTACTCGGCGGTCTCCTCGACCACGCCGGGATCCTCGAAGGCCGGCGGCGCCTCTTCGGCGGCAGGGGACGGCGAGCTGCCTGCCGTGGCGGGCGCGGGCGTTTCGCTGCCGCAGGCGCACAGCGTCGCCAGCAGGGCCAGCGCGAGGATCGGGGAACGCATTGTCAGTCTCCGTGGGAATGGGGGTAGAGGGAGCCGACGCGCCGACGCAGCACGTCGCGCAGCGGCAGGCGCAGGTCGTCGAGCACGGCGATGGCGTCCTGGCCCAGCGCGTCCTCGCGGCACGGCAGCCACGCCTCGTCGGCCGGGATGCGCATGCCGCAGGCCTCGTACAGCTCGCCGAGGCTGACGTCGTCCAGGTCGCGCGCCAGCAGCCACTCGCCCTGCTCGTCGCGGCGCAGCACGCGGATCCCGCCCAGCTGGGCGAGGAACTCCTGCAGCAGCGAGTCGGTGAGCATCGGCTCCAGCTCCAGCATCTCCGCCGTATGCAGGCCGCGGCCCTCGCGCCGTGCGTCGCGGAACCGCCCGACCAGGCGCAGCAGCGCGTAGACCTCGTAGCCGGCCGGCAGGCGCATCGCCACGGGCTGGTAGCGGAACGCGGCCAGCGAAGAGGCCAGCGAGGCGCCCAGCAGGATCGCGATCCAGCCCAGGTAGATCCACAGCATCAGGATCGGGATGAAGGCCAGCGCACCGTACAGTTTCTGGTAGCCCTGGAAGCTGCCCAGGTACACGCCGAGCCCGGCCTTGACCGCCTCCAGCAGCAGCACCGCCACTACCGCGCCGGCCAGGGCGTGGCGCCACTTGACCGTGTGGTGCGGCACGACGCGGTACACCAGCACCACCACCACCAGCTCGATCAGCACCGGCGCCAGGCCCAGGCTCAGCCTGGCGATCGCCCTGCCTTCCGGGGTGGCGAACAGCGGCAGGGCGAAGATCCGCGCCGAGATCGACAGCGAAGCGGCGGCCAGCAGTGCGCCCAGGGTCAGTACCGTCCAGTACACCAGGTAGCGCGACAGCCGCGGCCGCGCGCTGGCCACGCGCCAGATGCGGTTGAAGGTGGACTCGACGCTGTTGAGCGTGACCAGCAGCGATACCACCAGGGCCGCCACGCCCGCGGCGGTCAGCTGGCGCGAGTTCTCGGCCAGGCGGTCCAGCGAGGACTCGATCGCGCGCGCGGCGCTGGGCATGAAGTTGGAGAACACGTAGTCGACCAGGGCATTGCTCCACTGGTCGAACACCGGGAACGCAGCCAGCACGCCCAGCACCACCACCGCCAGCGGCACCAGGGCGAAGGCCGTGGTGTAGGCCAGTGCGGCGGCGGCCTGGAACAGGCGGTCGTCGATGAAGCGGTGCAGCAGGAAGCGCGCGAACGCGATCGCGCGTGCGCGGTCGCGCACGCGTTCCCTCCAGCTGCCGGCCAGTCCTCCCATTGCCATCGCGCAAGCCTACCCGATGCGCCGCACGCGCCGCATCGCCGATACTTGCGCCTGGCATACACACGGAAGCGCGACGCATGGCCGAGATCCTGGTCCTCTATTACAGCCGCGGCGGTTCGGTCGCCCGCCTGGCGCGGCAGATCGCCCGCGGCGTGGAGGAAGTGCCAGGCATGCAGGCGCGGCTGCGCACGGTGCCGCCGGTGGCGGCCGTGACCCAGCAAGCCGCCCCGCCGGTGCCCGAGGGCGGCGCGCCCTACGTCACCAGCGCGGACCTTGCCGAATGCGCAGGCCTGGCCCTGGGCAGCCCCACCCGCTTCGGCAACATGGCCGCGCCGGTCAAGCACTTCCTCGATGGCCTCGGCGGCGAATGGGCCAGCGGGGTGCTGGCCGGCAAGCCGGCGGCCGTGTTCACCTCCACCGCCAGCCTGCACGGCGGCCAGGAATCGACCCTGCTGACCATGCACGTGCCGCTGCTGCACCACGGCTGCGTGATCGTCGGCATTCCCTATACCGAGCCGCTGCTGAGCAGCACCCGCGGCGGCGGCACGCCCTACGGCGCCAGCCACGTGGCCGGCCCCGACGACGATCCGCAGCCGAGCGAGGAGGAAGCGGTGCTGGCGCGCGCGCTCGGCCGGCGCCTGGCCGATATCGCCGCGAGGCCGGCCCGATGATGCGCGCGCCTTCGCACCGGGTACTGGGCATCGCCCTCCTCGCCCTGGCCGTGCTGTACGTGGCCTGGTTCCATGACGACCGCCATGCCGCCGCGGCGCTGCTGGTGTTCGCCCTGCCGCCACTGCTTCTGGCAGTGCCGGCCTGGCGCGGCGGGCGCAAGGCCGCGTTCTGGTCGGGCGTGCTGGCGCTGTTCTGGTTCAGCCACGGGGTGATGCATGCCTGGGCGCATCCGGAGGGCGCACTGTTCGCCTGGGTGGAGATCGTGCTGGCACTGGTGGTGGTCATGGCCTCCAGCTGGCCGGGCCTGCGGGCGCGCTTCGGCCGCCGCGGCTGAGCCGGCGACGAAGGTTTCAGTCGCACCTTTCCGGTCGCCGGCGCGATAATCACGCCTCGTGGTGGCGCCGGTCGCCGCCCTCCCCTTCACGGGCGCGGCCACGGCCGCGCCGGCAGGAGCCGCTCCATGGAAGAACTGCTGATCGTCACCACCGGTGGCACGATCGACAAGATCTACTTCGACGACAAGTCCGACTACCAGATCGGCGAGCCGCAGATCGGCATGATCCTGCGCGAGCTCGGGGTGAACTTCCGTTTCACCGTGATCCCGATCCTGCGCAAGGATTCGCTGCACATCACCGACGCCGACCGCGAGCTGGTGCGCGCCACCATCGCCGCGCAGCCGGCGCGCCACGTGCTGGTCACCCACGGCACCGACAGCATGGTCCAGACCGGCATGGTGCTGAAGTCGATCCCGGACAAGACCATCGTCATGACCGGCGCGCTGAGCCCGGCGCGGTTCCGCGGTTCGGATGCCGAGTTCAATATCGGCTGTGCGATCGGCGCCGTGCAGACCCTGCCGGCCGGCGTCTACATCGCCATGAACGGCCTGATCTGGGATCCGGCGCGGGTGCGCAAGAACGTCGCCGCCAACCGCTTCGAGCCGGCCTGAGCCCAGGGTCATGTCGAAGGCGACCCGTGCCACCCGCGCACTGGATGCCGCCGGCGTAGCCTATCGCCTGCATCCCTACGACTACGACGCCGACGCGCAGGCCGCGGCCGGCGGCAAGGGCCTGCAGGCGGCCGCGGCACTGGGCGTGGAGCCTGGACGGGTATTGAAGACGCTGATGGCCTGGGTCGATGCCCAGGCGGTGTGCGTGGTCCTGCCCAGCGACCGCCAGCTGCAGCCCAAGGCCCTGGCCGCGGCGGCCGGCGGCAAGGCCGCGCGGATGATGGACGTGGCCGAGGCCGAGCGCCGCACCGGCTACAAGGTCGGCGGGATCAGTCCATTCGGCCAGCAGCGCCCCGCGCCGGCCTGGTTCGAGCAGGACGCGCTGGCACGGGAAAGCGTGTTCATCAATGCCGGCCAGCGCGGCCTGCTGCTGGAGCTGGCGCCGGCGGATGCGGTGCAGGTGCTGCAGGCGCAGGTGGCGGCGATCAGCCGCGCATAGCCGCACGTAGCCCGGATAAGCGAAGCGCATCCGGGACCACTGGGCAGCGGGGGTGCCCCGCCAGGCTTCGGATGGAGCCGCGGCAGCACGCGGGTAAGGCGCACCGCGTCTTCGGGCACGTCGGGGTCACGGCTTCGTTCGCGCCTCTCCCGGCGGGCATTCGATGCGCGCCGGCCGGGATACGGATTGGGCCGCCGGGCGCCGACAGTCACGCACTGTGAAACCCGGACAAGCGAATCGGGCGGCCGCCAATCGGGCGACTGAAGTAGCGTGCGTTTATCCCCGGACGCGGACTGCGGATTCGTCCGGGCTACGCGCCTTCACGAATCACCAATCCCCGATCACGGATCACGGCTCCCAGCGCCACGCCGCCGGAGTACCTGATGCGGAATCAGTACATCCCGGTCTCGAGGCGCGCGGCCTCGGACATCATGTGCCGGCCCCACGGCGGGTCGAACACCAGCTCCACGTCGGCGGAGCTGATCGTCGGAATCTGCTCGAGCTTGCTGCGCACGTCGTCGACCAGGATCTCGCCCATGCCACAGCCGGGCGCGGTCAGGGTCATCTTCACGTCGATGCCGCGGCTGCCGTCGTCCAGGTGCTTGAGGCTGGCCTCGTAGACCAGGCCGAGGTCGACGATGTTGAACGGGATCTCGGGATCGAAGCAGGTGCGCAGCTGGCTCCAGACCATGGCCTCGACTTCCTCGTCGCTGGCATCGGCCGGCAGTTCCAGCTCCGGCGGGACTTCCTTGCCGATGGCGTCGGCGTCCTTGCCCGCGATGCGGAACAGGTTGCCCTCGACGAAGACGGTGTAGCTGCCGCCCAGTCCCTGGGTGATGTAACCGACGCTGCCGGCCGGAAGGGTCACAGCCTCGCCCTGCGGCACCATGACGGCGGCGCAGTCGCGCTCGAAACGGACGGGTTCGCTGCTGCGGGAATACATGGGGCGGATATGGGGCAGCCCGCCCGCGGTTGCAAGGGACGGCCATCAGGCATGTGGGAGGCGCTCATTCTAGCGCATGGCCACTGCGCGTATCCTTGGCCGCCCGTCACGGACCCGTCCGATGCCCCAAGCCCCGCTCCGTCCCGCGACCCGCCGCGCCTGGCTGTGGGTACCCCTGCTGCTGCTCGGCATGGCCACCACCGTAGTGGCCTGGGGCTCGCTGGGCCTGGCCACCGGCCGCCAGCACGGCTGGGCGGCGGTACTGGCGGCACTGGAGATGGGCCTGATGCTGCGCCTGGGCGGCATGCGCCCGGGCTGGTGCCGCGCCCTGCTGGCGGTGGCCGCCACCGCGCTTGTGGTGGCTGCGGTGCAGTGGTGCATCGCCGCCGGCCATATCGGCGCGCAGATGGGCATGGCGCCATGGCAGGCCGTGCCGAAGATGGGCCCGCACTACGTGCTGACCCTCAGCCTGCTGGCCAATACCCGGATCGACCTGCTCCTGCTGGCCCTGTCGCTACCCCTGGCACTGCGGGCGGGACGGTGATTTCCGCGGGCGGTCCCGGCTTCGCCAGGACCGCCGCTTCCGCCTTCAGTGGCCGCCGTCGAGCGCCTTCAGCTCGCTGACCAGGGCATTGGCCATCTCCGCGCCGTCGCCGTAGAGCATGCGGGTGTTGTCGGCGTAGAACAGCGCATTCTCGATGCCGGCAAAGCCCGTGCCCTTGCCGCGCTTGATCACGATCACGTTCTTCGACTCGACCACGTCGAGGATCGGCATGCCGTAGATCGGGCTGGCCGGATCGCTCTTGGCCACCGGATTGACCACGTCGTTTGCACCGATCACCAGCGACACGTCGGTGTTCGGGAACTCCGGGTTGATGTCGTCCATGTCCGCGATCAGGTCGTAGGGCACGCCGGCCTCGGCCAGCAGCACGTTCATGTGCCCCGGCATGCGCCCGGCCACCGGGTGGATGGCGAACTTCACCTTCACCCCGCGGTCGATCAACCGTTGCGCCAGCTCCCAGATCTTGTGCTGGGCCTGTGCCACCGCCAGGCCGTAGCCGGGCACGATCACCACGCGCTCGGCGTAGGCCATCATCGCCGCCACGTCGCCCGCCTCGATCGGCTTCTGCGAACCGCTGATTTCCTGCGCCTGCCCGCCGCCGCCGAAGCTGCCGAACAGCACGCCGGAGATCGGCCGGTTCATCGCCTTGGCCATCAGCCGGGTCAGCAGGATGCCGGCCGCGCCGACCATCATGCCGGCGATGATCAGCGCCTCGTTGCCCAGCACGTAGCCTTCGAACGACACCGCCAGGCCGGTGAAGGCGTTGTACAGCGAGATCACCACCGGCATGTCGGCGCCGCCGATCGGCAGGGTCATCAGCACGCCCAGCAGCAGCGCGACCAGGAAGAAGGCGATGATCACCCCCGGCTGCAGGCTGATGGCCGCCCACGCGCCCAATACCACCATGGCCACCGCCACCAGCAGGTTGAAGGCCTGCTGGCCGGGGAACACCAGGCGCTTGTCGAGGCGGCCGTCGAGCTTGGCCCAGGCGATGACCGAGCCGGACAGCGAGACCGCGCCGATCGCCGAACCCAGCACCGCCAGCGCCAGCACCACCGCGCCGGGGCCGGCCACCGGCGCGCCATCGGGCGCGGCATGCGCCAGGCCGGAGTACCGCAGCAGCTCCACCGCGCCGATGGCCGCGGCCGAACCGCCGCCCATGCCGTTGTAGAGGGCCACCATCTGCGGCATGTCGGTGATGGCCACCTTCTTGCCCGAGCCCCAGGCCACCACCGTGCCCAGCACCAGGGCGACGACGATCAGCGGCAGGTTGTGCAGCCCCGGCAGCAGGAAGGTGGCGAAGGTCGCCACCAGCATGCCCAGCCCCGCCCAGCGGATGCCGCTGCGCGCGGTGGCCGGCGAGGCCATGCGCTGCAGGCCGAGCAGGAACAGGGTGGCGGCGACCAGGTAGCTGGCGCCGACCAGCCACAGGCGCAGGTCGAAGCCGCCGCTCATGCCTTGCCTCCCGGCTTCTTCGACGACTTGAACATCTCCAGCATGCGCTCGGTCACCACGTAGCCGCCGGCGGCATTGCCCGCGCCCAGCACGACGGCGACGAAACCCAGTGCCTTTTCCAGCGTGGTATCGGCGTGTCCCAGCACCACCATCGCGCCGATCAGCACGGCGCCGTGGATGAAGTTCGATCCGGACATCAGCGGCGTGTGCAGGATCACCGGCACCCGCGAGATGATCACGTGGCCCGCGATGGCTGCGAGCATGAAGATGTACAGCGCTACGAATCCGTCGTTCATGGCGTCCTGAATCTCCCCGGGCACACGCCCGCCCGGATGATAACCGCAGGCTGAATCCCGCAGGCGCGCGTCAACCCGGCGCCTGGTCGCGCGTTTACTGCCATGTCGATACCGCAGAAACGGGTGCAGATGAAACCGACGCTCCAGCTCCTGCCGCATGCCTCCGCCTGCCCAGGCTGCCGTGGCCCGGGCGCTGATCTCCGGGCCGTTAAGCTGTGCTGGTGACTACCTCCACCCTCCCCGACATGGACGCGCCCGCCACCCCGACCTGGGCGTCCCTGGACGCGTTCCTCGCCGAGGTGGGCACCCGCGCCTTCCGCTTCGCCGAGGCCGGCCTGCGCAACCGCGACGACGCGCTGGACGCGGTGCAGGACGCGATGATGCGCATGCTCGCCTACCAGGACCGCCCGGCGGCCGAATGGACGCCGCTGTTCTGGAGCATCCTGCGCCGGCGCATCATCGACCTGCAGCGGCGCTCGCGCTTCCGCCTGCGCTGGCTGCTGCCGGCGGCCGACGACCCGCGCGGCGAGGACGCCCGCATCGACTGGGCCGACAGCGGCCCCGGCCCGGCGGAAACCCAGGAGCGCGGCGAGACCTACGCGCGCCTGGTGGAGGCCCTGCGCGCCCTGCCGGCGCGGCAGCGCGAGGCGTTCACGCTGCGCGTGCTGGAGGAGCTGGACGTGGCCACCACCGCCCGGGTGATGGGCTGTTCGGAAGGCTCGGTGAAGACCCACCTGTCGCGTGCGCGGCAGGCCCTGAATTCGCAACTGGAGGACGTCCTGTGACGACCGCACCTGATTCCCTCGACCGCCGCGCCCGGCAGCTGCACGCCGAAGCCCTGGCCCATGTCTCGCCCGAAGTGCGGGCGCGCCTGCGCCGGGCCCGGCAGGAAGCCGCCTCCGCACGCGATGCACGCCCATGGTGGCGCCTGCCGTCCTGGCTGGCCGGCGGCGCCGTGGCCGCCGCCCTGGTGGTGGCAGTGACCCTGCACCAGCCGCCGGCGCCGGTCCAGCCGGACAGCGCCACCACGGCCTTCGCCGCGGCCGCCTTCGAGGATCCTGCCTATCCGCTGCAGGAAGACCCCGGCTTCTACCTGTGGCTGGCTTCGGCCGACGTCACCGCCCTGGCCCTGGAGTGACTCCGATGAACCTGCGTCCGACCCTCTGCCTGATCGCCCTGCTCCTGCCCGGCCTGGCCGCAGCCGAGGCCAGGCCGGCCCAGCCGGCGCCTGATGCGGCGGCCCGGCAGGCCGAACTGCCACGCTGGGAGCAGCTCAGCGCCGAGCAGCGCGAACTGCTCGTCGCGCCGCTGCGCGACCGCTGGAATGCGCAACCGGAGGAACGGGCGCGCATGCTCGAACGCGCCCAGCGCTGGAAGGAACTGCCGCCCGACGCGCGCGAACGCGCCCGCCACGGCATGCGCCGTTTCGAGAAGATGGATCCGGAGCAGCGCCAGCGCGCGCGCGCCATCTACGAGGCGACCCGCGCGATGACGCCCGAACAGCGCGAGCAGTTCCGCAAGGACTGGGAACGCATGACGCCCGCCCAGCGCCAGGAATGGCTGCGCGCGCATTCCCCGAAGGGCAGTCGCTGAACCAGCCGGCCGGCCAGCGGCCGGCCCTTTCCTCAGGCCGCCTCGGCGGCCGCCGGCGGCTCCGGCCACGCGGTCCTGGCCAGCAGTTCGTCGTTCCAGTCGAACGACAGCCCCCCGTCCTTCAGGAACAGCGCCACGAAGTTGTACACGTTGCGCGCGTACATCTCGCTGGCATGGACCGCGCCCATGCTGGCCAGGTCCAGTGGCCCGGCGATGGTGACGCCACCATGGTCGATGGTCTGGCCACGCACGGTCAGCTCGCAGTTGCCGCCGGTCTCGGCGGCCAGGTCCACGATCACGCTGCCGGGCTTCATGCCTTCCACCATCGCCGCGCTGATGATCCTCGGCGCCGGGCGCCCCGGCACCGCCGCGGTACACACGATCACGTCGATCCCGCGGATGTGCTCGGCCAGGCGCCGCTGCTGCTCGGCCCGCTCCTCGTCGGTGAGCGCGCGCGCATAGCCGCCCTCGCCGGCCGCGCTCACGCCCAGGTCCAGGAACCTGCCACCCAGCGATTCGATCTGCTCGCGCGTTTCCGGGCGCACGTCGAAGCCCTCGACCTGGGCGCCCAGCCGGCGCGCGGTGGCGATGGCCTGCAGGCCGGCCACGCCGGCGCCGACCACCAGCACCTTGGACGGACGGATGGTGCCCGCGGCGGTGGTGAGCATCGGGAAGAAGCGCGGTGCCAGCTGCGCGGCGATCAGGGTGGCCTTGTAGCCGGCCATGCCGGCCTGCGAGCTGAGCACGTCCATGGCCTGGGCCCGGGTGGTGCGCGGCAGCCGCTCCAGCGGGAAGGCGCGGATGCCGCGCGCCTGCAGCGCCGCGGCGCGGGCGTCATCGGCCTGCGGATGCAGGATGCCCACCAGCACCGCGCCCTCGCGCAGCGCGCCCAGCGCCTCGGCCGGCGGCGGCTGCACGCACAGCACTACCTCGGCGGCGGCGCGCGCCTCGGGCGTGGCCGGCAACGCGCCGGCATCGGCATAGGCCTGGTCGGTGATGCCGGCGCCCAGGCCGGCCCCGGGCTCGACCCGCACGGTGGCCCCGGCTGCAACCAGCTTGCGTACCGTCTCCGGCGTGGCGGCGACGCGGCGCTCGCCTGCGGCGGTTTCCTTCAGCACCAGCACTTCCACTGCCATGCCGCGTTCCCCTCGCAATGTCGGACCGCCCGGATGCTAGCAAACGGGAGTGCCGCCGGTTCGTTGGTTTCAGCGGCATCTGCCCCGGCCAGGCGGCGCGGGCACGCGGCAACGACAGGCGCGGGGTACCGCGCGCCAGGGAGCAGGGACGCCGGGCGCGCGTGGCGCGCCCGCGGGACCTCAGTGCAGGGTGGCCGAACCGCGTGCGGAGAACACGCTGTCCAGGCGCTCGATCACGCCCTGCATGGCGGCGTCGAACGCGCCCTCGTCGGCCACGTGCATGCGCAGCCGGCCCAGCCGCACCATCCCCGCCAGCTCCTCCGGCGAGGCGACGCAGAAGCGCACGCCACGGCGGTTGACGAACAGCAGGCGCTGCGAGATCGGACTGATCCAGGACAGCTTGCCCGGCTGCACCCGGCCGTCCTTGTCGATGAAGTCCAGCCAGGTCCCGACCGCCAGGTTGCGGATCTGCTCCACGTCGGCCTTGTCGAATTCCTGTGCCGCGTCGGCGAGGCCGGCCAGGTCCACCGGGCTGTTCTCCACCGGGGCCGGTTGCGGCAGGGCCACGGCGGGCAGCTCCGGAAGCGCCTTCTCCAGCTCCGGGCGTGCGACCGCCACGGCCTGCAGGGTGGCGTGCATCGCGGCGATGGCCGCGTTGGCGGCGTCGCCATGCAGGCCGACGCTGCCCAGCACCTTCAGCAGCGCCGGGTGCCAGGCCTGCAGCCAGGGCTTGCCGACCACGTTGCGGCGCGCTTCCTCGACCTCGTCCAGCATGCCGTCGGCCAGCGCCATCGCCTCGACGAAGGCCTCGCCGGTATCGCCCTCGCGCAGCAGCGCCAGGGTGACGTGGTGCTGCCAGGCGTTGTGCAGGAATTCGGACACCGCGCGCGGCAGCTCGATGCCCTCCACGCGCGTGGCCAGCTCGGACTGGGCGCGCAGGCGCGCCTGCTCCAGGCGCTCCTGGCCGCGCTGGATCTCGGCCGCGCGGCGCTCGGTGATCTCCACCCGGCGGCGGTGCTGCTCGAGGAACTCGCGGAACTCCTCCTCGAGGGTCATGAAGATGGCGAGGTTCTCGTTGAACTCGGCCACCAGCCTCTCGATGATCTCCTCGACCTTGGCCAGCAGGGTGCGCTCGGCGGCGCTCTCGCCCTGGTTGCCTTCGCAGGCCTCGGCCAGCGCGTTGAGCAGGCGGCGGGCCGGATGGGTCTTCTGCACGAACATCCGGCGGTCCAGCAGGGCCACCTTCACGAACGGCACCACCAGGCGGCCGATCAGCTCGCGCGGACGGCCGTTGAGGTCGCGCTCGTCCAGCAGCACGTCGAACAGCATGCCGACCAGGTCGATCGCATCCTCGTCCTTCGGGTCCAGGCGGGTGCTGGCCGGGTCCACGCCGAGCTGGCTGGCATTGGCCAGGACCTCGCTCTTGAGCCGCTGCGAGAGCGACTCGTGCTGGTCGCCGATGGCCGCGCGCAGGGTAGCGGTCGGGGTCGCCTGCAGCAGCGACAGCACCGACAGCATCTCGCGCTGGCTCAGCGGGCGCTGCTGGCCCTGGGCCTGGCCGATGGTGCCGGCGGCCTGTTCGGCGCCGCCGCGCAGCTCGCGGCTGTGCTCCAGCAGGTGGTGCAGGGCTTCCAGCAGCATGCCCTGCGCAGCCGGGTCGCCTGGCAGCGCGCCCCCCTGCGTCCCCTGCTCCATGGCCGCGCGCTGGCCGGCCCAGCGCTCCATGAAGCGGGCCGCCCAGGCCGGCGACATGTCCTCGACCGGGGCTTCGCTCCAGGCGCGCCCGGCCTGCGGCTCTTCCGGCACGCGTTCGAAAAGTTCGTCCAGCTGCGGCGCCGGACGCGGCGGCGTGGCGGGCTTGGCCTGCGGCCGGGGCGTGGCCGGGCCGGGCAGCACGCCAGCGCGCACCAGGCGCTGGTCAAGGCCCTCGTAAAGCTTGCCCACCAGCGGCGCGAGGTCGCGCTCGCACAGCTTGATCAGCACCAGGCGCACTTCCGGGGCCAGCTCGCAGGCGGAGAACGCCAGGTGCACGGCCACGCCGATGTGCTCGGGCCCGATCGGGTTGTTGTCGGCATCGAGCGCCTCGCCGCCGGCGATCCAGCCCAGGCGGCGGTCCAGCTGCGACAGCACGTCCTTGGCTTCGCGCAGCAGCGCGGCGGCCAGGTTGCGGGCAGCCAGGCGGGATTCCAGTTCCTGCTCGGTGACCAGGCTCAGGCCGCCCTGCCCACCGGCCAGGGCGGCCTCGGCAGACAGTGGCTCGCCCTCCTCCAGCGCGCGCCACGCACGGCCGAGGTGGTCGCGGAAGCGGCTGGCGATGTCCTCGCGGTGGCGGCGCAGCTCGCGCATGCCGTCCAGGAACAGCAGCTGCGACCCGCCGGCGCGCTCGGCCCGGTCGAACAGGACGTCGTCGTAACGGGCCACGGCCACGGCGAACCCCTCCCACAGGGCGGGCAGGAACGCCTCGCGGGCCTGGGCCAGCAGGGGGACGTCGGGGGCACGTCGGCGGAATGCTGCTTCGGTCGTACTCATGCGCGTGGGGCTCCGGCACGCAGGTCGGAGACGTTCGACTTTGGGGGGCGGCTCCCTAACCGCTCCCGAATCGTACGTCCTGCCGCCATGCGTAACCGTGATCAGGTAGGCACTTCAGGTTGCCGGTCAGGAACTTTAACAGTCCGTGCGGCAAGCCTCTTCGCGGGCCGTCCACATTCCGACGACCGGTCGAACCGGGTGCCTATAATCAACAACTTCGGCGGCGCGGCCGCCCCCGTACACGAGCCAGATGCCCATATCCCCCGCCCTGGAGGCGCTGGACCAGCGCCGTTCCGTCCCGTCCATGCAGCTGGGCGAGCCCGGCCCCGACGAAGCCACCTTGCTGCGCATGCTCCAGTCGGCGGTGCGGGTCCCGGACCACGGCAAGCTGGTGCCGTTCCGCTTCCTGCGCATCGCCGGGGACGCGCGCCATGCCCTCGGCGAGTTCCTGGCCGCCCGGACCCTGCAGCGCGACCCGGACGCGCCGGCGGCGGCGGTCGAGAAGGACCGGCTGCGCTTCTCCCGTGCCCCGCTGGTGGTGGCGGTGATCGCCCGGCTGCAATCCGGGCACAAGGTGCCCGAGCAGGAACAGCTGCTTACCGCCGGCTGCGCCTGCTTCGCCCTCCTGCAGGCCGCCCAGGCGCTGGGCTTCGGCGCGCAGTGGCTGACGGCATGGATGGCCTACGATCCCGAGGTCACCCGCCTGCTGGGCCTGGGCGAAGGCGAACGGATCGCCGGCTTCATCCACATCGGCACGCCCCGGATGGAAGCGCCCGAGCGCGAGCGCCCGGATCCGCGCGTCCTGCTGTCGGACTGGAACCCGTGAGCCTGGACGGCGCCGGCGTCGTGCCAGCGTCCCCGGCGGCCGCGCCGCGCGAGGCGCTGTACCTGGTCGACGCCAGCCTGTACGTGTTCCGCGCCTGGCACTCGATGCCGGACGAGTTCCGCGACGCCCAGGGCTGGCCGACCAATGCCGTGCATGGCTTCGCCCGGTTCCTGCTGGAGCTGCTGGAACGCGAGCGTCCCGGCCACATCGCCATCGCCTTCGACGAGGCGCTGGACAGCTGCTTCCGCCACCGCATCTACCCGGCCTACAAGGGCAACCGCGAGCCGGCCCCGGACGAGCTGCGCCGCCAGTTCGCCCATTGCAAGGCGCTGTGCGCGGCGCTGGGCCTGGCCGTGCTGGCGCATACCGAGTACGAGGCCGACGACCTGATCGGCACCGCGCTGCATCGCGCCCGCCCGGCCGGCTTCCGCGGGGTGATCGTCTCGGCCGACAAGGACCTGTCGCAGCTGCTGGGCGAGCACGACGAGCAGTGGGACTTCGCCCGCGGCCTGCGCTGGGGCGCGGCGGGGGTGAAGGCGCGTCACGGCGTGCACGCGCACCAGATCGCCGACTACCTGGCCCTGACCGGCGACGCGGTGGACAACATCCCCGGCGTCGGCGGCATCGGCGCCAAGACCGCGGCGGTGCTGCTGTCCCACTTCGGCAGCCTGGATGCGCTGCTGGCGCGGGTGGACGAGGTCGCCTTCCTGCGCCTGCGCGGCGCCGCCCAGGTCGCGGCGCGGCTGCGCGAACAGCGCGAGCTGGCGCTGCTGTTCCGCCAGCTGACCACCATCGCCTGCGATGCGCCGCTGGATTACGCGGCGCCGGCCACCCCACGCGGCGAGGCCGACCCGGAGATGCTGGACGCCCTGGCCACCACGCTGCGCTTCGGGCCCATGACCCGGCGCCGGCTGCGGATCGCGGCCGGCCTGGAGGAACCCGCGCCGCCGCCGGCGTGGCAGGCTGGCACCCCGGCCTGATCCGTTCCGCAGGCGCGGCTGACGCCCAGTCCTTTCCCGCTTAGCATCGGCCCATGGACACCAACGACAAGAACGCACCGCGCGTGGTCTTCGAAGGCAGGTACCAGCGCATGGTCGTGCGCGGCACCTGGGAATACTCCGAGCGCACCCATGCCGGCGGACTGGCCGCGATCATCATCGCGGTCACGCCGGAGGACCGGATCCTGTTCGTCGAGCAGTTCCGGATCCCGCTGCAGGCGCGCACGATCGAGATGCCCGCCGGCCTGGTCGGCGACATCGACGCCGGCGAATCGATCGAGGACTCGGCGATCCGCGAGCTGGAAGAGGAGACCGGCTGGACCGCCGAGCGCGCCGAGGTGCTGATGATCGGCCCCACCTCCTCCGGCGCCAGCAGCGAGAAGGTCGCCTTCGTCCGCGCCACCGGGCTGCGCAAGGTCGGCGAGGGCGGTGGCGACGGGACCGAGGACATCACCGTGCACGAGGTCCCGCGCGCAGGCGCGGCGGCGTGGCTGGTCCAGAAGATGGGCGAAGGCTACGAGCTGGATTCCAAGCTCTGGGCCGGGCTGTGGATGATCGAGCATGAACTGGACGGAACCCCGCGTGCCCTCTGACGCCCTGGGCAACGCCACCGGCCTGCTGCAGCCCGGCGACCCGGCGCCGCTGGAGCTGCTGCGCCCGCGGGGCGCCTCGCCCTGGCTGTTCGTGGTCGACCACGCCGGCCAGGCGATCCCGCGCGCGCTGGGCGACCTTGGCCTGCCGCCCGGCGAGATCGACCGCCACATCGGCTGGGACATCGGCATCGCCGGCGTCGCCCGCAGGCTGGCCGGCCTGCTCGACGCCTGGACCATCCTGCAGCCGTATTCGCGGCTGGTGATCGACTGCAACCGGCCACTGGAATCGCCGACCTCGATCGTGGAAGCCAGCGACGGCACCGCGGTGCCGGCCAACATCGGCCTGGACGACGTCGCGCGCGCCGCGCGCCAGCGCGGGATCTTCCAGCCCTACCACGCCTGCATCGCGCAGGCGCTGGACCAGCGCGCGGCCGAAGGCCGTCCGACCCTGCTGGCGACCCTGCACAGCTTCACCCCGGCCATGGCCGGCTTCGAGCGCCCCTGGCATTGCGGCGTGCTCTACCACCGCCACACCGCCCTGCCCCATGCCCTGCTCGAGGCGTTGCGGGGCGAAGGCGACCTGGTGGTCGGCGACAACCAGCCGTACGCGGTCACCGCCACCAGCGACTACGCGGTCCCGGTGCATGGCGAGGCGCGCGGGCTGGCGCACGTGGAACTGGAGATCCGCCAGGACCTGATCGCCGACGACGCCGGCCAGCAGATGTGGGCGCAGCGGCTGGCGCGCATCCTGGCGGGGCTGGCGCCCCGCTTCACCAACTGAACGCCCGGGCAACGCGCGGCCATCGCCGGATGGAACCGTTTCCTTCCGTCTCGTCCCATGGCGCCCGCTTCCGGCATACTCGCCCGGCCATCCTGTTCCACAGAGTCACCATGCCAGGCCATCGCCTCGTTGTTCCACTCGTCATGCTGGCCCTGCTGACCGGCTGCGCCATGGGTCGCGGCGTGCCGAAGCGGTCGGCCTTCGAGACCTTCGAGTCCTCGAACACGTATTCGCGCAGCTTCGACCATTCCCCGGCGCAGACCTGCGAGGCCGCGCGCCGCGCCCTGCTCAGCCAGGGCTTCGTGGTCGGCCGCGCCGAGGCCGACGTGGTCGAGGCGCGCAAGTACTTCCAGGCCGAGGACAACCACGAACAGGTCGAGTTCCGCGCGGTGTGCATGCCGCAGCTGCGCGGCGAGCAGCAGACGGTGGTGTTCGTCAACGCGGTCCAGGACCGTTACGTGCTCCGCCGCAGCAACACCTCCGCCAGCCTGGGCGTGAGCGCGCTGGGTTCGGTCTCGCTGCCGATCGGCTCGATCGAAGACTCGCTGGTCAAGGTGGCCAGCGAGACGCTGCAGGATTCGAACTTCTACAAGCGCTTCTTCAACGTGCTCGAGCGCTTCCTGCCGGAGGAGATCGAGCGTCCGTCGCGCCCGTCGGCCATGACCCAGCCGATGCTGTTCCCGGTGCAGCAGTTCGCGCAGCCGACCCCGGGCGAACTGGTCCCGCCGCAGGTGCGGGTCGAGGACCTGCCGGCGCCGCCGCCGGCCACGCCCGCGCGGCCGCCGGTACAGCAGCCCGTGCAGGAGCCTGCGTCGACCCAGCCGCCGCCCGGCGGCTGAGCCGTCGCCACCGGCGGCATCCCCTTGCAGCATCAGGCGAAGGCGTCGGTCGCGCGCACCAGCGCGTCCACGTTCTCGGCCTCGAACGCCGAGTGGCCCGAGGCCGGCGTGATCTCCAGCTTCGCCTTCGGCCACGCCTTGTGCAGGTCCCACGCGTTCTGCAACGGGCAGACCACGTCGTAGCGGCCGTGCACGATCACGCCGGGGATGTCGGCGATGCGGTGCGCGTCGCGCAGCAGCTGGTCCTCGACCTCGAAGAATCCGCCATTGACGAAGTAGTGGTTCTCGATCCGGGCGAAGGCCAGGGCGAACTGCGGATCCTCGTGGCTGGTGACGAAGTCGTCGTCCACGTGCAGGAAGCTGGTCGCGCCTTCCCACACGCTCCAGGCCCTGGCCGCCGCCAGGCGGGTGGCCTCGTCCCCGCTGGTCAGGCGGCGGTGGAAGGCGGAGATCAGGTCGTGGCGCTCGACCTCCGGGATCGCCTTGATGTAGTGCTCCCAGGCATCGGGGAACAGGCGGTTGGCGCCTTCCTGGTAGAACCACTCCAGCTCCCAGCGGCGCAGCATGAAGATGCCGCGCAGGACCAGTTCGGTCACCCGCTGCGGATGGGTTTCGGCATAGGCCAGGGCCAGGGTCGAACCCCAGCTGCCGCCGAACACCTGCCAGCGCTCGATGTCGAGCTTTTCGCGCAGCTTCTCGATGTCGGCCACCAGGTCCCAGGTGGTGTTGTCCACCAGGTCCGCGTGGGGGGTCGAGCGACCGGAGCCGCGCTGGTCGAACAGCACGATGCGGTACCTGGCCGGATCATGGAAACGCCGCATCTTCGGGCTGCAGCCGCCGCCGGGCCCGCCGTGCAGCATCACCACCGGCTTGCCGTCCGGATTGCCGCACTCCTCGAAGTACAGCTCGTGGCGACCGTCGACCTTCAGGGCGCCGGTCGAATACGGTTCGATCTCGGGATACAGGCTGCGCATGCGGATTCCTTGCGGCGGAAAACGCCCATTGTATCGGGCGCCCCGCGGACGGCCCCGGCGACGCGCCCTCAACCCGGACGACGGCCCAGGCTCACCCGGTCGCGCTGCTCCAGGTCCTGCGCGGTGGCGACGTCGGCGAAGCCGGCCTGTTCCAGCACCGCGCGGACCGCCGGGCCCTGGTCGCAACCGTGCTCCAGCAGCAGCCAGCCTCCGGGGACCAGGTGGTCCGGCGCGGTCGCCACGATGATGCGGATCGCATCCAGTCCGTCGGTGCCGGAAGCCAGCGCGCGCGCCGGCTCGTGGCGCAGGTCGCCCCGGGACAGGTGCGGATCGCCCTCGGCGATATACGGCGGATTGCTGGCGATCAGGTCGAAGCGGTCGCGGCCCAGGGCCTGGCACCAGTCGCCGCGCCGGAACCAGACGTTGCCGATGCCATTGGCCTGGGCGTTACGCACCGCCACCGCCAGGGTGCTCTTGGCCACGTCGGTGGCGACCACCGCCGCCAGCGGCCGTTCGCTGGCGATGGCCAGGGCGATGGCGCCGGTGCCGGGACCCAGGTCGGCCACCCTTGCCGGCTCGTCGGGCGGCAGGCGCTCCAGCGCCAGCTCGACCAGCAGCTCGGTTTCCGGGCGCGGGATCAGGGTCTCGGGGGTGGTTTCCAGGTCCAGGGTCCAGAAGCCGCGGTGGCCGGTCAGGTAGGCCACCGGCTCCCCGGCCATGCGTCGCCGGACCAGCTCCCGATAGGCCTCGGCTTTCGCAGGGGATACCGGGTCGTCGCCATGGGCGAACAGCCAGGCACGGTCTTCGCCCAGCGCATGCAGCAACAGGGGTTCGGCGTCCTCGCGCGGGAGCCGGCCATTGGCCTCGCCAAGGAGTGTTCTTGCGGTGGGAGCTTGGGATTGTTCCATCGCGCCACCATGAACCAGGACAGGATCGTTGCCAATGGGTCGCAGGTCTCGATGAGAATTCTGCGAACACAATAGACTAGGCCTATCTATTCAATTCTATTAATTGATTTGCCCTGCCTATCAACTCGGCCTAGCATGGCAACTCAGTTTTCCACCCCAACCCGAGAGAGGACCCATGTCCCTGATCAACACCACTGTCCAGCCCTTCAAGGCCAACGCCTTCCGCAACGGCGAGTTCATCGAAGTCACCGATGCCGACCTGAAGGGCAAGTGGTCGGTCGTGATCTTCATGCCGGCTGCCTTCACCTTTAACTGCCCGACCGAGGTCGAGGACGCCGCCAACAACTACGCCGAGTTCCCGAAGGCCGGTGCCGAGGTCTACATCGTGACCACCGACACCCACTTCTCGCACAAGGTGTGGCACGAGACCTCCCCGGCGGTGGGCAAGGCCCAGTTCCCGCTGGTCGGCGACCCGACCCACCAGCTGACCCGCGCCTTCGGCGTGCACATCGAGGAAGAAGGCCTGGCCCTGCGCGGCACCTTCATCATCAACCCGGAAGGCGTGATCAAGACCCTCGAGATCCACGACAACGCCATCGCCCGCGACGTCTCCGAGACCCTGCGCAAGCTGAAGGCTGCCCAGTTCGTCGCCGCCAACCCGGGCCAGGTCTGCCCGGCCAAGTGGAAGGAAGGCGCCAAGACCATCGCTCCGTCGCTGGACCTGGTCGGCAAGATCTAAGCCGTACCCGCCCCGGCCTGGTGCCGGGGCCTCCCTCCCCTGCCAACCGGCGGGGGAGTGGACCGGAGCCATCGCACCTACGCAGCCGCCGCTACGCGGCACGCCACGCAGGCCAGCGGCGGCTCCGGTCCCCTTCCCCCTTCACTGGCACCCGCCACGCGCGGGCGCCATGGTGGCGGCTTGCCCGCCGCCGGACCCACGCAATCCCTACCGGAGTCGCCCTCAATGTTGGACGCCAACCTCAAGACCCAGCTGCAGGCCTACCTGGAGCGCCTGACCCGCCCGGTGCACCTGGTCGCCTCGCTCGACGACGGCGACAGCTCGAAGGAGATGCTCGAGCTACTGCAGGACATCGAAGGCCTGTCGCCGCAGGTGAGCCTGGAGGTCCGCCGCGACGACGCCGAGCGCAAGCCATCCTTCGCCATCACCAGCCCCGGCCATGACATCAGCCTGCGTTTCGCCGGCCTGCCGATGGGCCACGAGTTCACCTCGCTGGTGCTGGCCCTGCTGCAGGTGGGCGGCCATCCGTCCAAGGCCGCGGCCGACGTCATCGAGCAGGTGAAGTCGCTGGAAGGCGAGTTCCGCTTCGAGACCTACTTCTCGCTGTCCTGCCAGAACTGCCCGGACGTGGTCCAGGCGTTGAACCTGATGGCGGTGCTGAACCCGGGCATCAAGCACGTGGCCATCGACGGCGCCCTGTTCCAGGACGAGGTCGAATCCCGGCAGGTGATGTCGGTGCCGGCGGTGTTCCTCAACGGCGAGCTGTTCGCCTACGGCCGCATGGGCCTGGAGGAGATCGTCGCCAAGCTCGATACCGGCGCCGAGGCGCGCGAGGCGGCGAAGATCGCGAAGAAGGATGCGTTCGACGTGCTGGTGGTCGGCGGCGGCCCGGCCGGTGCGGCGGCGGCGATCTATGCCGCGCGCAAGGGCATCCGCACCGGCGTGGCGGCCGAACGCTTCGGCGGCCAGGTGCTGGACACCATGGCGATCGAGAACTTCATCTCCGTCCAGCACACCGAGGGCCCGAAGCTGGCCGCGGCGCTGGAGCAGCACGTGCGCGAGTACGACGTGGACGTGATGAACCTGCAGCGCGCGCTGGCCCTGGTCCCGGCTGGCGCCGACGGCCTGGTCGAAGTGAAGCTGGCCAACGGCGCCTCGCTGAAGTCGAAGGCCGTGATCCTGTCCACCGGCGCGCGCTGGCGGCAGATGAACGTCCCCGGCGAGGACCAGTACCGCAACAAGGGCGTGGCCTACTGCCCGCACTGCGACGGCCCGCTGTTCAAGGGCAAGCGCGTGGCGGTGATCGGCGGCGGCAACTCCGGCGTGGAAGCGGCCATCGACCTGGCCGGCATCGTCGCCCACGTCACCCTGTTCGAGTTCGACTCGAAGCTGCGCGCCGACGAAGTGCTGCAGCGCAAGCTGCGCAGCCTGCCGAACGTGACCATCATCACCAGCGCCCAGACCACCGAGGTGCTGGGCGACGGGCAGAAGGTCACCGGCCTGGTCTACAAGGACCGCGTCGGCGGCGACAGCCACCGCGTCGAACTGGAGGGCATCTTCGTGCAGATCGGCCTGCTGCCCAACACCGAGTGGCTCAAGGGCACGGTGGAGCTGAGCCCGCGCGGCGAGATCGTGGTCGACGAGCGCGGCCAGACCAGCGTCCCGGGCGTGTTCGCCGCCGGCGACTGCACCACCGTCCCGTACAAGCAGATCGTGATCGCGATGGGCGAAGGCGCCAAGGCCTCGCTGGCCGCCTTCGACCACCTGATCCGCACCTCGGCCCCGGCCGCGACCCCCGTGGAGGAAGTAGGCGCCTGAGGCAGCCGGGGCGGCCCCCGCCGCCCTGGCGACCCGAAGGCCGGACACAGCAATGAACCTGCGCGACCTCAAATACCTGGTGGCCCTGGCCGACCACAAGCATTTCGGCCGGGCCGCGGCCGCCTGCTACGTCAGCCAGCCGACGCTTTCCACCCAGATCCGCAAGCTCGAGGACGAGCTGGGCGTGCCGCTGGTGGAGCGCGCGCCGCGCAAGGTGATGCTGACCCCCGCCGGCCGCGAGGCCGCCGACCGCGCCCGCCGCATCGTCGCCGAGGTCGAGCAGATGAAGGAAGCCGCCCGCCGCAGCCAGGACCCGGAAGCGGGCACGGTGCGGCTGGGCATCTTCCCCACCCTGGCCCCCTACCTGCTGCCGCACGTCATCCCCCGCGTGCGCTCCCGCTTCCCCCACCTGGAGCTGCTGCTGGTGGAGGAGAAGAGCGACGAACTGCTGGCCCGCCTGCGCGAGGGCAAGCTGGATGCGGCGATCCTGGCCCTGCCGGTGCACGACGAGCAGCTGCACACCGAGTTCCTGTTCGAGGAACCGTTCGTGCTGGCCGTGCCCGGGCAGCATCCGCTGGCGCGGCGCAACAGCCTGACCCTGGACGAGCTGTCCGAGCAGCGCCTGCTGCTGCTGGAGGATGGGCACTGCCTGCGCGAGCAGGCCCTGGACGTGTGCCGGCTCTCCGGCGCGCACGAGAAGACCGGCTTCCGCGCCACCAGCCTGGAGACACTGCGGCAGATGGTCGCGGCCAACGTCGGCGCGACCTTGTTGCCGGTGCTGGCGGTGAAGCCACCGGGGGCGCAGTCGGACAACATCCACCTGCTGGGCTTCTCCGACTCCCATCCCAGCCGCAGCCTGGCCATGGGCTGGCGCCGCAGCTCGGCGATGGGCAGCTTCCTGGTGCGCCTGGCCGCCGTGCTCGGCGACCTCCCCCCCGACCTGCTGGCGCCGCAGTGCACGCCGGCGGACGAGCCGGAAGCGGCCCACGCCTGAACGGCGCCCCGCGGAACGCCGGGAAGGACCGGCGCCACCGCTGCAAGCCCTTGAATCCGTTCCCGTTACCGGTTACGGTTCGGGCACAACCGGTTGAACCAAGGCGGAGCGGAAACGCGCCGCCTTTTCTTCATGCGCGCGCTTTGCGCCAACGAACCCAGAGGTATATCGATGTCGACCCAACCCACCAGTGGGCTGCCCCCGTCCCTGATCATTTCCAGCCGCGACATGGCCCGCCTGGAGGCCATGCTCGATTCGCCGGTCCTGGCCCGCCTTCCGGCCGCGATCGCGCTGATGGACGAACTCAACCGCGCCGAAGTCGTGCCGCCCGAGCAGGTGCCGGCGGACGTGGTGACCATGCACTCGCAGGTCGAGTGCGAGGACATCGCCAGCGGCGAAAAGCACGTGTGACCCTGGTGTATCCGAACGAGGCCGACGTCGAGAAGGGCCGCGTGTCGGTGCTGGCTCCGGTCGGCAGCGCGCTGCTGGGCCTGTCCGTGGGCCAGTCGATCGACTGGCAGGCCCCCGGTGGCCGCCCGCTCAAGCTGCGCGTGACCCGCGTGCGCTACCAACCCGAAGCCGCCGGCGACATCCACCGCTGAGCCGGCATGCGCCCGGTCGCGCCCGGCCGCCCCCGGGCTGGCGGCGCGACCCGGCGGGAACGGCGCCGGAGACTACCGGCGCCCCCTCACAGAAGCCATTCCTGCCACGGCAGCTCGGTGTCGCCGAGCGCGATGAAGTCGCCGTTGAGCAGGGTTTCGCGCCGGTTGTAGCGGAACGGCTTGCCGGTGTCGGCGGCCAGCACCGCGCCACCGGCCGCCTGCAGCACGCACTGCCCGGCCGCGGTGTCCCACTCCGAGGTCGGCCCGAAACGCGGGTACACGTCCAGGCTGCCCTCGGCGATGCGGCAGAACTTCAGCGACGAACCGAGCGCCACCTCCTCGATTTCCCCCATCCGATCCAGCACCGACTGGGTGCGGGCGTCGCGGTGGGAGCGGCTGGCCGCCACCTTCAGCGGGGCGCTGGCCGGGGCGCGCACGCGCAGCGGCTCGTCGCGCTGGCCGTCGCGGCGGTAGGCGCCCTCGCTGCGCACCGCGTGCCAGACCTGGCCGCCGACCGGCGCCTGGATCACGCCCATCGCCGGCGCGCCCTGCACGATCAGGGCGATGTTCACGCTGAACTCGCCATTGCGCTTGATGAACTCGCGGGTGCCGTCCAGCGGATCGACCAGCCAGTAGCTGGGCCACAGCTGCCGCGTTTCCCACGGCACCGTGGCCGACTCCTCGGACAGCACCGGCAGCTCCGGGGTCAACCGTTCCAGGCCCTCGACGATGATCCGGTGCGCGGCCATGTCGGCCGCGGTCAGCGGGCTGGCGTCCTCCTTGTGGGTGACCTCGAACCCGGTGCGGTAGATCTCCATGATCGCCTCGCCCGCCTCGCGGGCGATGGCGATCACGGTCTCGCGCAGGTCGGTGGTGATCCGGGTCATTGGCGTGCCAGCCACTCGCGTGCCACGAACAGCGCGGCCAGCGAACGGCCTTCGGAGAAATCCTCGCGCAGCATCAGTCGATCCAGCTCCTGCATCTTCCAGGGAATGACTTCCAGCTCCTCCGGCTCGTCGCCGGACAGCCGCTCGGGGTAAAGGTCGCGCGCCAGCACCAGCCAGGACACGTGGCCCATGTAGGTCGGCACCAGGGTCAGCTGGCGCAGCACGTCCAGGCGCCGCGCGCCGTAGCCGGCCTCCTCCTTCAGCTCGCGGTCGGCGGCCTGCTCGGGGGTTTCGCCAGGGTCCATCCGGCCTTTCACCAGGCCCAGCTCGTAGCGGTTCACGCCGGCCGCGTACTCGCGCACCAGCAGCACGGTCTGGTCGTCGAGCATCGGCACCACCACCACCGCGCCCGGCCCGCGCGGGACCATGCGCTCGAAGCGGCGGCGCTCGCCATTGGAGAATTCGAGGTCCAGCCGCTCCAGGCGGTAGGGACCGGCATCCTCGCCGGTGATGCCATGGATGACCGGAAGGCGCCGGCTCATGGCGACGCTCCGCTGTCCGCCCCGGGGGCGGCCGCTATCATGGCGGAATGCAGGAACGTATTCATCAGCAGGGCATGCTAGCAGACAGACCACGGGCGCTGGACGCGCGCTGGCGCGAACGCGACCTGGCGGTGCTCTGGCACCCCTGCACCCAGATGCGCGAACACCCGGACGTGCTCCCGCTGGTCCCGATCGAGCGCGGCGAAGGCGCCTGGCTGCACGGCTACGACGGCCGCCGCTACTTGGACGGGGTCAGCAGCTGGTGGACCAACCTCCACGGCCATGCCGAGCCGCGCATCGCCGAGGCCATCGCCCGCCAGGCCCGCAGCCTGGAACAGGTGATCCTGGCCGGCTTCTCGCACGCGCCGGCGGTCGAGCTGGCCGAGCGGCTGCTGGCGATCGCGCCGCGCCAGCCCGGAAGGGCGCCGCTGTCGCGCGTGTTCTATGCCGACAACGGCTCGGCCGGCGTCGAGGTGGCGCTGAAGATGGCCTTCCACTGGTTCCGCAACCGCGGCGAGGAGCAGCGCACCCGCTTCATCGCCCTGGAGAACGGCTACCACGGCGAGACCCTTGGCGCGCTGGCGGTGGGCGACATCCCGCTGTACCGCCGGGTGTACGCGCCGCTGCTGGCCGAGGCCCTGTTCGCGCCCTCGCCCGACGCCTACATGGCCCTTCCCGGCGAAAGCGACGAGCAGTGCGCGCTGCGCGCGGCCGATGCGCTGGCCGACCTGTTCGACCAGCACCCGGGCGAGATCTGCGCCCTGATCCTGGAGCCACGCCTGCAGTGCGCCGGCGGCATGCGCATGCACCACCCGGCCTACCTGCGCCGGGCGCGGGAGCTGTGCGACGCCAACGGCGTGTTCCTGATCGCCGACGAGATCGCCACCGGCTTCGGCCGTACCGGCACGATGTTCGCCTGCGAGCAGGCCGGCATCGCACCGGACCTGATGTGCCTGTCCAAGGGCCTGACCGGCGGCTTCCTGCCGCTGGCCGCGGTGCTGGCCAGCGAGACCATCTACGAGGGCTTCCTCGACGACTCGCGCGAGCGCGCCTTCCTGCATTCGCACAGCTACACCGGCAACCCGCTGGCCTGCGCCGCGGCGCTGGCCTCGCTGGGCATCTTCGGGAGCGACGGCGTGCTGGAGCGCAACCGCGCCACCGCCGCGCGCATGGCCCCCCTGGCCGCGCAGGTCGGCGCCGGCAGCCCGCATGTCGCCGACGTGC
Organism: Pseudoxanthomonas suwonensis; assembly: GCF_010093235.1. GTDB lineage: Bacteria > Pseudomonadota > Gammaproteobacteria > Xanthomonadales > Xanthomonadaceae > Pseudoxanthomonas > Pseudoxanthomonas suwonensis. The sequence goes on along the minus strand of NZ_PDWP01000030.1, from coordinate 2,353 downwards.
GCCAGGCCGGCATGGTGATGGCCTTCGAACTGGCCCGCGACGGCCAGCGCGACAGCCCGTTCGATCCTTCGCTGCGGATCGGCCTGCGCGCCTACCGCGCGGCGCTGGAGCGCGGCGTGCTGCTACGCCCGCTGGGCGACATCCTGTACTGGATGCCGCCCTACTGCATCGACGAGGGCCAGCTGCAACTGCTGGCCGAAACCACCGCCGCCGCCATCGCCGAGGCCACCGCATGCGCCTGACCCGCTGCCACGTCGAGCTGCCGCTGCAGCCCGGCGCCACCGTCGTCCTGCCCGAACGGGCGGCCAGCCACCTGGTCAGGGTGCTGCGCCTGCGCGAGGGCGATCCCTGCGTGCTGTTCAACGGCGATGGCCATGACTACGCCGCGCGCCTGGCCTCGGTGACCAAGCGCGAGGTCGCCGCCGAGGTGCTCTCGGCCACGGCCGTGGACAACGAGTCGCCGCTGCGCATCGTGCTGCTGCAGGGGATTGCCCGCGGCGAGAAGATGGACCTGATCCTGCAGAAGGCCACCGAACTGGGCGTGGCCGCGATCGTGCCGGTCAACGGCGAGCGCACCGAAGTGCGGCTGGATGCCGAGCGCGCGCAGAAGCGGCTGGCGCACTGGCGCAGCGTGGTCGAATCGGCCTGCGAACAGTCCGGGCGTGCGCGGGTGCCGGAGGTCCAGCCGCCGGCCTCGCTGGAAACCGCCGCGGCCACCCTGCCCGGCGACGCGCTGCGGCTGCTGCTCGATCCGCAGGGCGAGCACCGCCTGGCCTCGATGCAGCCCGACGCGAGCACCGTGGTGGTGGCGATCGGCCCGGAAGGCGGCTGGTCCCCGCGCGACCGCCAGGTACTGCAGGCGGCCGGCTTCAGCGGGCTGCGCCTGGGGCCGCGCGTGCTTCGCACCGAGACCGCGGGACTGGCGGCGATCGCCGCGCTGCAGGCACGGTTCGGCGACCTGTAACCACGCACGAAGAACGCCGGCGCACAGGCGCCGGCGTTTCCCGTTTTCCAGCTAAGGTGCCGCGGCCCCGGGGCGCGGCCAGGCCTTTAGGCGATCGCGCCCAGGGCGTCGATGACCAGCTGCTCGATGCCTTCCAGGTCAGGCAGCAGCGCGCCCTGCTCGCCCAGCAGCACGCGCATCTGCACGCCGCGCGGCAGCTCTTCCTCGGACGCGTCGGCCAGCAGGCTGTCGCGCGGCACCGAGACCAGCTGCGGGAACGAAGCGGTCTGCAGCGCGAGGTACGGCAGCCCCTCGTCGCCACCCAGCGCCTTGAGCACCACCACGCGGATGCGGCCCTGCGGATCCTCGCCCAGCCCGGCCAGTCGTGCGAAGTCGACCAGCGGCACGTCCCAGCCGTGCCAGGAGATGTGGCCCGGCAGCCAGCCGGGGGCGCCTTCCAGCGGCTGCACCGACACCCGCGCCAGCACCTCGGCAACCGTGGCGTTGGGCAGCAGCAGGCGCTCGCTGCCGGACTGGATCATGACGCCACGGATTTCGTCGCTCTTGTATGCCATCTGCAGGTTTTCCTCCGCGCGCCGGGATCAGGCCCAGCGCGCCACAAGCTGTGCGGCCAGCGCGACCGGGGTCGCCAGTTCGGCGCCGCCCGCTTCGAGCAGCTTCGCCGCGGTGGGATCGTAGCAGCCGTCCAGCGCCTGGCCGGCAACGAAGCCGCCACGGGTGGACAGCGCCAGGACCGCATCCATGCGCGCCGGCTCGGCGCCGCTGAGCACCACCACGGCGCTTTCGGCCGGCGGCAGCGCCGCGACCGGCTCATGGTCCGGGCCGGCATCGATGAAGCGCAGCCCGCCAGCGGACAGCTCCACGCCCACGCCGTCCGGCAGCACGTAGGCCGAACCCGGGGCGACCGGGTCGCCCGGCATGGCCAGGCCCACCGGCACCGGCGACACACGCGCCATCTGCTTGACCAGGTTGTCGTAGCGGCCACCGTCCAGGCGCAGCTGCACCAGCACCGGACGCTCGAAGCCGGCCGGCAGCGCGCCGAGCAGCCTGCGCCCCGCGTCCGGCCCGCCGATTCCCGCCAGCACCAGCACCGCACCGGCGGCGCCGTTGCCCGCGACCGGCCTGGCCGGGGCTTCGGGTTCCAGCTCGACCAGCGAGAGATGGCTGAAGTCCGGCAGCGGCGGCGGGGTCGCGGCGGACCGCGACGCGGCCGGCGCAACCGGCGCGTCGTCGGCCAGCGACCAGGCCGACGGCATCGGCGGCGGCGGCACGGCGGCGGCCACCGCGGCAGCCACGGACGCGACCGGCGGCGGTGCGAAATCGTCTCCGCGCAGCGGCTGCACCTGTTCGCCGAACCCGGCCGGAGCGGCCTGGGCCTCGGAAAGGGGG
>NZ_PDWP01000002.1 GCF_010093235.1 Pseudoxanthomonas suwonensis | reverse complement strand
CGGGCTGGCCGCAGCCGCTGCAGCAACGCCGCACGCCCTCCTGCGGATCAAGCTCGATCACCAGCCAGCGTTGGCCGCCGCGCGGCTCGCGATGCCAGCGGCTTACGCCATATCCCGCCCAGCCTCCCAGCGGAGACATACAATCCAACTCGGCCACGGCCGGCCCCAGTTTGTTGCTTCGACACCAGCAAGTCTGCCGGGTCGGCCGTGTGCCTCTCTCCCCTTAGTTGGGAGAAGAACCTTTTTTTTCCGTGATCGAAAGGCCGGCAGGGAAACACCGCCTGCCGGCCACGCCGCCTCAGGGCCGCGCCAGCTGCCAGTGGCCCCATTCATCGACCACGCCGTCGCCGGCCGAACGCCGTGCGCCCTGGTCGCCGGCGTAGCGATACAGCGGCTGGCCACGCCAGGTGACCTGGGTTCCATCGGCACGCTGCAGCGTGCCCACTGCGGCGCTGCCACCGGCGCCATCGGCCACCTGCAACGTGCCCGTGCCCAGCACCGGCGGCCACACGCCCTCGCAGGCCTGGTCGCACTTGGTGCCATCGACGTTGCCCTCCAGGTAGTACAGCGACGCGCCACTGGCATCGACCAGGTGCGGCGCCGGCTCCTGCTCGATCGCCAGATCCACCACGCGCGAATCACCTTCGGGCGAAGGCGATGCATTACCCGCCGCATCGCGGGCGACCGCGCCGGCTGCACCGCGCTCGCCGGTGGTATTGCCGTCGTTGCCTTCCGGCGGGGCGGCGTCGTATCCGCAGGCGGCAAGCGCAAGCACCGACAGCAGCGGGGCAGCGAAGAGCATCCTCGAAACAGGCATCTGCATGGGTTCCTCCCTTCTCGCACTGGATCCAGCGATGAGACCTCCGCGGCAGGCACGATGCGATGAAGGAAACGTCGATACGCGATGAAACCCCTACTACGCGCTTTGAACACCGATTTCACCGCTGCTGGACCGCGCGCCAATGGGTCCGGGTCCAGCATGGCCCCACGATGCGTGTGGCCGGCGCGCACCCTTCCCCACCCATCCGGCCGCAGACGAAGGAGCATCCATCATGGCGGTGAAGAACATCGAAGAGCTTTTCATCCACGAGCTGTCGGACATCTACAGCGCCGAGAAGCAGCTGACCAAGGCCCTGCCGCGCCTGGCGCGCGCCGCCGACAACCCGGAACTGGCCGAAGGCTTCCGCCTGCACCTGGAGGAAACCCAGGGCCAGATCGAGCGCATCGACCAGATCGTCGACCTGCTGGACATCCGCCTCAAGCGCATCAAGTGCGCGGCGATGGAAGGGCTGATCGAGGAAGGCAAGGAAGTGATCGACGCGATCGACGCAGGTCCGCTGCGCGACGCGGCCCTGATCGGTGGCGCGCAGAAGGTCGAGCACTACGAAATCGCCGCCTACGGCACCCTGGCCGCCCTGGCCAAGCAGCTTGGTTACAAGGAGGCCCTGCCGCTGATCCTCGAGACCCTCGAGGAAGAGAAGGCCACCGACGAGAAGCTGACCCTGCTCGCGGAGCAGGGCGGCAACCAGCGCGCCGCGCAGCAGCGCGACGCTGCCTGACCCCCCCCGGCCACGGCGCTTGCCATGCTCCTTTCGCCGTGGGCCCCCAGGCGCCGGCTCCCCCGGGTCGGCGCCTGGCCCTTTTCCCTCCACGGAGAACACATGAAGAACATCAAACGCATCGCGACCCCCGCCCTGCTCGCCCTCGCCATCGCCGGCCTCACTGCCTGCGGCCAGGACCGCAATGACGCCGACACGGCTCCGGGCGTGCCGGATACCTCGGCGGCCGATCCGGCGGCCCAGCCGCCGGGCGCCACCGATCCTGCCTTCGGCGACAGCCAGGCCACGCCTGAAGAGGCGGCAGCGCTGGGCGCGCTCAACGCGATCAACGAGCACGAGATCGCCGCGGGCGAGCAGGCCCTGGCCAAGGGCGTCACCGGCGTGACCGCCGATTACGCTCGGCTGATGATCGACCAGCACACCCAGAACCGCACCCAGACCAGCGCCTTCGGCCCGGACGAGCAGGCCCAGGACGCCCAGGCCCAGCGCCAGAAAGGCGAGCAGGAGCGCGCCACGCTGGACCAGCTCGATGGCGAGGCCTACCGCAAGGCCTATGTCGACGCCATGGTGAAGGGCCACACCGAAGCGCTGGAAGCGCTGGACCAGAAGCTGATTCCCGCGGCCACCCGCGAGGACGTGCGCCAGCACCTGACCACCACCCGCGAACACGTCGCCCAGCACCTGGAGCAGGCGCGCGCATTGCAGTCCGGCACCAGCGGCCAGTAACAGCAGCGTCACCCGCCAGGCCAGAGCCGCGACGCGCAAGCGTCGCGGCTTTCCTGTATCCGGATCCATGCCGTGTAGCCCGGATAAGGCCGAAGGCCGCATCCGGGATACACCACGCCTGAGCAAGCCGCCGCGCCATCCCGGGTGCGCTGCGCTTACCCGGGCTACGAGCTGTCGAATCCTGTCCAGTTCATCCCCATCCATGCGCTGCCGCGGAAAACATCCACCGCGGCATTAGCGGATAACGCACGGCAATAACGCCCATTCTCGCGCCAGCGTCGGCAAATCCCTGTTTTCCAAGGCGATGCGGCGGCTGGATTCCATTTTCGTAAAACAGCTTTCACTGCCTGCTGGGCGCGACGCTAACGCACCGATGCCGACACTGGTCGCGGACCTTGGCACTCCGCCACGGCCTCGAAGAGGAAGCGCAGAAATGGCCAACCAGCAGAACCAGAACCAGCAGGACCAGCAGCGCCGCCAGGACCAGCAGGGCCAGCAGCATCAGCAGGGCCAGCAGGACCAGCAGCAGCGCCAGAACCAGCAGCAGCAGGATGACCAGCAGGGTCGCCAGAACCAGCAGCAGCAACAGCACGACCAGCAGGGCCGCCAGAACCAGCAGGACCAGCAGCAACGCGGCCAGCAGCGCTGATCCCAGCCTGTCATCCGGTCCCGGGGCCCCCATGCGGGGCCCTTTCTCTGTGCGTCTTCCGCCAGCATCGCGAGCCGCGGCCCAAGCGGCGCAGGCCCGAATGAAAACGATGCAGCATCCTTGGCAACGCGGATCGCACCGGCTGCCGCGTCCAGACTGCACCCTGCAGGCCTGCACGCCCGCGGAGCCGCCATGAAAGTCCATCACCTCAATTGCATATCCACCTGCCCGTTGGGCGGGCATCTGATGGACGGTCGCACGCGAGGGGTATTCACCCGCGCCGCCCTGGCCTGCCATTGCCTGCTGGTCGAGAGCGGCGATCGCCTGGTGCTGGTGGACACCGGACTCGGCCTGCACGACGTGGCCCATCCACGCGATCGCCTCAGCGCGTTCTTCCTGGGCCTGCTGTCCCCGGACCTGCGCACGGAGATGACCGCGGCACGCCAGGTCCTGGCGCTGGGACATGCGCCGGCGGACGTGACCGACATCGTCCTCACCCACCTGGATTTCGACCACGCCGGCGGCCTGGACGACTTCCCCAACGCCACCGTCCACCTGCGTGCCATCGAGCAGGAGGCGGCCGCGCGCCAGCGGACCTGGCTGGACCGCCAGCGGTTCCGGCCGCAGCAGTGGGGTTCGCGGGGGCGCTGGCTCACGTATGACGACGCCCGCACCGACAGCTGGATGGGCTTCGACGCGGTGTCCGGCCTGCGTGGCCTGCCACCGGAAATCCTGATGGTGCATCTGCCTGGACATACCCACGGCCATGCCGGCGTGGCGATCCGGCGCGACCACGACTGGCTGCTGCTGGCCGGCGACGCCTACTTCGATGCCCGCGAGATGCATCCTCGGCCCTGCTGCACGCCGGGACTGCGCCTGTACCAGTGGATGATGGAGAAGGACCGGCGGTCGCGCCTGGGCAGCCGCGACCGCCTGCGCGAACTGGCCCTGCGCGAGCAGCAGCTCACCCTGTTCTGCTCGCACGACCCGGTCCAGTTCGAGGCGCTCGCCGGTCGCCGCCTGGGCGATCCGGTCCTCCCCCGTTAGCCGGGCGGGCCGCCCGACTCAGGCCTGCGGGCGCGCCTCCACCTTGGGCTCGGCCACCTCATGACCTGCCTCCGCACGACCCGCCATTTCCGCACCCGCGTCGGGATGCAGCCTGCGCATCTGCAGGATCGATGCGGCGGAGATGAGCCCGACGGTGAGGAAGGCGAACAGGAAGGTCACCGGATCGCCGTCCTCGCGCCCGGTCACCCTGCCCGCGATGCTCAGGGCATAGCCGCCGACGGTCACGCCCAGCGCCAGCGCCACCTGCTGCGCCACCGCCGCCAGGCTGCTGGCCTCGCTCATGCGCTCCTGTCCGATCTCGGCATAGGCGATGGCATTGATGCTGGTGAACTGCAGCGAGCGGAAACAGCCGCTGGCCAGCAGCACGCCGACCATCAGCCAGTACGGCGTATCGGCCTGGAACAGGCCGAACCCGGCAAGCAGCGCCGACGCCAGCAGGCCGTTCCAGACCAGGATCGAGCGGAAGCCGAACTGGTGCAGGATGCGCGGCGCGACCACCTTCATGAACATCGCGCCCGCGGTGGAGGTGAAGGTAATCAGGCCCGACTGCAGGGGATCCAGGCCAAAGCCCAGCTGCAGCATCAGCGGCAGCAGGAACGGCGTGGCGCCGATGCCGATGCGGAACAGCGAACCGCCCAGCACGCCGGCGCGGTAGGTCGGATAGCGCAGCAGGTCCAGGCACAGCAGCGGGTGCGGATGGATCCGCGCATGTCGCACGTAGGCGAGGATCAGCCCGGCGCCGGCGAGGATCACCAGCCCGGTCGCCGCCCCGGGCATCAGTCCACGCCCCACCGCCGACAGGCCGAACATCGCCAGGCCCAGGCCGCTGGCCGACAGCACGAAGCCGCGCCAGTCCATGCGCTTCACCGGCTGGCGCAGGTCGGGCACGAAGCGCCAGGCCAGCCACATCCCCAGCAGGCCCATCGGCAGGTTGATCAGGAAGATGAAACGCCAGTGCGTGTAGGTGGTGATCGCACCGCCCAGCACCGGGCCCAGCATCGGCCCCAGCATCGCCGGTACCGTGAGCCAGCTCAGCGCGCGGACCAGCTCGGCCTTCTCGACGCTGCGCAGCAGGACCAGACGCCCCACCGGCACCATCATCGCCCCGCCCACGCCCTGCACGAAGCGACCGGCCACCAGCGTGCCGAGGCCGTCGCTGGCCGCGCAGCACAGCGAGCCGACCAGGAACACCGCGATCGCGCCGACGAAGATGCGCCGGGCGCCGAAGCGGTCGGCCACCCAGCCGCTGACCGGGATGAACACCGCCAGCGCCAGCATGTAGGTGGTCAGCGCCAGCTTCAGCGCCACCGGCTCGGTCCCCAGCTCCGCCGCAATCTGCGGCAGCGAGGTGGAAATCGCCGTCGAATCCATGTTCTCGATGAACAGGGCGGTGGCGATGATGAGCGGGAGCCGGCGCTGGGGAGTCACGGGCCTGGGGAATCGAGGCGGACCGTGATTGTCGCCGTCGCCACGTGAATGTCACGCGGCCGACGGCCTGTCGGGGCATCAGCCGCCTGCGAGTCCTCCACCGGCGCGGCCCGGCAGGGCGCCATCGTCCTCGGCGTCCGGATCCTCGAGGTCACCGACCTCGCGGTCGATGCCGGCCTGCGGATCGGTGGCCGGCGCCTCCGGCGGGGATTCGCCCTGCCCTGCGTCCGGCGGCGTGGTGCGGTTGGATTCAGCGCCGTCCTGGCTTTGGTTCGGATCCTTCGCCGGGTCCTGGTCGTGGTTCCTGGTCATGACGTGTCCTCGCGTGTGGCAATCGAGGCTACGTCCACGCGCGTGAGCGGGGCGCAGACTTCCAGCCGGGGAAGCACCAGCATCGCGCAGGCGCCCGCGGCGACGGTCCAGGTGGCGCAAACCCGGATGCGGCCTGCGGCCTTATCCGGGCTACAACGCATCTCACGGTGGAGAAGGGTCCAGACCGGTAGCCCGGGTAAGCGAAGCGCACCCGGGTCGCCCTGCGGGACAGTGAGAACTGCCGTAAACCCGGATGCAAAAAGCAGGACATCGCGCTTCAAGGAACGCAATAGCCGTGGCGACGGCCCGGACGTCATCGCACTTCGACGGCGCGGGAACACGGCCCTATCCGGGCTCCGGGCATCACCCCAGCCCCGTCTCCAGCCTGCGGTAATACGGCAGCAGTGCCAGTGCCCGCGCGACCACGAACAGCACAAATGCCGCCCACAGCCCGTGGTTGCCCCAGGTTCCGACGGCCAGCCAGGCCACAGGCAGGAACACCGCCAGCGAGGCGAGCCCGGCATTGCGCATCTGCCGCGTGCCTGTGGCACCGATGAAGATCCCATCCAGCTGGAACGCGGCGACCGACAGCAGCACATACAAAGCCACCCAGGGCAGGTGCGCCAGTGCAACTGCGCTCACTTCCGGCAACGCGGTGAGTATCCGTACGAGCACATCTCCGCCCAGCCACAGCGTCGCCGCGAGCACCGCCGCCGTCCCCACCGCCAGCTCGCTGCTCAGCCGCACCGCAAGGCGGAAGCGCTGGCGGTCGCGTGCGCCCACCGCATGGCCCACCTGTGCCTCGGCCACGTAGGCGAAGCCGTCGAGGAAGAACGCGCTGAATGACACGAGCTGCAGCAGCAGGTGGTTGGCGGCCAGGGTGGCATCGCCGATCGCCGCACCCTGGCGCGCGAACCAGCCGAAGCCGCCCAGCAGGCACAGGGTACGGATCATGATGTCGCCGTTGGCCGCCAGCGTACGGCGCAGGTGCGCGCGGTCGCCGATCCGCGGCCACGGCAGGAACGGCTCATCGTCGCGGTGGCGCGCGCGCAACATGCGCCACACCACCGCAGCCGCGACCAGGCAGGTGGTCCATTCGGCAATCGCCGTGCCCAGGCCGATGCCGCGCGCGCCCAGGTCGAGCACGCCGGCCAGGTACACGTCCAGCGCGGCATTGAGTCCATTCAGCAGCAGCTGCACCACCAGCAGCGTGCGGCTGCGGCCCAGGCCTACCAGCGCACCGCACAAGGCATACAGCGCCAGCGCCGCCGGCGCGCCCCACACCCGCGCGGCGAAGTAGTCCGCACCGGTGGCCGCGACTCCGGCGCTGGCATCCATCAGCGCGAAGTAGCCGGCCACCAGCGGCCACTGCAGCAGCCAGATCGCCAGGCCCAGGCCCGCGCCCAGCAGCAACGGACGCAGCAGCGCCGCACGCACTTCGGCCTCGTCGCCGGCGCCGGCGGCCTGGGCGACGAAGCCGGTAGTGGCCATGCGCAGGAAGCCGAAGCTCCAGTAGACGAAGTTGAACAGCAGCGCGCCCAGCGCCAGCGCGCCGAGGTCCGCGGTGCCGCCGTAATGGCCGATCACCGCGGTGTCGACCAGCCCCAGCAGCGGGACCGAGGCATTGGCCAGGATGATCGGCCAGGCCTTGCGGGCGATGGCGGCGCGGGTCAGGGGCGCCGCGGCGGCGCCGGATACGTCAGTCACAGGCATCGGCGAATGATGCCGCGGGTAACGGGGTCAGAGTCACTTTTCCCGGGCACGCTGGCAGGCAACCCAGCAACGGGTAACGGGGTCAGAGTCACTTTTCCCGGGCACGCTGGCAGGCAACCCAGCAAGAAAAGGGGGAAAAGTGACTCTGACCCCGTTAGGCCCACCCCGTTAGGCCCCCGCCAGAGGGAGGGGGAACCCGGGTGCGCTTCGCTTACCCGGGCTACGGGGTTACGCGGCTACGCGGACGGCGCGGCGCCGAGTTGCTGGTGCACCGCCTCGCGCAGGTCGTCCAGGGCGTAGGGCTTGCGCAGCACGGGGATGTCCAGCGCCTGCGCCTGCGGGCCGACCGGGTCGGAGAAGCCGCTGGTCAGCAGGATCGGCAGGCCGGGCCGGCGGCGGCGCACCTCGCGCGCCAGTTCGATGCCGCTGGTACCGCCGGGCATCATCACGTCGGAGAACACCAGGTCGATGTGGCGGCCGTTGGCCAGCGCGCCCAGCGCCGCGCGCGCGCTCATCGCGTGCACCACGTCGCAGCCGATCGCGCGCAGCATCTCCTGCACCAGGCTGGCCACTTCCACGTCGTCCTCCACCAGCAGCACGCAACGGCTCGGCGGCGCTTCCGGGCCGGCCACCACGGTCCGCGCCACCTGCCCATCCGGCAGCGAATGCGGCGATCGCGGCAGCAGCAGGGTGATCGCCGTACCGCGGCCGGGTGCCGAATCGATCTCCACCCTGCCCCCGGACTGCTGGGCGAAGCCATACACCTGGGCCAGCCCGAGGCCGGACCCCTTGCCCACATCCTTGGTGGTGAAGAACGGCTCGAACACGCGGGCCTTGACCTCCTCGCTCATGCCCGAGCCGGTGTCGCGCACCACCAGCCGCACCATCTCCTGCTCGCCGTCCACGCCCCGCTCGACCACGTTGTCGGCGCGGATGGTGATGCGTCCACTGCCGTTCATCGCGTCGCGCGCGTTGACCGCCAGGTTGAGGATGGCGATCTCGAACTCGCCGGCGTCCACGTGCACCGGCCACAGGTCAGGCGCCAGCCGCACGTCCACGTCCACGTCGCCGCGCAGGCTGCGGTCCAGCAGCTCGCCCATGTTGCCCAGCAGCGCCGGCAACGAGGCGGTCGCTGCATGCACCGCATGCCGACGCGAGAACGTAAGCAGCTGCCGTGTAAGCGATGCACCGCGGTCGCTGGCCTGGCGCATGGCACCCATGAACCGCTTGCGGCGCTCCGGCTCGTCGCTGCGCTCGAGCATCTCCAGGCCGGCGCTGATCACCATCAACAGGTTGTTGAAGTCGTGCGCCACGCCGCCGGTGAGCTGGCCCAGCGCCTCCATCTTCTGCGCATGGCGCAGCGAAGCCTCGATGTGCTCGCGCCGTTCCATCTCCTCGCGCAGGCGGTCGTTGGCCTGGTGCAGCTGCGCGGTACGCTGTTCGACCTTCGCTTCCAGCCCTGCCGCCGCCGCTTCGCGGGCTTCCAGCAGCGATTGCACCTCCAGCTGGCGGCCACGCGCCCGCAGGGCGGACCTGACCACGCTGACCAGGGTCAGCGGCTGCAGCGGGCGCTCGACCAGGGACACGTTGCCGAGGCGCTCGATCTGGCGCTGCCGCCAGGCCGCGACGCGCTCGTGCACCACCTGGCTGGTAAGCATCACGAATGGAAGGTCCGACCAGGGCGGCTGTTCCTCGACCCAGCGCGCCAGCTGTTCCTGCGGCTGGCCGACCAGCCCTTCCTCGGCCACGACCACCACGCCGGCACCGTCCAGGCCTGCCAGCAACTCCGCGTAATCGGCACAGGCATGCGCGTTGATCCCGGCGCGCCGCAGCAGTTCCACCGCCACGGCCGCATCGCGTCCGGTGGGGGTGTATACCAGGACGGGGGCGCTACGAGCCGGCACGGCCGTCACCCGGCAGCAGGGGCTCGTCGCTGCCGGTATAGGTCGGCACGCCCGCGAGCACGCCACTGAAGCCGGAAAGGGGCGGGCCCAGCAGCAGGCCACCGGGGCCCAGCTGGAACTCGCGGACGGTCGGCTCGTGGTAGCCGCTGCGCTTCTTCATCACCGATATCGCCCTCCGCACCCTGCCGGCGTGTTCGAAGTAGCGCAGCATCAGCACCGCATCGCTGAGGTAGCTGAGGTCCACCGGCGCTTCGGTTACCCCGACCATTCCGTGCTGGGCCAGCACCAGCAGGGTGACCACGCCCTGCTGTGCCAGGTAGCTCAGCAGCTCGTGCATCTGCAGGATCAGGAAGCGGCCATCCGGCATGGCGTTGAGATAGCCGTTGAGGCTGTCGATCACCACCATCCGCGCGCCATCGACCTCGACCCGGCGGCGTACGATCGCGGCGAACTCGCCCGGCGACATCTCCGCCGGATCGATCTGCTGGAACAGCACGCGACCGGACTCCATGGCCGCTTCCAGGTCCAGCCCCAACGCCTGCGAACGCGCGACCACGGTGCCGCGGACCTCGTCGAAGGCGAACAACGCCACCCGCTCGCCGCGGTCCGCGGCGGCCATGGCGTAGGTGAGGGTCAGCGAGGACTTGCCCACGCCGGCCGCGCCGATCAGCAGCGCGTTCGTGCCGCGCTCCAGGCCGCCGCCCAGCATCCGGTCCAGCTCATTGCTGCCGCTTGGCGTGTATTCGCCAATGAACTCGGTGTGGTGCTCGGAGGCGACCAGGCGCGGATACACCTCGATCCCGCCGTGCACGATCTTCATGTCATGGAAGCCGCCGCGGAAGGCGATACCGCGCATCTTGATCACCCGCATCCTGCGGCGCTCCGCACCGTAGTCGATCACCAGCTGCTCCAGCAGGACCACGCCATGGGAGATGGAGTGCAGCTGCAGGTCGCCCTCGTGCGAGGTCATGTCGTCCAGCAGCACCACCGTGCAGTTTCGGTTGGCGAAGAACTGCTTGAGCGCCAGCACCTGCCTCCGGTAGCGCAACGAGTCCTGCGCCAGCAGGCGCAGCTCCGAGAGGCTGTCGACCACCACCCGCGTGGGATTGACCTGCTCCACCCGGTCCAGGATCCGGCGCGTGGTCTGGCCCAGCTCCACCTCGGCCGGATGCAGCAGCGTCATTTCCTGCTCCTGCTCGAGCATCTCCTCGGAGGGCACCATCTCGACCACTTCCACGGCCGACAGATCCCAGCCATGGCGCTCGGCCACCAGCTCCAGCTCGCGCTGGCTTTCGGACAGGGTGATGTAGAGCACCCGTTCGCCATTGCGCGCGCCGTCCAGCAGGAACTGCAAGGCCAGGGTGGTCTTGCCCGCGCCGGGGCGGCCCTCGTAGAGATAGAGGCGGTGCGGATCGAATCCGCCGCCAAGGATGTCGTCCAGCCCGGGATTGCCGGTGGAAATGCGCGTGCGGCTGTTTCGGCCGGAGCCGTCCTGCATACGGGCTGCCTCTCGCGCCGGGCGCGGAACTGTGATCCGCGCACTATGGACCTCCGACGTGAAGACCACGCCATGGCCGGCGCCGGGGCCTGTCCGGTTCAGCGCGTCTGCCGCCCGCGCGTACCCGCGGGCGGCACGCCGCCAGGGCCGCGAACTTGAACCTCGCGCGCGGATTGACCAGCATGGGAGGCCCGTTTTCCCGAATGAGGACCCTGGATTGACCATAGCCAACGGCCCCCGCGCCGGACTCCGCCTGCCCCGCCCGCCGGTCCCGCCGGCCCCCTCCAACACCGTGCTCGCCGACGAACATACCGGCATGCAGCACGCGGTCGTCACCCGCCACCCGCGCTTCGGGGGCCAGCTGTTCCTGGACGACGACCTGCAGATCTCCGAATCCGACGTCGCCTACGGCGTGGCCATGGCCAGCCCGCTGCTGGCCCATCCGCGCCTGGAACGCGTCGCCGTCCTCGGCGGCGGCGATGGCGGCGTGCTCGCCGAGCTCATCCGCACCCTCGAACCGCTGGACGGCCTGCCGTCCGAACTGACCATGGTCGAGATCGACCCGCGGGTGATGGCGCTGTGCCGCGAGCACCTGTCGGCGCTGTGCGGCGACGCCTTCGACAGCCCGCACGCCCGGATCGTCACCGGCGACGCCTTCGCCTGGATCGCGCAGGCGCACGACCTGGACGCGGTGGTCTACGACCTGACCATGGATCCGGTGCGCGAGGGCCAGTCGCGCGCCGAATTCATCACCGGCATCATCGGCCATATCGCGCGCGCCCTGCGCCCGGGCGGCGTGCTGAGCATGCAGTGCTGCGGGCACGGCCGCGACGATGCAGCCGACCGCATCCTGCGCCGCGAGGTGCTGCCGCTGATCCGGCAGGCGGTGGACGCGCATTTCGTGGAGCGCTGCGAGCAGGACGTGCTGGTGCCGTCCTACCAGGACCTGTGGACCTTCCTCAGCGCACGCAAGGCCTGAGCCGTCTCAGCCGGCGTCGCAACGCGTGGCATCGCCTGCATGGGCGGCGCTACCGGCTTCGGCCAGGCAGCGCTCGCGCAGCAGTTGCTGGCGCACCACCGGCTCCAGCCCGGTAAGACCCCAGCGCCGGCCCTCGGCGAGGGCCGCGTCGTCGTCGGCGCCCTGCAGCCAGGCCGCGCGCAACGCGGCCAGTGCGCCGACGCGGTTGCCGCTGGCGCAATGCACCAGGGTCCGGCCCTGGCCTTCGGCCAGCAGCGCATCGAAGGCCTGGACCGCGACGCGGTCCAGGTCGGCCGGCCCGGCGATGGGCAGGTTGTCATAGCGCAGGCCGGCGGCGCGCACGGCGGCCGCTTCGTCGAAATCGGGCGTCTCGGCATCGGGGGTGAGGTCGATCACCCGGGTGATGCCGGCCGCCTGCAGCGCGGGCAGGTCCGCGGCACTGATCCGGCCGCCGGAACGGATGCCTTCGGCCGGCGTGGCGAAGCGCGCAAGCGGATCGGCGACCGCTGGCGTTGCCGGCGCCGCCGTGGAGGCAGACGACGCCGCTGGCGAGGCGGCCACGGCGGCTTCCGCCGCTTCGCCCACGGCGGCATCCCGCCCGCTCCGCTCCGCCGTACCCGCGCAACCCGCGAGCGCGAGCGACACCACCACCATCACGCCGGGATACTTCATCACCACGCCTCAGCCCCCGACCATCGCCCCGCGCAGCGGCTCCAGGTCCTCCCCGGCCACCGGGCGCACCACCCGCGCCAGTTCCTCGCCCCGATACAGCAGCACCAGGGTCGGCCACAGCTTGACCTTGAACGAGCGCCCCAGCGGCTTGCCGCGGCCATCCTCGACCTTGATGTGCTGCAGATGAGGATGCTCGGCCACGAAAGCCTCGATCGCCGACTGCGCGCCCTGGCAGTGCGGGCACCACGGCGCCCCGAACTCCAGCAGCAACACCTCCCCGCGCGCATCCACCTCGGCACGCGAGGGCTCGGTTTCAGGATAGTGGTTGGTATAGGCCATCAAAACCTCCAAAACCGGGGTCAGAGTGCACTTTTAGGAGAAAGCTGACACGAGCTTACGCCGCGAGGAGATCCGGCGACAGGCGGCCGGGGTCCCCCGGGGTCGGAGTGCACTTTTGGGAAAAGACCGACACGAACGGGTACTGGCTGGATGCCGAAGTCGCAGTGTCCCGCTGCAGACAGCCACGGCGTCCCGGGCAGTTGTCGCCATGGCGCGGGTAGGAATACCCCCAAAACTCGACTCTGACCCCGGTTTTTCTAGAGGCGTTCGACGCGGGTGGCGCGGACCAGCACCTCGTCCTGGCGGAAGCGCTGCTCCAGCCGCTTGCGGTAGGCGGCCCACCAGCCGTGGTCGACGTGGTCGGTCATCACTTCCAGCAGGACCACGTCGTCGCGCTGCACGTCGCCGTCGTCGTCCTCCCACAGGCCCAAGGCCGGGGAACGCACGAACGCGGTGACACCACCGAATCGCTCGGCCAGGTCTGCGCGGACCTCGTCGTACATCGCCTTCGGGAACGCCTGGCCGTCGTTGTCGCGCAGGGGCAGGAACAGCTGGATGAGATGCATCGGCGGTGACCGGGATTTCGCCGCAGGTTCCCACCGCAAGCGTTGCCGGCATGTGATCCGGCTGTCGCTAAACGGGGTCAGAGTCACTTTTCGGGCTGTCCTGCGGGCTTGCCCGCCGAAGACCCGGGAAAAGTGACTCTGACCCCGTTTATCGCTGCTGACCCCAGTTTCTGCCGGCCTGACGGCCCGTTCACCCCGCTGCGTCCATAAGGGCGGCCATGCATCGCATTCGTGCCATGGCGTGGGTGATGTTGGCCTCGGCCACGCTGGCCGGCTGCGGCCCCTACCCGCGCGATGCCGACGACCTCAGCACGCAGGCCGCGCAGCACGCCATGCGCGTGGGCGCCAGCGACGATCCACCCTGGGTGGTGGTGGGCGACGACGGCCGCGTCTCTGGCCCGGAAGCCGAACTGGTGCAGCGCTTTGCCGATGCGCATGGCTACCGCGTCGAATGGAAGCCCGGCGGGCATGACGCGCTGATGCGCGAACTGGAGCGCGCCCGCCTGCATGCGGTTGTCGGCGGCCATGATGCGGATTCGCCATGGAAGCCCAAGGTCGGCTGGTCCCGACCGCTGGGCCTGCGCGCCGGACCCGACGGCCCCATGCCCGAGCGCCGCATCGCCCTGCCACCGGGCCAGTCGGCCTGGCATCTGTCCTTCGACGAATACCTGGTGGAACGGGAGGGCGCGCAATGAGCCGCGACGGCCGCCGCCCGCCTCCGCGCGAACTTCCCCAACAGCAGCGCGAAGCCCTGCGCCGCGCCGAACACCTGTGCTGGTGGACCCTCGGGGTCATGGGCCTGGTGGCGACGATGATGTACTTCGTGATGGGCGGCTCGCAGGCGATGAAGACCGCCCTGGTCGAGGACCTCCTAAGCCTGGTGCCGCCGGCCGCCTTCCTGGTCGCCAGCCGCTTCCGCCGCAAGGGCGTGGACGAGGAGTACACCACCGGCCGCGAGCGGGCGTTCGACGTCAACTTCCTGATCTCGTCGGTGGCCCTGACCGGCGTCGGCCTGGCCCTGGTCTACGACGGCCTGCACACCCTGCTGACCGCCACCCGCCCCGTCGTCGGCACCATGGTGTTCGGCGGCCACGTGGTGTGGCAGGGCTGGATCATGATGGCGGCCATGGTGGTTTCGGTGGTACCGCCGGTGATCCTCGGCCGCAAGAAGATGAAGATGGCCGAGCAGCTGAGCCTCAAGCCGCTGCACACCGATGCGGACGTGGGCAAGGCCGACTGGATGACCGGCCTGGCGGGCATCGCCGGCGTGGCCGGCATCGGCATGGGCTGGTGGTGGGCCGATGCCGCCGCGGCGCTGTTCATCGCCGGCAGCGTGCTGCACGACGGTGCCAGCAACCTGCGCGCCGCGGTGCGCGACCTGCACGATGCCCGTCCGCAGAAGCTCGACCGCAGCGATCCCGATCCCCTGCCCGACGAACTGCGCCGCCGGATCTCCGCCCTGCCCTGGGTCGAAGGCTGCGCCGTGCGCCTGCACGAGGAAGGCTTCCACCTCTCCGGCATCGTGCTGCTGGACAACGCCAGCCTCAGCGCTGCCCAGGCCCAGGAGATCCGCCAGCTCGCCCGCGACCTGCACTGGCGGCTGGACCAGGTGGACGTCTCGCCAGAACCGGGGTCAGAGTCAAACGGGCCAGGGTCAACCGGGGTCAGAGTCACTTTTCCCCAGCGCGGGCGGGCAGTCCGGCGGGAGAGCCGGGAAAAGTGACTCTGACCCCGGTTTTTGCCCCCCTCACCACATCAGGTCGTCAGGCACCTTGAACTGCGCGTAGTACGCCGCGTCCTCGTCGTCCGGGTCGATGGCCTCGGTCGAGGCCTGGCCGTGGTCGACCACGATCATGGACTCGTCGCGCTGGCGCACCTGGTC
This sequence comes from Pseudoxanthomonas suwonensis, assembly GCF_010093235.1. Classification (GTDB taxonomy): domain Bacteria; phylum Pseudomonadota; class Gammaproteobacteria; order Xanthomonadales; family Xanthomonadaceae; genus Pseudoxanthomonas; species Pseudoxanthomonas suwonensis. The sequence continues at coordinate 178,319 of NZ_PDWP01000002.1, read as the reverse complement.
GGCGGCCACCCGCGGCAGCAGTTCGTAGCCTTCGCCCGCCGCGACGATCACCAGCGCGCCGGAGGCCAGCTTGCGGCGCTGGTCCTCGTCCACCAGCAGGGTCCGAATCACCCCGACGGCGGTGAAGCGGTACTCCAGCTCGCCACTGCGCGGCAGCTTGCGGTCGCGCACGATCTGCCTGGCCTGGGCCTGCAGCTCGCGACGCTGCGCCTGCGCCTTGCGCTCGGCCTCCAGCGCCCGGTCGCGCTCGGCCTTCTCGGCCCGCGCCCGCTGCGCCTCCAGCTCGATCTCGCTGGGACCGGCCGCCCCGCCCTTGGCATTGCGCGCCTTGGCCTGCTCGCGCGCCACCTCGGCCACCTTGGACTTCTTGACCAGCCCGGCCTTGAGCAGCTGTTCCTGGAGGGGGTTGATGGCCTTGGCCATGGCGGGCACCGCGTGTTCTGAAAGGCGGATCAGGATACCCGCCCCGGGGCCGCGCTGCCGCAGGCAGCAAGGATCAGTTGTCGTTCAAGCCGTACGGCGCGCGGGTATGCAGGCGCTGCTTCCAGTGGCCTTCGATCTCGATCACCTCGGCCGCAGGCATATCCGGTCCGACGCGCTGCAGGATCGAGAACTCCAGGTTCTCCTTGCGGCATCCGCGCAGGAGCTTGTTGCCGCCGTGTCCGTCCTTCGCGTATCCCTGCCAGCGGCCGAGGATATTGTCCGCGCCGTAGGCCGATCCGACGTAACCCTTTCCGGATTGACGGTCGAAGATGTAGTAGATGCCGCGCCACTGGCACAGCGCCGCCTTCCAGCTCGTCGGCAGTACCGCCAGCTCCTCCCAGCGCAGCACCAGCTGCTGCCAGTCCGGCACCTTGCGGACCAGCATGCTTTCCTCGTGGATCGCCCGAACCGGGATGACGTTGCGATCCGCCCAGCGCCACCAGGACCGCTCGATGCCGGGCCAGGTCAGCACCAGCCGGCCCTTCCACGCCGCAAGCGCCGGCGCCAGCTGCAAGTCAAAGCGCAGCAACGATTCCCGCTCCGGCCCACCGCATCCGAGCGCAAAAAGCTCCTGCATATGCGGTGTGGTCTCCAGGGCCTCCCGGCTGACGACCTGCTCCCCAGCCACGCGGTAGATCCCCACGAAAAGCGCAGCGCCGGCCTCGTGCCCTATCAGGGAAACCAGGTAAGTGGCCCGCTGCAAGGCAGCCTCCACCCGCGGGCCGTGCTGGCTCTGGTAGGCGTTGTAGAGGTCGTGGCGATCGGCGGCCAACCATGGGAGCACTTCGCGGAGTGTCTTTTCGGCAGGACGATGGCGCATCACCAGGGTGGCTTCCGGATCGATGCCTGCCTTCCCGAGCAGATCGTTGAGCTCGATAAGGCCACCCGTCGCCGTCAATTCCACGCTCATCCCCTGCCCCCGTGTGCTGCGATTGGCCGGCAGCATTCTTCGGGAGCCAGCAAGTCGTCAACAGGTATCTGGAGCAGCCCAAGAAGGCCACCCGAAGGTGGCCTTCCAAGGCCCTTCCCCGGTCACTGCACCGGTTCCGGCGCCGGTTCCGACGTCTGATCGTTGCTGCTGCGCCGGCGGCGGGCGAAGCGGGCCGACAGGGCCTGGCGCAGGTGGTCCAGGCCTTCGCCCTTGCCGGAGACCTTCAGCACCGCGTAGCCCTCGAGGGAAGCGGTCATCAGGTCGCTACCGAGGGCCATCTCGGTGTCTGAGAGGCGCTCGAGCAGGCGCGCCAGGCGCTGACGCAGCGGTCGCACTGCGTCGATCGCCGCCAGGTCGCGGCGGTAGCCATCGAGGTTGAAGTTGCGCGGCAGGACCTCCGGGTTCTGCTCGAAGGCCACCAGCGCCTGGCGGCAGAACGCTTCGGACTTGTCGCCCATCTTGGTGAGGTTGCGACGCATGGTCGGGTCCAGGTCGCGCAGCATCACCAGGTGCGTCTCCAGCCGGCTGATGGCCTCGTCGATCCCGGCCAGGGACTCGGAGGACAGCTCGAAGTCGATGAGGTTCTGGCTCATTTCATCTCCTTGTCAGTGATACCGGCCCTCATGCCGGCCCGCAGACGCTGGCGGCCTCTCCGCGCTCCCGCCATCAGCGGGCGACTGAATTTCGTGCAGGAAATTGCCGAAGTCACCTCGGAAAATTCCGGCACCCTCCAGGCGCCCCGTGCCAAGCCCACTCCGAAAGTCCTGTCAGATTCCGGCGCATCGGCTTGCCAGAAAACCTGCAATCGCGGCATCAGACAAACGCAAGCTACTGACGCACAAAAGACTTCCGGCCTGCCAGTACTGCTTGCACCTTTCCGCCGTGTCGAGTGGTGTCGGAAAAGCCCGACATCCGCCGCGGATCCGGTCGACATGACACCGCGACGCCGGGCGCCGAGGCTCATCTGCTCATTGCCGGCTCCCACAGCCCGGAGCGCCCCACGGGCCAGTCCGCACACCGCTGCCCGGGCCCTACCCGCAAGGCTCCGAGCCCCGACCGTCCGGCTCCCCAGCCTTGCGCGCAAAGCCCGGAGCCTTGCACGCGAGGCTCAGAGCCTTGCAGCCGGAGCCCGGGGCCTTGTGCGCAAGGCTTTAGGCCTTGCAAACGCAAGGCTCCGAGGTCCAGGTGCAAGGCTCGGAGCCTCGATCGCAAAGCCCGGAGCCTTGCGCGCAAGGCTCACCAGCCCCAAGCGCAAGGCTCAAAGCCCCGAGCGCAAGCCGAAAAGCCTTGGAGTCCGGAGCGTTTTGGCTTGCGGGCGAGGCTCGGAGGCTTGTGCGTAAGGCTTGGAGCCTTGATCGCAAGGCACAAAGACCTGTGGCCAAAGCCCAGAACCTCGATCACGAGGCTCCGGAGCCTTGAGGGCGAAGCTCCGAGCCATGCACTGATGTGCTGGAACGCGACCAAGGGGCAAACCCATACACCAGCGCCCACGGCGCGAGCATGCAAAGCGACCTAGCCGGACAATCCTGCGCTCTGTCCGGAACCGGCACGCGCCCGGAGAGATTCGTACAGCTGTCCCGGCCCCAGGAGGATGTCCTTCAATCCATCCTGGACGCGCTTGGAGTCCAGCGCCTGCTGGCTCATCGTGGCATGGGCCTCGAATGCGTCGATGATCGCGTCCACCAGGGCACGGGACAGATCCGGAGAATTCCCGAACTGCTCCTTGGAGTTGGATGCCGCCTGCTGCGCCAGGGTCGCGTTCTGCAGCAACTTGCCCTTGATCGCTCCATTCACGTACTGCAGCTGGTCGTCGTCCGTGATCTGCCCTTCGAACAAGCCGTTGACCCGTTCAATGATCTCTGCAAGGTAGGCGTGCTCCTTTTCCCGCACCCCACCACTGCCTACCGCCTCCATTGGCGAAAGCGGATACGGCTCGGCGCTGGAGAGGGAAAGCGTCTGCTTACCGCGGTTACGCAGCGTGTGGTGGGTCAGGACCACCTTGGACAGATCCACCGTTTCACGCTCGCGCCCGAACTCCAGCAGCGGCAGAAGACGGCGATAGAACAGGAACCGCTTCTCGATGTCGGTGTTGCCGTAATCGAACATCTGCGACAGGAACGCGTAGATCCTGTTGAATGCCCCCATGTCGCCCTTGAACAGCAGCAAGGCATCCAGCTTGTCCTTGGCATCGTCCGCAGCCTGCGACTGCCCTGCCGCCTGCGCCTTGGCCAAATCCTCGGCGGCAGCCTTGTACTGCTTGAGCAGGCGATCCGCGACGGGCTGGATGGCAGCCACCAGCTGCGACTGCTTTGCACCAGCGTCAAGCTCGACCTTGACCACGCGCTCAACCTCGTAGTCGTCGTAGTGGCCGGCAGCGTCGAGCTTGGCCCGCAAGCTGAACACCAGATCCGGATCGGTTGTCGCTTCCAGCTCAGCCGTCTCGTAGTAGGTCCGGAACGCCTGCAGGATCTCGTCCGTGTCGTTCTGGAAATCCAGGATGTAGGTGGTGTCCTTGCCCGGATAAGCACGATTGAGCCGCGACAGGGTTTGCACGGCCTGGATGCCCCCCAGCTTCTTGTCCACGTACATGCCACATAGCAGGGGCTGGTCGAATCCTGTCTGGAACTTGTTGGCCACCAGCAACAGGTGATACTCGGGGAGAGCGAACGCCTCCCGGATATCGCGGCCTTTCAAGCCCGGATTGAGGAGCGCACTACCCTCAGTCACCGGCTCGGGGAACGTCTCCGGATCGTCCACCTCGCCGGAGAATGCCACCAGCACGTCCAACGGGTAGCCACGACGGGTGATGTACTCGCGGATGGCCTTCTGCCAGCGCACGGCCTCGCGGCGCGAGGCTACCACCACCATGGCCTTTGCCCGGCCTTCCAGTAGCGGCTGCACGTTCTCGCGGTAATGCTCCACCACGACCTGGACCTTGGCCGCGATGTTGTAGGGGTGCAGGCGAACCCACTGCATGATCCCCTTCATGGCCGTGCTGCGCTCCACCTCGGCGTTGTCGAACTCCTTGCCGTTGTGGGCCAGCCGGAAAGCCAGGCTGTAGGGCGTGTAGTTCCTCAGGACATCGAGAATGAAACCTTCCTCGATGGCCTGGCGCATCGAGTACACATGGAACGGCTGCGGCAGGCCATCGGGCCCGGTGCGTCCGAACAGTTCGAGCGTCTTGGCCTTTGGGGTAGCAGTGAAGGCGACATAGGTCAGTCCGGACTGGGCACTGCGTGCCTCCATTTGCGCAGCAAGCAGCGTTTCGGTGTCGATCTCCCCACCGTCCTGCAGTTCTTCCCATTCCTTCGCGCTCAGCAGCTCCTTGAGCTTCGCTGCCGCCTGCCCGGTCTGCGAGCTATGCGCCTCGTCGGCGATGACCGCAAACCTCTTCCCCTCGGTAGCTGCCAGCTCCTGCACGGCCTTGAGCGCAAACGGGAAAGTCTGGATGGTGCAGACGATGATCTTCTTGCCAGCCTTGAGCGCCTCGCCCAGCTGGGCGCTCTTGCTACCTTGCTCGCCGGTAATGGAAGCCACAACCCCGGTTGTGCGCTCGAAGTCGAAGATCGCTTCCTGCAACTGCGAGTCCAGCACCGTGCGGTCGGACACCACCAGCACGCTGTCGAACATCTTCGCATTGCCGGCATCATGCAGGTCGGCGAGGAAGTGTGCAGACCAGGCGATCGAGTTGGTTTTTCCAGAACCTGCCGAGTGCTGGATCAGATAGCGCTGTCCCGGGCCACTGGCGCGCACGTCGGCCACCAGCTTCCGGGTCGCATCCAACTGGTGGTAGCGCGGGAAGATGATCGTCTTCAGCTGCTTCTTGCTGTCGCGCTTTCCGATCAGGTAGCGCCCCAGGATTTCCAGCCAGCTGTCCGGGGCCCAAACTTCCTCCCACAGGTAACGGGTGGCTGGACCCTCGGGATCCGGGGGATTGCCCGCACCGCCGGCATTGCCGCGATTGAACGGCAGGAAGGTAGTCCCAGCGCCCGCGAGTCGCGTCGTCATCATCACTTCGGACTGGCTTACGGCGAAGTGCACCAGTGCCCCTCCGGGAAAGGCCAGCAGCGGCTCCGCCAAGCCGCCCTTGGGATGCGGGTCACGATCGAACCGGTACTGGTCGACCGCATCCCCCACGGACTGGGTGAAGTCGGATTTCAGCTCGGCCGTGGCCACGGCGATGCCGTTGACGAACAACACCAGGTCGACACAGTCATTGGGCTTGTTGGCCGAGTGCTTGACCTGACGCACCACGCGCAGCCGGTTGGTCGCGTAGTGCTGCTCGATCACCGGGTTCAACGCGAGGGCTGGGCGGAACTGCACCAGTGACAGCGGGCGTTTGAGCCCTACCATCTCCACCCCGCGGCGCAGCACCTCCAGGGTGCCGCGTTCATCGAGGTTCTTGCGGATGCGCTGCACCAGCACAGCCTGGGCCTGCGGGCCGTGGGCCTTTGCCAGTGCCTGCCAGCTGTCCGGCTGGGTGGCCTGGAGCCAGGCGACCAGATCCGGCGGGTACAGGGCGTGCTGCCGGTCGTAATGCGCCGCGTCGCCCTCGGCGTAGAGCCAGCCACTGCTGGCCAGGTGCTCGCAGATCTCGCGCTCGAAGTGGTGTTCCTGGTGCAGGTTCATGCATCCCCCATCGCGTCCGGCAGGTTGGCGCGCAGCCACGCCTCGGTGTGCGCCAGCAGCCGCGCGGCTTACGATAGCGCTTCGGCCAGCGTGGCCTCGGAGACCGGGTCGCCTTCGTAGTCGCTCAGGTTTCGCTTCCTGCGCAAGGCATCGAGCACGATGATGTCTTCGGCCGCCACGCCCATCGTGTGTCCCAGGCACTGGATCGCGGTCTGGTGGTGGCCCGGCTGGCTGGTGGAGGTACGGTAGCCCCGCGCCCATAGCCCCAGCATCGCGCATTGCATCGCGCACTTGTAGGCCGCGTCGAAGCGGCTGTCCGCACTGATGCTCTCCACCCGCGCATCGGCCAGGTTGCGGCGTGCCGCTTCCAGCAGCCTCCGGATCGCAGCCGGCTCAGCCGCGTGCGTCTGCAACTGGCGGATCGCCAGCAGGTTCTCCAATGTCATCCCTGTCCCCTGTCACCATCAACTTCGGCCCGTCCAGCAGCTGTCTGGCAAATGCATCGCCTGCGGCCAGCTTCCGCCGGAACTCCCGGCCGGAGTACACCACAGGATTGATCTCCCGACCCAGTTCGATCTGCGCCGGGTGGATGGCGCGCACGATGTCGGCAAACCCCACGTCCCCGAGCACCAGCAGGTCCACATCGCTGCCGGCCACTTCCGTGCCCCGGGCCACCGAGCCGAAAATCCAGGCCGCCTCGATCGCGGAAGCCAGCGGCGCAAGCACCTCGCGCAGGACCGGCACGGCGCCATGGGTCTTGCGGAACATCGCTGCCAGCTCGTCGTACAGCAGGCACGCCCGGTTGGCCTGGTAGCGCACCTGGTTGCCCTGCTCGCGCCGGACCAGCAGCCCGGCACCGACCAGCTTCTCCAGCTCACGCCCCAGCGTGCCGGCGTGGCTGCCGGTGAGCCTGGCCAGCTCCCGAAGGTGGAAGCTGGCCTCCGGCTGCAGCAGCAGCACGGCCAGAACCGCCTGACGGGTCTGGCCGAAAAGAAGGTCCATCAAGGCTGATGTGTTGCTCATGTGGCAACGATTGTTGCCTTGTAGGCAACCAGCATGCAAGCCAGCCTCATAGCGCGTTGATCCGGGAGCGCAGAGCCGCGTCCATCCGATACGCCAGGTCGACCAGCCGATCATGGAGTTCAGGCCACTCCGACTCGGGCACCAGCCAGCCTCCCTCGGTGGTGGAACGGATTCGGGAACGCTTCTGTTCGGCCAAGCCGGCCCAGTCCAGCGGCATGCCGAACGCCTCCTCTATCTCGGCACGATGGGCGTGCAGTGCATCGAACAGGGCCGTACCGCCATCTTCGTGATGGATCAGGCAGGTCACCCGCGCCTCGCCACGGGTCATGGCCACGTTCAGACGGAACCCGTTGCGCCCCAGTCCGACCCCGAGCCAAGGGTTCGCGCTGCGGGTACGCCGCTGGAACAACGCGCCGCGCGCATTGGCCTTGGCCAGGAACTGGTCCCAGAAGCGGCGGTACAGGTCCTCCCTGGCGTCGTCTTCCCCCTCGTCCTCATCCGACTCGCCTGCAGGAACGCCCTCCTCCCACTCGGCGAAAGTCTGCCCCGTGGCCTGCACGCGCCAGCTCATGCGCCCGTTCGCTGATCGACCCCATACCACCGCCGCGGCTGCGCTCGGACTGCTGAACCAGGTATCGCGCAGGAACTCGCGTGCTTCACCCACTGGCGGTGCCAGCGTGCCGTTGTCGACCAGATCCTGGTGCAGGAACTTGTAACCGCCGTCGACGCCCACCCAGTCCGCCCGTGCGCGCGACCCAGCAAGCACCACAAACTGGCCATCCACTTGCCTGCCCGTCGCCTGGATCTGGTGATTCAAGCCGCCGAGTACGAATACAGGCGACTCCGCTTCTGACGCGGTCGTCGCCGCCGGAGATTTCGCAGCCGCAGCACGCGTGACCAGCTGCCAGTGATCCTCGGCAAGTTTGAGCAGCGATGCCTGTCGCGCCTGCAGCACAGACCCGTTCCACTCGGCCTGTTGCAGCACCTGGGTGGTCAGCGGAAACGCACACGCGCCCCCTTTGCTGAAATAGGCCTGCTTCTTGCGGTCGAATTCATAGTTGCTGGCACTGCTGTTCTTCTTGCGGTTGAGCAGCGCCAGATTGCCCAACCGGTGCACCCAACCCTGGCGTTCCTGCTCGCTTGGCATCCACTTCACCCAGGTGCTGTCCGGGCGCGGCGTCTGCGGCAGCACGTGCTCCACCGTGACCTGGTCGTGCTGCATGGTCTTGCTGCCATCGGATACCAAGGCGTCCAGTCGCAGCAGGATCACGCCCAGCGCACGCGCCGAATGCGTCCGGTACAGCGGCCCATCCAGCATCGTGTACATCTCGTGCTGCTCCAGCGGCGAGAGCTGCAGTGCAGACCCGGGCTGCGCCAGATCGTCACCGGCTTCGACCGCCGCCGTCAGCCGCGAGAACCGCTCGATGCGCTCATTGACGCCCGCCTTGCGCACCAGCATCGAGTACGCCAGCCGCTCCAGGCCGGTCACGAACGCAAGCAGCGCGTCCGGATCTCCCTTGTGGCGCGTGAAGTGCGCAAGCGCGGGAGGCATCCAGTCCTTGAACTCCAACCGGTTGAGCCAGCGCAGCGCATCGTTGATCGCCTCGGCATGACGCGTACTGGCGTGGTCAGCATCGCTGATCTCGCGATATGCCTGGGCCATCGGCTCCAGCACCTTGTCGATGAACGCGGCCGGGTCCGCTGGCGCCACGTGGTCGCGAAACTCCTTGAGCAAGGTCCCTTTCGGCTTGGCCTTGCGGTACACCATGCGGATGTGGCTGAACAGTTCGCCGAAACCATCGCGTCCCAGGTCTGACTCCAATGCTTCCCATTTGTCGGTGTACGTCTTTCGCGCCATGTCCTGCAGCGCACCGATGATCTCCGCCTTGAGGATGTCGGTGGCCGTCAGGTCCAGGCCACGACTGTTCATCACACCGAAGATCCGGTACGCCGAATCCAGGTCCGGTGTCGCGACAGCCACCAGGTAGCAGCGCGTGACGATGAACTGGACCAGCCGCACCAGCGCGGCAGGCTCCAGATCGCGCAGTACCGCCATGAAGTGCCGCGCATTGTCACGCAGCCGCTGCTGGCTGTCGGGCAGCGCCTCGTTGCCAGCGACCAGCTGTTCGATGCCGCCTTCGTGCTGCACGCGCTCGCGGAAGAACTGCCTGTCGCGCTCGCGCAGGGTCAGCCGATAGTGGTTCTCGGTGGCCGAGACGATGTCGCCCTGGTCGTAGATGCGCCGCGTGATGCCCCTGCGCACGTTCTCGTCCGACACAACGGCCCGGATGCAGGCCAGCAGCAGGGTCAGCGTGGTCAGCCGCTGCTGGCCATCCACGACCTGCGCCTTCGGCGAGGACTCCTCCTTGATCAGCACCAGGCTGCCGAGGAAGTACGGCGGAATGTCCTCCAACTTCGTGCCGCCTGTGCGCATGTAGCCCAGGAGGTCGTCGAGCAGTTCCTGCGCCTGGTCCACGCCCCACGAGTACGGCCGCTGGTAGGCCGGTATCGAGAACATGTACTCGTCGCTGAAAATCTTGGCCAGTGGTTGTTCCTTGGCCGTCAACGTGTGCGTCATGACTGTCCTTTCCCCTGCATATGGATGCTGTGCTTGCCGGTGAACCAGCGGCCGGTGACCCGGCTGCGGCGATACTCCCCCAGCCAGCCGACGGTGCGATCGAACACCTCGATCCTCCAGGAGCGGTCCCCAAGTGGCGGAAGCTGCCCGTGCAGCCGCTCCAGATCGGCCAGCCAATGTGCCAGCCCGCTCGTGACCAGCACCACCCTGCGCTGCGCCGCATACCTCTGCACCAGCGGATCAGCCGATGGTGTGTCCAGACACGGGCCTGCATGTGCGGCCAGATGCAGGGGATCGCTGCCGCCATAGAACGGATCGTGGTGGTGCACCTGGCCACGACGGACGAAGGCCCGCCACCAGTCCTCGTCCGGCCAGCGCGAGTGCTGCGCCAGCCAGGTCGGTGAGGGACCGTTGAACGGGTCCTGCGCCTGGGAGCGCAGGTATCCAACCCCGGCCGGGAGCCATGTCCAGGCCGCGTAGTAATCGATCAGGTCGTCTTCGCCCCAGACCTCGCTGACGAGCGCCAGCACGGGGGAATCCTGTACGGGCTTTCCGCTCGCGTACCACCAGCCGAGGCCACCGCCCACATCCCTCCAGCCCAGCACATTGCTCAGCAGGTAGTGCAGCGCGCCCCAGTACGCACAGGCGTCCTCGAAAGACGCATTACCGGGCCGCGACACACCAGCCCGGAGCTCCGGGTCGGCCAATGCCCGGAACACGGCGGGTACATGACGCAGCCAGGGCTCTTTCACGACGTCAGCAGATTGATCAGAACGTCCTGTCCAATCTCGCCGGCTTTTCGCCGCAGCCGCGCCATCGCGTCAGGCGGATCGGGCAGCTGCGGCAGGTACACGTGGCAGCCGGTCTTGTGATGGAAATGCCGGGCCATGTACCAGAGTTCGGCGGCGATCGCCTCTTCCGAAGCGCCCGTGCCATGCAGGCGGACGTACCGCTCCAGCGCCAGGGTGGCGATCTGGTCGCCATCCACCTGGGACTGCCGCGCGGCATCACCCTGCCAGTGGACGCGCACCGTGCCGCGCTCCTCGTCCCAGTCCGATTCGTCTACCGGGAGGATGAGGGTGCCGTCCTGCAGCGAGCGTGCGCACCAGACACCATCTCGGTCCTCATGCGTGTAGAGCGGCATCAGGTTGGCGAGAAACCCGACCACGGCTGCGCTCTTGCCTTCGCGTGGCGCTGCCAGCGTCGACAACCACGCTTGCAGCCGGGGCGACAGCGTCACCCGGTCGTCCTTGTTGAAGGAGATCGTGGTCTGTCTTCCATTGGCGCGGTAACCGGTGCAGGCCAGGTTCGGCTCACGCCTTGCCAGCCGGCGCAGGAACTCGGCGACGGGGACGAACCCCTTATGGGCGGCGGCGCGCTCGTTGTGCAGGTAGACCACGGGCACGCCATCGCGCCGGGTGACGCGCGGACACACGATCTCCTCCGGCGCGGTGGTGCGGTACTCGATATCCGGCAGGCAACCATCCACGATGAAGCTCTCGGCTCGCATTAGGCAGCCTCCGCTTCACCAAGTCCGCGCACGTCTATCTGCCCCGTAACCGCAGCAGCGATGAGAACGCTTCGACGCTCCCTCAGCAGATCAATCGCTCTTCTAGCTTCTGCGTCCAGGGAATCAAAGCTTGAAGCCACCCTTTCGAGGAAAGCGGCAATCGCCTTTTGCTCAACCAGCGGTGGAACGGTCAACTGGAAGTTTCTGATCGTACTTACATTGACATGAGGCGACGTCGCGCCAACTGTGTCCAGTTCTCCCTGCCGATAGATTCCGACACTATTGAGCTGCCACATCAAGAATCGCGGACAGACCTCTGCAGATGGGCGAAACTGCATCATTCTCTGCCCCAGGCAATAGCGATCCGACTCGGGAACGAGCGCGGCGTGACCCCATCTTTCACCTTCCCGGCCATAGACGATGTCACCCTCTTCCAGCCTTGAGCGACGGATCCGCTCCTCGTACTCAGACTGAGAGACCCGATACAGGTCCTCCTTGATCAGGACACCACGATCAAGGTCCGCCGTGCGGATGACCAGGTAGGCTCCGTCAGCATCGTAGATCGGGGTTGAGTGAGGGCAGTCGAAGATAGCGTCGGTCAAATACTTCAACCGACTAGTATTCCAATGCACAGGCACCTCGCCCAGCCAGGCGATGCCGGAGTCCTTCATCGGGACGTTGGGATCCAGGCCGCGGGTGACGGCGTGGGAGATGGTGGCCTGGCGCTTCTCGGCCAGCAGCGCCAGCAACTTTTCCTGCTCGGCGATCAGCGCGTCGACCTTGGCGGTTTCGCGATCGAGGAATCTAGATATCGCACGCTGTTCGCCAAGAGGCGGGCACGACATTCGGTGAGCATCAAGCGCGCCTTTTGTCATGCTCGGCAATGCAGTGTTAGTCGAGTACATGCCGAACGGAATGGTGGTCGCCGCGTAGTAGCAGTACCGACCACAGGCGGTTGAACGGATCCGTGACCAGTACATCGTATCGACGGTCCAGAATCTCCCGGTGACATACAAAGGTTTATCAATGGTGCCTTTTCGACCAAGAAGCACGGACTCACCGTCGTAGATGTAGTCGGTCGCGGACGCGAAGCGTCCACCGGAACCAAGTACCGGATACCCCTCGTCCGCCTCTATGGCTTTGTAGTCAGCACCATTCTCAATGTCGAGAAAGCGTTTCAGCGGCGCTACATCCCAGTGAGCCGGCATCTTACCCAGCCACGCCACCCCACTGTCCTTGTAATCCGGATACCTCGGCAGACTCATTCCGCCATCTCCCCCAGCATCCGCATGATGTTGGCGGCGACCTCCTTCAGCTCCGCATCGATCACTTCCAGCGGGCGCGGCGGCTCGAATACGTAGAAGTGCCGGCTGAACGGGATCTCGTAGCCCACCTTTGTCTTCGCCTCGTCGATCCAGGCGTCTGGCGCATGCGGCAGCACCTCACGCTCGAAATAGGCCTGGATGTCCTGTCCCAGCGGCACGTTCTCGGTATCGCGCAGGGCGCTGTCCGGCTGCGGTTTGCCCTTCTGCTTACCCTTCTGGCCCAGCACGATGTTGCCGGCCTCGTCGCGCAGCGGGCGCTCGACGGTGATGGTGGTGTAGCCGAACTCCTCGTTGGCGAACACACGGCTGATCGGCACGCGCTTGAGGCGACCGCCTTCGGGCGCTACCGGCGGTGATTCGGCACCAGTGGCGGTGACCAGCACCGGCTCGCCCAGCGGCTGGCCCTTGGCATCCAGCGCGGTGACCAGCTCGGCCTCGGTGAACTCGCCGAACAGGCGGGTGACGGTGGCGATGTGCTCCTCGCCCATCTCCTTGCGCTTGGAGCCCAGGCTCTTGCGCATCTTGCGCCAGAAGCCGCTGGCGTCGATCAGCTGCACATGGCCGCGGCGGTCGTCGTCCTTCTTGTTGGAGACGATCCAGACATAGGTAGCGATGCCAGTGTTGTAGAACATGTCGGTGGGCAGGCCGATGATGGCCTCCACCAGGTCGTTCTCCAGCAGGTAGCGGCGGATCTCGCTCTCGCCGCTGCCGGCGCCGCCGGTGAACAGCGGCGAGCCATTGAGCACGATGCCAAAGCGGCTGCCGCCCTGCCCGTCCACCACCGGCGCCATCTTCGACACCAGGTGCAGCAGGAACAGCATGGAACCGTCAGACACGCGCGGCAGGCCAGGGCCGAAACGGCCGGCGAAGCCCTGCTGTTCGTGCTCGGCACGGATCGCCTTCTCGACCTTCTTCCACTCCACGCCGAATGGTGGATTGGAGAGCATGTAGTCGAACTTGCGGGTCGGAAAGCCGTCCTCACTCAATGTGTTGCCGAAGGCGATATTGGCCACGTCCTGGCCGCGGATCAGCATGTCGGCCTTGCAGATCGCGTAGGACTCGGGATTGAGCTCCTGTCCGTACAGGGTGAGACGCGCGGACGGGTTGTGTCCCAGCAGGTGCTCGGCGGCCACCGAGAGCATCCCGCCCGTGCCTGCGGTCGGGTCGTACACGGTGCGCACCACGGCATTCCCCGGGGTGAGCACGTCGGCGTCCTCGATGAAGATGAGGTTGACCATCAGCTTGATCACCTCACGGGGCGTGAAGTGCTCACCCGCGGTCTCGTTGGACAGTTCCGAGAACCGGCGGATCAGCTCCTCGAACACGTGCCCCATCTGCGCGTTGTCCACCCGGTCGGGGTGCAGGTCGATGCCGGCAAACTTCTCGGTGACCAGGTAAAGCAGGTTGGCCTTAGCCAGGCGCTCGACCTGGGTGTGGAACTCGAAGCGCTCGAAAATGTCGCGCGCCTCGGGCGAGAAGCCCTGCACGTACTGGTACAGGTTTTCGCGGATGTGGTCCTGGTCGCCGACCAGCGTGGGCAGGTCCAGCGGACTGGTGTTGTAGAAGCCAGCACTGCCGACGATGCGCTTCAGGAACGGGTCCGGGTTGACTCCGGCCTCGGTCCTCTTCTTGTACTCGGCCAGCACCTTGGCCTTGGTCGGCGCCAGTACGCAGTCCAGGCGGCGCAGTACGGTGAACGGCAGGATGACCTTGCCGTAGTCTGATTGCCTGTAATCGCCGCGGAGCAGGTCCGCGACGGACCAGATGAAGGCAGAAAGAGCTTGCTGGTTCAAGGGATTTCCCGGTTCAACAATGAGTCGGGCCGCCCGGCCCGGGATCCAGAGGTGAGAATGATAGAGGCACCACGGCTCTCTGGCGCGCTGGTATCCATGCTGTCCGCGGCTACGCCGCGCGACTCACGGGGACCCGCCTCATGTACCCCTGGGACTACCCCACGCCGCAGCCAGCCATTCCCGGTTCTCGGGATGAAGACTGGCGTTCGACTTTCGCGCGAGCTGGTGACTGATGAACCGCTCGAACTGGCCGTGAGCTTGCTGGTTGGAATCTCGATCACCGGCCACGCTTCAATGATCAATAGGTCGGCACGCCCTATCCGATTCTTTAGGCGAGGCAGCTATGAGCCCGCTAGCCCCTGCGCCGCCCGCGCCACAGCCGTCTCGATAGCCAACAGGTAATCCCCAAACCCCTGCCGCGCCCGCGCATCCCGCCGGGCGCTGGTGGTGACCGCTGGATTGGCCTTGCGGGCGATGGTGTACCCCGCCCGCTCCAGCGCATCGAGCAGCCCGCGGTCCTCGTGGGCCGCCAGTGCGGGGAACCCGCCTACGGCCTGGTAGGCGGCGGCGCTGAGGCCGAAGTTGGCGCCGTGGACGTGGGGGTGGTCGTCCTCGTAGTGCTCGTCGGCCAGGAAGGCGGCGCGGACGCGCTCGGCGAAGTCCAGCCAGTCGGCCACGCGCACGGTGCCGCAGAAGGCATCGGCGCCGCATTGCAGCTGGGCGGACAGCCAGTCCTGCGGGACCTTGCTGTCGGCGTCGGTGGAGGCCAGCCAGCGCCCGCCGGCCTGCAGCAGGGTGTCGGCGGCGGCGCGGCGGGCCTGGCCGACGCAGCGCGCGTCCAGGGCGATGGTGCGCACGCCCAGGCTGGCGCAGATGGCGGCGGTGTCGTCGCTGCAGCTGTCCAGGGCCACCACGATCTCCACCGGCTCGCCTTGCAGCGCTGGATGGCCGGCTGCGTGCTGGATCGAGCGCAGGCAGTCGCCGATCAGTGCCTGCTCGTTGTGCGCCGGCACCAGGACGCCGATCACCGCAGGCCCTCGCGCTGGGCGACGGTGACCGGATCGCTGCTCCAGCAGTCCAGCACGAAGTCCTCGTCGTGGTAGTGACCGCAGGAGCGCAGGCCTTCGATCACGGCCAGGCGCGCGTGCACTTCGTCGGTGCTGGTGCGGCGGCCGTTGAAATCCGCACGCCAGTGGCAGGCGACCAGGACCGCGCCGGGCTGCAGGCTGGTGGCCAGCTGGCGCGCGAACACGTCCAGCGCGTCGGCGTCGAGGTAGTAGCCCATCTCGCCGACCACCACCAGGTCGAAGCGGTCCTGCGGCCATTGCCGCGGATGCTCCATGCGCTCGATGCGCACGTGCGCCAGCTCGGCGCAGCGCTGGCGCGCCACGGCAACCGCGCGCGGGTGCAGGTCGGTGCCGAGCAGATCGTCGCAGCGGCCGGCCAGGTCGGCGGTGAGCTCGCCGTTGGCGCAGCCGATCTCCCAGCCGCGGGCGAACCTGGGCTGTGGCAGCGCGGCCAGCAGCAGCGCGCGCTTGCGCGCCTCGTACCAGCGGCTGCGGTAGCCGAACGGATCCTCGCCTTCCTGCCAGACCTGGTCGAAGTAACCCGCCAGGCTCATGGCAGGTAGACCTCGAACGGGCGGTGGAAGCGTTCCACCACGTGCGGCGGCAGGATCGGCGCATGCACGGCGGCCGCGCCGGTGCCCAGCTGCGAGCGGAAGCAGGCGATGGCGCGCTGCTTGCGGGCCACCGCTTCCGGCACCAGCGGCATGCGCACCGCATCGAACGGCGGCTGCCCTGCCCCGGGCTCGAGCCAGTGCCAGCCCCAGACCGGATAGCGCAGCAGGCGCTGTTCCTCGCCCACGGTGGCGAGCGCGGCGCGACCGGTGGCGTCGTGGTCGGGATGGCCGTCGGCTTCCCAGGGTGCGAGTACCAGGTCGCCGGGTTGCAGCACGGCGTGCAAGGCCAGTTCGAGATCGTCGGCGTGATCAGCCACGCCGCCATCGGGCAGGCCCAGGCGCTGCACGGTGGGATGCACGCCCAGCTCGGCCAGCGACTGCTCCAGCTCCAGCGGGCGCTGCTCGCGCAGGCGCTTGGGGGTCCAGTAGTCGTGGCCGGGATAGCAGGCCTCGCCATCGGTCACCGACAGCAGGTGCACAGGCAAACCGGCGACGCCCGCGGCGTGCAGCAGGCCGGCGCAGGCCAGGGTCTCGTCGTCCGGATGCGGCGACAGCAGGACCAGGCGGCGGGCGCCTTCCAGCAGCTGCGTGGCGCTGCGCTCGGGCAGGTGGGCCAGCCAGGCCGAGGCGCGCCAGGCGGATTCGTATGCGCCTTCGCCGTGGATGCGCGGGGTGTCGTTGTTCATAGCGGCCATCGGGATCCTGGATCGAGGTTGGCGACGTCGGCGCCAAGGCCGGCCCAGTCGCGCTCGGCATGGCTCTGGCGCACGAACACGGGCAGGTCGGCGCAGCGGCGGGCGTGCTCGCCATCGCGGCACAGCGGGCCGGGGCCCATGGCGCGCGCGGCGGCGTCAAGCACGTCGGTACAGGTGCGTTCGATGAACGAGCGCAGGCGCACCACTTCGCGCCGGTGGTGGAGCGTGGGCGCGGCATCGATGCGCGCGGCCAGCTCGCGCATCAGCGCGGTGGCGGCACCGAGGGCCATGTCGACCCGGCCCAGGGTGGCGGCCAGGTGCGGATCGCGGGCGACGCGCGCCGGATCGGCCATGCGCTGGGCGATGGCGACGGCAGCACCCAGCCAGCACGCGGCCACGCCGGCGCCGCCATGCCAGAAGCCGGGGCGATCGAGATAGGCGCCGGGCGCACCGATGCGCTGGCAGGGCACGGCATCGAACTCCACCGGACCGCTGGGGATGGCAGCCATGCCGATGGCTTCCCACTGCGGAGCGGGCACGCGCACGCCCGGCTGGCGCAGGTCGACCAGGACCAGCTGGCGCGCGTCGCCGGAGGTGGCGGTGACCAGCGCGGCATCGACGAAGCTGGCGCCCGAGCACCACGGCTTGCGCCCATGCAGGCGCGCACTGCCGGGACCATCGCGCACCACCAGGGTGGACTCGGGGCCTTCGGCGGCCCAGACCGCGAGCAGGGTGCCGGGTGCGGGCCGAGGCGCGCCGAGCTCGGCAAGGATGGCGAGGGCGTCGTGGTGGGCTTCGAGGACCTTGGCCAGGGC
This sequence comes from Pseudoxanthomonas suwonensis, assembly GCF_010093235.1. Lineage (GTDB taxonomy): Bacteria > Pseudomonadota > Gammaproteobacteria > Xanthomonadales > Xanthomonadaceae > Pseudoxanthomonas > Pseudoxanthomonas suwonensis. The sequence goes on along the minus strand of NZ_PDWP01000002.1, from coordinate 160,856 downwards.
AAGGTCTTCGGCGCCGATGCCTGCAAGCGCACGCCAGCGGGCCAGTGTGTCGCCGCGACCGGGCAGCGGCAGCGCCGGCCCGTGCAGGCGCGCGCGGGCGCGGTCTTCGAGGGACAGCGGCATGGCGTGCAGGGGATCTGGCGTCGACATGGTCGAAGTGGACCAGCGGCGGGGTGGTTGTGGCGTGAGCCTTGGGGTGGCGCGGAGCGCGCGGCACGGGGAAACCGATCCTCTCCCCCAGTCCCTCTCCATGAGGAGAGGGGAGCAAAGGCGTTGTGCTTCAGGGGCGCGGGGCCGTGGAGACGTCGTACCCCAGGGGCGCCGGGGCGCGATGCGGCCTGCGAGCTATCCGGGCCACGCGCTATGTAGCCTGGGTAAGCGAAGCGCACCGCTGCAATGCCGGAGCGCTGGCGACGCCAAGGGCGCCGCCACGCGCTGCGGCGTCACCGCCGGGCTGCGCAATGGGGCAGTCCAGCGTGGCAGGTTCCCGGATGCGGCCTTCGGCCTTATCCGGGCTACGCGCTGCCCGATCTCTTCGGGGGGAATAGGTCAGCGTCTCCGCGGGGCGTGATCCAGGCGCATCCATGGCATCGGCCTCCTGTGCCGTCGTGGAATACTGTCGGCCAGCACATCCAGCGCGCAGACGATCTCCGATACCCGCGCAGAAGCCGCCCCCGCCCCGTGCTCCGTGACCGGCCCGTCAGGCGCCGTCCCGCCCCGGGGCGTAGCGCCATACCGCCAGCGCGCCATACAGCAGTGTCAAAAAAGCGAGGTTGCACAACTCGGGAAGCGCCTCGGCGAAGCTTGCGCCCATCTGGTTGAACTTCACCATCAGGTTGATGCCGGGCGTGGAGGGAACCAGCCTCGCCAGCCACGCCAGGGGCTGTGGCATCGCCACGGCCGGCCATGACAGCCCGGACAGGAAGAACAGTGGCAGCGCGGTGACCAGCATCAGCTGGAAGGGCCGTTCGCGGGTGCGGAAGAAACTGCCCGCGAACAGCGCGAACGCCACCACCGCGGCCACGTACAGCGCTCCGCCCACCAGCGTACCGGGCGGATTGCCGCCACGCGGATAGTCCTGGAGCCACATCACCAGGCCGTTGTAGTACAGCATGCTGCACATGCCGATCAGCGCGAACGCGGCGGCGATGCCGAGCAGGCCGCGGCGCGAGAACGCCAGCCGACCCAGGCGTTCGCGACGCGTGCCGGCCATGACCAGCATGCCGATCAGCAGTGTCTGCTGCACGATCAGCTGTGCCACGCCCGGCACCACGGCGCTGCCGTAACCCTCGCGGGTGTTGAACAGCGGCCGCGCCACCACCTGCAGCGACGCTGCGCCGGGCGCACCTGCGAAACCTGCCTGCACCACGGCGGCCTCGCGCGCGAACGCGGCGGCGGCCTCGCCCAGGCCCTCCAGCACCACGCCGCCGCGACCGAGGAACGCACCACTGCCGTACAGCGCCAGTTGCCCCTGCCCGCCGCGCAGGATCCCGCGTTCGAACCCCGCGGGCACCACCAGCAGGCCCTGCGCTTCACCGCGGGCGATCCTTGGCCGGGCCTCCTCCACCGAGGTCGCATCGCCGACGATCCTCACCGCGCGCACCGCGCCCGCCTTGCGCACCAGGGCGCGGCTCATGGCGCTATGGTCGAGGTCGACCACCAGCACCGGATACTGCGAAGCCACCTGGTGCCGGTAGGCGACCGGGTAGAAGAACGAGTACAGCACCACGGCGCCGATCAGCGTCACCACCGCGTAGCGGTCCGAGAACACGGCGCGCAGAGTCTCCAGGAAGGCGGCCCTGACCTGGTTCATCGCTGCCCCCAGAAGGCCGGATCGCGCGCTCCGCGCGCATACAGGCGCAGCCCCGCGCCGCCGGCCACCAGCACGAACAGCAGCAAGGTCCCCAGCAACGACAGCGAGGCCGTCCATGCCGCATCCAGGTCGAGCTGCTGCGCCTGCAGCTTGAGGTAGGCGGTAAATGGAAGCAGCTGGCTCCAGGCCTGTGCGAACAGCGGCGCTCCCTGCACCGGGAACGTCGCGCCCGAGAACGCCAGCGACGTGCCCGCGTACAGTCCGGTCAGCGACAGCGACGTGCCCATGTTGCGGGTGGCCCCGACCAGCAGCAGCGCGATGCCGCCGTAGGCCAGGTACATCGCCGCCTGCGCGGCGATCAGCAGGACCGCGCTGCCGGCCACCCCGCCGCGGATCGCGGCCAGCCAGACCAGCGACAGCGTGCCGTAGGCGGTGAACAGCAGCAGGTACGGCGCCAGCTTGCCGGCCACCGCCGGCAGCAGGCGATCGCCGCACTCGGCCAGCCATGTGCCCGCGCTGCCGTCACGCAGTTCGCGCCCGAGCGCGCCCACCATCGCCAGGCAGGCGGCGAGGTGCAGCAGTGCCGGGAACAGCAGGCCGAGCAGGAAGTGCTCGTAGCTGCGCGCGGCGTTGGCCAGCACGGTGGCCTGCACCCGCAGCGGCGGCGGGCGGCCCGCCTGCCCCCCGCCGACCCGCGCCCCCCCACGGCGTACGAGATGCGCACTGGTCGCCTGCGCCGCCTCTCCGATCCCCCGCAGCACCGCCTGCCCTGCCGTCTGGTGGCTGGCGTTGTAGTAGGCGAAAACAACGGCGCTGCCGCCACGCAGGACCTGGCGCTCGGCACCCGCAGGCACGTGCACCACCGCGAACGCCCGGACCGCGCGCACCTCCGACCAGGCCTGCGTCAGGTCCGCCGGCCGCGCGGCCACCCGCAGGCCCGGCACGGCATCGAGCCTGCGCACCAGTTCGCGGCTGGCCGCGCTGTTGTCATGATCGACCACCGCCACCGGCAGTTCGCGCGGCACGCCGGCCGAGAACATCCAGGCCAGCAGCGCCAGCGCCAGCAGCGGGACCCACGTGGCCAACGCCAGATCCCAGGGATCGGCGCGCAGCCGTGCGCACTCGCGCAACGCCGAACGGACGAACGCCTCGCGTACCGTGGGCCGCGTCAGCGTTGCGGCCATGCGAACAGCACGCTCATGCCCGGCCGGAAGCCTGCGACTTCCGCGACCGGCCTCGCGCGCACTTCGAAACTCCTCACGTCGTAGCCGGCCGACTGCCGGGTCGCGCGCCAGGTCGCGAAATCGCCGGCCGGGCTGATGTGGTAGACCTCGAACTCGACGTCCTCGCGCTCCAGCGCCGGGATCGAACCGCGCAGGCGGCGGCCCACCTCCAGGCCCGCGAACTGGTCCTCGCGCAGGTGGAACGCCACCCACATGTGGTCGAGGTCGACCAGGGTGAAGACCGGATAGCCGGCCGCCACCAGCTCGCCGGTTTCGACCAGGCGCTTGGACACCTCGCCGGCCGTCGGCGCGCGGCCGCGCACTTCGCTTTCGGCCGCCTGCACTTCGGCCACGGCGCCTTCGGCCTGCCGCACCTGCGCCTGCGCGGCGCTCCTGTCCTGTTCGCGGGCGCCGGCCTGCGCCTGTTCGTACAGCGCCTGCGCTGCGCGCGCCTGCTGCTCGGCATCGATCGCCTTCGCACGGGCCTCGTCGCGCTGCTGCCGGGGGACCACGCCCTCGGCATGCAGCCGCTCCAGGCGCTGGAAGGTGGAGCGCGCCAGCTCGTGTCCGGCCTGGGCGCGCCGCCAGTTGGCCTCCGCTGCGCGGATGTCCTCCACGCGCGCGCCTTCCTCGGCCTTGTCCGCCAGCGCCTGCGCGGCCGCGAGCGCGGCTTCGGCCTGTCGCTGCTTCGCGGCGATCTCGGGGCTGTCCAGCTCGAACAGTCCCTGCCCCGCCTCGACCCGCTCCCCCTCGGCCACCAGCAGCGCCGACACCCGCGCGGTCACCTTGGCCGACACGTTGATGCTGTCGGCATCGGCCATGCCCTGCACCAGGTCCGCCGGGCTGCGGAACGCCAGCCACAGGCCGCCGACCAGGATCACGGCAATCACGCCCAGGGCGACAAGGCGCAGGCGACGGCGGCCGGACGGTGCATCCGCAGCCACGGGTGGCGGCGGCGGCGACGGAGCGGGTTCATTCATGGGGAAATACCCTGTGGTCTGCCTTGCGGATGTACTCGCCAAAGCGCGCCGACTGGCCACCCAGCTCGAGCAGGTGCGCCAATGCCACGCAATAGTCGTAGGCGGCGTGCGCGTGTTCGACCCGTGCGGCGCCAAGGCCGAGCCTGGCGTCCATGACATCGAGCGAGGTCGACTGTCCCTCGCGGAACGCCAGTTCCTGCAGGCGCAGGTTCTCACGCGCCTGCTCGATGCTGCTGTCGAGCAGCAGGAACTGCTGGCGTGCCGTTTCCAGCGCATTCCAGGCCTGTGCCACGCCGATCCTGATCTGGTTCTGCGCCTCGCGCAGTGCGGCCTGCGCCTGCTCCTGCTGCGCGCGCGCAGCACTGATCTGGCGCGGGCGATCCCGCCCGGACAGGAAGGTGTACTTCAGGCCAATGCCGATGGCCCAATCGGTGTCGGTCAGCAGCGCATCCTCGCGGTACAGGTCGTACTGGCCGAACAGGTACACCTGCGGTTTCAGTGACGCCTCCTGCACACGCACGCCTGCGCCCGCCTGTTCGTCAAGCGCCCGCAGCTGCGCCAGCTGCGGGTGCCGCTCAAGCGCCGCCCGGGTGAACGCCTCCAGCGTGCCCGGCGATGTGCCGACCACGAACAGCGGCGTGATCGGCGTCACCGGCCCATCGCTGCGCAGCAGCAGCGCCAGGGCCTGGGCGGCGGCGTCGCGGTCGTTGAGCGCCTTCTGGTACTCGCGCTCGCTGGCATCACGCGCGACGACCGCCTGCAACACCTGCGCGCGCGTGGCGAAGCCTTCGCGTTCAAGCGATTCGGCATGGGCCAGGTGCTGCCGCATGCCGTCGCGCACCTCGCGGCGCACACTCAGCGCCTGCTCGGCCAGGCCCTGCCCGAAGTAGGCCTGGACCAGTTGCGACGTCAGCTTCTGGGACTGCTGCGCCCGTTCCGCGTCCGCCCCACGCAGGGCGGCCGCGGCCGCCGCCTGCGCGGCCGGGATCTGCCCGCCCGTGTACAGGGGCAGCACCGTGGTCAACACCGGACGCAATCGCCGGTCGCGCTCCTGGAACCGCAACGGGCTTTCGATGCCGAACGCCTCGCCCACTGGCGCCAGCGAACCCAGCGGCAAGCTCAGCGTCTTCTGGAACTCCAGGTAGCGCGCTTCGAGCGAAATCTCCGGCAGCCGCAGGCGCGCGGTCGCATCGGACAGGTCCTGCCGGGCGCGCAGGTTGGCGTCGGCGGCAGCCAGTGCGTCGGAGACCCGCTCCATCCGCTCGCGCGCCTGATCGAAGCTCAGTGCCGTCGCACCCTGCGCCAGTGACGAGGTCGCCGGCAGAAGCAGGACCAGAGCGAACGCCAGCCCGAATGCCCGTCGGTATGCGGCGCGGGATCGCCGACGACGTACCCCGCCCAGCCTGCCAGCATTGCCTGTCGACACCTGTCACCCCATTGCACGGGCCGTCGTTATCCTGAGGCCAGTCGTAGTGGTGACGCAACTTGACCGACCGTCGACTTCACCGACTGCGGAGGGCCCGCGCGCGCCCAGGCGTGAACCCGAAGCCGCTGCGGATGGATCAGACCGGATCGCTGGAAATGCTCGCATCCACGGTTGCACGCTTCCGCCGCCACCTCCCCAACACCCACTCCTCCACATCGTCCACCAGCGTGTACGCCGCCGGCACCACCACCAGGCCCAGCACGGTGGAGGGATCAGGCCACCGATCACCGCCACCGCCATCGGCATGCGGAAGCTCGCGTCGGCGCTGAAGCCCAGCGCGATCGGCAGCATGCCCGCGCCCATCGCCATGGTGGTCATGATGACCGGGCGCGCGCGCTGCATGGGGGCGCGCGCCGAAGGCGGGCGTCTGACGCGGCGACCTGCTTGCCCCCACCCCAACCCTCCCCCGCAGGCGGGGGAAGGAGTCAGGCGGGATGCGGCAAACAATGCCAAGGAGCGCGACTGCGAAAGCACTCGGTCCAGCGGCAGCGAGGCACGGCCAAGCCTCGCCGCGCCTTGCCCCTTCCCCCGCGCGCGGGGGAAGGAGAAGAGTCGCGTGCAGGTGAGACGGTCAGATGCCCTTGCAGAGTTCGGTCCGGTCCGGGCCTTCGGCCGAAGCGAGGCAGCGTTCCAGCGCAAGGCGTTTCCGCACCTCGGTTTCGAGACTGCGCAGGCCCCAGCGGCGGCCTTCGGCGATGGCGGCTTCTTCTTCGGCGCCGTTCAACCAGGCGGCGCGCAGTGCCGCCAAGGCGCCGACGCGGTTGCCGCTGGCGCAGTGGACGAGCGCAGGCCCTTCAATGCCGAGGAGCAGCTGATCGAAGGCGTCGACGGAGGCACGGTCGAGATCGGAGGCGCCTGCGATGGGCAGGTTGTCGTAGGCGAGGCCTGCGGCGCGGACGGCGGAAGCTTCGTCGAAGTCGGGGGTTTCGGCGTCGGGCGTCAGGCGATGACGTGGCGGATGCCGGCGGCGCGCAGGGCAGGCAGGTCGTCGGCGGTGATGCGGCCACCGGTGAGGATGCCTTGCGCCGGCTTGTTGAAGCGGGAGAGTGCATCGGTCGCGGGCGCTTCAGCGCTGGCGGCGGCGGTCGCGTCGGTCTGTGCGCGCGAAGTGGCACAGCCGGCGAGGACCAGCGCGGCAATGGCGACGCAGAGCGTTTGCGAGTGGCGGAGGCGGCTCATGTGGGAGGGCCTTCGGAGATTGCCTGGGGACTTGGGATCAGGGCTCCGGTGGCCGCCACCCCGGCCCTCCCCCGCTTGCGGGGGAGGGAGGCGGAGCGCAACGTCGGAGGAGACTTCTCTTCGCTGTGACGCCTTCGCTGTGACGCCTTCGCTGTGACGCCTTCGCTAACGCCGTCGCTGACGTCTTCACCGGGACGTCTTCGCTGAGGTCGCTTCGCCTGCTTGAGACGGTCGCGAGCAAGGACGCCGCAGCCGGTCAGGCGAACGGGTCCTGCAGGACCATGGTGTGGTCGCGGTCCGGGCCGGTGGAGACGATGCTGATCGGGCAGCCGGCCAGCTCCTCCAGCGCGCGCAGGTAGGCGCGGGCGGCGGGCGGCAGGTCGTCCCAGTTGGTGATGCCGTGGGTGTTCTCGCTCCAGCCCGGGAACTCCAGGTAGACCGGGGTGATCTCTTCCCAGCCCTGGGCGTCCAGCGGGGCGTACTCGGTGCGCTTCCCGCGGTATTCGTAGGCGATGCAGACCTTCAGCTTCTCCATGCCGTCGAGCACGTCGAGCTTGGTGATGCACAGGCCGGTGATGCCGTTGATGGCCACGGCGCGCTTGAGGGCGACGATGTCCATCCAGCCGCAGCGGCGCGGGCGGCCGGTCGAGGCGCCGTACTCGGCGCCGCGGTCGCGGATGCCCTGGCCGATCTCGTCGTCCAGCTCGGTCGGGAACGGGCCGCCGCCGACGCGGGTGGCGTAGGCCTTGGCGATGCCCAGCACGTAGTCGATGTCCTGGGCGCCGACGCCGGTGCCGGCCAGCGCGCCGCCGACGGTGGTGTTGGAGCTGGTGACGTACGGATAGGTGCCGTGGTCGATGTCCAGCAGCGCGCCCTGGGCGCCTTCGAACATCACGCGCTTGCCCTGCTTGCGCAGCTCGTGGCAGATGCCGGCCACATCCGACTTCATCGGCTCGACGTACTCGCCGAACTCCAGCGCTTCCTTGTAGGTGGTCTCGAAGTCCACCGGCTCCACGCCCAGGTACTTGGTCAGCACGAAGTTGTGGTAGTCCAGCGCGGCCTTGAGCTTCTCGGCCAGCTGCTCGGGATAGTGCAGGTCGGCGATGCGGATGCCGCGACGCGCCACCTTGTCCTCGTAGGCCGGGCCGATGCCGCGGCCGGTGGTGCCGATGGCCTTGCCGCCGGCGGCCTTCTCGCGGGCCTGATCCAGGGCGATGTGGTACGGCATGATCAGCGGGGCGGCCGGGCTGATCTTCAGGCGGCTGCGCACTTCCACGCCGGAGGTCTCGAGCTCCTCGATCTCCTTGCGCAGGGCGGCCGGCGAGATCACCACGCCGTTGCCGATCAGGCACAGCGCGTCCTCGCGCAGGATGCCGGACGGGATCAGGTGCAGGACGGTCTTCTTGCCGTTGATGACCAGGGTATGGCCGGCATTGTGGCCGCCCTGGAAGCGCACGACGGCGCCGATCTCTTCGGTAAGCAGGTCGACGATCTTGCCCTTGCCCTCATCGCCCCACTGGGCACCGAGGACGACCACTGACTGGCCCATGGCCGCAACTCCTTTATCTGGCGGCCATCGGGGCCGCGGGATGGAACCGTGCCGGTCACCGCCTCGCCGTTCCCTGCGGGACGCAACGCCATCGGGGCGTTCGGAGGTGCGGGGGCCAGACACGGAAAAAGCCGGTCGGCAGTGTCCAACGAGGAACGTGCCCGACCGGCTTTTGCGGATTATCCGGGTTTTGGACCGGCGGGGCCACCGGCAAGGTGAACGGCCGGACACCGCCCCCTCTCCGCCACCCTCCCCCACGGGGAGAGGGGCTCTAGCGCATGGGCTCGGGGTCGTGGGCTCAATCGGCCGTATGGACCGGCTGGCCGTCCCCCCAGGTGGAACGGACCTGCAGCCGGGACAGCTCGCCGCCGGGGATGGCCAGCGGGTCGCGGTCCAGGACCACAAAGTCGGCGCGCAGGCCCGGCACCAGGCGCCCGACCCGGGACTCGTCGTGGCCGGCGCGGGCCGCTTCCACGGTGAAGCCGCGCAGGGCCTCGAGCGCGGTCAGGCGCTGGCCGGGCAGCCAGCCGCCGGGGGGCTGGCCGTCGCGGTCCTGGCGGGTGACCGCCGCCTGCAGGCCCAGGCGCGGGTCGACCTGCTCGACCGGGAAGTCCGAACCCAGGGCCAGCGGCACGCCCAGGTCCAGGAAGCGGCGCCAGGCGTAGGCGCCGGCCAGGCGCTCCTCGCCCAGTCGCTCGGCGGCCCAGCCCATGTCCGAGGTGGCGTGGGTGGGCTGCATCGAGGCCACCAGGCGCAGGCTGGCGAAGCGCGGGATGTCGTCCGGCGCCACCACTTGGGCGTGCTCGACCCGCCAGCGGTGGTCGGGGCGCGCGCCCTGCCCGGCCAGCGCCTGCTGGTAGGTGTCCAGCACGATGCGATTGCCGCGGTCGCCGATGGCATGGCTGGCCACCTGCAGCCCACAGTCGCGGGCGCGGATCACCGCCGCCCCGTAGGCGGCCGGATCGGTGACCAGCAGGCCGCGGTTGCCGGGGGCGTCGCTGTAGTCCTCCAGCAGGGCCGCGCCGCGGCTGCCGAGGGCGCCGTCGACGAACAGCTTCACGCCCTTCATCTGCAGGCGTCCGCCGGGATGCTGGTAGCGGCCGTGCTCGCACAGGTCGGCCAGGGCTTCGCGGTCGCCGTCGGCATAGGCGCTGATGCGCAGCGGCAGGCGGCCCTCGTCGGCGAAGCGGCGCATCAGCGCCAGGTCGGCGCGGGACACGCCCATGTCGTGCACGCCGGTCAGGCCGTTGGCGACGGCCGCTTGCAGCGCCTGCTCCAGGGCGCGGGCGCGCCAGGCCTCGTCCGGCGGCGGCACGGCGCGCTGGACCAGGGCCATCGCGCCGTCCACGAACACGCCGGTGGCGCGGTTGCCCTCGCGCTCGATGCGGCCGCCGTCCGGCTGCCAGTCACCGTCGAAACGGCGTGCGCCGTCCAGGGCCTCGGCCGCGCGCATCGCCGCGGAATTCGCCCATGCGGCATGGCCGTCGATCCGCGACAGCCACACCGGGCGGTCGGGGAAGGCGGCATCGAGGTCGGCCGCGGTGGGGAAACGCGCGCCAGGCCACAGGTTCTGGTCCCAGCCCCAGCCGATGATCCAGGCGTCCTCGGGCGCGGTGGCGGCGTAGGCCTGCAGGCGCTGCACGACTTCCTGCGTGCTGGTCGCGCCGGACAGGTCGGCGCGCAGCAGGGCGTAGCCCAGCTCCATCACGTGGGCGTGGGCGTCGATCAGTCCGGGAATGACGGTGGCATCGCCGGCATCGACATGGCGGGCCTGCGGGAAGCGGTGGCGCAGTTCGGCGGCCGTGCCGGTGGCGACGATGCGCCCGTCCCTGTCCCAGGCGATCGCGGTGGCCTGCGGCTGGCTGGCATCCAGGGTGTGGATGCGGCGTGCGGTCAGCACGGCCTCGGCGGTGGTGCCGCCGTAGGCCGGCGGGGCCGGCGATTGCTCGGTGGCCGGCACAGTGGTGGCGAGGAAGGTGGCGAGAAGCAGCGGGAGGGCGCGGGTCACGCTTCGGTGCATGGCGTCGTCCAGCGATTGGGGGTGCGCCCGACTATGCCGGGGGCCGGCGATGGGGGCAAACGTCCTGCGCGTAGCCCGGATAAGCGAAGCGCATCCGGGAATGGAGCCTCAGCGCCATCTGGTGCCACGGTGGCCCCGGATGCGGCCTGCGGCCTTATCCGGGCTACGCACTGCCGCCTCGCCAGGCTGCTGGATCGCTTCAGTGCCGCATATTACGTAGCCCGGATAAGCGAAGCGCATCCGGGAATGGAGGCTCAGCGCCATCTGGTGCCACGGCGGCCCCGGATGCGGCCTGCGGCCTTATCCGGGCTACGCAGAACCTGCGGGAGTGGGCGCCTGAGTGCGTATACGTAGCCCGGATAAGCGAAGCGCATCCGGGAATGGAGGCTCAGCGCCATCTGGTGCCGCAGCGGCCCCGGATGCGGCCTGCGGCCTTATCCGGGCTACGCAGAACCTGCGGGAGTGGGCGCCTGAGTGCGTATACGTAGCCCGGATAAGCGAAGCGCATCCGGGAATGGAGGCTCAGCGCCATCTGGTGCCGCAGCGGCCCCGGATGCGGCCTGCGGCCTTATCCGGGCTACGCAGAACCTGCGGGAGTGGGCGCCTGACCGCGTATACGTAGCCCGGATAAGCGAAGCGCATCCGGGAATGGAGCCTCAGCGCCGTCTGGTGTCGCAGCGGCCCCGGATGCGGCCTGCGGCCTTATCCGGGCTACGCAGAACCTGTGGGATTGGCGCCTGACTGCATATACGTAGCCCGGATAAGCGAAGCGCATCCGGGGAACGGCTCAGCGCCGTCTGATGTCGCAGCGGCCCCGGATGCGGCCTGCGGCCTTATCCGGGCTACGGAGAACCTGTGGGATTGGCGCCTGACCGCGTATACGTAGCCCGGATAAGCGAAGCGCATCCGGGAATGGAGCCTCAGCGCCGTCTGGTGTCGCGGCGGCCCCGGATGCGGCCTGCTGCCTTATCCGGGCTACGGAGAACCTGTGGGATTGGCACCTGACCGCGTATACGTAGCCCGGATAAGCGAAGCGCATCCGGGAATGGCTAAGCGCCGTCTGGCGTCGCAGCGGCCCCGGATGCGGCCTGCGGCCTTATCCGGGCTACGCAGAACCTGAGGGAGTGCGCGCGCGCGGCGCGACTCAACCGACCAGTTCGGCTTCCAGGCTGATCGGCACCGCCGACAGCGCCTTGGAGACCGGGCAGTTCTGCTTGGCGTCGTCGGCGATGGCGCGGAACTGCTTCTCGTCGATGCCGGGGATCTGCGCCTTGAGCCTGAGGCGGATCTGCGACAGCGCCGGGCCGCCTTCCAGCGAGAGGTCGACCTCGGCGCGGGTATCCAGCGCGGTGGGGGTGAAGCCGGCCTCGCCCAGCTTGGCCGACAGCGCCATGGTGAAGCAGCCGGCGTGCGCGGCGGCGATCAGTTCCTCGGGATTGGTGCCCTTCTCCTCGCCGAAGCGGCTGTTGAAGCCGTAGCGGGTGCCTGAAAGCAGGCCGCTCTGCGGCGTGTCCAGCGTGCCCTTGCCGGCCTTGAGGTCGCCTTCCCAGTGCGCGGTGGCGTGACGCGAGATGCCCATGGCGTGGTCCTTACATTCCGTGGAGGGGAAGGCGCAGCCTAGCGGCCGGGCTGTTAGCGGTCCGTGCGCGTGACGGGCGCGTGCTTGTGCGACGCAACGTGCCCGCGGACGCGCAAGGCGCGATGGTGTGGTCTCCGCCATGACCGCCCGCTGGCACGCGCCCGGGCCGCCCTTCCATGGATCGGCACGTGCCGCACAGCCATGACGGCCAGCCACCCAAGATGGGAGGAATGGCACGTGCCCTACACCACACGCGACATCCGCAACGTGGCCCTCGCAGGCCACCCCGGCGCCGGCAAAACAACCCTTTTCGAAGCCCTGCTGCATGCCGGCGGCGTCCTCGCTACGGCAGGCAGCGTCGAACGCGGCAATACCGTGTCCGACTCCGATCCACTGGAAAAGCAGCGCGGCCACTCGCTGGATATCGCCATCGCCAGCATCGACCTGGCCAACGGCGAAGGCCGCACCCACCTCAACTTCATCGACACGCCGGGCTACCCGGATTTCCGCGGGCCGGCGCTGTCGGCGCTGTCGGCCGTGGAAACGGCGCTGGTCGTGGTCGACGCGGACACCGGCGTCGAGCACGGCACCCTGCGCCTGATGGAGCGCGCGCGCGAACGCGGGCTCTGCCGGGCGATCGTGGTCAACAAGATCGACCACGAGCACGCCGACTGCAGCGGCGTGCTGATGCAGCTGCGCGAGACCTTCGGCCCGGAAGTGCTGCCGCTGAACCTGCCGGCGGACTGGGGCCGGCGCGTGATCGACTGCTTCGACGCCCAGGCCGGCGACTCCGACCTCGGCCCCGTGTCCGAATGGCACCAGCGCATCCTCGACCAGGTGGTGGAGGTCGACCCGGAGGCGATGGATCGCTACCTGGAGAACGGCGAGGACGGGCTCACGCCGCAGGAGCTGCATGACGCCTTCGAGAAGTCGCTGCGCGAGGGCCACCTGATCCCGGTGTGCTTCGTGTCCGCGCGCAGCGGCGTGGGCGTGCGCGAGCTGCTGCAGCTGGTCTCGCGCCTGTTCCCCGATCCTACCGAGGCCAACCCGCCGCAGCTGCTGGCCGGCGACGGCAACGGCGGCGAGCGACCGATGGTGGTCAAGCCCGATGCGGACGGGCATGTGATCGCGGACGTGTTCAAGGTGGTCAACGACCCTTTCGTGGGCAAGCTGGGCGTGTTCCGCGTCTACCAGGGCACGGTGCGGCGCGACACCCAGCTGTTCGTGGACGACGGCCGCAAGCCGTTCCGCGTGGGCCACCTGTTCGCCCTGCGCGGGCGCGAGCACGTGGAGATCGAGCAGGCCATCCCCGGCGACATCGCCGCGGTCGGCAAGATCGAGGAGGTGCACTTCGACGCGGTGCTGCACGACAGCCACGAGGAGGACGGCGTGCACCTGGCGCCGGTGTCGTTCCCCAGGCCGATGTTCGGCCTGGCGGTGCAGGCCGCCAGCCGCGGCCAGGAGCAGAAGCTGTCGCAGGCGCTGCGCAAGCTGGCCGAGGAGGATCCGGCGTTCGTCGTCGAGCACAACGTCGAGGTCAACGAGACGGTGATCCGCGGCCTGTCCGAGCTGCACCTGCGGGTGATGCTGGAACGGCTGAAGGACCGCTTCGGCCTGGAGGTGACGGCACGGCCGCCGCGCATCGCCTACCGCGAGACCATCTCGGTGCCGGCCGAGGGCCATCACCGCCACAAGAAGCAGACCGGCGGCGCCGGCCAGTTCGCCGAGGTCTTCCTGCGGGTGGAACCGCTGGAGCGCGGCGCGGGGTTCGAGTTCGTGGACGAGGTCAAGGGCGGCACCATCCCCGGGCAGTTCATCCCCGCGGTGGAGAAAGGCGTGCGCCAGGCGCTGCAGGGTGGCGCGATCAGCGGCCATCCGATCCAGGACGTGCGCGTGGTGGTCCATGACGGTCGCCACCATCCGGTGGACAGCAAGGAGGTCGCGTTCGCCACCGCCGGGCGCAAGGCCTTCCTCGATGCGGTTTCCAAGGCCAGGCCGCTGGTGCTCGAGCCGGTGGTGGCGCTGGAGGTGTGGGCGCCGGAAGCGCAGCTGGGCGACGTCACCGGCGCCTTGGCCACGCGTCGCGCGCGCATCGCCGGTACCGACGGATCGGGCAACAACGCGCGCAGTGAATCGGTGGTGCGCGCGCAGGTGCCGCAGGCCGAGCTGGAGGGCTTCGCCGCCGAGCTCAAATCGCTGACCGCGGGCAAGGGCCGCTATGCGCTGGATTTCAGCCATTACGAACCGGTGCCGCCCAACGTGCAGCAGAAGCTGGTGGCGGCGTGGAAGCCGAAGCCGGAGGAGGATTGACGCAGGGCGTCGCCACGGCGCCCGCTCCGCTTTGCGTAGCCCGGATAAGCGAAGCGCATCCGGGAGGGCGCATGGCAGCGCCGCGATCCGAAACACAGGCCGGTTCCCGATCCCCTACTCCGCTCCGCGCCCCGGCCCGCGTCCGGGAGACGCGGGCGTTCGGCGGCTTGCGCGCCATGGCGCGCAAGCGATGCCGCCTTACCTCCAACGGCCGAGGGGACCCGGATGCGCTTCGCTTATCCGGGCTACGCAGGAGCCTCACGCCCAGGGTGGCGAGGCCTTGGCGACGGTACGGCGCACAAACGGCGCCGCTTGCCTTGAAGCGAAAGGGGGACCCGGGTGCGCTTCGCTTACCCGGGCTACTCGAGCTTTCCCCTCTCCAGGAGGGAGAGGGGGAGTCATTCCATCGCTGCCTGCAGCAGCGCGCGCAGCACCTGCTGAAGCGCTTCGGCGCGTTGCGGGTCGTAGGTGAAGCTTTCCTCGTCCATGTAGGTGCGCTGGGCCAGCTCCAGCTGCACGGCTTCCACGCCGGTCTCCGGTGCGCCGTAGTGGCGGGTGATGTAGCCGCCCTTGAAGCGGCCGTCGACCACGTGGGTGTACTGCGGATGCGCGGCCAGCACTTCGGCCAGGCGCTGCTGCAGCCGGGGCGAGCAGCTGTGGCCGGCGGCGGTGCCGAGGTTGAGGTCCGGCAGCGCGCCCTCGAACAGGTACGGCAGGGTGCCGCGGATCGAATGGCCTTCCCACAGCACCGCGCGCCCGTGCCGGCCGCGGATGCGCTGCAGCTCGGCGTCGAGGTTGTCGTGGTAGGGACGCCAGTAGAGCTCCACCCGACGCGCGATCTCCGCCTCGTCCGGCTCGGCGCCGGGCAGGTACACCGGTTCGCCGCTGAACTGGGTCACCGGGCACAGGCCTGTGGTGTTCTGGCCCGGATAGAGCGAGGTGTCGTCCGGCGGCCGGTTGAGGTCGACCACGTAGCGCGAATAGCGGGGGCGGATGATCGACGCCCCGAGTTCGCGGGCGAAGGCGTACAGGCGCGAGACGTGCCAATCGGTGTCCGGCACGCGGCGGGCGCTGTCGGTCAGGCGCGCGGCGATGTCGGCGGGCACCTCGGTGCCGTCGTGCGGCAGGCTCACGAGCAGCGGCGCGTCGCCCTGGTGCAGGTGGAAGATGTCGTCCATGCGGCCGATTGTAGTCCGGCCGCGGTGGAGCTCAGAGCAGCACCAGTTCCTCGGCCGAGGTCGGGTGGATGGCCACGACCTGGTGCAGCTGCGCGCGGGTCACGCCGAGCTTCAGCGCCACCGCGAAACCCTGCAGGATCTCGTCCACCGCCTCGCCCAGCAGGTGGATGCCCACGACCCGCTCCTCTTCGCCCACGCAGACGATCTTGAACAGGCTGCGCTGCGGCGAGTCGGCCAGGGCGGTCATCATCGGCCGGAAGTTGCTGGTGAACACCTTCACCGCCGCGCCGTGTTTCTCCCGCGCCTGCTCCTCGGTCAGGCCCACGGTGGCCAGCGGCGGATGCGAGAACACCACGGTGGGCACGTTGTCGTAATCAAGCTTCGCATCGGCCTGTCCGCCGAACAGCCGCGCCATCAGCCGCCGCGCGGCGGCGATCGCCACCGGGGTCAGCGCCAGCCTGCCGGTGACGTCGCCCACCGCGTGCACGCCTTCGAGCGAGGTGTCCTGCCACGCGTCGACCACCACTTCGCCGCGCTCGCCCAGCTCCACCCCGGCCTCCTCCAGCCCCATGCCGGCGGTATTGGGCCGGCGCCCGGTGGCGAACAGCACGCAGTCGAACGGCTCCGGCACCACGCCCTGCGCCTGGCCCTTGTGCACCACGCGCACGCCCCCCCCATCGCCGGCCTTCAGCGCGGCGACCGGCGACTCCAGGTGCAGGCGCACGCCGCGGGCCTGCATGTTGGCCTGGAGCATGGTGACGATCTCCGCGTCCATGCCCGACAGCAGGCGCGGGCCGCGCGCGAACAGCTCCACCCGGCTGCCCAGCGCCTGCAGCACGCCGGCCAGTTCCACCGCGATGTAGCCGCCGCCCACCAGCGCGACGCGCGCCGGCGCCCGGGTCAGTTCGAAGAAGTCGTCGGATACGCCGGCCAGCCCGGCGCCGGGGATGTCCGGGCGCAGCGGATGCCCGCCGGTGGCCAGCAGCACGCGTCCGGTGCGCAGGCGCACGCCGGTGTCGGTGTCCACCGTGTGCGCGTCGCGCAGCGTGCCACGGCAGGGCATCAGCGCGATGCCGGCCTCGTCCAGGCGCCGCCGGTAGCTGGCGTGGATGTTGGCGATGTAGCGCTGGCGGTGGGCGATGAACACCTGCCAGTCCAGCGCCGGCGGCGCCTCCGGCAGGCGGAAGCCCAGGTCGGCCGCCAGGGCCATGCGCTCGGCCAGCCCGGCTGCCAGCCACATCGCCTTCTTCGGCACGCAGCCGGCGTTGACGCAGGTGCCGCCAAGCTCGCGCGGCTCCAGCAACGCCACCCGCGCACCGCGTGCGGCCGCGGCGAACGCGCCGGCCAGCCCGCCCGAGCCTCCGCCGATCACCACCAGGTCGAAATCGGCCTGCGGACGGGTAGCGGTCTGGCTCATGCGGAAGCTCCTTTGCGTCTAACGGAAGCGCTCGACCCGGTAGGGATGCGGATCGATGGCCGGTGCGCGGCCGGTCACCAGGTCGGCCAGCAGCTGGCCGCTGGCGGCGCTCATGCTGATGCCCAGCATGCCGTGGCCGGCCGCGATCCACACGTGAGGATGGCCGGGCGCGGGGCCCAGCGCGGGCAGGTCGTCGTAGGTCATCGGACGCCAGCCGTACCACTTCTCCAGCGCCGCGTCGACCGGCGGTGGCTGGCGCAGGTACTCGCGCGCGGCGCGTTCCAGCGCGCCCAGGCGCACCGGGTTGAGGCTGGTGTCCTGGCCGGAGAACTCCATCGTGCTGCCGAGGCGGAAACCGTCCTCCCACGGGGTGACGAAGACCTGGCGGTCCTTCAGCACCAGCGGGCGCCGCGGTGCGCCGGGCTGCGGGCCATAGGTGATCGAATAGCCCTTGCCCGGCTGGATCGGCAGGCGCACGCCCAGCGGGCGCAACAGGCGCGGCGTCCACGCCGCCATCGCCACCACCACCTCGCGCGCGCGGCGACGGCTGCCGTCGGCCAGCTCGACGGTGGCGCCCGTTGCATCGGGCAACAACGCGATGGCCGTGGCCTGCTCCTCGATCACTCCGCCGCGATCGCGGATCGCGCGCGCCAGGCCGGCGGTGTAGCGGTCCGGGCGCAGGTGGGCGTCGTCGGGGAAGTGGATCGCGCCGACCAGGCCTTCGCGCAGCGCGGGCTCGCGGCGCTGGTACTCCGCGCCGTCGATGACCTCGGTGGCGATGCCCAGCTCGGCCAGCGGGCCGCACTCGGCCACGTACTCGTCGAAGTTGCGGCGGGCGCGGAACACGTAGTCCAGGCCGGATGCGGTGAACTGGCAGTCCAGGCCGTAGCGTTCGATCCACTGCGCCAGGCGCACGCGCGATTCGCGCAGGATCGCGGCGCGGCCGCGCGCGCTTTCCATCCGGCCCGGTGGTTGCAGCGGCGGGCGAAGCGCAGCAGCCAGCGCCACAGCTCCGGATCCACGCGCGGCTTGAGGTACAGCGGGGCGTCCGGGCTCAGCATCCAGCGCAGCGCGCGCCAGGGCACGCCGGGCGCGGCCAGCGGCGGCGCGTGGCTGGGCGTGACCGTGCCGCAGTTGCCGTGCGAGGTGGCGCCGCCGACCCGGCCGGCCTCCAGCACCCGTACCCCGCGACCGGCCTCCAGCAGCGACAGCGCGGTGGCCCGGCCGATGGCGCCGCCGCCGAGGATGAGGACGTCGTCTTGGGGGTTCACCCGCGCAAGTCTACCCGCCCGTCCCGCGGGCGCGGGACGTGGTTGCCGCCGCAACCACGGTCACAGCGGCTTGCCGATCTCCAGGAACAGCACGCCCTCGCCGCCCTCGCGCAGGCCGTAGCCGAACAGCATCGGCCCGATCGCCGAATCGAAGCCCAGGTACAGGCTGCCGTTCCAGATGCCATCGGAGGCGCGCATGTCGCCGCGCTCCTCCCAGGCATTGCCGTACTCGACAGTGGCGCCGACCACGGCCGAACGCCGGAACAGCGCGGCCAGCTGGTAGCTGTAGCCGGCCATCAGCATCGCGTAGTGCTGCCCGGCCAGTTCGTTGTAGTGGAACCCGGCCAGGCGCCCGCGTCCGCCCAGGCGGTGGCGCAGGTGCAGCGGCAGCTCGCCGGACAGGGTGGCGTGCCAGGCCAGCCCCGCCTGCAGCGCGTGGCGGCCGAACGGCGCCGCCGCCAGTACGTCCAGCCCGGCCTCCTCGAAGCGCGCGTCGCCGCCCAGCCAGCCGGCGCTGCGGCGGTAGGCCAGGCGCGACCAGTGGCCTTCGCGCGGGAAGTACAGGCTGTCCAGGCGGTCCACGGCGACCTGCGCGTACCAGCTGCCCGCATCGAGGTCCACGTCCGGCAGGGTCGGATCGCCCACTTCCACTTCGGCCTCGCCGGTGCTGCGCTCCAGGCCGATCTCGGCGGCGCCGTAGCGGCCGAAGGTGCGGCCCAGGCCCAGCTGGGCGCTGGCCGCCTGCGCCTCGTAGGTCGCCACGCGGTTGCCGCGGCCGTCGAACACCGGGACGGTGGTGCGGCGCGCGCCCAGGCGCGTCTGCAGGTACCAGCGCGCCTGCGGATCGAACGGGTGGTAGTACTCGCCCTGCAGTTCCGGCTCGCTGCCCAGGCCCAGCAGCACGCGCGCCTCGGCGCCATAGGGTGTGGCCGGGGAACGCAGCAGGGCCAGGCGCAGGCTGCTCTCGCTGGTGCCGCTGAAGTCGGTGGCGGTGCGGAAGCCGGCCTGCAGGTAGTTCGGGCCCTGCGGCTTCTCCCGCGCGCGCACCACCACGCCGGTCAGGCCTTCGTCGTTGCGCTCGACCTCGTAGGTGACGCTGGCGAAGGTGCCCTCGTTGTAGGCGCGCAGGGTGGCCCGCTCGAGGTGGTCGGCATCCAGCGGCCGGCCCAGGGGGATGTCGACGATCTCGGTAAGGACCTGGTCGTCGTAGCGGCTCTCGTTCTCCAGGCGCACGTACCCGCCCCCGGCGGGTCCGCCCGCCGGCGGCGTGGCCGGCGGCACGGCGCGCCAGCGCGGCAGCGCCGCCAGCGCCGGGGCTGCGGCCTCGGCGGCCTCGCGGCCGATGCGCAGGGCCTCGGCGGCCTTGGCGAAATCGCCGGTGGCCACATCCTCCCCGAGCAGGGGCACCACCAGCACGTCGCGCCCGCCCAGGCGCGAGACCGAGTCGCGGGTATTGCCCACGGTGAGCATGCCGGTGAGCTGGGAGACCACCTGCAGCACGCTGGCATCGCTGCCGAGCTCCATCAGCGGGGTGCCGACGTCCACCGCGATGACCACGTCCGCGCCCATGCGCCGCACGGTATCGATCGGCACCTGCTCGGCGATGCCGCCGTCGACCAGCACCCGACCGTCGATCCGCACCGGCTGGAAGATGCCCGGCAGGGACATGGAGGCGCGCATCGCCAGGGCCAGGCTGCCGGACCCCAGTTCGACCGGCTGCCCGGTGTTGAGGTCGGTACCGATCGCGCGGAACGGGATCGGCAGCTCGTCGAAATCCCTCACCGCGGCCACGTGCAGGGTCTTGCGCTCGAACAGCGACAGGATCCGCGCGCCCTGCAGCACGCCCGGCGCCAGCCGCACGCCGCGCGGCCCCAGCCCCAGGCCGATGGTGGCCAGGCCCTCGCGGTCGTCCTGCTTGCGCCGGTAGCTGCGCTCGCGGCGGGGAATGGAGTCGTCGAACAGCTGCTTCCAGTCCGCTTCCAGGACCAGCTGCTCCATCTCCTCCAGCGGCACGCCGGCCGCGTACAGGCCGCCGACCAGCGACCCCATGCTGGTGCCGGCGATGCAGTCCACCGGCACGCCCAGCTCCTCCAGCTTGCGCAGCACGCCCAGGTGGGCCACGCCGCGCGCGCCGCCGCCCCCCAGGGCCAGGCCTATCCGCGGCCGGGAGGTGTCGCCGTCGCGTTGCGGGCAGGAGGTGCCGGGCGTGGCCACCGGCGCCGCGGGGTCGGGCGCGCCGGCGGCGGCCGCGGTGCCCGCCAGCGCCATGCATGCGGCCAGCAGCCAGCGTGCGGCCGCGCCGCGTTGGACGATCCTGCCCTTGCGCCGGCCCGCGGCCGCGACCTTGTCCATGAACCCGCTCCTTGTGAGTGGCGCGAGGTTAGCGGCAGGCGCGTGCGCGCGGAAGCAATGCCGCCGTGGCCGGCCCAGGGCCGGGACGACGGCGGAGGATGGGGACGGCGGGTCAGGCGCGCCCGGCCGCGGGCTGCGCGCGCAGGCGCATCGGCTGCGGGCGCAGGTAGGTGGCCGAGCGCCACAGCCACTCCATCGGCCCGAAGCGGAAACGCGCCAGCCAGGCGTGGCTGAAGATCACCTGCAGCACGAACAGCACCAGCGCGAACACCGCCTGCCAGGCGCGCGGCATCTGCCCGAAGTAGCCCAGGCCGTAGTTGTAGAACACCAGGGTGCAGACCACCGACTGCAGCAGGTAGTTGGTCAGCGCCATGCGCCCGGCCGGGGCCAGCCAGCGCGCGAGGCCGGCGCCGGCGCGGCTGCGGAACAGGGCCACCAGCCAGCCCACGTAGCCCATGCACATCAGTCCGCCAGCCAGCAGGCCCAGGGCCTGGGCCAGGCCGATGCGCGCGTTGAACTGGCCGAAGCTCGCCCCGGGGGTGATCGCCATCGACCCCGCCATGACCGCCACGCCCAGCGGCATCAGCCCCCAGCGCAGCAGGGCGAACAGCCGCGGGAAGCGCTCCGGGGCGGCCAGCGCGCCGCTGCGCGCGAGCGCCGCGCCGACCAGGAACATGCCCAGCACCAGCCCACCGATGATGGGCAGGCCGGACAGGTTGACCGCCACCTCCGCGGCGCGCACCGCCACCGCCTCGCCCCAGCTGCCGTGGGCGTAGACCTCGCTGGCGCGGGCGACCAGCTCCACCATCGGCGCCATCTGCTTGTCGATGGCGGCCTGCATGGCCGGGCCGGAGACGGCCAGGGCCAGCGCATACAGCAGCACCATGCCCGGGCCGGCCAGGAACAGCAGCACGCCCGGCAGCGCCAGCCACAGCGGCGGCGCGTTGCGCACCAGCAGCAGCGGCATGCCCAGCAGGGCGTAGGCCAGCAGGATGTCGCCGGACCAGACCAGCACGCCGTGGGCCAGGCCGATGCACAGCAGCACCGCCATGCGCCGCAGGTACAGGCCGGCGAACCCACGCCCGGCCTCCTCGGCGCGCTGCGACATGACCATGAAGCCCATGCCGAACAGCAGCGAGAACAGGGTGAAGAACTTGCCCTGGACGAAGAAATAGACCAGCGCGTCCACCACCCGGTCGGCGCCGGCCAGGCTCGGGTCCAGGCCGCTGCCGGATGCCAGCACCGGGCCGTTGAAACCCTCCATGTTCATCAGCAGGATGCCCAGCAGCGCGGTGCCGCGCAGTGCATCCAAGGTGGGGTTGCGCTCGCCGGGGGCGAGCGGACGCAGGTCGGTTGCCGTCACGCGGGACTCCATTCCATGGATCGGAGGCGGCGATGATCGCCGATCCCGCCGGTCCGGTCTGCCCCCGCCGGGGCCCGCCGCACCTGCGGTCCGCGCCGCGGGCCCGGCGTCAAGCCTTGTTGCCCCCCCTGCCCCCCGGTACCCTGACCGCCGCATGTCCGGCTTCGTCCACCTCCACGTCCACACCGAGTACTCGCTTGCGGACTCGATCATCCGCGTGCCCGAGAAACCGGACCAGGCGGACCCGGCCAAGGCCAAGCGGCCGAACCTGCTGAGCCGCGCGGTGGAACTGGGGCTGCCCGCCCTGGCCGTCACCGACCTCAACAACCTGTTCGCCCTGATCAAGTTCTACAAGGCCTGCGAGGCGGTCGGGATCAAGCCGGTGGCCGGCGCCGACCTGATGGTGGCCAGTGCCCCCGGCGAGGCGCCGTGGCGGCTGACCGCGCTGGTGCGCGACCACGGCGGCTACCTCAACCTGTCGAAGCTGCTCACCAGGGCCTGGATGGAAGGCCACCGCCCCGAGGGCGGCGTTGCCGTGCGCCCGGAATGGGTGCGCGAGTGCGGCAGCGGCCTGATCCTGCTGGCCGGGCGCGAGAGCCTGGCCGGGCGCCTGGCGCTGGAGAACCGCCACGACCTGGCCCAGCAGCAGCTGGCCGACTGGCAGCGCGACTTCGACGGCAACCTGTGCCTGGAGCTGACCCGGACCCGGCGTGACGGCGAGGAAGCGTTCAACAGCTTCGCCCTGCACGCGGCGGCCGAGCGCGGGATCCCGGTGGTGGCGTCCAACGACGTGCGCTTCCTCGACCGCGCCGGCTTCGACGCGCACGAGGCGCGCGTGTGCATTGCTTCGGGCCGGGTGCTGGACGATCCCAAGCGCCCGCGCGAGTACAGCCCCGAGCAGTACCTGAAGTCGCCGGAGGAGATGGCGGCGCTGTTCGCCGACATCCCCGACGCGATCAGCAACACCGTGGAGCTGGCGCGGCGCTGCAACCTCGAGCTGACCCTGGGCAAGTACGCGCTGCCGGACTACCCGGTGCCGTCGGACGAGACCCTGGACAGCTGGATCCGCAAGGAGTCCTACGCCGGCCTCGAGGAGCGCCTGGCGAAGAACCCGCTAGCCCCGGGCAAGACCCGCGAGGACTACTTCAAGCGCCTGGACTTCGAGCTGGACACCATCATCAAGATGGGGTTCCCCGGCTACTTCCTGATCGTTGCCGACTTCATCCAGTGGGGCAAGAACCAGGGCATCCCGATCGGCCCGGGCCGTGGTTCGGGCGCCGGCTCGCTGGTGGCCTGGGCGCTGAAGATCACCGACCTCGACCCGCTGCCCTACAACCTGCTGTTCGAGCGCTTCCTCAACCCGGAACGCGTGTCGATGCCCGACTTCGACATCGACTTCTGCATGGACCGGCGCGACGAGGTGATCGACTACGTCGCCCGCAAGTACGGGCGCGAGCGGGTCAGCCAGATCATCACCTACGGCACCATGGCCGCGAAGGCCGTGGTGCGCGACGCCGGCCGCGTGCTGGGCTTCCCGTACGGCTTCGTCGACGGCGTGGCCAAGCTGATCCCCAACATCCTGGGCATCACGCTCAAGGACGCGATGGGCGAAGGCAAGGACAGCGAGATGGCCTCGGCCGAGCTGATCCAGCGCTACGGCAGCGAGGACGACGTCCGCGACCTGATCGACCTGGCGCGCCAGCTGGAGGACCTGACCCGCAACGCCGGCAAGCACGCCGGCGGCGTGGTGATCGCGCCGGCCCCGCTGCACACCTTCTGCCCGCTGTTCGCCGAACACGACCACGACGGGCAGGGCAAGAACCCGGTCACGCAGTTCGACAAGAACGACGTGGAGGAAGTGGGCCTGGTGAAGTTCGACTTCCTGGGCCTGCGCACGCTGACGATCATCGACTGGGCGGTGAAGGCCATCAACCGCCGCCACGAGCGCGCGGGCATCCCGCCGCTGGACATCGCCGCGCTGCCGCTGGACGACGCGGCCACCTACAAGGACATCTTCGCCAGCGGCAACACCGGCGCGGTGTTCCAGTTCGAATCCTCGGGCATGCGCCGCCTGCTGAAGGACGCGCGCCCGGACCGCTTCGAGGACCTGATCGCCCTGGTGTCGCTGTACCGCCCGGGCCCGATGGACCTGATCCCGGACTTCAACGCGCGAAAGCACGGCCAGCAGGAGATCGTCTACCCCGACCCGCGCACCGAGGCCATCCTGGCCGACACCTACGGAATCATGGTGTACCAGGAGCAGGTCATGCAGATGGCGCAGATCGTCGGCGGCTACTCGCTGGGCGGCGCCGACCTGCTGCGCCGCGCGATGGGCAAGAAGATCCCCGCGGAGATGGCCAAGCACCGCGAGATGTTCCGCGAGGGTGCGGCCAGGGGCGGCGTCGACGAGAAGAAGGCCGACGAGATCTTCGACCTGATGGAGAAGTTCGCCGGCTACGGCTTCAACAAGTCGCACGCCGCCGCCTACGCGCTCGTCTCCTACCAGACCGCCTGGCTCAAGCGCCATTACCCGGCCGAGTTCATGGCCGCGACCATGTCCTCGGACATGGACAACACCGACAAGGTGGTCGGCTTCCTGGCCGAGGCGCGCAACCTCGGCCTGACCATCCTGCCGCCGACGGTCAACGACTCGCCGTACATGTTCGAGGCGGTGACCGCCGACACCATCCGCTACGGCCTGGGCGCGATCAAGGGCGTGGGCCGCGGCCTGTGCGAGGCCATCGTCGCCGAGCGCGAGGCGGGCGGCGACTACCGCGACCTGCTCGATTTCTGCCGCCGGGTGGATTCGACCAAGCTCAACCGCCGCGCGCTGGAAGCGATGGTCAACGCCGGCGCGCTGGACGCGCTGGGACGCAACCGCGCGACGCTGATGCTGCAGCTGCCGGAAGTGCTCAAGGCCACCGACCAGATGGCCAAGGAAGCGGCCGCCGGCCAGACCTCGCTGTTCGGCATGCCCTCGGCCGAGACCGGCCCTGCGTTGCAGCTGGACCTGCCCGAATGCGCCGAATGGCCGCTGCGGCAGAAGCTCGACGGCGAGCGCGAGACCCTGGGCCACTACCTCAGCGGCCATCCGTTCGACCCCTACCGCGAGGACGTGCGCGCCCTGGTCGGCAACGCCCTGGGCGACCTGGACAAGCTGTGGGCCGCCGGCACCAGCGGCGCCAACGAGAAGCGCAGCTGGCGCCCGGAGGTGCAGGTGGTGGTCGCCGGCCTGGTGGTCGGCCTGCGCCGCAAGGGCGACAGCCAGGTGTTCGTGCAGCTGGAGGACGGCCGCGGCCGCCTGGAGTGTGGCGTGTTCGCCGAGGCCGCCGCGGAGATGTCCAGCCTGCTGGTGCGCGACCGCGTGCTGGTGGTGCAGGGCGGCCTGCGCGAGGACGAGTTCAACGGCGGCTGGAGCCTGCGCCTGAAGGCGGCCTGGGATTTCGAGCAGCTGTGCGCCAACAACGCCCAGCGCCTTGCCCTGCGCCTGGACCTGCGCGATCCGCAGGCCTGGAACCGGGTCGAGGACGTGCTGGCCCGCCACCGCCCGGGACCGACCCCGCTGCGCCTGCACGTGCAGGTCGGGCGCAAGGGCCAGGCCGCGACCGGCGTGCTGGACCTCAACGGCGGCAATTCGGTGCGCGTCGCCCCGCCGCTGCTGGACGCGCTGCGCGGGCTGCCGGTGGTGCGCGGGGTCAAGGTCGCGATCGGCCGCCCCTGGGTGCACTGAGCCTCAGCCGGCGTCGTACGGCGCCATCAGTTCCACCATCCAGTCGATGAAGGCGCGCAGCCGCGCGCTGACGTACGGCCGTGGCCGCCAGGCCAGCGACAGCGGCATCGGAGCCATCGTCCACCCGGCGAACAGCGGCACCAGCTCGCCGCGGCCTACGTGCGCGTCGGCCATGTAGCACGGCAGCCAGGCCACGCCCAGTCCGGCCAGCGCGGCGGCCAGGTAGGCGTTGCCGTCGTCCACCGCCAGCCGCTGCCGGCCATGGACCTGCACGCTCTCGCCGCCGCGGCGCATGGCGTAATCCAGCGGTTTCCCGGTACTGGCCCAGAGGAAGCCGACGATGCGGTGCACGTCGCCCTCCAGCTCGCGCGGGTGCAGTGGCGTGCCGTGGCGCTGCAGGTAGGACGGTGCGGCGTACACGCCCAGCGCCAGGCGCGCCAGGCGCCGGGCCACCAGCGAGGCGTCGGCCAGCTCGCCGCCGCGGACCACGCAATCGACGTTGGCGCCCATCAGGTCGACCACCCGGTCGCTGGCCCCCAGCACCAGCTCGATGTCCGGGTAGCGTTCCTGGAAGCCAGGCAGCGCCGGGACCACGACCAGGCGCGCCAGCGGGCTGGGCACGTCCACCCGCAGCCGACCGCGCGGGGTGGTCGCGGCGCCGGGCAGGCTCGTCTCGGCATCGTCGAGATCGGCCAGCAGGCGCAGCGCGCGCTCGTAGAAGGCGGCGCCGTCGACGGTCACCGTGACCCGGCGGGTGGTCCGGTCCAGCAGCCGCACCCGCAGCCGGGACTCCAGCTGCTGCACCAGCTGGGTGACCGTGGCCCGGCCGAGGTCGAGGTCCTGGGCCGCGCGGGTAAAGCTGCCGCTTTCCACCACCCGGACGAAGGCCTGCATCGCGTCGAAACGGTCCATGGCCCTGCCAGGTCGCCTGAATTGTTTGGATTCTACAAACAGTTGCGCGACGAGCAGGAAAGCGCGGCCGACGGAGGCGACAACGGGCTGGATGGCCACCACCGCCTGCCGCGAGCGGCCTGATCTCCGTACCGTACGGTCCGGTCCCTTCCCGTCGGTTCGGCTACACTCCCCGCCTTCCTGTACTCCCCGGCACGCCGGACAACGGATGAATCCGAACTACCTCGATTTCGAGCAGCCCATCGCCGACCTGGAAGCCAAGATCCAGGAACTGCGCAATGCCAGCACCGGCCCGGCGGTCAACGTCGATGCGGAGGTGAAGGCGCTGCAGGACAAGCTCCGGATCCGCACCGCGCAGATCTTCCGCGACCTGACCCCGTGGCAGGTCTCGCAGATGTCGCGCCACCCGCAGCGTCCCTACACCCTCGACTACGTCCAGGTCATCTGCGACGAATTCCAGGAGCTGGCCGGCGACCGCGCCTTCGCCGACGACAAGGCGATCGTGGGCGGCCTGGCCCGCGTCGATGGCCGCCCGGTGGTCGTGATCGGCCACCAGAAGGGCCGCGACACCCGCGAGAAGGTGCGCCGAAACTTCGGCATGCCCAAGCCTGAGGGCTACCGCAAGGCCCTGCGCCTGATGAAGCTCGCCGAGCGCTTCGGCCTGCCGATCCTGACCTTCATCGACACCCCCGGCGCCTGGCCGGGCATCGACGCCGAAGAGCGCGGCCAGTCCGAGGCCATCGCCCGCAACCTGATGGAGATGGCCGAGCTGAAGGTGCCGATCGTGTGCACCGTGATCGGCGAAGGCGGCTCCGGCGGCGCGCTGGCCATCGGCGTGGGCGATGCCACGATCATGCTCGAGTACAGCACCTACTCGGTGATCTCGCCGGAAGGCTGCGCCTCGATCCTGTGGAAGGACGCGGGCAAGGCCAAGGACGCGGCCGAGCAGCTGGGCCTGACTGCGCGCCGGCTCAAGGAGCTGGGCCTGGTCGACAAGGTCGTGCGCGAGCCGACCGGCGGCGCCCACCGCAACCCGCGGCAGATGGCGCGGCGCCTGAAGGCCGTGCTGATCAACGAGCTGGACGCGCTGGAGCAGCTGCCGGTCGAGCAGCTGGTGCAGCGCCGCTACGAGCGCCTGCACGGCTACGGCGCCTACGAGGCGGCCTGACGCCGCCCCGGGCGGTGGCCCGGCATCGCCCGGGCCGCCGCTGCGTACGATAGCGGCCATGCCTGCCGCCCTGCCGCTGCCCGACCTCCCACGCGAAAGCGCGGGCCCGCTGCTGGTGGGCTTCAGTGGCGGCCTCGATTCCACGGTCCTGCTGCACCGGCTTGCGACCGATCCGGCGATCCGTGCCCTCGGCCTGCGTGCGCTACATGTGCACCACGGCCTGCAGCCGGCGGCCGATGCCTGGGCCGGGCACTGCCTCGCGTTCGCCGCATCCCTGGACGTGCCCTGCGAGGTTCGCCGCGTGGCCCCGCTGCGCGATGCCGGCACCGGCCTGGAGGCGGCCGCGCGCGAGGCACGCTACGCGGCCCTCGCCGGGGCGATGGAACCCGGCGGCCTTCT
Organism: Pseudoxanthomonas suwonensis; assembly: GCF_010093235.1. Taxonomy (GTDB): domain Bacteria; phylum Pseudomonadota; class Gammaproteobacteria; order Xanthomonadales; family Xanthomonadaceae; genus Pseudoxanthomonas; species Pseudoxanthomonas suwonensis. The sequence continues at coordinate 132,927 of NZ_PDWP01000002.1, read as the reverse complement.
GGCCACCGCCCACCATCTGGACGACCAGGCCGAGACCTTCCTGTTGCGTGCACTGCGTGCCTCCGGCCCGGAAGGCCTGGGGGCGATGCGTCCGCTGCGCCGTTTCGGCGGGGGCTGGCACTGGCGGCCACTGCTGGGCCTGCCGCGCGGCACGCTGGAGGACTATGCGCGCGCCCACGGCCTGCACTGGGTGGACGATCCCAGCAATGCCGTGGCCGATGCCGACCGCAATTTCCTGCGCCTGGAGGTGCTGCCCCTGCTGCAGCGCCGCTGGCCGCACGCGGCCACGGCCCTGGCCCGCAGCGCCCGCCTGAGCGCCGAGGCCGACGCCCTGCTGCAGGAGGACGAGGAAGCCCTGCTGCGCCTGCACGCCGGCGAAGCCGGCCACACCCTTCCGGCCGACCTGCTGGCGTCGTTGCCGCCGGCACGACGCGCGCGCCTGCTGCGGCTGTGGATCCGCACGCTGGCGCTGCCGCCGCTGCCGGCCCGCGGCGTGGAGCGGATCGAACACGCACTGCTGGCCGCCCGCCCGGATGCCGAAGCGCGCTTCGCCTGGTCCGGCGCCCGCGTCCTGCGCTGGCGCGAGCTGCTCCATGCCGGCCTCGAGCGCGCGCCGCTGCCGGACGACTGGCAGGCGGCCTGGGATGGCCGCGCGCCGCTGGACCTGCCCGACGGCGGCCGGCTGTGGCTGGCCGACGGCGCCGGCCAGCCCGCGCAGGCCGGGTTCGACGCCCCGCTGCAGGTCCGGGCCCGCCGCGGCGGCGAGCGCATCCGGCTGCCCGGCCGCAGCCATTCCCACGCGCTCAAGCACCTGCTGCAGGATCGCGGGGTGCCGCCATGGCGGCGCGCGCACCTGCCGCTGCTGTTCGATGCCGCCGGCACCCTGCTGGCCGCCGCCGACATCGCCTTGTCGGGCACCCTGGAACACTGGCTGGGCGAACGCGGCCTGTCCCTGCGCTGGCTGGCGCCCGGCGCGCCGCGTTGACCCCTTCCGCCCCACCGCGCACACTTGCCGCATGCCAAAGAACGATGCACTCGACGCCTCTCCGGTCGCCCAGTTCGAGCAGTCGCTGGACGAGCTGGAGCAGCTGGTCGAGAAGATGGAACAGGGCGAAATGAGCCTTGAGGATTCGCTGGCCGCGTACGAGCGCGGCGTCGGCCTGTACCGCCGCTGCCAGGGCGCGCTGGAACAGGCCGAACTGCGGGTGCGCCTGCTGACCGACCCCGAACGTCCGGAAGACGCCCAGCCCTTCGGCGCCGACGATGGCGCCTGAGGTGTTCTCGCGCTGGGCTGCGCGCACCGAAGCCACCCTCGACCGACTGCTCCCGCCCGACACCGCCGAGCCGCGGCGCCTGCACGCGGCCATGCGCCACGCCACCCTCGGCGGCGGCAAGCGCATGCGCCCGCTGCTGGTCTACGCCGCCGGCACCGCGCTGGGCGCCGTCGAGGACGCCCTCGACGCCCCGGCCGCCGCGGTCGAACTGGTCCATGCGTACTCGCTGGTGCACGACGACCTGCCGGCGATGGACGACGACGACATGCGCCGCGGCCGCCCGACCGTGCACGTGGCCTTCGACGAGGCCACCGCGATCCTGGCCGGCGACGCGCTGCAGACCCTGGCCTTCGAGGCCCTGGCCGAGGCCGATGCCCCGGCCGCGCTGCGCGCCGGCTGGATGCAGTCGCTGGCCCGCGCCTCCGGCGCACGCGGCATGTGCGGCGGCCAGGCGCTGGACATCGACGCCACCGGCAGCCAGCTGCCGCTGGAGGCCCTGCAGCGCATGCATTCGCTCAAGACCGGCGCGCTGATCCGCGCCGCGGTGCGGATGGGCGCGCTGGGCGCCGGCGCCGACGAGCCGACCCTGCAGCGGCTGGACCGCTTCGCCGACGCGCTGGGCCTGGCTTTCCAGGTGCGCGACGACCTGCTGGACATCGAGGCCAGCTCCGAGACCCTGGGCAAGACCGCGGGCAAGGACGTGGCCCAGGCCAAGTCCACCTACCCCGCCCTGCTGGGCGTGGACGGCGCGCGCGCCAAGCTGGAGCAGCTGTCGGCCGAGATGCAGGCCGCGCTGGCCGGACTCGGCGGGGACCATGTCCTGCTCCAGGCGCTGGGCGAACTGGCGGTGGTGCGCAACCACTGACGCGCGCCGCGCCATCCAGTCCCGGAAAAGCGAAGGGCCCGGTCGATGCCGGGCCCTTCGTGCATCCACGCGCGGGAAGCGCTTACTTCACCAGGCGCAGGGTGAAGGGATAGCGGTAGGCGACGCCCTCGTTGGCCTTGATGGCGGCGATGATCGACAGCACCAGCCAGGCCAGGCCCACCGCGAACAGCAGCAGGAAGCCGATCAGGATGATGGTCAGCAGGCCCGACACCACGATGGCGATGAGCACGGTGATGTTGAAGTTCAGCGCTTCCTTGCCCTGGTCGTTGACGAAGGGCATGGTGTCCTTCTTGATCAGCCACACCACCAGCGGGCCCAGCAGGGTGCCGAACGGGATGATCAGGCCGATGAAGGTGGACAGGTGGGCGAACAGCGCCCACTGGCGCTCTTCCGGACTCGTAGCGGTAACCGCCGCGGCATCGTGGTTGTAGTCATTCATTGCTTTTTCCCCTGGATCGTAGTTATGGGCACCGGGCGGTGCGTCGGTGTAGCGGCCCAGAGGATATCAATCCGCGCCGGCCACGGTCATCCGGCCCACGAGGATCGGGCCGGTGCGGACATGCGAGCGCAGGTCGGCCTCGCTGCCCACCGCCTCGATGTCCAGGAACATCGTGCGCAGGTTGCCGGCGATGGTCAGCTCGTCCACCGGGAACGCGACCTGGCCATCCTCGATCCAGAAACCGGCCGCGCCGCGCGAATAGTCGCCGGTCACGCCGTTGATGCCCTGCCCCATCAGTTCGGTCACCAGCAGGCCGCGGCCCATGCCGCGCGCCATCTCGGCCAGGCTGCCGGCGTTGGCGGTCACCTCGATGTTGTGCACGCCGCCGGCGTTGGCGGTGCTCTGCAGGCCCAGCTTGCGCGCCGAGTAGCTGCCCAGCACGTAACGCTGCAGGATGCCGTCGACCACCAGCGGGTTGTCGCGGGTGGCCACGCCGTCGGCGTCGAACACGGAGGAGCGCAGGCCATGCAGCATCAGCGGGTGCTCGAGGATCGACAGCCATTCCGGGAACAGGCGGGTGCCGACGCTGTCGAGCAGGAAGCTGGCCCTGCGGTACAGCGCGCCGCCGGAGACCGCGCCCAGCAGGTGGCCGACCAGGGAACGGGCGACCTCGGCCGAGAACAGCACCGGGTACTCGCCGGTGGCGATGCTGCGCGGTTGCAGGCGCGACACCGCGCGCTCGGCGGCGCGACGGCCGATCGCCACTGGCGTTTCCAGGTCCTCGCGGGCCAGGCCGATGCTGTACCAGCCGTCGCGCTGCATTTCCTCGCCCTGGCCCGCGATCAGGGCAAGGCCCAGCGAGTGCTGGGTCTCGCGCTCGCGGCCGATGAAACCGTGGCTGTTGGCGTACACCGACAGGCTCTCGCCGCTGCCGAAGGAGGCGCCGTCGGAATTGGTCACGCGCGGATCGGCCTCGCGCCCGGCGGCCTCGCAGGCCAGTGCCAGCTCCACCGCCTCGTCGGCGTCCAGCCGCCAGGGATGCCAGGTGTCCAGGTCGGGGAACTCGCGCGCCATCAGCTCCGCGTCGGCCAAGCCGGCGGCCTCGTCGTCCTCGGTGTAGCGCGCGATCGCGCAGGCCTGCTCGACCGTGGCCGCGAGGCTGGCCTCGTGCAGGTCGGCGGTGCTGGCACTGCCCTTGCGCTGGCCGAAGTACACGGTCACGGCGATGCCGCGGTCGTTGGAGGACTCGACCGTCTCCACCTCGCCCATGCGCACGGACACGTTGAGCCCGCGCTCCTCGCTGCAGCTGACCTCGGCCTGGGTCGCGCCCAGCGCGCGGGCGCGCGCCAGCAGGCGCTGGGAGATGTCTGCCAGGCGATCCAGCCGCTGCTGGCTGTCGTCGTTGCGGGCGATGTCGTTCACTTTTCCATCCTGTCGAATCGATGCGTGGAAGCGCCGGCCTGGGCCGGGCGCGGGTCGCGCGACGCGGGGGCGGCGCGGCAGTTCATGGCCATGCGGGTAGAATCGCGCCCATCCGAAAGAGCCCCCACCCCATGCGCGGACGCGACGAAGAAACCGGCGAATACCTTTCCCCCAGCCGCAGCGAACAGCGCCGCCAGGCCCTGGGCGTGCTGGAACTGGCGGAGAAGCTGGCCAGCCTGACGCCGACCCAGCTGTCCAGGCTGCCGATCCCCGAGGACCTGCTGCCGCACATCGAGCAGACCCGGAAGATCACCGCGCACATCGCCCGCAAGCGCCAGCTGGCCTACCTGGCCAAGCAGATGCGTCGCGAGGACGAGGCCGCGCTGGATGCGATCCGCGACGCGCTGGACGAGGACGGCGTGGCCGCGCGCCGCGAGGTCGCGCTGATGCACCGCGTCGAAAGCTGGCGCGAGCGCCTGCTCGAGGAAGGCGATGCCGCGCTGGGCCAGCTGCTGGACGAACACCCGCACGCCGATCGCCAGCACCTGCGCCAGCTGGTGCGCAGCACGCTGGAGGAACGCAAGCGCAACAAACCGCCGCGCGCCTTCCGCGAGCTGTTCCGCGAACTGAAGGCGCTGCTGGCCGCCGGCGCCGCGGGCACGGCCGCCGCGCCGGCCGACGGCGACTCCGACGCCATCGGCGGGGAACTCGACTTCGGCGCCGAAGACAGCCTCGACTGACCCGGGGTACCGTGGCCGGCGTCCCTTCCCCCGGGTGACCGGGAACAAGGCATGCCTACACGACGTTCGTTCCTGCTTGGCGGCCTCGCTGCCGCCGCGATGCAGTTCGCCCCGCGCCGTGGCCACGCCCGCGAGGGCGCGGCCCCCGAAGCAGGTTTTGTCGACCTGATGCCGGAGTTCTGGCGTGCCTACGCCAGCGCCGAAGGGGCGGCTGATCGCGCCCGGGCGCTGCACGATGCCTTCTTCGCACCGCGCGCCAGCCTGTATGCCAGCGCCGGCCTCAAGCCGGGGATCGAGCGCGTCGCACGCTGGCTGCCGGAGTTCGATGCGATGGCCGACGACGTACGCCGGCTCGCCGCGGGATTCCCGGCGGTCCATGCCGCGCATGTGCGGCGCTTCGCCCGGGCCCTGCCGGACTTCGACCACGCCCGCACCCGCATCTACCTGCTGCCCTCGCTGTTCGCCTTCGACGGACACCTGGAGCCCGGCGGCGAAGGACTCCCGCTGTTCATCGGCGCCGATGGCCTGGTGCGCTACCACGGCAGCTCCCCGGACCTGTCGGTGTTCCTGGACCACGAGTCCTTCCACCTCTACCAGTTCCAGGTGGCGCCGGGCCTTATCGGCGATCCGGCCCCGCCGGTCTATGGCGCGCTGTGGATCGAAGGCACCGCGACCTACGCGAGCGAGCGCCTCAATCCCGGCGCCGGCCTGCTGCACGTGTTGCTGGACGACGCGGCGCTGGCCGGGGCCGATGCCGGCACGCGCCGTGCCGTGGCGTCCGCCATGCTCGACGCCCTCGATTCGACCGACGAAGCCGACGCGGCACGCTTCTTCAGTGCGGGTGAATCCGGGCCATTCCCGGCGCGTGGGGGTTACCTTGTCGGCCTGGAGGTCGCGCGCCGGATCGGCCGCGAGCTGTCCCTGCCCGAGCTGCCGCGGCTGCAGGGCCCTGCCCTGCGCGAACGCGTGGCGCGGGAGCTGGCAGCGCTCGCGACGGGCCAGGCCTGAGGCCAGGCCCCGGCGGGGTGCTGCGGCCGGGCCCATGCTCAGGCCCGCGTCCCGCCCACGGTCAGGCCGTCGATCAGCAGCGAGGGCTGGCCGACGCCGACCGGCACGCTCTGCCCGTCCTTGCCGCACACGCCCACGCCGTCGTCCAGGGCCAGGTCGTGGCCGACCATGCGCACCTTCTGCATGGTTTCCGGGCCGTTGCCGATCAGGGTCGCGCCCTTGACCGGCGCGGTGATCTTCCCGTCCTCGATCAGGTAGGCCTCGGTCGCCGAGAACACGTACTTGCCGCTGGTGATGTCGACCTGGCCACCGCCGAAGTTGACCGCGTACAGGCCCTTCTTCACCGAAGCGATCATTTCCTGCGGATCGTGCTGGCCGGCGAGCATGTAGGTGTTGGTCATGCGCGGCATCACCAGGTGCGCGAACGACTCGCGGCGCCCGTTGCCGGTCGGGGCCATGCCCATCAGCCGGGCGTTGAGGCTGTCCTGCATGTAGCCGACCAGCACGCCATCCTCGATCAGGGTGGTGCAGCGGGTGGGCTCGCCCTCGTCGTCGATGTTGAGCGAGCCGCGGCGGCCGGCCAGGGTGCCGTCGTCGACGATGGTCACGCCGGGCGCGGCCACGCGCTGGCCGATGCGGCCGGCATAGGTCGAGGTGCCCCTGCGGTTGAAGTCGCCTTCCAGGCCGTGGCCGACGGCCTCGTGCAGCAGCACGCCCGGCCAGCCGGAGCCGAGCACCACCGGCATGGTGCCGGCGGGCGCGTCGAGGGCGTCGAGGTTGACCAGCGCCTGGCGCAGGGCCTCGCGCGCCAGCCGCTCGGGGCGGCCGCCTGAGAACAGCTCCTCGTACGAATAGCGCCCGCCGCCGCCGGCGTAGCCGGACTCGCGGCGACCGTCGTACTCGACGATCACCTGCACGTTGAGCCGCACCAGCGGGCGTACGTCGGCCGCCAGCACGCCGTCGCTGCGCGCCACCAGCACCGTGTCCACGCCGGCCGAGAGGCTGGCGCTGACCTGCTGCCCGCGCGGGTCGGCGGCGCGCAGCAGGCGGTCCAGCGAGCGCAGCAGCTCGACCTTGTCCTCGTTGCGCATGCCGTCGACCGGATCCAGCGCCGGGTACAGCGCGTGGCCGCCGCTGCGCACCAGCTGGCGCGGCGCATGGGCGCGGCCGTCGCGGGCGATGGCACGGGCCGATCCGGCGGCCAGGCGCAGCGCGTCGGCGTTGATGTCGTCCGAGTAGGCGAAGCCGGTCTTCTCGCCGGAGATGGCACGCACGCCCACGCCCTGCTCGATCGAGTGGGCGCCGTCCTTGACGATGCCGTCCTCGACCGTCCAGCTCTCGCGGCGGCTGTGCTGGAAATAGAGGTCGCCGAAGTCGATGCCCGGCCCCAGCAGGGTGCCGAAGGCGCGGTCGAGGGCGGCCGGATCCAGCCCGCCGGGCTGGAGCAGGCGGGACTGGGCGAGGGTCAGGGAGGTGTCGGGCATGTTCGCTGGATGGGGGCGGCCGGCGGGCGGGGCAAGCCGGGCCGCCTATGATGACAGCAACCCGGCACGCAGCCTTCCTGCCCTGCACCACGACGCAGGTACCCGGCGGAACCGGCGCGGCCGCGCCCCGCCGGCCGCATCACGGTGGCGCGTGGCGGGGCGTGGCGCCTGCCGGCCCGCGCACGCGCCGCCTGCGCTGCCCAGCGGCCGGGGCGGCGCCCCGGGAAGTCCACGATGGTCGCGCCGATCCCCCGGACCATGGTTTCCAGGGCGAAATGCCCGATGTCGAACAGGATCGAATGCGGCGAACCAGCGACCGCCCTGCCCGGCCCGGGGGCCTGGGAGGTGGCGGGGCTGCGGGTGGAGGGCGACTTCGCCCTCGTGCGGCAGTGCGGGCACCCGGACTGCCGCACCAGTTCCACAGGCGCCGCGGGTGCGGCATGGCCACCTGCGGCAACCGCCAAGGTCGCGCGCTTCCGCCAGCGCAAGGGCTGGGCAGGCCTCAGCGCGCGTCCTGCGGCCCGGCGGTTTCCGGAGCCTCGCGCGGGCGCGCGGGCGCGCCGGCCGGGACCGGCGCAGGCTGTGCCGGCTCCCGCTCGACCACCTCCACCTTCGGGTCCTTCCACGGACCGCTGACGTGGTAGGTGCGCGCGGCGATGCCGCCCAGCGGACGGCCCAGCACGGCGTTGGCGGCCGCGCCCACCGCCGCGCCCACGGGGCCGCCGGCCACCGCGCCGACCACGGTCAGCAGGTTGCCGGACTTGGGCTGGACATCGATGGTCTGGTCGAACCGCTGCGCCACCAGGTCGGTACGGCCGCTGATGTGGATCTCGGCTGCGGGGCCGTCGATCAGCAGGTCCGGCGTGCCGGCGACGCCGTCGCCCACCCGGACCTGGCCGGCGAGCCGGTTGAACGCCAGGCCGCGCGAGAAGAAGTCGCGGAAATCCAGCAGCAGCCGGCGCGGGAGCTGGGCCACGCTGAGCAGGCCCAGCACGCGGCCGGCGCCCGGCTCGACTTCCAGTAGCTGGCCGTTGCGCGCGTCGATGCGCAGGCTGCCCTCCAGTTCGCCCAGGCGGAAGCCGGCCGGCGAACCGGGCCAGGCGGCCTGCAACCGCAGCGTGCCCTCGCCGCGGGCCAGGAAGTCGGCGTAGCCCAGGGCCGTCATCAGCCGCCCCATGTCCTCGCTGCGCACGTCCATGTCCAGCTGCGTGCGGGCCAGCTCGCCGCGGCCGGTCCAGTGGCCGGTGACGTCGGCCTGCTGCCAGTCCGCGCGCAGCTGCAGGCTTTCCAGCAGCAGTCCGTCATCGGTCGGGCGCGTGCGCAGGCGGGCGGTGCCGAAGCGGGTGCCGCGGTAACGCAGGTCGTCCACGTCCAGCGACAGCGGCGGGATCGCGGCCGGATCGAAGCCGTCCTCCGCCACGGCGGACGGCGGCGCCGGCAGGGTGGCCACGCCTGTCCCGTCGGGCATCGCGGACGCGCCAGGCAACGGCGCCTCGGCGGCCACGCCCCCGTCGGCCGGCACGGAAGCGGTGGCCGCTGGCGCGGGACCGGCCACGGGCACGGCCGGCGCCGGCCCCGGCTGCCAGTGCAGGCGCGTGAAGCGCCCCTGCCCCGGTTCGCCTTTCGCATCCGGAACCTGCAGCTGGCCAGCCAGGGCCGGACCATCGACTTCCACCGCCAGCGCGCCGGCGACCGGCTGCAGCCGCAGCCGCGCCTGCGGGAACTGGCCGCCGAGCAGGTGCAGGCGCTCGGCCTGCACCTCGACCTGGCGCAGCGGCAGGTCGCCACTGCCACCGCCGCGTGCCAGGCCGATCCACTCCAGCGCATCCAGGTCGGCGGTGCGCCCGCCGATGGCCATGCCGCTCGATGGCGGTTCCGCATCCACGGTGGCGCTGCCCAGGGTCACCTGGACGCCAGTGGCGCCGTTGGCCTGGCGGGCACGCAGGGCGAGGCGCTCGCCGAAGGCCAGGTCGATCGGGCCGCTGCCGAACGGCAGGCCCAGCTGCACCCGGGTGGGGAGGATGCCGGCCGCCGGCTTGGCCAGCGGCGCCGGGAAGGCCAGCGTGGTGCCCGCCAGTTGCGAATCCAGCCGCAGTCGCGCCGACGGCGAGCCTGCCGGGGCCGCCGCCGGCACCACCAGGCCCAGGGTCCATTCCGAACGGCCGTGGACGTAGGGCCGCATCCAGTCCAGTTCCGGGGCGCGGGCGAGGAGCCGGGAAGCATCCATCGGCGCCGTCAGTCCGGCCTCGAACGCCTGCGCCGGGTCCTGTACGTGCCCATGTCCGGCACGCAGGGACAGGCGCCCGGGCTGGCCCTCCCACGACACCGCCAGGTCGCCGGCGGAAAAGCCATTGCCGTCGTAGCGGATCTGCCCGCGCACCGCGTCGAAGGCCAGGTCCCAGCGCCGTTCCACCAGGCGCGTGCCGGCCAGGTCCACGGTGCCGGACAGGCGTCCGGGCTGGCCGTCCCTGAGCGGCTGGTTGAGCGTGAACGTGGCCCGCGCCGGGCCGGACGCCTGCAGGTTGTCGAGGGTCTCGCCCTGGGTGTCGTGGAGCGGACTGGCGCGCAGCAGTTCGACGAAGCGGCCGGCGTCCGCGCGCGCGGCCGCGCGCACCAGCAGCGGCGCATCGCCGTAGTCGGCGATGCCGGCCTCGAACCGCTCCACCGGCACGCCGCCCAGCTCGCCGCTGCCGCGCACCTGGAAGCCGTTGCCGACGAAGGCCACGTCGGCCTGGGTCGACTCCAGCGCGGGCCACGCTTCCTGGAAACGGAAGCGGCCACCCTCGATCCGGCCGCGCGCATCGAACAGGCCGTTGTTGTGCACGAAGGGCCAGTCGTCCAGGTCGCCGGCAACCACCGCCCGGCCCCCGCGCACGAGGCCGTCCTCCAGCGCCATGTCCAGCCACTGCACCGCGGCCGGCGGCATCGACTGCCGCAGCCAGAACTTCTTGGCCGCCGGCACCGCCGCGTCGTCCAGTTCGGCGGCCACGTCCATCCACGGACGCGTGCCGTCGCCCTGGAAATGCAGGCCGCCGCGCACACGGGCACCGTAATCGCTGGCGCGGATGGCCAGGTCGGGCGTGCCCACCTGCCAGCCGGCGCCTTCGCGCCAGGCCATCAGGTGGCCGTCCAGGCGCACCTCGTGGGGCACGCCGAAGCCGCCGGGCCAGTCGAAGCGCAGCGGGGTGGCACGGTCCAGCGCCAGGTGGATGCCGCTGGCATCGCCCTCGAAGGCGCCGGCCAGCCCCTCCATTCCCGGCGCGCGGCCGATCGCCGCGAAGCCGACACCCTCCAGGCGTCCCTGCACGCGCATCGCGCCGCCGCGTTCGCCGGCCAGCTGCAGCCCGGTCAGGCGCGCGCGCGGCGCGGCGTCCAGCAGCCAGGCGCGGCGCGCGTCCGGCAGCCGGTCCGAGAGCGCCGCCAGCGCCAGCAGCGGCGCCAGCTCCAGGTCGTCCACCGCCAGCGCGTAGCGCTGCCCCCCGGCCAGCAACAGCCCGTCCAGATGGTGCGTGCCGGCGGGCATGTCCAGGTGCAGCTGCGGGGCGTCCAGGCGCCAGCCGCCGGCCTGCACGCGCCAGGTCAGGCGGCCCGAGAGGCCGTCCCCGCGCTGGTGCGGCCGTTCCCGCCCCTGCAGCGGCGCGCCGGCCAGCTCCAGCCCGCGCAGGTCGAACTGGGTGGTCGCGAGCACCACGCGGCGGCCGCGCAGTTCGGCCCAGGCCTGCACGCGGCCGCTGCCGGCCTGCGGGGTAATCCCCGCCTGCTCCAGCAAGGGCGCCCATTCGGAAAGCCGCGGCGCGTCCAGGTCCAGCCAGGCGCGGCCATTGCCGCTGCCGCGGTCGAATTCCAGGGCCAGCGACAGCGGCCTGCCATCCACGTCCATCCAGCCGCGGGCGCCGGCATCGACCCGCCCGCTGCCGACGCGCAGGCGCAGGTCGATGCGCGGGATGCGCAGCCTCAGGCCGACCTGCGGCGCCTCCACCACCATCCGGCCACCGATCACCTGCAGCTCGCCCAGGCCTTCCAGGTACTGCAGGGGATCGGCCTGGGGCGCGCCTTCGGCCAGCGGCAGGCCGCGGATTGCCCAGCGGCCGTCGTCCTCGCGGCGCAGGGTCAGCGCCGGGCCACGCAGGCGCAGCTCGGTGAACGAACGGCCGGGCAGCAGGCCGGCGTACATCGACACCAGCACCTCGGCCTGGCCGACCTGCACGCCGCCGGCATCCGGATCGGCGCCACCGCCGATGCGCAGTCCGTCGAGCTGCAGCAACGGTCCACGCCGGGTCCAGCGCGTGCGTACCTGGTCGAACGCGACCGGCCGCCCGGCCTTCTCGCTCAGCCAGGCGGCCACGCGTTCGGGATGGCGCTCGACCAGCGGCAGCAGCTGGCTCGCCGCGCCCACCGCCAGCGCCACCGCGATCAGGGCGACGGCAACCGAATACCCGGTCCAGCGGCGGGCATGGCGCAGGCGGTGGCGCAGCGATACGGTCATCGGCGGCGGCGCGTGGGACTGGCGCACGCGCGCGACGGCACGCACGGCGCCAGTGCCGTTGCCGTGCCGCGTGCCGTCCTGGCTGCGTTCGTCCCTGTGGCCTGCGCCTCAGAGCAGGACCACATCGAACTGCTCCTGCAGGTACTGCTCGTCCGCCTGGAAGCGGATGGTCTTGCCGAGGAACTCCTCCAGCTCGGCCACCGCGGCCGACTCCTCCTCGGTGATCCGCGCCACCACCTTGGGCGAGGCGATCACCAGCAGGCGCGCGGCCTCGAACTGGCGCACGGCGCGGGTGATCTCGCGGAAGATCTCGTAGGTCACGGTCTCGGCGGTCTTCACCGAACCACGGCCGCCGCACTGCGGGCAGGTCTCCGACAGCTGCCGCTCCAGGCTCTCGACCGTGCGCTTGCGGGTCATCTCGACCAGGCCCAGCGGCGAGAAGTCGTACACCGTGGTCTTGGCGTGGTCGCGCGCCAGCGACTTCTCCAGCGTGCGCAGCACCTGGCGGCGGTGCTCCGGATCGGTCATGTCGATGAAGTCGATGATGATGATCCCGCCCAGGTTGCGCAGGCGCAGCTGGCGGGCCACCGCCTGCGCGGCCTCCAGGTTGGTGCGGTACACCGTCTCCTCGAGGTTGCGCTGGCCGAGGAACGAGCCGGTGTTGACGTCGATGGTGGTCATCGCCTCGGTCTGGTCGATGACCAGGTAGCCGCCGGACTTCAGCGGAACCTGCTTGTCCAGGGCGCGGCCGATCTCGTCCTCGACCCCGTACAGGTCGAAGATCGGGCGGTCGCCGGAATACAGCTCCAGCTTCTCGGCCAGTACCGGCATGTACTTGGCGACGAAGGCCTGCAGCCGGTCGTAGGTGTCGCGCGAATCGACCCGCACCTTCTCCACGTCCTTGCGGATCAGGTCACGCACCGAACGCAGCGGCAGGCTCAGGTCCTCGTAGATGATCGTGCCCGCCGGCGCCTCGCGGCCGCGGCGCTCGACCACGTTCCACACCCGCGACAGGTAGGCGATGTCCTCGGCCAGGGCCTCGGCCGGCTGGCCCTCGGCATTGGTGCGGATGATGTAGCCATGGCCGCCGTGGCTGGCGGCCAGGTCGGAGACGATGGTCTTCAGGCGCTGGCGCTCGGCCTCGTCCTCGATCCGCGCCGACACGCCCACGGTGCGCGACTGCGGCAGCAGCACCAGGTAGCGGCTGGGGATGCTGATCTGGGTGGTCAGGCGCGCGCCCTTGGTGCCGATCGGGTCCTTGACCACCTGGACCACGATTTCCTGGCCGTCGCGCAGCAGCTCCACGATCGAGGCCGATGCCAGCGGCTGCGGTGGCGTGTCGTCGGACAGGCCGGCGTCCACCGGCGCCGGGCGCACCACGTCGTTGGCGTGCAGGAACGCGGCGCGTTCCAGTCCCACCTCGACGAAGGCCGCCTGCATGCCCGGCATCACCCGCTGCCCCCGCCCCTTGTAGATGTTGCCCACCACGCCGCGGCGCCAGCCGCGCTCGATGTGCAGCTCCTGCAGCATGCCGTTCTCGACCACGGCCACGCGGGTCTCGCGCGGGGTGACGTTGACCAGGATCTCCTCGGACATGCGCTCCTTATCCCGCCATCGCGGCGCTGGCGCCGGTCGTGGTCGCGTGTGCGGCGGCCAGCAGCCGCGCGGTCTCGTGCAGGGGCAGGCCCATCACCCCCGAATAGCTCCCGGCCAGGTGTTCGACGAAGGCCCCGGCGCGCCCCTGGATGCCGTAGGCGCCCGCCTTGCCCATCGGCTCGCCGGTGGCGACATAGGCGGCGATCGTGGGCTCGTCCAGCGGCGCGAAGCGCACCTGCGTGTCCGACAGCACCGAGCGCACCCCGGAGGCGTCGTGGACCACCACCGCCGACAGCACCTGGTGGGTGCGCCCGGACAGGCGCCGCAGCATGGCCGCGGCGTCGGCGGCGTCGGCGGGCTTGCCGAATACCTCCCCGTCCAGCACCACCTCGGTATCGGCGCCGAGCACCTGCGCTCCGGCTTCGCCGGCGACCTGCGCCCAGCCGGCGGCGGCCTTGTCACGGGCCACGCGCAGCACGTAGTCGGCCGCGGCCTCGTCCGGGGCGCGCACCTCGGGTACGTCGACGTCGAGCAGGCGGTAGGACAGGCCCAGGCGGTCGAGCAGTTCGGCCCGGCGCGGGGACTTGGAAGCCAGATAGAGCATGGCGGGAAGGATAACCCGCGGCTGCCGGCTGAACGGGGTCCGGCGACGACCGGGCGCGCCTCGACCCCGGCATGGCTCACCGCGCGTTCATGCGTACAACCGGACCCTGCCGCCGTCTTCACCCGGCCGGGCCACGGGCCCATTCCAAGGAGATCCAGAACGCATGCGCAGCCTCTTCGCTTCCCTGCTGTCCCTTCCGCTGGCCTTCGCCGTCGCCGCTCCGGCGGTCGCGCAGCAGGGCGCGGTCCCGCCGATCCCCGCCGACGCCACCTTGCTGTCGGTCCAGGCCCAGGCCGAGGCCAGCCAGGCCCCGGACATCGCCACCGTTTCCGCCGGCGTGGTCACCCAGGCCAGCGACGGCAACGCCGCCATGCGCCAGAACGCCGAGCAGATGAACCGGGTGCTGGCCGCGCTCAAGGCCGCCGGCGTGGCCGAGCGCGACATCCAGACCAGCGGCGTCAACCTGCATCCGCAGTACCGCTACGTCGAGAACCAGGCGCCGGCGATCACCGGCTACCAGGCCAGCAACACCGTCAGCGTGAAGCTGCGCGAGGTGGCCAGGATCGGCAAGGTGCTGGACGCGCTGGTCGCCAACGGCGCCAACCAGATCAACGGCCCCAGCTTCGGCATCGACAAGCCCGAGCCGCTGTACGACAAGGCCCGGATCGACGCGCTGAAGCTGGCCCAGGCGCGCGCGGAAACGTATGCCAAGGCCCTGGGGCTGCGCGTGCGCCGGATCGTCAGCATCGGCGAGGGCGGCGCGGGGATGCCGGCGCCGATGCCGCGCATGGCGATGATGAAGACCGAGGCCTACGACAGCACCCCGGTCGCTCCCGGCGAGAGCAGCGTCTCTGTCGCGCTGGACGTGGTGTTCGAACTGGGCCGCTGAGTACCGGCCCGGCATGACCGGCGACAGCCCGGCCACGCCGGGCTGTCGCCCCCGCACCCGGCGCCAGGCCCGGGCGCGGCCCTCCACCCTCGCCCGCCTGCGCGGCCACTCCCGCGCTTCCCCCACTCCGACCTTGGTCGTAGTGGCGGTTTTTCCTGTTGCAACCTGGCCCGGCAACGCGGCACCGTGGACTCGGCCATCGCAGTCCAACCCCGGCTGCCCTGACCGTGCGTTTCCAGTTCCGTCACCCATGACATGGAGGTGGACCATGGTTCGTACGTTGCCGACCGATGTCCCGCGCCTGGACTTCCAGCGCGTGCTGGCCATCGGCTTCGCGATCGGCCTGCATTTCCTGGCCCTGCTGCTCCTGCTGCTGCCGCTTGCGGGTGGTCCGCTGCCCGATGCCCGGGAGGAACGCCGGGTCGAACGCTGGCACGTGCGCCAGGTGCCCCCGGCCCCGCCGCTGCCGCCGCAACCGGTGCAGCAGCCGAAAGCTGCTCCGCTTCCGGCACGGCCGGCGATCCCCGCGCCCGTGGCGACGCCCGTGCAGCCGGCGATCGTCGACCAGGGCAGCCTGCCCGCCGAACCGGCGACCGGTACCGGCCCGGTGGCCTCCGATATCGCACCGGCCTCCGGTCCGTTGCAGGGCGCGACGCTGCGCCTGGACGTGGCGCCGCCCCCGCCCTATCCGCGCGACGCCCTGCGTGCCGGGATCGAAGGCCGGGTGTTGCTGAGGGTCCTGGTGGACGTGGACGGGCGTCCGCTCGAGGTCGGCGTGGAGCGCAGCAGCGGCCACCGCTCGCTGGACCGCGAGGCGGTGCGGCAGGTGAAGCAGCGCTGGCGCTTCCAGCCGGCCATGCGCGATGGGCAGGCGGTCCAGGCCTGGGGCCTGGTGCCGATCGATTTCGGTTTGCAGTGAGGTGGACAGCGGCCGGCGCATGCCGGCCGCTGCTTTTTTCCCCGGATGCGCGGCTCAGGCGCGGTGGTAGGGATGGTTGGCCAGCATCGCCGCCGCGCGGTACAGCTGCTCGGCCACCACCAGCCGTACCAGCATGTGCGGCAGGGTCAGCGGCCCCAGCGACCAGGACTCGGCGGCGATCGCCTTGACCTCCGGCGCATGCCCTTCCGGCCCGCCGATCAGGAAGGCCAGGTCGCGGCCCTGCTGGCGCCAGTGCTCCATGCGCGCGGCCAGCTGCTCGGAAGACCATGGCCGACCCGGCACGTCCAGGGCGATGACATGGGCGCTCTTCGGCAGCGCGGCCAGCACGCGCCGGCCTTCATCCTCGATCGCGCGCTGCGGGTCGCGCCCCTTGCCGCGCAGGCCGGGTTCCACTTCGACCAGCTCCAGCGGCATCCAGCGCGAGAGCCGCTTGCGGTATTCGGCGAAGCCTTCGGCCACCCAGGACGGTGCGCGCTCGCCGGTCGCGATCAGTCGTGCCTTCATCGCCACATGATACGCGCGGCCTGCGCCACCGCCGCCTGGCCATCGCCGACGCATCCAGGACGCGGAAACGGAAAAGGCCGCGCACTGCGCGGCCTTTCCTGGCGAAGCCGCGCCGCCACCCGGAGGGCGCGGCGCGTGCAGGCGGCTCAGCCGGCCTCGTCGATGCCTTCGTCCGCGTAGGGCTGCTGGTCGCCGACGCTCCACAGCCGCTCCAGTGCGTAGAACTCGCGCACGCGCGGCAACATGACGTGGACGATCACGTCGCCCAGGTCGACCAGCACCCACTCGGCCTCGCGCTCGCCTTCCACGCCCAGCGGCATCGCGCCCAGGTTCTTGGCGAATTTCACCACTTCGTCGGCGATCGACTTGACGTGGCGGGTCGAGGTGCCCGAGGCGATCACCAGGTGGTCGGCCACGCTGGTCTTGCCGCGCACGTCGATCTCCACGACGTCCTTGGCCTTGATCTCCTCCACTGCCGCGCGCACGGCAGCCAGCAGCTTGTCGGCAGAGGGGGGCGGCTCGGGAAGCCGGGGCTTGATGACGTGGGCCTGGTTGCTCAAGGAGGACTCGGTCTCTGATGGCCGGCGGGCCGGCATGGGTTGCGGATTATACCGGCGGCGGCGCCCGCCACCCGTCACGTCGCGTCGACGCCGCCTGTGCCGTACAGGCCATGGTGGAGGATGTAGCCGGCAACCGCCGGGGGCACGAGCTCCCGCCAGCGCGCGTCGCCGGCGGCGAGGGCCGCGCGCACGGCGCTGGCCGATTCCGGGCGCAGCGGCTGGTGCAGCGCGAACACGCGCCCGGCCGGTGCGTCCGACAGCGCGGCCGGCGAGTCACACCAGCGGCCCACGACTTCGGCCGCCAGGTCCGGCGGCAGGTCCTGGTCGACGGGTTCGTCGCCACGGCTGGCGACCACCAGGTGTGCCAGCGGGAGGATCCGCCGCCACTGGTGCCATTGCGGCAGCGAGCGGAAGCTGTCGGCGCCCAGCAGCAGGGCCAGCGGCGCTTCTTCGCCGTGCAACGCGCGCAGTTCGCGCAGGGTATCGACCGTCCAGGAGGGGCCGCTGCGCTGCAGTTCGCGCCGGTCCACGCGCAGGCGCGGGTCGCCGGCCGCGGCCACGTCGAGCATGCGCGCGCGATGGTGCGCGTTCGCCCCCGGCGGGGCGCGATGCGGTGGATCGGCGGCGGGAACCAGGTCCACCGGCACGCCGAAGAGGTCGGCCGCGGCGCGGGCGATGGCCAGGTGGCCCTGGTGGACCGGATCGAAGGTGCCGCCGTACCAGAGCCGGAGCATGGGGGCCCTGCTCAGCCGGCGTTGGCAAGCAACCGGGTGGCCGGCGTGTCGGCGATCGCCAGCAGCAGCCGCTCCAGCAGCAGCCAGGGATCGCCGGCGGCGCGGCCCTTGGCGGCGCGGTCCACGCGCGAGGCGTAGGCGGCGAAGCGGTTCCAGCGCAGCGGCGTGGCATGCCGCTGCAGGGCACGCTTGAACGGCGCCTGGCGTGCTTCCCACAGGCCCTGCGACTTCATTTCCGCGGCGAGGTTGGCTCCGCGCGCCTGCGCCCGCGCCAGCGCGGCGGCGCGCAGCAGTTCGCGGATCACCACCGGCATCAGTCCTGCCACCTGCTCGCCTTCGGCACGCAGGCCGGCCAGCATCCGGCGCACCTGCGCGGCCTGTCCGGAAAGCGCGGTCTCCACCAGGCGGAAGACGTCGTAGCGGGCGGCATCGGCCACCAGCGATTCCATCGTCGCCAGGTCCAGGGTGGCGCCGGGCGCCAGCAGGGCCAGCTTGTCGATTTCCTGGGCGGCGGCAAGCAGGTTGCCTTCGACCCGTTCGGCCAGGCCCTGCACCGCCTCCGGGCTGGCACGCAGGCCGCGGTCGCGCAGCCGGCGCTCGATCCAGCCCGGCAGTTCATGCGGCTTCAGCGCCCACGCGATCGAAACCACGCCGCGCTTGGCCACCGCTTCGTACCACTTGCCCTGGTGCGCCTTGCTCCATTCGTTGGCCACGACCAGCAGGGTCACGTCCGGAGGCGGGTTGGCGCAGAAGGCCATGATCACTTCCGACCCGGTCTTGCCTGGCTTGCCGTTGGGCAGGCGCAGTTCCAGCAGGCGGCGCGGGGCGAACAGCCCCGGCGCGTCGAAACTCGCCGACAGCGCGTCCCAGTCCGGCTCGCGTCCCTCGGCCTCGAACACCTCCCGCTCGGCGCCCTCGGCGCGCGCGCGGGCGCGCACCGCGTCGGCGGCTTCCAGTACGTGCAGGGTTTCCGGTCCGGCGACCAGGTAGACAGGCTGCAGCGGCTGGTTCGCCACCTGGGCGACCAGCTGGTCGGGTTTCAGCTCCATCGGCCCCGGCCTGCGTGCATCGGGCTCACGACTCCCCGGCTTGCGGGATTTCCGCCGGAGTTTCCGGCACTTCCGGCGTGTCCTGCGCTCCGGGCACGCCGGTCGCATCGATGGCGGGCACCCCGGGCGCATCCGGCACGGGGTGGGAAGGACGCGCACGCGACGGATCGGCGCGCACCACGCTGTCGAGCCGGCGCAGGATCGAGGCCGCCATTTCGCGACGAAGCTCTTCGGCCAGGATCTCGCGTTCGGTGCTGGTGCCGGTGGCGTCCTGCGGCGGCGAGACATAGTCGCGCGCCAGCTCGACCGACTGCTGCGGCACCAGCACGGTGCCGTCGGACAGCACGGCGGTGAACACCGTTGCGTAGCGCAGCGAGAACTCCTGGGCACGACCGGCCTGGTCGATGGCGATCGGCAGGTCGCCCCAGCGCTCGGACAGGACCTCCAGGCGCAGCACGTCCTCGGGGTATTTGCCTTCCCCGTCCTCCTCGGCGAGCTTGGCCCCGGCGTTGCGCAGGTTGCGCTCCAGCAGGGTCACCAGGGTGCTGTAGGGCGTACTGGAAAGCACCCGCACCGGCGGCGCGTCGCTCGGCAGCGCGATCCGGTCGCGCAGGTGGAAACCGCAACCGGCCAGGGCCAGGACGGAAAGAAGGACCAGCACCCGTGCGGGCGACGACGCGATTCGGATCATGGGCGGAAGTCTGGACGAGGCAGGCGCAGGCGGCAACAGGCGCGCAGCCTGACCGATCCACCGTGAACGCCGGTTGAGAGTGGCGGCGCCACCAGCGAGCGACATCGCAGTAGGCGGGACGGGAAGGCGGGGCTGAAGCAGCGGATCCCGTGCCCCCGTCCGCGCACACCGGGTGCTGGCGATCCAAGCCCCTCGAAGGACGCCCGCCGGGCCTGCGATCCGCCCTCCCCAAGCCGGGGGCGGATCCGCACGCAGCGCGGTTGGGGGGATCGAAGCCCAGGGCGTGGGCTCGAGGTCCTCGCGCCGACGGACGCCGGACAGGAACCCGACGTTGGCGCCCCCAGGCCGGGGGGCTGTCCGCGCATGGCGGCCGGCGGGACGGAGGCATGGAAGGCGCACGCGGGGCCCAGCAGGGAGCCTTGGGTCGCGGGCGGCCTCGGCCGCCCGCGCGCCGCCACCATCGGCGCCGCTACGCGGCGACGATGTTGACGATCTTCCCCGGCACCACGATGACCTTGCGCACGGTCAGGCCTTCCAGGTACCGGGCCGCGTTCGGCTCGGCCTTGGCCAGCGCCTCGATTTGGTCGCGCGGGGCATCGGCGGCGACCTCGATGGTGCCGCGCAGCTTGCCGTTGACCTGCACGGCCAGGGTCACCGCGTCGCGCACCAGCGCGGCCGGATCGGCCTTCGGGAACGGCACGTCCTCCAGCAGCGCCTGCTCGTGGCCCAGCACCTGCCACAGGGCGTGGCTGGCGTGCGGGGTGATCGGGTTGAGCAGCAGCACCGCCGCCTCCAGCGCCTCCTGGCGCACGGCGCGCCCCTGGTCGCTGGCGTCGTCGAACTTCGAGACCGCGTTGAGCAGCTCCATCACCGCGGCGATGGCGGTGTTGAAGCTGTAGCGCTTGCCGTAGTCGTCGTTGACCTTGGCGATGGTCTCGTGGGTCTTGCGGCGCAGCGCCTTCTGTCCCGCGTCCAGGGCGGCCACGTCCAGCGCCGGGGCGGCGCCCTCGGCGGCGTGCTTCTGCACCTGGTTCCACAGCCGGCGCAGGAAGCGCGCCATGCCGTCGACGCCGGCCTCGTTCCACTCCAGCGCCTGCTCCGGCGGCGCGGCGAACATCGAGAGCAGGCGCACGGTGTCGGCGCCGTACTTGTCGACCATCGCCTGCGGGTCCACGCCGTTGTTCTTCGACTTGGACATCTTCTCGGTAGCGCCGACCAGCACCGGCTGGCCATCGGCGCGCAGCACCGCGCCGGTGACGCGGCCGCGCTCGTCGCGCTGCACGTCCACGTCGGCCGGGTTGATCCAGTCCTTGGAACCGTCCGGGTTCTGGCGGTAGTAGGTCTCGGCGATGACCATGCCCTGGGTGAGCAGGTTCAGCGCCGGCTCGTCGCTGTCCACCAGCCGCGCGTCGCGCAGGAGCTTGTGGTAGAAGCGGAAGTACATCAGGTGCAGGATCGCGTGCTCGATGCCACCGATGTACTGGTCCACCGGCAGCCAGTAGTTGCCGCGCTTGTCGACCATCTCCCGCGCCTTGGGCGAGGTGTAGCGCGCGTAGTACCAGCTCGACTCCATGAAGGTGTCGAAGGTGTCGGTCTCGCGCTCGGCGTCGGCGCCGCACTCGGGGCAGGTGCACTTGCGCCACTCGGGGTCGGTCTTGATCGGCGAACCGGTGCCGCTGAACTCCACGTCCTCCGGCAGCACCACCGGCAGCTGGTCCTCCGGCACCGGCACCGCGCCGCACTTGTCGCAGTAGATCACCGGGATCGGGCAACCCCAGTAGCGCTGACGGCTCACGCCCCAGTCGCGCAGGCGGTAGTTCACCCGGCGCTGGCCGCGGCCCTGGCGCTCGAAGCGCTCGGCCAGGGCCTCGAACGCGCCGCGGTAGTCCAGGCCGTCGAACTCGCCGGAGTTGACCAGCTCCAGGTCCTCGCGGGACTTGTCGCCATACCAGTCGCGCCAGGTATCGGCATCCCAGCTCTGCTCGTCCTCGTTGCGCGGGGACTTCAGGCGGATCACCTGCACCTTGGGCAGGCCGTACTTGCCGGCGAACTCGAAGTCGCGCTGGTCGTGGCCGGGCACGGCCATGACCGCGCCGGTGCCGTAGCCCATCAGCACGAAGTTGGCGACCCAGATCGGCACCTGCTCGCCGGTCACCGGATGCACGGCCTTCAGGCCGGTATCCATGCCGCGCTTCTCCTGGGTTTCCAGCTCGGCCTCGGACACGCCGCCGCGCTTGAGCTCTTCCAGGAACGCGGCCAGCTCCGGCTTCGAGGCGGCGGCCTTGAGCGCCAGCGGATGCTCGCCGGCGATGGAAACGAAGGTCACGCCCATCAGCGTGTCCGGGCGGGTGGTGAACACGCGGATCGGCTCCAGCGCCGCGCCCGCGGCGTCGACCACCTCGAACTGGATTTCCAGGCCCTCGGAGCGGCCGATCCAGTTGCGCTGCATGGTCTTGACCGAATCCGGCCAGCCCGGCAGCTCGTCCAGGCCGTCAAGCAGCTCCTGGGCGTAGTCGGTGATGCGCAGGAACCACTGCGGGATCTCGCGCTTCTCGACCAGGGCGCCTGAACGCCAGCCGCGCCCGTCGATCACCTGCTCGTTGGCCAGCACGGTCTGGTCGACCGGATCCCAGTTGACCACCGCGTTCTTGCGGTAGGCCAGGCCCTTGCGCATCAGGCGCACGAACATGCGCTGCTCGTGCACGTAGTACTCGGGCGTGCAGGTGGCGAACTCGCGCGACCAGTCGATGGCGTAGCCCAGCGACTTCAGCTGCGAGCGCATGTGCTCGATGTTCTTGTACGTCCACTTGGCCGGCGCGACCTTGTTCTTGATCGCCGCGTTCTCGGCCGGCAGGCCGAACGCGTCCCAGCCCATCGGCTGCAGCACGTTGTGGCCGGTCATGCGCTTGTAGCGGCTGATCACGTCGCCGATGGTGTAGTTGCGCACGTGGCCCATGTGCAATGCACCGGACGGGTACGGCAGCATCGACAGGCAGTAGTACTTCGGCTTGTCGGAGGACTCGTCCACCTCGAAGGCACGGGTCGACTCCCAGAAGGCCTGGGCGGCGGTTTCGACCGGCTTGGGATCGTAGGCGGAGACGTTTTCGGGGACGGCGGACATTTGCAGGTCGCGGCGGCTGCGGCAAAGTCCGCAAGGGTACCGCAGCGCAGCATCCGGCTCCACCGGCAGCCCCCGCGGTTACGGGCCGGGAGCCGTTCCGGCCTCCCCTGCGGCTACCATCGATCCGACCTGCGCGAAGGAACCGCCATGCGCTCCACGCCCCTGCCCTGCCGCCCCGACGGCATGTCCTGCGTATTCATGCAGCCGCGTGTCCGGCGCGCCCCGGCGTCGGCGGCGGAGGACCGCCTGTGAGCGGCCACTGGCTGGGCTTCGTCGCCGCGACCCTGACCACCGCGGCCTTCGTGCCGCAGGCGCTCAAGACGTTGCGCAGCCGCGACACCCGCGGCATCTCGCTGGGGATGTACGTGATCTTTACCGTGGGCCTGTGCTTCTGGCTTGCCTACGGGATCGTGCTGGGTTCGTGGCCCATGATCCTGTCCAACATCGTCACCCTGGTGCTGGCGGCGCTGATCCTGGCGCTGAAGATCCGGCACGGCTGACGCCCTGCACCCGGATCAGCCGCGCCGGGAGGCCACCGCCACGTAGCAGGACCAGGCCAGCCAGGCGGCGGTGGCCAGGCGCTGGGACAGGGCTGGCCCGATCCAGCCGCCGGCGAAGAAGGCGCCCGCCAGCACCACGACCGCGGTCACGCCCCCGACCCAGGCCAGCGCCCTGGCGCCTGCCTCCCGGCAGAGGCCCAGCGCAAGGCCCAGGCCACCCAGCGGGAAGGCCAGCGCCCAGGACAGCCAGGCCAGCGCATGCCAGCGGCTGGCGCCACCCTCCTCACCCTCGAGGTCCAGCGGCAGCAGGCCCTGCGCGGCGAATGCCAGCGCCGCCAGCAGCGCCAGCTGGGCGCCGATGCGGGCCGGCCAGCCTGCGGCCCGTGGCAGGTCAGAGCGCAGGCCCAGCGCGACCCAGGCTGCCGCCAGCCCTGGCACGACGAAACCGAACACGCCGAACAGGGTCCCGGCCGAACCCCACTGCCGGGCCCCGAGCCAGGCCAGGGGATGCAAAAGGTGGGAATAGCCTTCCACCGCCATGCCGCCCACCAGGCTGGCGATCACCAGGCTGGCGACGGCGATGGCCATGGCCAGCAGGCCGGACGGGTTGCGGCTCATGGCCCTCTCCAGTGGAAGACATCCTCGACCGCCACCCCGAAGGCGCGGGCGATGCGGAAGGCCAGTTCCAGCGACGGCGCGTAACGCCCGGCTTCCAGCGCGATGATCGTCTGCCGGGTCACGCCGCAGGCATCGGCCAGCGCCTGCTGGGTCATCTCCCCGCGCTCGAAGCGCAGGCGCCGGATCTCGTTGCCGACCGGCGTCGTTCCCGTCGTCATCGGCGGTCGCGCCGGCGCAGTACCGCGCGGGCGCGCGCGCCGACGGCGAGCGGACCAGGCCCATGCCCGTCCCTGCCCGCCGAACCGAAAACGGTGCGGCTATCCATTCCTGTGCTCCAACCTGAGGTCCTGGCGCGAGAGGTAACTTACGCTTTACGCAAAGTAAGCCGAACCTTACTTTCGCCCGCAGCAATGTCAACTGGACCTTACATCCGCTTGTAAGCTGCGCCCCCCGGCTCCATCTGGCGCCTACACACCGCAACCGGAACCCTCCATGTCCAACCTTCCCCACGTCTTCGACGTCACCACCGAGAACTTCGAGACCGAAGTCCTGCAGAAATCGCTGCAGACGCCGGTGCTGGTGGACTTCTGGGCGACCTGGTGCGGCCCGTGCAAGTCGCTGGGCCCGATCCTGGAGAAGCTGGCCGGCGAATACGGCGGCGCCTTCGTGCTGGCCAAGGTCGACGTGGACCAGCAGCAGCAGATCGCCGCGGCGTTCCAGATCCGCTCGGTGCCGACCGTGTTCCTGCTGGTCGGCGGGCAGCCGGTGGACGCCTTCCAGGGCGCGCTGCCGGAAGGCCAGCTGCGCCAGTTCCTGCAGCAGCACGGCATCGAGCCGCAGGCCGGCGCCGAAGTGGCCGAAGCCGGGGCCGCGCCGCTGGATCCGCACGAGGAAGTCGTGCGCCTGCGCCAGGCCGTGCAGGCCGAGCCGGAGAAGGAGGAACTGAAGCTGGACCTGGCCCTGGCCCTGCTGCGCACCGGCGCCGCGGCCGAAGCCGGGCAGCTGCTCGACGCCCTGCCGGCCAACCTCGCCACCGACGACCGCGCCGTGCGTGCCCGCGCGCGCCTGGGCTTCGCCGGCCTGCTCAGGGAAGCCCCGCCGCCGGCGGCGCTGGAACAGGCCCTGTCCGCCAATCCTGACGACCATCGCGCGCGCCACCTGCTGGCCGTCCACCAGCTGGTCGCCGGCGACTCGGCCCCGGGCCTGGAAAACCTGCTCGAACTGCTGCGCCGCGACCGCAACTACGAGGACGGTCTGGCGAAGAAGGCGCTGATCGACGCCTTCCGCGTGGTCGAGGACGAGGACCTGGTCGGCCAGTACCGCCGGAAGATGGCGTCGCTGCTGTTCTGATCGCCCTGATCAGCGATCCCGGCGCGGCAGCCATGCCGCCGCCGGCTTTCCACGCTACATCCCGCGGAAGCGGTGCAGGAACGCACCGCTGACCGGCAGCGAATCCGGATGCTCCCTGAGCTTGAGGCTGTGCCGGCCAAGTTCGTTGCGCACAAGCCGGTCGATCGCCGACACCCGCACCACCGCGCCGCGGTGCACCTGCCAGAAGGTGTCCGGATCCAGCCCCGCCAGCAGCTCCTTCAACGGCGTGCGGATCACGGCGTCACCATCGGCCGTGGCCACCCGCACGTACTTGTCCTGGGCCTGGAAGAACAGGACCTCGTCGATGCCGATCATGCGCACGCTCTCGCCCACGCTGGCGGTGATCCAGCGGATCAGCTGGTCGCCACGCGGGCGCAGGCGCGCGTCCAGTTCGTCCAGCAGCACCTGGAGATCGGGGCCGCCGCCGGCGGCGCGCTCCTCCAGCCGCTGCCTCAGCCGCGCCACCGCCTGTTCCAGCCTCTGCGGCTGCACGGGCTTGAGCAGGTAGTCGGCCGCGCCCGCCTCGAAGGCGCGCACGGCGTAGTCGTCGTAGGCGGTGGTGAACACCACCAGGCCACCGTGGCCGGCCACCGCGCGGGCGACGTCCAGGCCATTGGCGCCGGGCATGCGGATATCGAGGAAGGACACCACGGGCCTGTGCTCGGCCACCGCTTGCAGCGCGGCCTCGCCATCGTCGCAGACCGCCACCAGCTCCAGCGCCGGCCAGACCTGCTGGAGCTGCTCCACCAGCGCCCGTCGCTGCGGCGCTTCGTCCTCGGCCACCAGGCCGGTCAACCTGCCCATGGTCATCGCGATGCCTCCTTCCGTGCCGCCTCCTGCAACGCGGCGAAGGCCACGTCGATCCGCGCCACCACCCCGCCCCCTGCTGCGGCCTGCAGGCGCAGCGAGGCCTGCCCACCGAAACGCTGGACCAGCTGCTCGCGCACGTTGGCCAGGCCCATGCCGCCACCCACGCCCGGCTGCAGGCCGGCGCCGTCGTCGCCCACCCGCACCACCAGTCGTGCACCCTCGCGAGCGGCGGTGATCTCGACCCGGCCCGGACCAGGCCGGGGCTCGATGCCGGGCTTGATCGCGTTCTCGACCAGGGTGATCAGCAGGGCCGGCGGGAACGGCAGCTCGCGCAGCGCCGCGTCGACCCGCGCCGTCCACGAGAGCCGTCCGCCCATGCGCACCTCCATCAGCGCCAGGTAGCTGGCGCAGATGTCCAGCTGCTGGCCGAGGGTGGAGACCATGCCCTGCCCGTCGCGCATACGCGGGATTGTCGCGCGCAGGAAGGCCACCAGCGCATCCAGGGTGGCCTCGGCCTGGGCAGGATCCTGGCGTACCAGCGCGCGCACGGACGCCAGGGTGTTGAACAGGAAGTGGGGCTCGACCTGGGCCTGCAGCACCCCCAGGCGCATGTCCGCCTCGCGTGCGCGGGTGGCCATCTCGGCCAGCTCGCCCGCATGCCGGTGTGCTTCCCAGCGGCGCCGCTCGCTGAAGTAGGCGCGCAGCGCCAGGCCGCCGCCGAACAGTCCGTAGATCACCGCCAGCACCGCCAGGTTGACCGCGAGCAGCAGCGCCCTGGCCACGGTGCCGAGCTCGACCTTGGGCGGCGTCGTGCCGAGCGAGGCCAGGCGCGGTTTCACCAGCTCGTTGATGTATCCGGAAGCGACGTGGTCCACGCCATAGCTCAGCACCATGCCCAGCAGCACGGCGACGACCACGCCCCAGCGCTCGCGCGGTCCCGGCCAGCCACGATGGCGTACCCAGGTGGCCAGGGCCGGACCGAGCATCGCCATCAGCGAGAAGGCGACGAACTGCGCGCCCCAGACCTGGACGCCGACCCGCACGCTCTGCATGGCCAGGGCGACGGCGACGCCGATCAGGGCCGTTGCCACCAGGACCAGGCTGCAGAACAGCAGGCTGCGACCAGCCAGCCAGCGCCAGCTGAAGACCGGGTACTGCTGGTAGCGGCTCCAGATCGCGTTGCCGCCCACCAGCACCTGCGGCGGCAGCACCTGTTGCAAGGAATACCCTGCCCGCGGATCCATCAACGCCTCCCCTCCCCGCGCCCCGGCTGCAGCAGCAGGAGCATCGCAAGCAATGGCGCCAGCAGTTCGAAACCCATGTCCATGGCGACGTCTCCCGTTACCGAGCCTGGCGCTGGCCGCGCAGCACGCGGCCGGCCTGGTGCAGTTCCAGCGCGTCGACCGCGCCGTCATGGTCACGACCGAAGTGCAGCTCAAGCATCAATGCCGGAGCCTCGAACCGGTCCTTGGCCACCGCTTCCATCGGGAACGCGCCCTGGCCCGTGGCCTGCGCCACCAGCCTGCCGCCCTCCTCGCGCACCGACAGCTCGAAGCCGGGCGCCAGCGGATAGGTGCCGGCATAGGCGGCCAGCTCGGCAGGCGACGGCTGCGCGAAGTCCGCACGGGGCCCGAACCGCGTCGCCTGCAGCATGGCGCCGGACTGCATCCAGGTGAAGGCATACGTGCCGTCGGAACGCATATCGGGGCGCAGCAATGCGTCGAAATCCCGCGGATGGAAGTCGCCGGCATCGTCGTAGGCCATCTCGTATTCGGGCTGGCCTGCCGGCTGCAGGAACAGCTTCCCGTCGCGGCTGCGCAGGCTCATCTTCATTCCGCCCTGCACCTGGTAGTCGCCGACCAGCGCCTGCAGCAGCTCCGCGGGCGGCGTGGCCGCCCGGCGAGGCTTGCCCAGCGGCAGCGACGGTTCGGCCAGGTGGTTGCCCAGGCTGGCCAGTCCGCCGACCGCGATCCAGTTCGTGTCCGACAGGATCACGACGCCGCGCTCCTGCTCCGGGTCCAGGATCACCAGCGAGGAGAAGCCACCGGTGGCGCCGTCGTGGACGAGCAGCTTGCGGCTGCCGACCGGCGCAATCATCCAGTTCATGCCCATCGGCGGGGGCTGCGAGACCGGTGCATGGGTCATGACCATCGCCCGCGAAACAGGTGTATCGTCCAGGGCCAGCCCGCCCTGTACGTAGCGGACCATGTCGGCAAGGGTGGCACGCACGCCACCGGCGCCTGCGAGGTCGGTGGCGAAGCGCCATGCCGGCACCTCCTTGCCGTGGGAGCCGTGGGCCTTGGCCTCGCGCACGCCGTCCGGGCGGCGGTTGATGTAGGCGTGGTCCATCCCCAGCGGCGCGAAGAGGCGCTGCTGCAGCAGGGTCTCCAGGTCGGTACCGGCGCGGCGCGCAACCGCATAGGAGAGCAGCATCGAAGCGTAGTTGGAGTACTCGAAGCGGCTTCCCGGTGCGTGGTCCAGCTGCACGTCGCCCAGCGAGGCCAGCAGGGCCTCCGCATCAAGCCGAGCATAGGGATCGTCCATGCGGGCCAGGTCCATGCCCCGCGACGGCAGCGACGGCAGCCCCGAGGCATGCGTCACCACGTGGCGCAGCAGGATGGGCTGGCCCTGGAACTCCGGGACCTTCGTGCCCTCAGGCAGCCACGAGGCCAGGGTGTCGTCCAGCGAACCCTTGCCCTGCTGGATCAGGTCGGCCAGCAGGACGGCGGTCATGGTCTTGCTGACCGAGCCGATCTCGAAGGCTACCTCGGGGCCGATGCGGCCGGCCTCGGCGGGATCGGCGCACTGGAAGGTGCGTGAGACGTGCGTCCTCTCGACCACGGCCACGGCCATGCAGGCTCCGGTGCGGTCGCCATCCAGGCGCTGGCGGACGAGCTGGGCGAGGCGGGCATCGTCCATCGCATGCGCGGGAGCGGCTGCGAGGACCAGGGCCACCAGGGCGGCAGGCTTCATGTCGTGCTCTCCATTGCCTCTCGGGATGACGCCATCATTGGCATCGGCAACGCCTGCGTGCGGGCGTGCGACGGGCACGGCCCCGCGGGCGACGAACGCCCCCGGAGCGGTCGCGGACGCTCAGCCTGACAGCAGGCCCGCCATCGCCTTGCGGTAGCGGGCGGCGATGGCGTCGGCATCCACATGGCGGCCGCCGCGTACCCGTACCTGCCCGGCCACCCGGGTTTCCGCCACCAGCGGCCGGTTGCCGGCAAACAGCCAGCGCTCGGCCAGGTCGTCCTGCGTGGCGCCGGCAAGCTGCGCGGCGTCCGCATCGAGCAGGACCAGGTCGCCGGAGCTGTCCGCGAAGCCGGTGGCGTCGGCGGCGCTGGCGGCCACCCCGGCCAGCAGGCTGGCGCCCACGCGTGGGCGGCGCTCGCTGGCGACGATGTTGCGCCGCCGGGCAATCAGGCGCTGCCCGTACTCAAGCCAGCGCAGCTCCTCCACCGCCGACACCGAGCCGTGCGAGTCCGAGCCGATGCCCCAGCGGCCGCCGGCATCAAGGTACTCGCGCAGCGGGAACAGGCCGTCGCCGAGGTTGGCTTCGGTGGTCGGGCAGATCGCCACGGTCGCGCCGCTGGCGGCGATGCCGCGCACCTCGTCCGCATCCAGGTGGGTGGCGTGGACCAGGGTCCAGCGGCGGTCGACCGGGAACCGGCGCAGCAGCCACTGCACCGGACGCTCGCCGCGCGCCGCCAGGCTGGCCTCGACCTCCGGCACCTGCTCGGCGATATGCAGGTGGATGCGCGCGTCCTGCGGCAGTGCTTCCAGCACCACGCGCATGGCGTCCTCCGGCACCGCACGCAGGCTGTGGAAGGCGCAGCCGATCCGCAGCATGTCGTCCTGCAGCGGGCGCAGCATTTCGAGCAGGCGCAGGAAACCGTCCACGTCGTGGGCGAAGCGCTGCTGCCGCGGCGACAGCGGTTCGCCGGCGAAGCCACCGGCCATGTACAGCACCGGCAGCAGGGCCAGGCGGATACCGGTGTCGCGCGCGGCGGCGATGAGCGCACGCGACATCGCCGCCGGATCGGCGTAGGGCGTGCCATCGGGCTGGTGGTGCACGTAGTGGAACTCGCACACCGTCGTGTAGCCGGCCTCCAGCATCTCCGCGTACAGCTGGGCGGCCACGGCGTAGGTGCTGTCCGGATCCATGCGTTCGGCGAAGCGGTACATCAGCTCGCGCCAGGTCCAGAAGCTATCCTGCGGATGGGTGCGGTGCTCGGCCAGTCCGGCCATCGCCCGCTGGAAGGCGTGCGAATGCAGGTTGGCGATGCCAGCCAGGACGAAGTCGTTGTTTTCGCGCATGTGCGCATTGTGCCCGCACCGCGTCCCCGCCGGGTGCGTGCGAGAATCCTGGCCATGACCGATACGATCCCGAGCGCCCGCGAGGGCATCCGATGATCCGTCCGCCCCGCTGGGACGGCCTGTTGCTGGACGTGCGCCTGGCCACGCTGGACGGCCCGGGCTACGGCCTGGTCGAGGACGGCGCCCTCGGCTGGAAGGATGGCCGCATCGCCTACGTCGGCCCGCGCGCAGGCCTGCCTGCCTCCGATGGGCCGCTGGCCGCGCAGGTGCTG
The DNA here is from genome assembly GCF_010093235.1 of Pseudoxanthomonas suwonensis. GTDB lineage: Bacteria > Pseudomonadota > Gammaproteobacteria > Xanthomonadales > Xanthomonadaceae > Pseudoxanthomonas > Pseudoxanthomonas suwonensis. Next base: position 102,612 of record NZ_PDWP01000002.1, on the reverse strand, counting down.
CAGGGCGGCGGGCGCCTGGTCACGCCGGGCCTGGTCGACTGCCACACCCACCTGGTGTTCGGCGGCGATCGCGCCGGCGAGTTCGAGCAGCGCCTGACCGGCGCCAGCTACGAGGAGATCGCGCGCGCCGGCGGCGGCATCGTGTCCACGGTGCGCGCCACGCGCGGGGCGGATGCGGCATCGCTGCTGGCGCAGTCGCTGCCGCGCGCGCGTTCGCTGGTCGCCGACGGCGTGACCACGGTGGAGATCAAGTCCGGCTACGGCCTGGATTTCGACAGCGAGCGGCGCATGTTGCAGGTGGCGCGCCAGGTCGGGGCCAGCCTCGGCATCGAGGTCCGCACCACCTTCCTCGGCGCGCACGCCCTGCCCCCGGAATACGCCGGGCGCCCGGACGACTACATCGACGCCGTCTGCGACTGGCTGCCACGGTTGCGGTCCGAGGGCCTGGTCGATGCGGTGGACGCGTTCTGCGAGCGGATCGGCTTCGATGCCGCCCAGACCCGCCGCGTGTTCGAGGCCGCGCGCGCGCTGGGCCTGCCGGTGAAGCTGCATGCCGACCAGCTCAGCGACGGCGATGGCGCGGCGCTGGTCGCGGAGTTCGGCGGACTGTCGGCCGACCATGTCGAGCACACCTCGCCCGAGGGCGTGGCGGCGATGGCGCGTGCCGGCACGGTCGCCGTGCTGCTGCCCGGCGCCTTCCACGTGCTGCGCGAGACGAAGCTGCCGCCACTGGATGCCTTCCGCGCAAGCGGCGTGGCGATGGCGGTGGCGACCGACTGCAACCCCGGCACCTCGCCGCTGCAGTCGCTGCGCCTGGCCATGGCACTGGCCTGCACCCATTTCCGGCTAACCCCGGAGGAAGCGCTGCGCGGCGCCACGCAGCATGCGGCGCGCGCCCTGGGCCTGGATGATCGCGGCCGCCTGGCCGAAGGACTGCGCGCGGACTTCGTGCTGTGGAACGCGAAGGCGCCAGCCGAGCTTTGCTACTGGCTGGGCGGCAACCTCGCCGCTTCGGCCTGGAGCGGCGGACGCCAGCTTTACTGACCGACGCTTCGATGCGTCACCCCTGAAACGCGAAACGCGAAACGCGGCGCCAGGCGCCGCGTTCCGGGAGTATTGCTTCCGGCAGGGACCGGATCAGCCAGCCTTGGCCACCGACTTCTTGGCAACAGCCTTCTTCACGACGGTCTTCTTGGCCGCCGGCGCGGCCGAGCCGGCGGCGACACGGGTGCCCCCGTGGCGGCGCGCATTGCCGTAGCTGGCGTTGTAGCGCTTGCCCTTGGCGGTCTTGCGGTCACCCTTGCCCATTCTTCAACTCCTTGATTCAAATGACGTATGCGGCGCGCGGCGCGCGACAGGCCGGCAAGCCTAGCATGCGCGCTCAATGGGCGCAGCTGGCGTCATGAACGTGTCCATGGTTGAGCCGCAGGTTCAGCAGGTGGGCCACGCCGACCAGGGTGCCGCCGAAGGTCATCGCCACCGCGTGCGGAACCACCGATTCGTGCAGCGGGGCATACAGCAGTGCGGTCCACAGGGCGGCCAGTCCGGGCACCAGCAGGCCCAGGGCCTGCAGCGCCCGGTGCCGGCGGTAGCTCCATCCCAGGCTGAACAGGCCGAGCAGGCTGACGAAGGACACCAGCGCCCATTCCACCCCGTCGTCGAACCACAGCGACAGGCCCAGCGCCGGCAGGCCTGCCAGCAGCAGCGGGGTCAGCGCGCAGTGGATCGCGCACAGCAGCGAACCGGTCGCGCCGACGCGGTCCAGCAGGTTATTCGGGTGGTGATGCGGCATCGGGCGGTTTGGGGGTAGCGCGGCGGGGATCGATACATTATAACATCCGCCCTCCCATGTCACCCCAGGATGATCCCCACATGCTGCATCCGGTGCGTCTCCGTACTCCGCGCGTCCCCGCCTCGGCCCCGCTTGCCGCCGCCATCGCCCTTGCCTGCGCAACCCTGGCCCCGCCGGCCCTGGCACATGACGATCCCACCGACCTCCCCGCGCTGCAGGTGACCGCCTCGCCGCTGGCCGGCGACGCGGAAACCCTGGCACGTCCGGTCGAGGTCCTGCAGGGCCAGGCGCTGGACGATGCCCGTGGCGCCACCCTGGGCGAGACCGTCGCGCGGCTTCCCGGCGTGCAGACCAGCTATTTCGGCCCCGGCGTCGGCCGCCCGATCCTGCGCGGCCTGGATGGCCCGCGCGTGCAGGTGCTCTCCAGTGGCCTCGGCACCCAGGACGCCTCGGCGGTCAGCGCCGACCATGCCGCCGGCATCGAGCCGTTCCTGGCCGACCAGATCGAAGTGCTGAAGGGCCCGGCCACCCTGCTGTTCGGCAGCGGCGCCATCGGCGGCGCGGTCAACGTGGTCGACGGCCGCATCGCCCGCCAGGTGCCGGATGCGCCGCTGTCCGGTCGCGCCGAACTGCGCGGCAACACGGTCAACAACGAGCGCAGCGGCATGTTCCGCCTCGATGGCGTCAGCGGCGACAACCTGGTGCTGCACGTCGACGGCCTGCTGCGCGACACCGACGACTACGACATCCCCGGCGCGGCCCATGCCGGGCACGACCACGAGGGCGACGAGGAAGGCCACGATGCCCGCCCCGGCCGCCTGGCCAACAGCGCGATGAAGACCCGCGCCGGCGGCATCGGCCTGACCTGGCTGGGCGAAGGCGGCTACCTCGGCCTGGCCGCCGGTACCTACCGCAGCGAGTACGGCATCCCCCCTGGTGCGCACGTGCACGCCGGCGATCACGACCACGGCCACGACGAGGAAGAACACGGGGAGGAGGCGCACGACCATGGGGACGGATCCCACGACGTGCGCATCGACCTGCGCCAGGACCGGCTGGAACTGAAGGGCGGGGTCCATGCGCCGCTGGCGTTCCTCGAGCGCGTCGACTTCCACGGGGCCTGGACCGAGTACGAACACCTGGAGCTGGAAGGCCACGAGGTCGGCACGCGTTTCACCAGCTCCGGCTACGACGCGCGCCTGCAGGCGGTGCAGAAGGAAATCGGCGGCTGGCGCGGCGCCTTCGGCCTGCAGTCGGGCAAGGTCGATTTCGGCGCCGTGGGCGAGGAGGCCTTCGTGCCGGCCACCGTCACCCGCAACAACGGCCTGTTCGTGCTGCAGGAAAAGAGCGCCGGGCCGGTGAAGATGGAGTTCGGCGCACGCCATGACCGGGTCGAGCTGGATCCGGCAGGCGCCAGGCCGCAGCGCAGTTTCGACGCCACCAGCCTGTCCGCGTCGGCGATCTGGAAGCTGCATCCGTCCCTGGACCTGCGCTTCGGCCTGGACCGGTCCGAGCGCGCGCCGACCCAGGAAGAGCTTTACGCCGGCGGGATGCACGTGGCCACCGCCTCGCTGGAGGTCGGCGACGCCACGCTCGATACCGAAAGCGCCCTGCGCGGCGAGATCGGCCTGCATGCCCACCACGAACGCTTCGACCTGGAAGTGTCGGTGTACCGCAGCCGCTTCGACGACTTCATCCACCTGGCCGACACCGGCGTCTTCGAGCACGACGTGCCGGTGCGGCTGTGGACCCAGGCCGGCGCGGTGTTCACCGGCGCCGAGGCCGAGGCGGTGCTGCACCTGGCCGACAACGGCAGCGGCCGCTGGGACCTGCGCCTGTTCGCCGACCATGTGCGCGGCGAACTGGACGGCAGCGGCACCCGCACGGCGGCGTTCGGGGTCCCGCACGGCGACCACGTGCACGCCTACGAAGTGGAGCTGGACAACAGCGGTTCGCTGCCGCGCGTGGCACCGGGCCGCTTCGGCGCCAACCTGGCCTGGGACTTCGGCGGCTGGCGCGCGTCGCTCGGCGCGATCCGCTATCGCGCCCAGGACGACGTCGCCCGCAACGAGGAGCCCAGCCCCGGCTACACCCTGGTCGACGCCCACCTCTCCTATGCGTGGGAGCAGGCCAGTGGAGGGCGCCTGGAAGTCTTCCTGGACGGGACGAACCTGGGCGATACCGAGGCGCGCCCGCATACCTCGCTGCTGCGCGAGTACGCGCCGCTGCCGGGCCGGGCCGTGGCGTTCGGCGTGCGCGCCTGGTTCTGACCACCGCGGAAAACGGGGCGTGCCGTCACGGATCGGTGGCGGCACGCTTCCATGAATACGTGCATATGCACCTATAGTGGCGGCCCGCCATCGCGGCCCCGCCACCATGCGTAACCAGGCTTCCCCCTGCACCTGTTTCCGGCTGCGCCGCGCGGCGCGCCAGGTGTCCCAGCTGTACGACCACGCCCTTGCCGGCGCCGGCCTGACCGTGAACCAGTATTCGCTGCTGCGCCACGCGCGCACGCCGCAGAGCCTGGGCGAACTGGCCGCGAGCCTGGGCATGGACCGCACCACCCTCACCCGCAACCTGCGCCCCCTGCTGCGCGACGGCCTGCTGGCCGAGGTCCGCGACGAGGATCCGCGCCGGCGCGTGGTGGCGCTGACCGCGGCCGGGCGCCAGCGCCTGGCCCACGCGCGCCCGCTATGGCAGCGCGCGCAGCGGCGCATCGATGCCCTGCTCGGCGGCGCCACGCCCTCGCGGCTGCATGCGGGACTGGATGCGCTGGACGCCGCACTGGCGCAGGAGAGGAAGGCATGAACGCGCCCCGCACGCCCGGCGCCACCGGGCTGGTCGTCGCCGCAGCGGTGACCCTGATGCTGACCATGGGCGCACGCCAGACCACCGGCCTGTTCGTCGCACCGATCCATCTGGATACCGGCGTCGGCATCGCCACCATCAGCCTGGCCCTGGCGATCGGCCAGTTCACCTGGGGTGCGGTGCAGCCGGTGTTCGGCGCACTGGCCGATCGCCATGGCCCCGAGCCGGTGCTGGTCGCCGGCGGCCTGCTGCTGGCCGCGGGCCTGGCCCTGGTGCCGTTCCTGCCGTCAGGACCCGGGCTGATGCTGAGCCTGGGCGTGATGACCGCCGCCGGCGCAGGCGCCGGCAGCTTCTCGATCCTGATCGGCGCCACTGCCGGCCGCCTGCCGCCGCAACGGCGTTCCTCGGCCGCCGGCTTGATCAATGCCGGCGGCTCGCTGGGGCAGTTCGTGTTCGCGCCGGTGCTGCAGCTGGTGATCGGCGCGGCCGGCTGGACCGTGGCGATGCTGGGCATGGCCGCGACCTCGCTGCTGACCCTGCCGCTGGCGCGCTGCTTCCGCCGCCGCGAGGGCGAGGCGCCACCGGCGCACGAGGGCTTCGAGGACCGCGGCCTGCGCCACCAGCTGGGCGTGGCTGCGCGCGATCGCAGCTACTGGCTGCTGCACCTGGGCTTCTTCACCTGTGGCGTGCACGTGGCCTTCCTGGTCACCCACCTGCCCGGCGAAGTGGCGCTGTGCGGACTGCCTGCCAGCGTGTCGGCGGTGTCCATCGCCCTGATCGGCCTGTTCAACATCGCCGGCAGCCTGGTCGCGGGCAAGCTGGGCGAGTACGTCCGCATGAAGTGGATCCTGGCGGTGATGTACGCCAGCCGCGCGGTGCTGATCGCGCTGTTCCTGCTGGCACCGCCGGGCGCGTGGACCTTCTACCTGTTCGCGGCCGGCCTTGGCTTCACCTGGCTGGCGACGGTACCGCCGACGGCGGGCCTGGTCGGCAAGCTGTTCGGCCCCCGCTACCTGGGCACGCTGTTCGGGCTGACCCTGCTCTCGCACCAGGTCGGCGGCTTCTTCGGCGCCTGGCTGGGGGGCGTCGCATTGGAGGGCACCGGCAGCTACCAGTGGATGTGGTATGCGGACATGGCGCTGGCGCTGGTGGCCGCGGTGGCCAATGCGCCGATCAGGGAGCGGAAGCTGGTGCCCGCGGCGGCCTGAGTGCCGCGCAGGCGATGCCGGGATCAGCCGGCGCAGCGCGCGCACAGGCCGTGGACTTCCAGGGTCTGCGCCTGCGGCTGGAAGCCGAGCGCCTTGGCCCGCGCGTCGAGCTGGGCCACCACCTCGCGGTCCTCCAGCTCCACCGCGCTGTGGCAGCGGTCGCAGATCAGGAACGGCACCGAGTGCTGGGCACTGTTGGGATGGTGGCAGGCGACGAAGGCGTTGACCGAGGCCAGCTTGTGCACGAAGCCGTTGGCCATCAGGAAATCCAGCGCGCGGTACACGGTTGGCGGCGCATCGGCGCCGGCGCCCTTGGTCTCGCGCACCTTCTCCAGCAGGTCGTAGGCCTTCACCGGCTTGCCGGCATCGGCGATCAGCCGCAGCACGTTGGCGCGGATCGGCGTCAGGCGCAGGCCACGCTCGCCGCAGGCCCGCTCCACCGCCCGCACGAACGCTTCGGCGCTGTGGACATGGTGATGGGGGTCGGTGCAGGCGTGCGGCATGGCGTCTCCGTGGTCAGCCCTTCGGGATCTTGGTGAGGGCCGCGTCGATGCGCTTCAAGGCTTCTTCGCGACCGGCCAGGTAGACCGTCCAGGAAATGTCCGGGCTCACCTGGGTACCGGTGATGGCCACGCGCAGCGGCTGGGCGACCTTGCCCATGCCCAGCTCCAGCGCCGCGGCGGTGTCGTGCAGGGCCTGGCCGACGCCCTCGACCGTCCACTCCGGGAGCGCGGCCAGCAGCTCGCGCGCCTTGGCCAGCGGCGCGTCGGCGCCGGCCCTCAGGTGCTTGGCCACCGCGGCCTCGTCGTAGGTTTCCAGCGGGGTGTACCAGACCACCGACTTCTCGGCCATTTCCTTCAGGGTCTGCACGCGCTCGCGCAGGGCCACGACCACTTCCTCCGGCTTCGGGCCCTTGTCCAGGTCCAGGCCCAGCTTCTCCAGTTGGTAGACCAGGTGCGGCGCGATCGCGGCCGGATCGGTGGTCTTGAGGAAGTGCTGGTTGACCCAGCCGAGCTTGGCCATGTCCAGGCGCGCGGCCTTGGAATTGCAGTCGCGCACGTCGAACAGCTCGACCAGCTCCTGGCGGCTGAAGATCTCCTGGTCGCCATGCGACCAGCCCAGGCGCGCCAGGTAGCTCAGCAGCGCGTCGGGCAGGTAGCCCATGTCCTTGTACTGCATCACGTCGGCCGCGCCGGTGCGCTTGGACAGCTTCGCGCCCTGCTCGTCCAGGATCATCGGCATGTGGCCGAACTTCGGCACCGGAGCGCCGATGGCCTCGTAGAGGTTGATCTGGCGCGGGGTGTTGTTGATGTGGTCGTCGCCGCGGATCACGTCGGTGATGCCCATGTCCCAGTCGTCGACCACGACCGCGAAGTTGTAGGTCGGGTAGCCGTCGGGACGGAAGATCACCATGTCGTCGAGCTCGCTGTTGGCGATCTCGATGCGGCCCTTGATCAGGTCGTCGAACGCGACCACGCCCTCGGTCGGGTTCCTGAAGCGGATCACCCGGTTCGGGTCGTCGCGGTACGGCAGGCCGAGGTCGCGCGCGGCGCCGTTGTAGCGCGGCTTCTCCTGCCTGGCCATGGCGGCCTCGCGCATGGCGTCGAGCTCTTCCTTCGTCTCGTAGGCGTAGTAGGCCTTGCCCTGGGCGATCAGCTGCTCGGCCACCTCGCGGTACCGGTTGATGCGCTGGGTCTGGTAGACCGGGCCTTCGTCGTAGTCCAGGCCCAGCCAGTCCATGGCCTCGAGGATGGCGTCGATCGCCGCCTGGGTGCTGCGCTCGCGGTCGGTGTCCTCGATCCGCAGCACGAACCTGCCGCCGCGATGGCGGGCCTCCAGCCAGCAGTACAGCGCGGTGCGGGCGCCACCGATGTGCAGGTAGCCGGTGGGACTGGGGGCGAAACGGGTGCGGCAGGTCATGGGAATGGGGGCAGGCAAGGAATGGGACATTTTACCCCGCCGGCGGCGGGGCCATGGCCGGCGACCTCCCGGCGCCCCAGGCCACGCCGTCATCCGCACCTGGGCCCGCGCCCGCACGGCGCCGCGCGGCCCGCCATGCACCCGCGGTCCGCTTGCTACGGACCGTCGGCGATCACGACCCGGTTCCGTCCCTCGCGCTTGGCCTGGTAGAGCGCCTCGTCGGCGCGCTTGAACAGCGCCTCGAAGTCCTCCCCGGGCGCCTGCAGCGCCACGCCTACGCTGACGGTGACCGGCACCGGCACGCCGTGCCCGAAGCCATGGCTCTCGACCGCACTGCGCAGGCCCTCGGCCAGGCCGGCCACGTCGTTGGCCTGCACGCCGGGCAGCAGGATCACGAACTCCTCGCCGCCCCAGCGCACCAGCCAGTCGCTGGAGCGCAGCTGGCGCCGCAGCAGCCCGGCCAGCTCCTGCAGCACGCGGTCGCCGATATCGTGGCCGCAGCTGTCGTTGATGCGCTTGAAATGGTCGATGTCCAGCACCAGCAGGGCCCGCATCTGCCCCGGCTCGGGGATGGCGTGGCCCTGCAGGCGCGCCCAGCGCTGCTCGAAGCCGTGGCGGTTCAGCGCCAGGGGCAGCGGATCGGTGGTGGCGCGGGGACGGTAGCGCTCGGCCTCCTTCTGCAGCGAGCGGCGCTCGGCGCGGTAGGTGCGCAGCTGCAACAGGGCGTACAGGACGATGCCGGCCAGCCACACGCCCAGGATTCCCAGGTACCAGGTCTCGCGCGACAGCCCCGGGCGCACGAAGGTGATCTCCTGCACCTCCAGGTCGTGCGCGCCCTCGGTCATGGGATAGGAGAAATCCAGTCCCACCGTGACCACGTTGCCCAGCTCGGCGTGCGCCAGCTCGCGCGGCAGCTTGTAGGTCAGGCGCCACCACTCGGCGACGGTGAACTCGTCCACGTCCAGCGTCAGCGGCGTACGCAGGTCCTGGGTCGGCAGGAACACCGCGTTGTACTTGGTGCTGTTGGTGTCCTCCACGGTGGAGTAGCGCGGGTCGAAATGGCGCGCGAACAACCGCAGCTTGGGCACGTCGCCCTTGTAGACGACCTTTACCTCCACGTGCGTGTAGGCCGACAGGTCCACGCCCTGTCCGGGGCCGCTCCCGAGGAAGTAGTTGACCGCGCAGTAGTAGAGGGGCTCGTTGGTGCCCGGCGGGTAATGGCAGCGCAGCCGGCGCCTGTCGTCGTCCAGCCACTCCCCGGTCCGGTCCAGGCCCGGCAGCGGGGTAAAGGACAGGACCGTCGCCTCCTTCGGGACCCGGGTCACGTCGAAGCGCACGGGCGGAATGAGGTCGTAGCCGGCAATGGCGGCGAGGGTCAGGGCCACGCCGCCCAGCAGGGCCAGGGCGGCGCGCTTGCGTTGTCCGGGCTGGGACGTGGAAGTCAGGGGAACGTCTGCACCGGCCGGGGTCATGCGCTATCTACTGCTCTTGGCGGCGTCCGGACGACCCGCGGTTAACGGAACGTTACCAAATGCAACCACCGCCCGCACCGGCTGTTCCTGTGACGGGCATGCCACATCGGCGCAAACCGCCAGGAACAGGCGAGCGGGCGGGAAGGCAAGCCCTCGGCCTACAATCCCGCGATGAGCACCCTGTTCGTGTCCGACCTGCACCTGGATCCGGCCCGTCCGGAAATCACCGCCCTGTTCCTGCGCTTCCTGCGCGAACGGGCTGCCGGCGCCGATGCGCTGTACATCCTCGGCGACCTGTTCGAGGCCTGGGTCGGCGACGACGACCCGTCCGAGGCCGGGGCCGAGGTCGCAGCAGGGCTGCGCGTACTGGCCGACGCCGGGGTGCCGGTGTACTTCATGCATGGCAACCGCGACTTCCTGGTGGGCCAGGACTACGCCCGCAGGGCCGGCATGCGCATCCTGCCGGACCCGTCGGTGGTGTCGCTGTACGGCAGGCCGGTGCTGCTGATGCATGGCGACCTGCTGTGCACCGACGACACCGCCTACCAGGCATTCCGGGCCCAGACCCGCGATCCGCGCTGGCAGCAGCAGTTCCTCGCCCAGCCGTTGCAGGCCCGCCTCGCCTTCGCCGCCCAGGCCCGCCAGGCCAGCATGGCGCGCCAGCAGGAGATGCTCCAGGGCGACCGCGGCATCTTCGAAACGGTCACCGACGTGACCCCGGCCACGGTCGAGGCCGCCCTCGCCCGCCATGGCGTGGACCTGCTCATCCACGGCCACACCCACCGTCCCGCCGCGCACGCGCTGCGGGTGAATGGACGCGACTGCCGCCGCGTCGTACTGGGGGACTGGTACGAGCAGGGTTCGGTGCTGCGGGTCGACGCCGACGGCGTCAAGCTGGAAGCGCTGCCGGTCGGCTGAGCGACGGCGGGCTCAGCGCCCGGCCTGCTCCGCTTCCACGTAGCGCAGCGACTCCAGCTCGTCCTCGTCGAACCCGGCCATCAGCCGCGCCTCGACGTTGAACGGCCCGTGCAGGTAGCCGCCGGCGTACTCGTGCAGCAGTTCGCGGAAGCGCGCGCGCGGCTCGACCCCGGCGCGCTCGCAGTACCAGCGGTACCAGCGCGAGCCGGCGGCCACGTGGGCCACTTCCTCGCGCAGGATCAGCTCCAGGATCGCCACCGTGTCGGTGTCGCCCATGTCGCGCAGGCGGGTGATCATCCCGGGCGTGACGTCGAGCCCGCGCGCCTCCAGCACGCGCGGCACCAGGGCCATGCGCGCCAGGCCGTCATGCGCGGTCTTCTCGCACATCTCCCACAGGCCGTTGTGGGCGTCGAAGTCGCCGTAGTCGCGGCCCATCCGACGCAGGCGGTCGCGCAGCAGGGTGAAGTGGCGGGCCTCGTCGTCGGCCACCTGCACCCAGTCGCGGTAGAACTGTTCCGGCAGGCCGCGGAAGCGGTAGGCCGCATCCCAGCCCAGGTCGATCGCGTTGAGTTCGATATGGGCGATGGCGTGCAGGAACGCGGCGCGTCCCTCGTCGCTGCCCAGGCCGCGGCGCGGCAGGTGGCGCGGGTGCACCAGCTTCGGCCGCTCCGGCCGGCCCGGCATGCGGATCGGCTCCGGCGGCGGCGCCTGCACCGGCAGGACGATGTCGCCGCGGGCGAAAGCCGCGGCGTATTCGTGGGTCAGCGCGACCTTGCGGGCCGGGTCGGCCTCGTCCAGGCAGGCCCGCGCGGCCTCGAACAGGTCCATCGCCACGCCTTCCTCAGCAGGCGCGGCGGCGGCGCTTGGCCTCGTCCGAACGCAGCTGCTGCAGGCGTTCGAAATAGCCCGGCTCGATCCCGGTGACGTAGTTGCCGTCGAAGCAGGAGGAGTCGAAGCGCTTGAGCTGCGGGTTGCCCTCGCGCACCGCGGCCTCGAGATCCTCCAGGTCCTGGTAGATCAGCCAGTCACAGCCCAGCAGCTTCTCCACTTCCTCGACCGTGCGGTTGTGCGCGATCAGCTCGTCCGGCGACGGCATGTCGATGCCGTAGATGTTCGGATAGCGCACCGGCGGCGCGGCGCTGGCCAGGTAGACCTTGCGCGCGCCTGCGTCGCGGGCCATCTGCACGATCTGCTGGCTGGTGGTGCCGCGCACGATCGAGTCGTCCACCAGCAGCACCACGCGGTTGCGGAACTCCAGGTGGATCGGGTTGAGCTTGCGGCGCACCGACTTAACCCGCTCGCCCTGGCCCGGCATGATGAAGGTGCGGCCGACGTAGCGGTTCTTGATGAAGCCCTCGCGGTACTTCACGCCCAGCACGTTGGAGATCTCCAGCGCCGCGTCGCGCGAGGTGTCCGGGATCGGGATGATGGTGTCGATGTCGTGGTCCGGACGCAGGCGCAGGATCTTCTCGCCCAGCTTGATGCCCATGCGCATGCGCGCCTTGTGCACCGAGACGTTGTCGATCATCGAGTCCGGGCGCGCAAAGTACACGTACTCGAAGATGCACGGGGCCTGCTCGCCGGTCTCGGCGCAGACCTCGGAGAACACCTCGCCGCGCGGGGTGACCACCAGCGCCTCGCCCGGCTGCACGTCGCGCACGCGGGCGAAGCCGAGGATGTCCAGCACCGCCGACTCGGAGGCGACGATGTACTCGGCGCCCTCGTTGTGCTCGCGCTTGCCCAGCACCAGCGGGCGGATGCCGTGCGGATCGCGGAACGCGACCAGGCCCAGGCCCAGCACCACGCTGACCACCGCGTAGCCGCCCTTGACCCGGCGGTGCACGCCGGCCACCGCGCGGATCGCCGCCTGCGGGGTCAGCTCGCCCTGCACGTCCAGTTCGTGCGCGAACACGTTCAGCAGCACTTCGCTGTCCGAGTCGGTATTGATGTTGCGCCGGTCCTGGGCGAACACCTGCTGGCGCAGCGCCTCGGTGTTGATCAGGTTGCCGTTGTGCGCCAGGGCGATGCCGTAGGGCGAGTTGACGTAGAACGGCTGCGCCTCGTCCATGCCCTCCGAGCCGGCGGTCGGGTAGCGGCAGTGGGCGATGCCCACCCGCCCCTGCAGCACGCTCATGGCCTTGGCGTTGAACACGTCGCGCACCAGGCCGTTGTCCTTGTGCACGCGCAGGCGCGTGCCGTCGGCGGTGGCGATGCCGGCCGCGTCCTGGCCGCGATGCTGGAGCACGGTCAGGCCGTCATACAGCTGGCCTGCGACGTTGTCGTTGCCGACGATTCCGACGATGCCGCACATGATGCAAATCTCCGACGGTCTACTGACCGGGGTTGGGACTGGAAGACGGGACAGGTTCGCCGCCGGACGGCGGCGGTTCGGCATCCACCGGGACGGGCAATGCCCCGCCGAGGGATTCGACGAGCACGCCGGCGCGCTTGAGGGCGCCATTATCGCCGTCGGCCTTGCCGTTGCCAAAGTCGAGTTCGCCGGCCGCCCATTCCGGCAGCCAGCGCGCCAGCCACTGCGCGCCAGGCACCAGGAGCGGCAGCGCGCGCGACTGCGACCAGGCCGGTTCGCGGGGCAGCGTGCTGAAGGCCATCAGCAGCACCAGCACGCAGGCGACCAGCACGCCGCGCGCCAGGCCCAGGGCCAGGCCGAGCATGCGGTCCACGCCCGACAGGCCAACCGAATGCAGCAGCTTGCGCATGAGCCAGCCGACCAGGGTCACCGCCACCAGCACGCCGAAGAACGCCAGCGCGTACCCGGCCAGCAGGCCGGTGGCGCCCGGCTGGCCGTCGCTGCTCAGCAGGAAGGCCAGGTGTGCGCCGTAGCGGAACGCGCACCAGGTGGCGCCGATCCAGGCCACCAGCGAGGCGATCACGCCGACGAAACCGCGCACGACCCCGAGCAGGGCCGAGGCGGCGATCACCAGCAACAGGACGAGGTCGATCGCGTTCATCGCTTCGCCGCGTGCGCGGCCGGTCCGGCCGGGATCACGGGTGCGGGACCACCATGCCGCCGCCATGCGCGGCAAGCCGGCCGCGCAACTGCTCGGCTTCGGCGCGCGTAGCTACCGGCCCGACGCGCACGCGGCTGAGCGTGCCCTTGTCGGTACGCACCGGCTGGACGATGGCGCTGAAACCGGCCGCGCGCAGGCGGTCGCGCAGGGCGATCGCGTCGGCCTCGCTGGGGAACGCCCCCATCTGCCCCGCGAAGCCCACGTTCGACGCCGCCGGGGTCGGCGACGGGGCCGGCACCGTCGCGGCCGGGGGCTGCGCGGGAGTGGCGGGCCTGGACGCGGCGGGAATCGTGGCCGTCGCCTTCGGCGCCTGCGGCTGGGTGGTCGCCGTCCGGGTCGATGCGGTCGAGGTCGACGCGGCGGCCGGCGAGGAAGTGGCAGGCGCGGTCGTGGTCGTGGTGGAGACCGTGCGCGGCGCTTCGCGTGCCGGGAGCGGCTCGGAAGCGGCCGTGGCCTGCGCCGGGGCCGGTGCGGTCGCCTGGGTGGCCGCCGTCGCCGCAGCGCCCTGCGTACCCTCCCCGTCCGCAGCGTCCAGCGCGATCACCTGCGCATTGACGTCGTTGCGGATCCGCACCGCGCGCAGGCGGCCGGCTTCGGCCAGCGCCCGGTCGGCATACGGTCCGACCCGCACGCGCCAGGCCTGGCGCCCGTTGACCGTGTCCTCCTCGCTGAAACCGTCCAGCCCGGCCTGGCGCAGGCGGCTGATGACCGCCTCGGCGTCGCGCTCGCTGGCGTAGGCGCCGAAGCTCACCGCCCAGCGGCCGGCGGCGGTCGCCGGGTCGGCGGCCGGGGTCGCGGGGGCGGCATCCTCCTCCGCGACCGCGGCGGTCTCCGGCGCGGGCACGGGGGTGTCGGCGGCAGGCCCGAGCAGGGGCAGCTCGCGGGTTTCGTAGCCACCGGCAGGGGCATCCGGCACGCGGGTGGAGACATCAGCCACGCCACTGTCGGGCGCGGGCCCCTGGACCAGCATCGGCAGGAAGATGACCGCGAGCGCGACCAGTACGGCCGCGCCGATCAGGCGTTGTTTCAGCGTGGTATCCACGGGGACTGGGGCCTGGCGGGAAGTGTCGGCAATTATAGGGGGAGGCCCGGGGCCCGGACCGTCATTGCCCTGAACGCAGCATCGCCAGCGCGGCGGCGGCGGTGTGGAAGGACCCGGCCACGACCACCCGATCGCCCGGCGAGGATTGCGCGAGCGCCCGGGACAGCGCCGCTTCAACGCCCGCATCCCGGCTGCCGTCCGCAGCCGCGGTACCGGCCAGGCGCGCGGCGAGGACATCGACCTCCTCGCCGCGCGGGATGCCCGCGAGCCCGGCCAGGTGCCAGCGGTCCACGCAGCCTTCCAGCGCCTGGACGATCGCGGCCACGTCCTTGTCGGCAAGCGCCGACAGCACCATGGCGGTGGCGCCTGCGGCCGGCCGTGCCCTGGCCCAGGCCGCCAGTTCGCGCGCCGCTTGCGGGTTTGGGCCACGTCGACCACCACCTCGACGCCATCGCGCTCGAAGCGCTCCAGGCGTCCGGGCACGCGCGCAGCAGCCACGCCGGCGGCGAAGCACGCATCCGAAGGCGGACGCGGCAAGGCGCGCAGGGCGGCGACCGCGGCCGCGGCATTGGCCCGTTGCACCGGTGCCGCCAGGGCCGGCTCGGGCAGCAGCAGCTCGGCGCCGACCTCGCGCCACAGCCACTGCCCCTCTCCGGCCGGTTCGTGGAAGAAGTCGCTGCCCGAGCGGATCGCGTTGGCACCGATCGCATAGGCATGGCGCAGCACGCTGGATGGCGGATCGATCTCGCCCAGCACCAGCGGCTTCCAGGCACGGGCGATGCCGGCCTTCTCCGCGCCGATGGCCTCGCGGTCGCTGCCCAGCCAGTCGACGTGGTCCACGTCGACCGTGGTGATCACCGCCACGTCCGGATCGACCAGGTTGACCGCATCGAGGCGGCCGCCAAGGCCGACCTCCAGCACTGCCAGGTCCAGCCCCGACTGCTGGAACAGCCACAACGCGGCCAGGGTCCCGTACTCGAAATAGGTCAGCGGGGTCTGTCCCCGTGCGGCCTCGACCGCTGCGAAGGCAGCGGCCAGCGCCGCGTCCGAAGCCTCGGCGCCATCGATGCGGACCCGCTCGTTGTAGCGCAGCAGGTGCGGCGAGGTGTAGGCGCCGACCTTCCAGCCACCGGCCCGCGCCATGGCCTCGATGAAGGCCACGGTCGAGCCCTTGCCGTTGGTACCGGCGACGGTCACCACCTGCGCCGCCGGCCGCTCCAGCCCGAGGCGCGCGGCGACCTCGCGCACGCGCTCCAGGCCCATCTCGATGGACCTGGGATGTTGCCGCTCGATGAACTCGAGCCACTGCTGGAGGTTCATTGCCGCTGTTCCGCTGCCCTTGCGTATCGCCGCCTCAGTCCACGGCCTCGGCCCGCTCCACCGTGACGCCGAGCGCGGACCTGCGGCCGTGCAGCCGCAGCCCGGCCCGGCTCGCCGGCACCCTGGCCGCAACGCCAGGCACGCAGATCTTGCCGCGGAACGTGTCCTTCTCCGTCTTCGGGAGGAACCTTACCGGACACACCAGGTCGCCGGCGCGCAGCTCCCCGTACACCGTCCTGGCGTAGGGGGTGCCGGCGACCGTCGTGTAGGCCCAGGGCAGCATCTGCCCCGCCAGCGCCCAGACGATGAAGACGTAGGCCAGCGCCAGCAGTCCGAAGCGGCGCGGGGTACCGGCCGAAGGCTCGACCTCGACCGGGCCCGATGATGCCTCGCGGGCCACGTGCCGGAACGCCAGCGCCAGGCCCGCGCCGGTGAGCAGCAGCGGACCCCAGAAACCGGCCAGCGCGCCACTGGCAATGAAGTTCTGCCGCGCCGAGGCGGCCGCGCATGCCGCGCCAAGGACCAGCAGGCCTCCCAGGACCAGCCGGCCGTTGTCGCGCGCCCCCCCTTCCACGCACGCCCATGGCCACCTACAGCGCGCGGTGCTTGGCTTCGCCGAAGAACGGGGTGTGGTGCGAGCAGTCGTTCAGGCGCACCACTTCCAGCCCGTCCACGTCCGGGCCTTCCAGCAGGTTGAGCGTGGTCGGCGCCTGGCGGAAGGTCCACAGCTTGCCGATCGGCAGGCCCAGGATCCGGCACAGCAGGACGCGGTTGACCGCGTCGTGGGCGACCAGCAACAGGGTGTCGTCGGCGCCCAGGCCCTCGCTGGCCCGGACCAGGCCGCGCCAGGAACGGTCCAGCACCTGGCGCAGCGACTCGCCGCCGGGCATCAGCACCGTGTCCGGCTCCTCGCGCCAGGCGCGCAGGCGGGCCGGGTCCTTCTCGTTTATCTCGCTGGCCAGCAGGCCTTCCCACTCGCCGTGGGCGATTTCCTGCACGTCCGGATCGATCTGCAGCATCCCCGCCCGCTCCCCGCCCAGCGCCAGCTCGGCGGTGCGACGGGCGCGCGACAGCGGCGAAGCCACCGCGCGGGTGATCGGAACGTCGCGCAGGCGCTCGCCCAGCGCGCGGGCCTGGGCCTCGCCCACCGGCGAGAGCGGGATGTCGATCTGGCCCTGGTAGCGGCCCTCGGCGTTCCACGGCGTCTCGCCGTGGCGTGCAAGCAGGATACGCATGGACTTCCCTCTGCAAGAAAACCCCCGCCGTGCACGGGCACGGCGGGGGGGCGCATGATAACCGACGGCCGGCTCCCCGGCCCGGACGGGTTCAGCGGGGAATACCCATTTCCTGGAGCAGCTGCGGGGCCGGGTAGACCTCCTGCATGATCCAGCGCATGTAGCGGGCATCGACCGCGATCATGCGGGTCATCTTCGGGTCGAACACCCAGTTGGAGCTGACCGACTCCCAGTTGCCGTCGAAGGCCAGGCCCACGAGCTTGCCGCGGGCATCCAGCACCGGCGAACCGGAGTTGCCGCCGGTGATGTCCAGGTCGGACAGGAAGTTCACCGGGACCGAGCCGATGCGCGGATCCTCCAGCCCGCCGTAGCGCCGGGCCTTGACCGCATCCAGCAGCGCCTGCGGGGAATCGAACGGATCCTCGCCGGTGTCCTTGGCGACGATGCCCTCGAGGGTGGTGAACGGGGTGTAGGCCACGCCGTCCTTCGGCTCGTAGCCGGTGACATTGCCGAAGGTGATGCGCAGCGACAGGTTGGCGTCCGGGTAGACCGCCTTGCCCTGGCTCTTCTTGTAGTCGGCCAGGGCCTGCAGGAACACCGGGCGCGCGGCCAGGTTCTCGCCGGTGCGCACCTTGCGCTCCTGCTCCAGCTTCAGCAGGGTCGGCATCACCGCCACCGCGTACTGGATCGCCGGATCGTCGCTGGACTCGAACGCGGCGCGGTCGGCGGACAGCCACTTCAGGCGCTCCCCGGTGCTGCCCAGCTTCGTCTGCGACAGGCGGTCCAGGGCGCGCTCGATGGCGGCGGCGTCGTTGCCGCCCAGCCACTTGTCCACGGCCGGCACCCGCTGCGCGGCCGGCAGCCTGATGTACTCGTTGAGCCAGTAGGCCTGCAGCTGGCGGTCCATGGCCGGCACGTAGCGGCGCTCCAGCTGCTTCATCGCGCCTTCGATGGTCGGCAGGTCGCGCTGCTGGTAGCCGGACTCGCGCTCGGCGTCGGGCTTGGCCTTCTCCAGCGCCAGGCGGTACAGGTGGGTGGCGGCACCGACGGTGGCGGTGTTGTTGAACATGCCCAGCACCAGGTCGCGCTCGCGGGTCGCCCTGGACTGCTCGAGCAGCTTCAGCAGCCTGGCGTGCGCTTCCAGCGCCAGGCGGCCCTTGCTGCCCTGGCCCTTGAGCCACTTCAGCACCGCCGCTTCCTCGGCCTGCTTCTGGCCGGCGGCGTCGATGCGCCTGAAGCCCTCGAGCTGGCCTTCGTAGTTCTTGCGCACGTTGTTCCAGCTGGCCATGGTGCTGGCGTACTTGACCTGGATGTCCGGGTCCTGGCGGCCGGCGGCTTCGACCAGTTCGATCAGCTTCGCGTAGTGCCCGCCGACCACCGGGTAGGTCCACTGCTCGGTGTTGGCGAACTCGGCGGCCAGGGCGTAGCGGTTGGTCGAACCCGGGTAGCCGGCGACCATCACGAAGTCACCCGCGCCCAGCGGCTTGTCGGCGATCTCCAGCCAGCGCTTCGGGGTGTAGGGCACGTTGTCCGGGGAGTACGGCGCCGGCTTGCCGTCCTTGCCGACGTAGGCACGGTAGAAGGAGAAGTCACCGGTGTGGCGCGGCCACATCCAGTTGTCGATGTCGCCGCCGTACTTGCCGACGCTGCCCGGAGGCGCGTACGCCAGGCGCACGTCGCGGATCTCGAGGTTCTTGAACAGGCGGTAGGTGTTGCCGCCGGCGAAGCTGTAGAGGCGGCAGCGGAAGCCCGGCTCGGACTCGCACTGGGCGATCAGCTTCTTCTCGAACGCCTCCAGCGCGCGGGTGCGGGCCAGCGCGTCCGGCGCGGCGGCGATCACCGCCTTCGCCTCGGCGGTCACGTCGGTGATCTCGTCCAGGACGAACACGCGGGCATTGGGGCCGGCGCTGAGCTCATCGGCCGGGGTGGCCGCGTTGAAGCCCTCCTTGATGAGGTTCTTCTCGGGAGTCGAATTGAGCTGGATCGCGCCGTAGGCGCAATGGTGGTTGGTGACCACCAGTCCCTGCGGCGAGACGAAGCTGGCGGTGCAGCCGCCCAGCGCGACCACCGCGCCCATGGGATCGCCGGTCAGGTCCGCCAGCTGCTCCGGGGCCAGCTCCAGCCCGGCCTGCTTCAGCGGCCCGGCGATCTCCGGGAGCTGCTGCGGCACCCACATGCCTTCCGCGGCATGGGCCAGCGGCGCGGCCAGCAGGGCGGCGAAGACGGAAAGGGACAGGGGGCGCATGCGCATGGAGGTGTTTCCAGCCGGGAGGAGCCCGGATTCTAGCCCTGCGGCCGCCAGGCCCGCCCCATGACTAATGGCAGGTAAATCCCCGGGGCCGGGCCTGCCCCGGCGGCGCCACGTCGTCTACATGGTTTCGGCGGCAACCTATAATGCCCGTCTTTCCCTTCTCCCCGTACCGAGGTCCGCCGATGTCCCGAACCATGAAGGCGCTGGTCAAGCGCGAAGCCGCCAGGGGCATCTGGATGGAGGAGGTGCCGGTCCCGCAGCCGGGTCCCAACGAGGTCCTGATCAAGGTCGAGAAGACCGCCATCTGCGGCACCGACCTGCACATCTACCTGTGGGACGAATGGAGCCAGCGCACCATCAAGCCCGGCCTGGTGATCGGCCACGAGTTCGTCGGCCGCGTGGTCGAAATGGGCCCGGGCGTGTCCGGCTACAGCGTCGGCCAGCGCGTCTCGGCCGAAGGCCACATCGTCTGCGGCCACTGCCGCAACTGCCGCGGCGGCCGCCCCCACCTGTGCCCGCACACGGTGGGCATCGGCGTGAACCGCAACGGCGCCTTCGCCGAGTACATCGTAATGCCGGCCTCCAACCTGTGGCCGATCCCGGACCCGGTGCCGTCGGAGCTGGCCGCGTTCTTCGATCCCTATGGCAACGCCGCGCACTGCGCGCTGGAGTTCGACGTGGTCGGCGAGGACGTGCTGATCACCGGCGCCGGCCCGATCGGCATCATCGCCGCCGGCATCTGCAAGCACATCGGCGCGCGCAACGTGGTGGTCACCGACGTCAACGACTACCGCCTGAAGCTGGCCGCTGACATGGGCGCCACCCGCGTCGTCAACGTGGCCAACCAGTCGCTGCGCGACGTGATGTCGGACCTGCACATGGAAGGCTTCGACGTCGGCCTGGAGATGAGCGGCAACCCGCGCGCGTTCAACGACATGCTCGAGTGCATGTACCACGGCGGCAAGATCGCCATGCTCGGCATCATGCCCAAGGGCGCCGGCTGCGACTGGGACAAGATCATCTTCAAGGGCCTGACCGTGCAGGGCATCTACGGCCGCAAGATGTACGAGACCTGGTACAAGATGACCCAGCTGGTCCTGTCCGGCTTCCCGCTGGGCAAGGTGCTGACCCACCAGCTGCCGATCGACCAGTTCCAGCAGGGCTTCGACCTGATGGAGGAAGGCCGCGCCGGCAAGGTCGTGCTCAGCTGGACCTGAGCGCCCCCGGGGCCCGCGAACGGAAAAAGGCGCCGCAAGGCGCCTTTTTCCTTTGCCGCGTGGCCGGGATTACTGGCCGACGCTGAGGGTCAGCACGACGCGGCTGTCGGCGAGCTTGCCGTAGATGTCGCGGCCGTTGCCGTCGGTGCCGACGTAGGCCAGCGAGGCGCTCAGCAGGCCCCAGCTGCGGCTGACGCCGATGCTCCAGTCGGTGTAGTCCTCGCTGAACTCCTTCTCGAACAGGCTGCGACCGACGCTCAGGTCGAGGCTGAAGTCCTCCGGTAGGCCGAGGCTGGTGCCGGCGGCCACGTACCAGGCGTCGGTGTCGCTGCCGCCGAAGTCGTCGCTGTAGGCGACGGTCAGGGTGTACTGCTCGGCGAAGGTGGTGGTGGTGATCAGCTCGTTGAAGTTCAGCTCGCCCGCATCCGGGTAGGTGTAGCGGTTGAGCATGATGTCGAAGTTCACCGAGTCGCTGAAATCGACGTTGTAGCCGATGAAGCCGTCGACCTCCAGGTCGGGGTCGCCGGGCCCGAAGTCGACGCCCGAGGCCCAGACGCCGGCATAGATGCCGACCGGCGAGGTGTAGGTGAAACCGGCCTGGCCGGTCGGGTTCTCGTCGCTCTGCGAGCTACCGCGCCACACGTAGTCGGAAACCGCGGTGATTTCCCAGGAGAACGGCGATTCCTCTTCCTGCGCGAAAGCGGCGAACGGAGCGGCGGACAGCACGACGGCAAGCGAGGCAGCGAGCTTGAAGGACTTCATCCCTGGATCTCCTCTGGTGGGGTGGTGCAGCGCGGGGCGGCCAAGGCCGTCTCGGTTCACGAATAATTAACCCAGCAGATATTGCGACGCAACATTCACACCGTCAACCAATTCCGCGGCCTCAGCCCCCCGCGAAAGCGCCGTACCGCACCGGCACCAGCCCCACCCGGCTGCCCGGGGGGTGCGCCTGCTGCGCATCCACCGGCAGTTCCACCTCGACCTCCTCGCCCTGCCCGTCTTGCAGGCGCGCCCGCACCCGCAGCCGCGGGCCGCTGCGCTGGGCATCGACCACCACCGCGTCCCAGCCGCCCTCCCCCAGGCGCAGGTCCTCCGGGCGCACATAGATATCCAGCTCGTTCGCCGCACCCTCCGGCAGCCTGCCCCCCGGGGGCGGCAGCACGAGCCCTCCAACCTCGACCTGGTCGCCATGCCGCCGGCCGCGCAGGCGGTTCACCGCGCCGACGAAGGAATACACGAACGGGCTGGCCGGGCGGTCGTAGGCCCCGGCCGGCGTGGCCAGCTGCTCGATCCGGCCGCCGTTGAGGATCGCGACCCGGTCGGCCAGTTCCAGCGCCTCCTCCTGGTCGTGGGTCACGAACACCGTGGTCAACCCGGTCTGCACGTGCAGCTGCCGCAACCAGCCGCGCAGGTCGCGCCGGACCTGGGCGTCGAGCGCACCGAAGGGCTCGTCCAGCAACAGCACCCGCGGCTCGATCGCCAGCGCGCGCGCCAGCGCCACGCGCTGGCGCTGGCCGCCGGAAAGCTGCGCCGGATAGCGTCCGCCCAGACCCTGCAGCTGCACCAGCGACAGCAGCTCCTCGACCCGCGCGGCGATCCTGGCCGCCGGCCAGCGTTCGCGACCGCGGCGCACCTTCAGGCCGAAGGCGATGTTGTCGGCCACCGTCATGTGCCGGAACAGCGCGTAGTGCTGGAACACGAAACCCACGCGGCGCTCCTGCACGCTCAGGCGCGAGGCGTCCTCGCCGCCGAACAGGATGCGCCCGCCGTCGGCGTGCTCCAGCCCCGCGATCACCCGCAGCAGGGTGGTCTTGCCCGAGCCGGACGGCCCCAGCAGGGCCAGCAGCTCGCCGTCGCGGATCTCCAGGTCGATGTCGTCCAGCGCGGCGAAGGAACCGAAGCGCTTGTGCAGGTTCTGGATGTCGATCTTCATCGCATGTCCTCAGTGGCGGTGGCCGGCCGCCAGCGACTCGCCGTGCCGTGATTCCAGCCAGGTCTTGAGCACCAGGGTGACCAGTGCGCTGAGCGCCAGCAGCGAGGCCACCGCGAAGGCGGCGCTGTAGGCGTATTCGTTGTAGAGGATCTCCACGTGCAGCGGCAGCGTGTTGGTGCGCCCGCGGATGTGGCCGGAGACCACCGACACCGCGCCGAACTCGCCCATCGCGCGGGCGCCGCACAGCAGCACGCCGTACAGCAGGCCCCAGCGGATGTTGGGCAGGGTCCCCCGCCAGAAGGTCTGCCAGCCGCCGGCGCCCAGGCTCAGCGCGGCCAGCTCCTCGTCGCTGCCCTGCTGCTCCATCAGCGGCATCAGCTCGCGGGCGATGAACGGGAAGGTGACGAACACGGTGGCCAGCACGATGCCCGGCAGCGCGAACACGATCTTCGGCAGCTGCACGTGCACCTGCCCCAGCAGCGGCAGCGACAGGTCCACGCCCTCGTCGATCAGCGGCCAGGCCCAGCCGTGCGCGCCGAACACCAGGATGAACACCAGGCCCGCCACCACCGGCGAAACCGCGAACGGCAGGTCGATCAGGCTCACCAGGATGCGCTTGCCCGGGAACTCGTGCTTGGCCACCAGCCACGCGGCCGCCACGCCGAATACCAGGTTCAGCGGCACGGTGATGGCGGTGACCACCAGGGTCAGCCGCACCGCCGCCAGCGCGTCCGGCTCGCGGATCGCGGCCAGGAACGCGCCGATGCCGCCGCGCAGGGCCTCGGCGAACCCCAGCCCCAGCGGCAGCAGCAGGAATGCCAGCAGGAAGCCGATCGCTGCGGCGATCAGCAGCCACTGCACCCAGCGCGGCTCGCTGGTCGGCGAGGTCCGGCGGACATGGGCGGCGGGCGCGGGCTCGGCCATCGTCAGTTCCCGTGGATCCAGCGCAAGGACGCCATGCACGTTACCACCCGTCTGCGGCGCCATCTCACTTCCCTCCCCTGCGGCCTGCAAGCCGCGACTGCAGGGTGTTGATCACCAGCAGCAGCGCGAAGGACAGCAGCAGCATGGCCAGCGCGATCGCGGTCGCGCCGGCGTAGTCGAACTCCTCCAGCTTGATCGTGATCAGCAGCGGCGCGATCTCCGAGACCATCGGGATGTTGCCGGCGATGAAGATCACCGATCCGTACTCGCCGACCCCGCGCGCGAACGCCAGGGCGAAGCCGGCCAGCACCGCCGGCCACACCGCCGGCAGCACCACCTTCCACACCGTGTGCCAGCGCCCGGCGCCGAGGGTGGCCGCGGCCTCCTCCAGCTCGCCTTCGGTTTCGGCCAGCACCGGCTGCACCACCCGCACCACGAACGGCAGGCCGATGAACACCAGGGCCACGGTGATGCCCAGCGGGGTGTAGGCCACCTTGATCCCCGCCGCCTCCAGCCACCGCCCTATCCAGCCATTGCCGCCATACAGCGCGGTCAGGGCGATGCCGGCCACCGCCGTGGGCAGGGCGAACGGCAGGTCGATCATGGCGTCGAACAGGCGACGGCCCGGGAAGCGGTAGCGCACCAGCACCCAGGCCACCAGGGTGCCCATCACCGCATTGAACGCGGCTGCCGCCAGCGCGGTACCGAAGCTGATCTTCAGCGCCGCCAGTACCCGCGGCTCGCTCCAGATCGCCCACAACCCGCTCCAGCCAAGTTTCGACGAGTACACGAACACGCCGGCCAGCGGGATCAGCACGATCAGGCTCAGCCAGGCCACGGTGTAGCCCAGGCTCAGGCCGAAGCCGGGCATCACCCGGCGTCGCCGTCCGGATACGGCCACGCCGCCCGCGGGCGGCGTCAGGGGATTGGTGACAGTGGACATCTCGCTCGCTTCGTCGGGGGGCCTGCTGCAACGCCGCCGCAAGCGCGGCGGAAGGCCCGGGGCGGCAGCCACCCCGGGCCGGCCGGTTACCTGGCCTTGGCGGCGGCCAGGATCTGGTCGAATTCTCCGCCATCGCTGAAGTGCCGCTTCTGCGCCTGCGCCCAGGAACCGAAGGCGCCATCGATGGTCACCAGCTGCACCTTCGGGAAGCGCGCCACGTCCTCCGGATCGGCGTGCTGCGGATAGCGCGGGCGGTAGTAGTTCCTGGCCGCGATGCGCTGGCCTTCCGGCGAGTACAGGAACTCCAGGTAGGCCTGCGCGATCTCGCGGGTGCCCTTCTTGTCGACGTTGCGGTCGACGATGGCCACCGGCGGCTCGGCCAGGATGGACAGCGAGGGCACGACGATGTCGAACTTGTCCGGGCCCAGTTCCTCGATCGACAGGAAGGCCTCGTTCTCCCAGGCCAGCAGCACGTCGCCGATGCCGCGCTGGACGAAGGTGGTGGTCGATCCGCGCGCGCCGGTATCCAGCACCGGCACGTTGCGGAACAGCGCGGTCACGAAGTTGCGGACCTTGGCTTCGTCGCCCTTGAAGATCCTGTCGGCGAAGGCCCACGCGGCCAGGTAGTTCCAGCGCGCGCCGCCGGAGGTCTTCGGGTTGGGGGTCACCACCGAGACGTTGGAGCGCAGCAGGTCCGGCCAGTCCTTGATGTTCTTCGGATTGCCCTTGCGGACCAGGAACACGATCGTCGAGGTGTACGGCGAGCTGTTCTCCGGCAGGCGCTTCTGCCAGTCGGGCCTGATCAGCTTGCGCTCGGCGATGGAGTCGATGTCGTAGGCCAGGGCCAGGGTGACGACGTCGGCCTCCAGGCCGTCGATCACGGCGCGCGCCTGCTTGCCCGAGCCGCCATGGGAGTTCTCGATCTCGACCTTCTGGCCCTTGGTCTGCTGCCAGTGCCTGGCAAAGGCGGCGTTGAACTCGCGGTACAGCTCGCGGGTGGGGTCGTAGGACACGTTGAGCAGCTTCGCGTCCTTGGCGAAGGCCCCCACCGCGAGGGTCAGGCCGAAGGTGGCGGCCAGCACCAGGAGGGAACGGCGGATGGTTTTCATCGGGAAACGCTCCGTTGGGATGGGGGAAGCTGTCAGAACGCGACCTGCAGGCGGGTGAACACGGCCTTCTCGTCCTCGCGGTCGGCGCCGCCGGCGGCCCCGCCCTCGAAGCCGGTCTGCAGGTAGTTCACCACCAGCTTCAGGTTGCTGTTGAGGTACCAGTTCACGCCGGCGACCCAGGCGGTGGCCTCGCGCGCGGACACGGCCGGGTCGGCGAACACCGGGAACGCGCCCTCGTCCACCTCCAGGCGACCGTAGCGGGCCACCAGCTCCCAGGCGCCCCAGCCGCCCTTGCCGGGGCTGAAGGCACGCGCGGGCTTCACCCCGCGATAGCTGGCGTCCTCGCCGGTAAGCACCCAACTGGCGGTTGCCTGCCAGGCCGTGGTCTCCAGGTCCGCCCTGGTGCCGCCGATGTCCAGCTCCTGGCTGGACGAAGCGTACTCGGCCAGCAATCCGAACGGCCCGCGATAGAAGTAGCCCTGCGGCGACCAGCGCTTGCGCCGGCCATCGGCGGCCACGCCGCCCCGGTAGGCGAAGAACTGCTGCTGGCCCGGGGTGCGGTAGCGCGGCAGGAAGTTGTTGCCGGCACCCTCCACGTCGCCGATGCTGGCGCCGATGCCGAAGCCCAGGCCGGACCAGAAGCTGTCGCTGCCCTTGAGCGGCTCGAAGAACAGCCGGCCGGCGTACTCGAAGTTGTCGTCCGGGTTGGTGGTCACCGCGTCGCGGCCGTCGACCGCGCCGTTGAACACGCCGATCGCGTAGGAGACCTTGCCGTCGGCCAGGTCGCCCTGCAGCTGCACGCCGAGGTCGCGGTTGGGCAGCAGCTCGGAAACCAGGGCGCGCTCGATGTCGGACAGCGAGGCCGAGGACTGCAGCCGTTCCAGGCCCACCGGCGAAGTGAACTTGCCGACCCGCACGGTCGCCGCCGGGGAGAACTTCAGGTCGGCGTAGGCGTCGACGATGCTGGCGCTGTCGCCGGCGAATTCCGGGGTGAAGCGGTAGCCCACCCACTTGCCCAGGGTGCCTTCGATCGTCGGGCGCGCGGTACGCAGCAGGAAGGTGTCGTTGGCGCCCGGTGCGCCGCTGTTGAAGAAGCGGCCATCCCCCTGCAGCAGGCCGCGGATCTTCACCTCGTAGGCGCCATCCCCGGAACGGAAGGACGCGCCCTTGTCGTTGACCGCGACCACCGGTGCGGCCTTCTCCTTCGCCGCGCGCGCCTCTTCCTGCAGCTCGAGGTTGCGCTCCAGCGCGCGCAGGCGCTGGTCCAGCGCCTGCAGGTCGAGGCTGTCCTGGCCATCGACGCTGGTGCCGCCGTAACGGGCTTCCAGCGCCTGCAGGCGGCGGGCCAGTTCCTCGACCGTGGGCTGCGACTGTGCGAAGGCGGGCGCGGCCAGTGCCAGGGCGACGGCCCCGGCAAGCCAGGAACGGACCGGCAGGCGCGAGCGGCGATGGGGGATGTGCTTGGACATGGGAGTTCCGTGGTCGGAGCCGGACATCGGCCGTGCGCAAAATACTCCCTATTCAGTTTGAAGACCGGAAATGACTTAGGGGCCGACCCTTATAGCGGATGCGCATGAAGCGGGCGCCGCCGCCGGCAGCCCCGGTAGAATGACGGTTTTCCTTGCAACTGAAGGCCTTGCCCATGTCCGAAGCCGCCATCGCCCGCTACGCCGCCCAGCTGGAAGACCTGCGCGCCAAGGGCCTGTTCAAGTCCGAGCGCGTGATCACCAGCCCGCAATCGGCCGAGATCGAGCTGGCCGACGGACGCAAGGTGCTGAACTTCTGCGCCAACAACTACCTGGGCCTGGCCGACCATCCGGACATCATCGCCGCCGCACGCGGGGCCCTGGACAGCCACGGCTTCGGCATGGCCTCGGTGCGCTTCATCTGCGGCACCCAGGACCTGCACAAGCAGCTGGAAGCGAAGATCGCCGGGTTCTTCGGCACCGAGGACACGATCCTCTACGCCGCCTGCTTCGATGCCAACGGCGGCCTGTTCGAGCCGCTGCTGGACGAGAACGACGCGATCATCTCCGACGCGCTCAACCATGCCTCGATCATCGACGGCGTGCGCCTGTGCAAGGCCAGGCGCTACCGGTACGCCAATTGCGACATGGCCGATCTGGAGAAGCAGTTGCAGCAGGCCCGCGCCGACGGCGCGCGCACCATCATGATCACCACCGACGGCGTGTTCTCGATGGACGGCTTCATCGCCCCGCTGGACGAGATCACCGCGCTGGCCAGGAAGTACGACGCCCTGGTCCACATCGACGAGTGCCACGCCACCGGCTTCCTCGGCGCCACCGGCCGCGGCTCGGCCGAGGTCAAGGGCGTGCTGGAGAAGATCGACATCTTCACCGGCACCCTGGGCAAGGCCATGGGCGGAGCGCTGGGCGGCTTCACCACCGCGCGGAAGGAAGTGATCGAGCTGCTGCGCCAGCGCTCGCGCCCCTACCTGTTCTCCAACTCGCTGCCGCCGCACGTGGTGGCGGCCGGGACCAAGGCCTTCGACATGCTGTCCTCGGCCGGCGAGCTGCGCAGCCGCCTGCAGGAAAACACCGCCTATTTCCGCGAGCGCATGACCGCCGCCGGATTCGACATCAAGCCCGGCGTGCACCCGATCTGCCCGGTGATGCTGTACGACGCGCCGCTGGCGCAGCGCTTCGCCGAGCGCCTGCTCGAGGAAGGCATCTACGCCATCGGCTTCTTCTTCCCGGTGGTGCCGCAGGGACAGGCGCGCATCCGCACCCAGATGAGCGCGGCCCATACCCGCGAGCACCTGGACCGTGCGATCGACGCCTTCACCCGCATCGGCCGCGAGCTGGGCGTCATCGCCGGCTGATACCGGTCAGTCGCGTTTCTCCGCCGCCGCCGGAGTGTCGGCGGCCGGCGTGGCATCGGCATTGCCGCGCGCGATGCGGATGCCACGGGCCTTCATCCAGGCCTCGAATTCGTCGGCGTTCATCTGCCGCCCCTGTTGCTGCATGTCGAAGCGGTAGTCGAGCGGATTCTCGCTGCGGACGATGACGACCTCCGGGGCCGGCGCCGGTTCGGCGGGCGCGGAGGCGGTATCGCGGGGCGTGTTGCCCGCGCAGGCGGACAGGGCGAGGACGAGCAGCGGCAGGGTCAGGCGCAGGGTTTTCATCGCAACTCCTGGATCAGGCGCGGGAAGGATGCACACCCGGTCGTCGCCATGGCGTGGCGACGGCGGGGTTCATGCCGCCGGCATCCCTGCCGCGGTGGCCGGCGCCAGGGCATCGCGCTCGGCCGGGTCCAGCATGCGCCACTGTCCCTTGCCAAGCGAGCCCAGCCCCACCGGACCGATGGCCACGCGCACCAGGCGCAGCACGGACAGGTCGAATGCCGCCAGCAGCCGGCGGATCTGCCGGTTGCGTCCCTCGTCGAGCACGATTTCCAGCCAGGCATTGCGGGTGCCGCTGCGCAGGACGGTCGCCGAGACCGCGCGCAACCACTCGCCATCGTCCTCGACGCCGGAGCGTAGCGCCTGCAGCAGGGACTCGTCGGGGATGGTGTCGACCTGGACGTGGTAGGTCTTGTCGGGGCCGCTGTCAGGATCCAGCACGCGCGCGGCCCAGGCCGGGTCGTTGCTGAAGAGCAGCAGGCCTTCGCTGGCGCGATCGAGGCGGCCGACCGGGGCCAGCCATGGCAAGCCGCTGCCGTCGAGGCAGCGGTAGACCGTATCCCGGCCCTGCTCGTCGCGGGCCGTGGTCACCAGGCCGCGCGGCTTGTTGAGCGCCAGGTAGATGCGTTCGGGCCCGGCCGGGACCTGGCCGTCGACCAGGACCCCGCGCAACCCGTCGCGCATGGGGTATTCGGGATCGAGGACGACCCGGCCATCGACCTGCACCCGCCCGGCCTGGATCCAGCGCGTGGCCTCGGTACGTGAGCACAGCCCGGCCTTGGACAGGACGCGGGCCAGGCCATGGCGAACGCCGGACCGGGGAGACCCTGGTCCGGCGCTGTTCGGCTGGCGCGGTTGGCGCGACCGGCGGTGCGCGCCCATCGCGATCCTCAGTCCTTGGCGGGCGCCGTCGCTGCGTCGGCGGTCGCGGTGCCGCCGGCTGCGGTCGCCGGGGTCGCCGGACCACGGGCCACGCGCACGCCGCGGGCCTTCATCCAGGCGTCGAACTCGTCGGCGGTCATGCGCTTGCCGTCCTGGCTCATGTCGAAGCGCCAAGGGGTGTTGTCGTGCTCGGTCTGCGGCTTGTAGGTGGCCGGATCCGCGTTGGCGGCGGTGGCCCCGCAGCCCTTCTTGCCGTTGTCGCAACCGTCGGCAGCCATGGCGGCCGCGGGAGCGAGGGTGATGCAGAACAGGCCAGCGGCGATGAGGTTACGCATGGTGGAACTCCCCCTGAAGACGGGGCGAGTGTATGCACGGCGTGCAGGCCGATTCAAGAAGATTCTTAGGGGATGCCGCCAAACCGCCAACGGTTCGGCAGAATTCCGGCCGCGGGCCCGGCTACCCCGGCCGGCGCCGGCAAAAAGAAAGGCCCGGCTTGCGCCGGGCCCTTCCATTACTGCCTGCCTTGGTCCGGAACTTAGTTCTGGACGTTCAGCTCGGTGCGGCGGTTCTTCGCACGGCCTTCCGGATTGTCCGAACCATCCGGGTTGGCGTTCGGAGCGATCGGACGGCTCTCGCCGTAGCCGGTCGGGCCGATCAGGCGCGAAGCGTCGATGCCGTTGCTGGTCAGGTAGTCATAGACCGCCTTGGCGCGACGCTCGGACAGCTTCTGGTTGTAGGCGTCGGTGCCCCGGGAATCGGTGTGGCCGGCGACTTCGACGCGCAGATCCGGGTAGCGACGCAGGATCTCGGTGGCCTCGGCCAGGATCGCGACGGCGTCCGGACGCAGGGTGGCCTTGTCGTAGTCGAAGTTCACGCCCTTCAGGTCGATCGAGACCGGGACCGGGCAGCCGTCCGGACCGATGGCCTGGCCGGCCTGCGAACCCGGGCACTTGTCGTCGCAGTTGTTGACGCCGTCGCCGTCGTCATCCAGGTCGGCGCAGCTCGGGGCGACCGGAGCCGGGGCCGGCGGCGGGGCGGCGACCGGAGCCGGGCCCAGCGGGATCACGACGCCGACCGAAGCCAGCAGGTCGCCGAACCAGTCCTCGTCGTTACCGGCGCGGGTCGGGTTGACGCTCTGGTCATCGAAGTCGGCGCGGTAGGCCAGCTCGGTACGCAGGGCGACGCGGTTGTCGAAGGTGGTCTGCAGGCCGACGCCGACCTTGGCGGCCAGGTTGCCGTCGCTACGCTCGCCCAGGACCGGACCCGGGATCGAATACTCCTCCTCGGAGTACTGGTAGCCGATGCCGAACAGCAGGTACGGGTTCCAGCCACGGCCTTCCTGCACGAAGTGGCGGCGGAAATCCAGCGAGGCGCCGTACTGGCTCCAGTTCAGGTCGCTGTTGTCGTCGAACGACGGGTTCTGGTAGTTCAGCTCGGCGTCGACCGACCACAGCGGGCTGATGAACTTGCCGAGGCCGATGGTGCCGAACGGCGCATCCTCGGTGCCGCGATCGCTGTTCTGGAAATTGAAGCCCGCCGAACCGGTCAGGTACCAGCGGTCGTCGAACTCCTGCGCGGAAGCCGCCTGGGCCATCGCAAGGCCGCCAAGCAGCGCTGCAGTCAGAAGTTTCTTGTTCATCTCATGCTCCTTGATGATCGGGGGAATAATCCGGGGGGAGTGAACCCACATGCCTCAGGATTCAGATCACAGACATGCGCTTGCTTTGAGCGGCATATCCCGACGGCCGTTTCAGTGACGTCGTCGGCCGGCAGGTTAGGCGCGGGCATGTGAAGCCGATGTTAACAGTCCCATAACATGTCCATTGACGATCGGGCGCGCTCGCGTCCTCGCAGAATCGCTGCGCGATCGCCTTCGATACGCCCTTCCAGCGCCTGCGGGGCAACGCCATCGCTGCGTATCATGGGCCGCTCCCGCCGAAGACCGGAGTCGCGCATGAAAGCCGTCGGACTGACCCGCTACCTGCCGATCGACGATCCGCACTCGCTGCAGGACATCGAACTTCCGGTTCCCGTGCCGGGTCCGCACGACCTGCTGGTGCGGGTGGAGGCGGTCTCGGTCAATCCGGTCGACACCAAGCTGCGCGCGCCGCGCGATGGCGTGGAAAGCACGCCGCGGGTGCTCGGCTTCGACGCCGCCGGCGTGGTCGAGTCGGTGGGCAGCGAGGTCACCCTGTTCCAGCCCGGCGACGAGGTCTATTACGCCGGCGATGTCACCCGCCCCGGCAGCAACGCGCAGTACCAGCTGGTCGACGAACGCATCGCCGGCGCCCGCCCGGTGACCCTCGACTTCGCCGAGGCGGCCGCGCTGCCGCTGGCAACGCTCACCGCGTGGGAGCTGCTGTTCGAACGCATGTGCTACGGCTTCGACGCCGACAATTCGGGCAAGCGGCTGCTGGTCATCGGCGGCGCCGGCGGCGTCGGTTCGATCGCCATCCAGCTGGCGCGCCATGCCGGCTTCACCGTGGTTGCCACCGCCTCGCGCGGCGAGACCGCCGACGGGCGCCGACGCATGGGTGCGCACGAGGTGGTCGACCACAGCCAGCCACTGGGCCCGCAGCTGGAAGCCCTGGGCATGGGCGAGGTCGAGGCGGCCATCAACCTGGCCGACACCGACCGCTACTGGGACGAGCTCGGCCGGATCCTGGCGCCGCAGGGCCACGTCGGCCTGGTCGTGGAACCGAAGGGGCCGCTGCGCATCGGCGACCCGTACAAGGCCAAATGCATCGGCATCCACTGGGAGTTCATGTTCGCGCGGTCGCGCTTCCGCACCGAAGACATGATCTGCCAGCACCGCATCCTCAACCGGGTCGGCAGCCTGGTCGAAGCCGGCGAGCTGCGGACCACGCTCACCGAGGTACTGGGGCCGATCAATGCCGCCAACCTGAGGGAAGCGCACCGGCGCCTGGAGTCCGGCCGGACCATCGGCAAGCTGGCCCTGTCCGGCTGGGAATGATCCGGCCGGCCTGCTTGCCCCGCAGCGGGCTTTCACCGACGATGGCGGGCCTCCGTACGCCAGCGTATCCGACATGACGCCTGCCGCCGACACTCCGCCGTACCCGCACCTGTTCGCCCCGCTCGACCTGGGCTTCACCACCCTGCGCAACCGGGTGCTGATGGGCTCGATGCATACCGGCCTCGAGGACCGCGTCCGCGACTTCCCGAAGCTGGCGGCCTACCTGGCCGAACGCGCCGCCGGCGGCGCCGGGCTGATCGTGACCGGCGGCTTCGCCCCGAACGTGGAAGGCTGGCTCAAGCCGTTCGGCGGCAAGCTGTCCTGGCCCTGGGAGACCCGCCCGCCCCGCCAGCTCACCCGCGCCGTGCACGAGCATGGCGCCAGGCTGTGCCTGCAGCTGCTGCACGCCGGCCGCTACGGCTACCACCCGCTGCAGGTGGCGCCTTCGAAAGTGAAGGCGCCGATCAACCCGTTCACCCCGCGCGAGCTTTCCGCACGCGGCATCGAGCGCCAGATCCGCGCCTTCGCCAGCGCCGCCGCACGCGCCCGCGACGCCGGCTACGACGGCGTGGAGGTGATGGGCTCGGAGGGCTACCTGATCAACCAGTTCACCGCCCCGCGCACCAACCGCCGCGAGGACGCCTGGGGCGGCGACGCCGCCCGGCGCATGCGCTTCGCGGTGGAGATCGTGCGCCGGGTGCGCGAGGCCTGCGGTCCGGACTTCATCCTCATATATCGCCTCTCGCTGCTGGACCTGGTCGAGGACGGCAACGCCTGGGACGAGATCCTCGAGCAGGCGCGCGCGGTCGAGGCCGCCGGCGCGACCATCATCAATTCGGGCATCGGCTGGCACGAGGCGCGGGTACCGACCATCGCCACCTCGGTGCCGCGCGCGGCCTTCGCCGGGATCACCGCCCGCCTCCGCCCGCACGTGGCGGTGCCGGTGGTCGCGGTGAACCGGATCAACACGCCCGAGGTGGCCGAGGGCATCCTCGCCTCCGGCCAGGCCGATCTGGTCTCGCTGGCCCGCCCCCTGCTGGCCGATCCGGAATGGCCGAACAAGGCCCGGGCCGGACGCGCGCACGCCATCAATACGTGCATCGCCTGCAACCAGGCCTGCCTGGACCACATCTTCGTCGGCAAGGTCGCCAGCTGCCTGGTGAACCCGCGCGCCGGCCACGAGACCGAACTGCGCTACGAGCCGGCGGCCACGCCGCGCCGGATCGCGGTGGTCGGCGCGGGCCCGGCAGGCCTGGCCTGCGCCACCGTGGCCGCGCAGCGCGGCCACCACGTCACCCTGTTCGAGGCCTCGGACCGGATCGGCGGCCAGTTCAACCTGGCCTCGCGCATCCCGGGCAAGGAGGAGTTCACCGAAACCCTGCGCTACTTCCGCCACCGGATCGGGGAGACGGGGGTGGACCTGCGCCTGGGCACCCCTGCCGGCCCGGCCGAGCTGGCCGGCTACGACGAGATCGTGCTGGCCACCGGCATCGCCCCACGCAAGGTGGACTTCCCCGGCGCCGACGATCCGCGCGTGGTCGGCTACCTCGACATATTGAATGGCCGGGTGCAGGCCGGCGGCCGGGTGGCGATCGTCGGCGCCGGCGGCATCGGCTTCGACGTGGCCGAGTTCCTGGTCCAGGAAGGCCCCTCGCCCACCCTCGACCCGGTGCGCTGGCGTGCCGAGTGGGGCGTGGACCTGGAAGGCTCCGGCCGCGGCGGGCTGGCCCAGCCCCGCCCGGAGCCGCCGGCACGGCAGGTGTGGCTGCTGCAGCGCAGCCCGGGCCGCCCCGGCGCGCGCCTGGGCAAGACCACCGGCTGGATCCACCGCGCCACGCTCAAGGCCAGGCAGGTGCGCATGCATGGCGGGGTCGAGTACCTGGGCATGGAGGCTGGGGGCTTCCGGGTGCGCATCGACGGCGCCGAGCAGGTCCTGCCGGTGGACACCGTGGTGGTCTGCGCCGGGCAGGAACCGCACCGGGAGCTGCAGGCGCAGCTGCAGCAGGCGGGGATCGGCGCGCCGGTGCACCTGATCGGCGGCGCGGACGTGGCCGCCGAGCTGGACGCGAAGCGCGCCATCGCCCAGGGCAGCCGACTGGCCGCGGGGTTCTGAGCCATCCAGCGCACGGAGGGGGTCGGGGCCGGGTTCGCCCCCCTCCCGGCATTCACCCTATTCAGCTTCGGAACCGGAGCCCGGAAGGGTGCCCGGAGGCCTCGCCTGACCCGACCGGATCTTTACGCGGGCACTGGAAAACAGGCTCCGAAGGCCTTCACATCATCTTCACATGGGTCCGGAAGCGGCTTCCGCAGGCCATCAGGCGTGACCGCTGTCAAGCCGAAGCGTTCAGTTTCGATTAGGGAAATCGCACCTATCGTGCGCGCCACTTCGACCCGCCCCCTGAACTGGCGGGTCCTGCCGGCCACCTTCGCCGGCACCCGGGCGGCCCGCGGAAAGATGGCCGCCTCCCCATGACGCCCCGCGTGTCGCCCCGCCATCCGGCCCTGCCGCCTGGCACCGACAGCGAAGACGGAGCAAGGAGAAACACATGAAGTTGGCCTGGATCCTCTGGCTGTCGCAGTTCCTGCCCCAGCCAGCAGCAGACTCGCTGTGCCTGAGCACCACCGTATACCTGGAGGCCCGCAACCAGAGCCTGCAGGGCCAGCAGGCCGTCGCCGAGGTGGCCCTGCGCCGCAAGGACAGCGGCCTGTGGGGCGATTCGATGTGCGACGTGGTCACCGCGCGCAAGCAGTTCGCGCCCACCCTCGTCTCGCCCAATACCCGGCTGCGCAACCTCGACGCGTGGCACCGGTCGGTCAACGTGGCCCTGGACGCCGAGCGCAACTGGGCGCTGCCGGTCGGCCAGCGCAAGGAGATCGTGCCTGGCGCCAGCCACTTCGCCGCCCACGCCATCGCCCGGCCGAGCTGGTCCAACGCCTACCAGGTGGCGACCATCGGCGACCACACCTTCTATCGTGTCCAGCGGCTCAAGCCGCGGACCTGAGCCCGCATCCGGCGCCGCGCGGCGCCATCCCCTGCCCGAACCGCATGAAGCTCTATACCAAGCCCGGCGCCTGCTCCACCGCAGTCCACATCGACCTGTGCTGGACCGGGCAGCCGT
Source organism: Pseudoxanthomonas suwonensis (assembly GCF_010093235.1). GTDB lineage: Bacteria > Pseudomonadota > Gammaproteobacteria > Xanthomonadales > Xanthomonadaceae > Pseudoxanthomonas > Pseudoxanthomonas suwonensis. The sequence goes on along the minus strand of NZ_PDWP01000002.1, from coordinate 67,371 downwards.
TCGAGGTCCAGGTCATGGACGCCGACGGCATGAAGTCCCCCGGGTTCCGCGCGCTCAACCCGACCGGCGCCGTCCCGGTGCTGGTCGACGGCGACTTCGTCCTGACCCAGAACACCGCGATCGTCGGCTACCTGGCCGACCGCTTCCCCGAGGCCGGCCTGGCCGGCGACGGCAGCGCGCGCCAGCGCGCCGAGGCCACCCGCTGGCTGGCCTTCGTCAATTCGGACCTGCACCCGGCGTTCAAGCCGGCCTTCGGACCGGCGGCGTACATCGCCGACCCGGCCCAGCACGACGCCCTGCGCGAAGCCGCCCGCGTCCGCGTGCGCGGCCTGCTGGAGGGCGCCGACAAGGTGCTGGGGAGCCGTGACTGGCTGGCCGGCTTCCGCAGCTTCGCCGACCCCTACTTCTATATGACCCTGCGCTGGGCCGGCCGCATCGGCGTGGACCTGTCCGGGCTGGACGCCCTGGCCGCGTTCCGCGCGCGCATGGACGCAGACCCGGGCGTGCAGCGCGCGCTCCGGGCCGAAGGCCTGGCCTGATCCACGGAGGCCTCCCCGCCGGCGCCCTGACCGCGGCGCCGGCCGGCCCTCAGCCTAGGAGCTGCTGCTCCCAGAACGCGGCGAAATCCTCGCCGCGGGCCTTGGCCAGGGCCTGGCGCAGTTCGGGCAGGACCTCGCGCAACCCGGCCGCGTCGGTGCAGCGCTCGATCTTCAGCTGCATGAAGTAGCCGCGCAGGCCCAGGTGGGCGCGCACGACCTCGCTCATGGCCTCGTACAGCCGCACGTAATCGTTGGCCTCGTCGGCCGAACGCACCACCGGTTCGGGTGCCTCCGGCTCCGGCACGGTTGCCGGCTCCGCGGGCATGCCCGCGCCCGCCGGACCCGCGGCCCGCGCCAGGCCGGCGGCGTCGAACCCGCCGGAGGCGTGCTCGATCAACCCTTCGGCCAGCAAACGCTCCAGGGCGTCGTCCGGGGCCTTGACCCCGGCCGCGACCTGGCGCAGCTCGGCCAGCGTGCGCTGGCCGTCCACCATCAACAGGACCGTCCTCAGCTGAGGCGGCAACTTCCGGGTCCGGTCGCGGATCTCGTCGCGGCCGGCCTCGGTCTTCCGGTATATCCCCTCGCGCATCGTTTCCCCCCCAGGAACACGCGAGGCCACAATATCACTTCAGGAGCGCTGGTCCAGAGGGACGAAGGGGAGATTCTCCGGGCCGGTGTAGTTGGCGCTGGGGCGGATGATCTTGCCGTCCTGGCGCTGCTCGATGACGTGGGCGCTCCAGCCGGCGGTCCGGGCCAGCACGAACAGCGGGGTGAACATGGCCGTGGGCACGCCCATCATGTGGTAGCTGACCGCGCTGAACCAGTCCAGGTTGGGGAACATCTTCTTGATGTCCCACATCACCGTCTCCAGCCGCTCGGCGATGTCGAACATCTTGGTGCTGCCCTGCTCCACCGACAGCTGGCGCGCCACTTCCTTGATCACCTGGTTGCGCGGGTCGGCCACGGTGTAGACCGGGTGGCCGAAGCCGATCACCACTTCCTTGCGCTCGACGCGGGCCTTGATGTCGGCCTCGGCCTCGTCCGGCGCGTCGTAGCGCTTCTGTACCTCGAACGCGACCTCGTTGGCGCCGCCATGCTTGGGACCGCGCAACGCACCGATCGCGCCGGCGATGCAGCTGTACATGTCCGAACCGGTGCCGGCGATCACGCGCGCGGTGAAGGTCGAGGCGTTGAACTCGTGCTCCGCGTACAGGATCAGCGAGGTGTGCATCGCCTTGACCCAGGACTCGCGCGGCTTCTCCCCGTGCAGCAGGTGCAGGAAGTGGCCGCCGATGGAGTCGTCGTCGGTCTCGATCTCGATGCGCTTGCCGTTGTGGCTGTAGTGGTACCAGTACAGCAGCATCGAGCCGAGCGAGGCCATCAGCTTGTCGGCGATGTCGCGCGCGCCCGGATGGTTGTGGTCGTCCTTCTCGGGCGAGATGCAGCCGAGCACCGACACGCCGGTGCGCATCACGTCCATCGGGTGGGCCGACGGCGGCAGCTGCTCCAGCGCGGCCTTGACCGCGGCGGGCACGCCGCGCAGGGACTTGAGCTTGGCCTTGTAGCCGGCCAGTTCGGCGCGGTTGGGCAGCTTGCCGTGGACCAGCAGGTAGGCGATCTCCTCGAACTCGCTGCCGTGCGCCAGGTCGAGGATGTCGTAGCCGCGGTAGTGCAGGTCGTTGCCGGTGCGGCCGACGGTGCACAGGGCGGTGTTGCCGGCGGGGGGACCGGACAGGGCGACCGACTTCTTCGGCTTGAACGGCGTGGCGGTGGCGGTGGTCTCGCTCATCTTCATGCTCCTGGTTCTGCGCGCGGCCTGGGTCGGGCCGGGCGGGATGCGGTCACTTCTTGGCGGCGAACAGCGCGTCGAGCTTCTGCTCGAAGGCGTGGTAGCCGATGCGGTCGTACAGCTCCTCGCGGGTCTGCATGCTGTCGACCACGGCCTTCTGGTGGCCGTCGCGGCGGATGGCCTCGTACACGTTCTCGGCGGCCTTGTTGGCGGCACGGAACGCCGACAGCGGGAACAGCTGGATGGCGACGCCGGCGCTGGCCAGCTCGTCGCGCGAGAACAGCGGGGTCTTGCCGAACTCGGTGATGTTGGCCAGCACCGGCACCTTCACCGCGTCGACGAAGCGGCGGTAGGTGTCCAGGTCGTACGCGGCCTCGGCGAAGATGCCGTCGGCGCCGGCCTCGACGCAGGCGATGGCGCGCTCGATCGCCGCGTCCACGCCGTCGACCTGGATGGCGTCGGTGCGCGCGATCAGGAAGAAGTCCTTGTCGGTCTTCGCGTCGGCCGCGGCCTTGACCCGGTCGACCATCTCGCCCTGGCTGACGATCTCCTTGCCCGGACGGTGGCCGCAGCGCTTGGCGCCGACCTGGTCCTCGATGTGGCAGGCGGCGGCGCCGGCCTTGATCAGGCTCTTGATCGTGCGCTCGATGTTGAACGCGCTCGGCCCGAAGCCGGTGTCGATGTCCACGAGCAGCGGCAGGTCGCACACGTCGGTGATGCGGCGCGTATCGATCAGCACGTCCTCGAGCGTGTTGATACCCAGGTCCGGCAGGCCCAGCGAACCGGCCGCGACGCCGCCACCGGAGAGATAGATCGCCTTGTACCCGGCGCGCTTGGCCAGCAGGGCGTGGTTGGCGTTGATCGCGCCGATCACCTGCAGCGGCGACTCGGCGGCCAGGGCGGCACGGAAGCGGGCCCCGGCGGATCGGGTGGACATGGTCGGCTCCAGAGGTAGTGCAATCGACGGGCGCAATGTGTCACTCTGGTACCGGTTGATCAATCTTGATCCCTTAAATCAACATGTCCCTCGACAGAGACCTGATTCCCGCTTCCGAGGCCTGCCGCCTGCTGGGCATCAGCCCGGCCACGCTGTACGCCTACGTCAGCCGCGGGCTGCTGGAGTCCCGGCCGGGGCGCGACCATCGCAGCCGCGTCTACCGGCGCCAGGACGTGGAGCGGCTGGCCCAGCGCAAGCGCCTCGGCCGCGGCCCGGCCCGCGGGGCCGCGCAGAGCCTGGACCGCGGCCTGCCGGTGCTGGAGACCCGGATCTCGCTGATCCGCCCGGACGGGCCGTACTACCGGGGCCGCTCGGCGGTGCGGATGGTGCGCGAGGGCGCCACGCTCGAGGACACCGCCCGCCTGCTGTGGGACTGCGGCACCCAGGATCCGTTCGCCGATCCACCGGGCGACTGGCCGGCACGCGTGGTGGCGCTGGCCACCGATCCGGACCTGCCGCCGCTGGCCCGCGCGATGGGCGTGATCCCGCTGCTGGCGCTGCAGGTGCCGCATTCGTTCCAGGCCGACCAGGCCACCCGCCGCGCCCTGGCCGCCCCCCTGCTGCGGCAGAACGCCGGCCTGCTGGTCGCGCGCCGCCCCTCCGGCCCGGTGCACCGCCTGCTGGCCGACACCTGGCGCCCGGGAGACGAAGGATTCGCCGAGCTGGTCCGCGCCGCGCTGGTGCTGTGCGCGGACCACGAGCTCAACGTCTCCGCGTTCGCCGCGCGCGTGGTCGCCTCCACCGGCGCGCACCTGCACGCGACCGTGTGCGCCGGCCTGTCCGCGCTGGCCGGTCCCCGCCACGGCGGCGCCACGGCACGCGTGTACGCGCTGCTGGAGGACGCGCGCCAGAGCCGCGACGTGCAGCGCCTGATCCTGGCGCGCTGGCGCCAGGGCGAGGACCTGCCCGGCTTCGGCCATGCGCTCTATCCGGACGGCGATCCGCGCGCGACCGAGCTGATGGCGATGCTGCGCCAGCAGCCGCTGCCGCCGGCGACGATCGAACTGCTGGACAGCGTGGTCGCCGCGGCCGAGCAGGCCAGCGAGCGGCGGCCGAACGTGGACTTCATGCTTGGCGCGATCTGCTTCGCCTACGGCCTGCCGGCCGCGCCGGCGCTGTCGATCTTCGCCGCCGGCCGGCTCGCCGGCTGGCTGGCCCACGTGCTGGAACAGCAGGCCCTGGGCCGCCTGATCCGCCCGCGCGCCAGCTACACAGGCCTCCCCCCCGAGACCACCCCCGACGACTGAAACCGGGGTCAGAGTGCACTTTCAGGAAAAAGCCTAAGCCAGGGCGCACCAATCCCTGACGCGCGCCACAAGCGCATGCCGTGGAAAGTGCGCCCTGCCCCACCACCGGTCAGGAAACGACGCGCCCACGGGTGGGGTTTCCCTCAAAAGTGCACTCTGACCCCGGTTTTAGCCGAGTTTGCGGCGTACGGCGCGGAGCAGCTCGTTGAGGTTGAACGGCTTGAGCAGCATGTCCATGCGCTCGCCGAGGAAGCTCTGCCGGTTCTGCGCGTTCTCCGCGTAGCCGGTGATGAACAGTACCGGCATCTCCGGATGGCGCTCGCGCACCCGATCGGCCAGCTCGCGGCCGCCGATGCCCGGCAGGCCGACGTCGGTCAGCAGCAGGTCGAACTCGCGCCCCTCGACCGCCTGCAGCGCCTCGCCCGCATCGGCGCAGTCCACCACCTCGTAGCCGGCATCCACCAGCACTTCCAGCGCCATGCCGCGCACCAGCTCGTTGTCGTCCACCAGCAGGATGCGCTCGGCACCGCCCGGCGCCCGGGCATCTTCCACCGCCGCCTCGGACGCGGCGCTGTCGCCGCGCGGCAGCAGCAGCTCGATGGTCGTCCCCTGGCCGACCACGCTGTGCACGCGTGCGGCTCCACCACTCTGGCGGGCGAAGCCGTAGGTCATCGACAGGCCCAGGCCGGTGCCCTGCCCGATCGGCTTGGTGGTGAAGAACGGCTCGAACACCTTGCCGACGATCTCCGGCGGGATGCCCGGGCCGTCGTCGGAAACCGTCAGGCTCACGTACTCGCCCGGCGGCAGATCGGCCGGCACCGAGCCGGCCGGGCGTGCCGCGATGGTGATCCGCCCCGATCCGCGCAGGGCGTCGCGGGCGTTGATCACCAGGTTCAGCACCACGCTCTCCAGCTGGTTGGCGTCGGCGACCACCACCAGGCCATCGGCCAGGTCGAACTCCAGGGCGATGTTCTCGCCGATCGAGCGGGCCAGCAGCTCCGAAAGGCTGGAAACGCGCGGCCCGAGCTCGAACGCGGTGGTGTCCAGCGACTGCTTGCGCGCGAACGCGAGCATGCGTTGGGTCAACGCCGCGGCGCGGAACGCCGAGGTCGAGGCGACCGACGCGAAGCGCGGGATGCGCTCCAGCCGCCCGCTCTCCACCGCGCCGTTGATCATGTCCAGGGCACCGATGATGCCGGTCAGCATGTTGTTGAAGTCGTGCGCGATGCCGCCGGTGAGCTTGCCCAGCGCGTCCATCTTCATCGCCTGCTGCAGCTCCATCTCGGTGCGCTCGCGCTCGGCGATCTGGACGGCCAGCTCCGAATTGGCCGTATCCAGGCGCTGGCGATGCTCCTGCTCGCGCGCGTGCTGCTCGGTCTGGTCTTCCACGTACAGGAGCCCCGCGCCGGGATCCTTGTGCGGCGTCACCCGCCACTCGGTCACCCGCGGCCCGCGCGGCGTGTGCAGGCAGAACCTGCCCTTCCAGCTGCCGCCGCGGCGCAGCGCGTCGCACAGCGCATCGACCGGCTGTTCGCCGAACAGCGCGGCCAGGCCGTCCACGCCGGCCTCCGCCAGCAGGCGCTTGAATGCGTGGTTGGCTTCGCGCACCTCCAGGTCGCCGGTCACCACCGCGATCGGCGCGCCGACGTGCTCGAAGATCTCGCGGAAACGCACCTCGCTGGCGTGCAGGGCGTCCTCGGCGCGGCGCGCGCGCAGCAGGGTGCGCAGCGTGGCCAGCAGGACCCCGTGGTCGACCGGATGCACCAGGTAGGCGTCGGCACCGGCGTCCAGCCCCGTGATCACGTCGCCGGTGGCGATGGAGGCGGCCGAGACGTGGACCACCGGCAGCAGGCTCGTGGCCGGGTCGGCGCGCAGCGTGCGCACCAGGTCGAAGCCGCTCATGTCCGGCAGGTTCACGTCCAGCACGAGCGCATCGAACGGCAGGCGCGCGAGCTGCTCCAGTCCCTCGCCACCGGTACCGGCCTCCTCGACGCTGTAGCCGTGGTGTTCGAGCACGCGCCGCACCGAGTAACGGGTAGCGGCGTTGTCGTCCACCACCAGGATCCGGTTACCGTCCCTCATCCTTCTCCTCCGGCAGTGCGATGGGCAGGACCACGTGGAACTCCGAACCCTGGCCAACCACGCTGTGCACCCCGACGCTGCCGCCGAGCAGTTCGGCGAAGCGGCGGCACAGGGCCAGGCCCAGGCCAGTGCCGCGCAGGCGCTTCTGGATCGGCGAGTCGACCTGGACGAAGTCCTCGAACAGGGCTCCGATCATGTGCCCGGGGATGCCGATGCCGGTATCGCGCACGCTGAAGCGGACGTGCCCGGCGCCCTCCGGCCGCGCCGATACCGAAACCCGGCCCTGCGGGGTGAACTTGAGCGCGTTGGAAATGAAGTTGCGCAGGATCTGCGCCAGCTTCTTGTCGTCGGTGTAGAGCATCGGCAGCGCCGGTGGCTCCTCGAACACCAGCTCCACGTTCCCGGCACCCTCCACCAGCGGACGGAACATGCCGCGCAGGGCCGAGAACAGGTCCATCAGGTCGAACCAGGCCGGCGAGATCGAGATGCGCCCGGCCTCGATCTTGGCCAGGTCCAGCAGGTCGTCGACCATGTCGCGCAGCTCGATCGCCGCGGCACTGACGAACTTCACCTGCCGCAGCTGCTCGGTGTTGAGCGGCCCGTCCAGGCCGTCCTCCAGGATCCGGGTGATGCTCAGGATCGAGCCCAGCGGCGTGCGGAACTCGTGGCTCATGTACGACAGGAACCGGCTCTTGAGCTCGGAAACCTCCCTGAGCTGCTCGGCCTGCTGGTCCAGTTCGGCGTAAAGCGCCAGCACGCCCTGGTTGGTCTCGTCCAGTTCGGCGCGCAGGGCCGCGTTCTCGGCGCGCAGGCGCCCAAGCTCGGCTTCGATGTCGGTGGAACAGGTCACGTCCGGCCTCCGAGGCGAACGGCAAGGGCGCTGGTGTCGTCGCGGCCGCGGTCGAAATCGCGCAGCAGCACCGCCAGCACCAGCGCCGGGTGGCGGAAGGCCAGGCCCTCGTACTGCGCGAGGCTCCAGCGGGTTTGCAGGCCGTCACTGTGCATGAGCAGCAGTGCACCAGGCGTCGCGGGCACCACGAAGGCCGGCGCGCGGCGGTACTGGCTGCCGACGATGCCCGGATGCGAGGCGAGGCCGCGCCCCGGCATTCCCGGCTCATGGATCGCCGCGGCGATGTTGCCGACGCCCGCGAAACGCACGACTCCGGCCCCGGGGTCGTGGATGAAAGCCGCCGCCGCGCCGCCGCGGGTGGAGGACATGCGCGCGTGCATGCGCGCGACCACCTCCTCCACGTCCAGACCTGCCGCTTCGGCGGCGGCGGCAATCCCGGTCTCGGCCGCCTCGGCCGCGAGCAGGCCATGGCCCAGGCCGTCGACCAGCGCGCCGGACACGCGGTCGCCGTCGGCACCCAGGTACCAGGCATCGCCGCATACCGTCTCCTGGCGCATCGGCACGCGCAGCGCGCCATAGCCGAGGTCCTCGTCGCGCGTGCGCTCGCCGTAGATCCGCGCCAGCACCACCGCGCCCCGCGCGTCGGACCACGCGTCGAACACCTGCGACTGGCGCTTGATCGCTCCCAGCCCCTGGCCCGGCGTGCCACCGGTCGAGTAGCCGTCCGGCAGGCAGTTCGCCAGCGAGAAACCCGGCCCGCGGTCGATGCCGCACACCTCCACGCCCAGGCCGGTCCGGCCCTGCACCAGCGCCAGCAGCACCCGTCCGCCGCGCCCGTGGCGCAGCACGTTGGTGGCGACCTCCATGGCCACGAGGGTCACGCGCCCGGCGTCGAGCTCGCCGAAGCCGGCCAGCCGCGCCAGTTCCTGCGCCTCGCGGCGCACCTGGCCTGCCTGGGTGGCCTCCTCCACCACGATTGCGCGCGTGGCCTGGCCGACGAACCCTACGCCCATTTGGTGATCGCCACCCGGGTCCCCTTCCCCGGCGTGCTCTCCAGTTCGAACGCGGCCACCAGCCGGCGCGAGCCGGACAGGCCCAGGCCCATGCCGTTGCCCGAGGTCCAGCCGTCGGTGAGCGCCTGCTCGATGTCGGCGATGCCCGGGCCCTGGTCGACGAACTCCAGGCGGACGCCCTGGCGCATTCCATCGCGCACCGTGCTCCAGCTCATGGTGCCGCCGCCGCCGTAGACCACGGCGTTGCGCGCCAGCTCGCTGGCGGCGGTGATCAGCTTGGTCTGGTCAACCAGGCGCAACCCGCAGGCCACCGCCGCCTGCCTCGCCGCCTGGCGCGCGAGCACGACGTCCTGTTCGGTCCGGACCGGTAGCTGGCCGCTGGCGCTCATCCGGCTTCCGCACCCGCCTGGCGCAGGAGCCGCATGCCGCGCTCCACGTTGAGCGCGGTGGACACACCGGTGAGGTTGAGCCCCAGCTCGACCAGGGTGATCGCCACCGCCGGCTGCATGCCCACCACCACTGTGCGCGCGTCCATCACCGCCGCCAGGGCGGAGATGGTGGCGATCATGCGGCCGATGAAGGAATCGACGATGTCCAGCGCGGAGATCTCGATCAGCACCCCGCGCGCGGAGGTGGCGCGGATGCGCTCTGCCAGGTCGTCCTGGAGCGCAAGGGCCAGCTGGTCGTGCATGTCCACCTGGATGGTGACCAGCAGGACATCGCCCATCTGCAGGATCGGGATGCGCTCCACTCAGGCCGCCTTGGTCACGGACACGCCCGTGCGCTTGAGCGCCAGCGCCAGGGCGTCGGCGAGGTTGGCCTTGGTCACGATGCCCTGCAGGTCCAGGCCAAGGTGGACGATGGTCTGGGCGATCTGCGGACGCACGCCGCTGATGATGGCATCGGCGCCCATCAGGCGGATGGCGGTGACGGTCTTGAGCAGGTGCTGGGCGACCAGGGTGTCCACGGTGGGCACGCCGGTGATGTCGATGATCGCGATCTCCGAGCCGGTCTCCACGATCCGCTGCAGCAGCGATTCCATGACCACCTGTGTGCGCTGCGAATCCAGGGTGCCGATCATCGGCAGCGCCAGCACGCCATCCCACAGCTTCACCACCGGGGTGGACAGCTCCAGCATCTCCTCCTGCTGGCGCTTGATCACGTCCTCGCGGTTCTTCTGGAACACCTTGACGGTGTGCAGGCCCAGCTGGTCCAGCAGACCGGACAGTTCTCGCAGGCGCGCGGCCATCTGCTGCGGCTCGGCCGCGAAGCCCTGCTCGACCACGTCGAACAGCGGCTGCTTGAGCGAGAACACGAAGGTTGCCGTCTCAGCGGCGCTGAAGCCCTTGAGCACGCGCTGGCGCGACAGGTCCTCGAGGAAGTGGCGTGTCTCCTCCCATGCCCCGCCCTGCAGGTCCGCGGTGTCGCCGCTGGCGATCGCGCGCAGGAACAGCTGCCAGAACTCGCGCACCTGGGCTTCCAGTTCGCGCGACGAGGTCCGCCCGTCCTGGGCGGAATGGGCGAATCCGGCGACCCAGGCATCGACGATGTCGGCCTGGCGGGATTCGATGAGGGTGCGCGCACGCGGGTCGAGAGCAGCCATGCAGGGATCCTGTATTGAGGGCGCAGCCGGACGATCCCGGCCAAGCGGATCCCCCTGCCACGTTGTGTGGCCAGCGTAACTGGATTTCGGTTGCCGTGTCGGCGCGCGGATTAGCGGGAAAGCGTCGTGAAACGGGCGTGAAATCCCGCGGCACGGATCCTGCACGCGCGGGATCCCCAAGCATGGAAAAGCGGGTGGCGCGCCGGGCCGATGCCAGGAAGGTTATGGCGTGGCACGGACATCGAATCGTTTCCGCCCCCTTGCCCGCCTACACTCGTGCCCGGCCGCATTGGATGGCCTGACCAGACACTACGGAGCCCGACCGAATGCCACTGGAGTCCCGCGCCCTGTCCTTCCGCACCGCCGCGCTGGCGGCCCTGCTGTCCTGCCTTGCCTTGCCGGCCTTCGCGCAGGACGACCGCGTCACCCCGATCCCGGTCCCGGCCCAGCCTAACGCGATCAGGCTGCCGACCGGCCCGCTGCCGGATGCACGCCACCCGGAGGCCTGGCATCGCCAGTACGGCAGCACCTTCGTCCGCAACGTCACCGAGGCCACGCTCACGCCCTTCCTGCCCGATCCGGCCAAGGCCACCGGGACGGCGGTGATCGTCGCGCCCGGCGGCGCCTTCGTCACCCTGTCGATGGAGAACGAGGGCTGGCAGGTGGCGCAGGCGCTGGCCGACCGTGGCGTGGCGGCGTTCGTGCTCAAGTACCGGCTCAGGCAGACCCCATCGGATCCGGACGGGTTCGCGCAGGCCCTGCGTGAGATCTTCGCCGGCCCGATGCCGACCGGCCGCATCGAGCCGGCCTCCTCCTTCGCCTCGCTGGCACCACAGATCGCCGACGCGCGCTCCGCCTTCGCCCTGGTGCGCAGCCGTGCGCAGGAATGGAACGTGGATCCGGACCGCATCGGCATGATCGGCTTCTCCGCCGGCGCGATGCTCACCATGGCCACCACGCTCACCGTCGAGGATGCGAAGCCGGCCTTCATCGGCGACATCTACGGCCCGCTGGCGCCGCTGGACGTGCCTGCCGACGCGCCGCCGCTGTTCGTCGCCATCGCCGCCGACGACGGCCTGTTCGCCGGCCGCGGCTTCGGCCTGGTGGAAAGCTGGCAGGCCGCGGGCCGCCCGGTGGAGTTCCACTATTACGAGCAGGGCGGCCACGGCTTTGGCATGTACCCCAAGCCGACCACCAGCACCGGCTGGTTCGAGGCCTTCGCCGCGTGGATGAAGATGCATGGCTGGCTGGAGCCGGCCGCCGGCCGCGGGGCCGCCCGATGAGCGCCCTCCGCGTCACCCGACGCCTGGGCCTGGCGGGGTTGCTGCCGCTCCTGCTGGCGGCCGGCCCGCTGGCCGCCGCCGGCACACCCGTGCCCGGATCGAACCCGCTGTTCCGCGACCGCTTCACCGCCGACCCGGCCCCACTGGTGGTCGGCGACCGCCTCTATCTCTACGTGGGCCACGACGAGGCCCGCGGCGAGGAGATGTTCAACATGCGCCAGTGGCTGGTGTACTCCACCAGCGACATGAAGCAGTGGACCGAGCACGGCCCGGTCATGAAGGCCACCGATTTCCGGTGGGCCAAGGCCGATGCCTGGGCCTCGCAGGTGATCGAAAAGGATGGCCGCTACTGGTTCTACACCGCGGTGGAGCACGACGACACCCACCCGGGCAAGGCGATCGGCGTCGCCGTCGCGGATTCTCCCACCGGGCCATTCGTGGACGCGAAGGGCTCGGCGCTCATCACCAACCAGATGACGCCCAAGGGCGAGCACAGCTGGGAGGACATCGACCCAACGGTGTTCACTGACGACGACGGCAGCACCTGGATCGCCTGGGGCAACCGCCACTGCTACATCGCCCGGCTCAAGCCCAACATGATCGAGCTCGACGGGGAGATCACCGAGATCACCCCGCCGCACTTCGAGGAAGGTCCCTGGCTGCACAAGCGCGGCGACACCTACTACCTGACCTACGCCTCGCTGGACCGCAGCGACCACACCGACGAGCGCATCTCCTACGCCACCGCCCCGTCCATCCAGGGGCCATGGACGTACCGCGGCGAGCTGACCGGCTCCGGGAAGAACAGCTTCACCATCCACCCGGGCATCGCCGAGTTCAAGGGCCAGTGGTACATCTTCCTGCACAACGCCGCGCTCAGCATCGGCGACCAGGAAGGCGCCCTCGGCCGCCGCGCCGTCACCGTCGAGTACCTGCAGTACAACGAGGACGGCACCCTCAAGCCGGTGGTGCAGACCGACGCGGGCGTGTCGGTACCGCCGCCGGGCTGAGCCACCCGGACGAAAAACCGGGGCCAGAGTGCAAGTTTCTCCAGTGGACTCCTGACGCCGCTCCCGCACCGCTTCCTGGCCAGGGCCAGGAAAGCGCCTGCTGCGACAGGGTTTCACCCCGGAGTCGGGGCGACCAAGCGGGGCATTTCAGTCCCGCGCGGCAGCCCCCAGCGGGCGTCCCTCGTCCTCTTCGTAGGCTTCCTCCGTGGTACCGAACGCGTACGCGTGGAACTGGGGCCCGAGCGGCTCGACGATCAGCTCGCCGCCATCTTCCCCACCCTCATCCGACTCGGCATCGAAGGCGACGAACGGACGGTAGTTGCGACCCTCGTACTCGATCTCGCCCTGGTCCAGCAGCATGGACAGCTCGAAACTGAAGTGGCCACAGATGGACTTGCCCACCTCGTCGCCGATCCCGTGCTGCCTCAACGTGTCGCGCAGGCTTGCGATCCATTGCCGCTGGAAACCTGCCAAAGCGCTTCGAGCCTGGCGTAGTCGTCCTCTTCCATGGTTCCTCCCAAACGGGGTCAGAGTGCACTTTTCAGGGAAATCCGAAGCTGGGGATGCACCTTCCTTCCAGCCACGCAATCCTGGCGCCTCCGGGCGAGATGCACTCCGCACGCATCAGCGCATCGGGTGGCAGTCTTGAGTTCACCGCTGGCGGAGTCGGGGAACACATGACCGCGATGTGGACGGCTCCACCGTTGCTTCCCGTCTGTGGCCTCTGGCTGCCATGCCTGCGTCCTCGTCGTGGGAACCTGTCTCGACCGACTACCTGTAGAAGACCGCCAGCCAGATCGTGATCCCCGGATCCGTCCAGGCGACCTGATGCCTGGAGTGGGCCGGAATGTTTACATAGTCCCCGGCCGAAAGCTCGCAGGTCGCCCCGTCCTCGAACCGCAGGCATGCCCTGCCGCGGACGACCATCACCCACTCATGTTCGTCCTGGTCGTACCACCCATCGACCGGCGAGGAATGCCCCTTCGACACTATCCGTTCGATCCGGACCGACTCCGAGCGGACAATGTCCTCAAAGACCTCTGCGCGGAGATCCCTCGGCAGCGGATCGAGCACGCTGCGCGGCTTCATGATCCGGGCCCGATGGTTCGTGAGGGCGCCGATCCATCGAGCCCCACCCGGTCCATTGCTGCCAGGCCTGTTTTCGCCCGAAGTCCGGATGGAACCGCGACCTGTCCGAGCACATGCAGGCTCGCGGCTTCTTCCAGCGTCGAACTCCTGCGTGGTGCGTGGACCACCATCCGTCGGGATCGTGGCCGGGCACCAATACCCGATGGTTCTGGCCCCTCCGCGACATGGAGCTGCAGCTTCGACGCAACGATCTTCCGCCGGTCGATGCCATAGGGGAGCGATTGCGTGGCTGGACGCCCGGCCGCGAAGACAGGGAACGCATGCCCTCCGCCAGACGAGTCATGGAAAGGAACGGACAGGGAACTGCAAGTGGCAGCGAGCAGGACGGGAAGCAGGAACGCGATCTTCACGGAAACCAATCCCTGGTCTGGACCGTCGAATCAACAGGACCTGTACCACGGTACTGGCGCCGGCGTCCTGTCGTCCACGATGCAGCGCGACGGAACCGGCGCGCAGTCCGTGCATGCGCGTACAGCCTGGATTGAGTACCAGGTGGTCACTCAGGCCCCAGCCGCGCCCTGCGGCTGCAGGAACCTGTACATGACGTATGCGTCGACCAGGCCGAACTGCCGGTGCCTGAAGGCTCCTGGAAGCGTGCCCACGACTGCGAATCCAAGCTTCCTGTACAGCTCGACGGCTGCCACGTTGGAGCTTACGACGTAGTTGAACTGCATCGCTCGATACCCATCGCTCCGGGCCCGGGCAAGGCTGTCCTCGACCAGGGCGCGACCGATGCCCCTGCCCTGGGCGGCGGGTCGCACCAGGTAGGTGGCGCTTGCAACGTGCGAGCCGGGACCGGGGTAATTGGCGCCGTACTTGTACATGCCAAGGACATCAGAGCCATCCACGGCAAGGTACGTGGCCTGCGCGCCGAACCAGTGCGACTGGAACGTCCCCCGGTCGAAGTCGACCGGGAACGGCAGGGTGTCCCCGGTAACGATGACCTCCTGGAAGATCTCCCACATCGCTGCAAGACCGGAGGGGACTGCCGGTCGGATTTCCATGGCGACTCGAGCACCGTCTGGGGTTTGCGCGGGAGGCTTGCCCCCTCGCAGGAGCTTGCCAGCGGAAGGCAGCCCGCATCCTGGCACGTAACCGCTCCAGGGATGCGTTTATGGAGCCCCCGCTGGAAGATCAGTCCCGTAGCCCGGGTAAGCGAAGCGCACCCGGGGCCGCGGAGCCGGAATGGGCCTGGTGTAGCGCCGGCAGGTGATACCGGGAGTCCGGAGGTGGCGAAGCCCCGAAGCCTTGCCACGAGGCGACGTCCGCCCGGGCGAACCGTCAGGCCACAAGCTACACCGCGCGTCCCGGCAACGCAGCAAGCCCCGCTCCAGCCAGCCCCAGGCACAACATGGCCACGCAATATTCCCTGATCGACGCCGGCATGCCCTGTGTTACCTGAAGCGAGGCAACGAACATGGACGCGGCTGCCGCACCTGCAGCGAAGCTCAAGCCCGCGCAATGCAGCCCCGCCCGGGAGAACAGGCCTACCGGCCTCCTCCTTCGCACGGCGGCACAGGCAAACGGGAACGCGAAAAGAGTGGCGAGCGAGACAACGAGCGGGAGAACCTCGCGCCAACTCCACCGCTGATGGGCCAAAGCCGGAATGCCAGGCCCAGACCCAGCAGGAGCGCAAGCCGCAGCCAGAGTCTTGCGGAGGCATCGAGCAGGACAGGTAGCGGAATGCCACGATCCGCCATTCATGCCCTCTCGATGGAAGAGTCGGGCTGGCTCCACGCATGCGCGGCCTCGATCATTCCAAGAAGCCATTGCAAGCCCGCCAGGTGCTGCTGGTCGTGGCTGCACAGATAGTGCACCAGACTTTGCAGCGACACCTGCCTGTAGCCTTCGAACTTTGCCGTGCGGACAAGCTGGTCCGGTCCCAGGCCGGCGATCAGGGCAAGTGTCTTCGATCAGGCTTCACGGAACTCGGACAGTGCGAGCTCCGCACTCTGGCTGGCGTACGCGCAATCCTTGGCCAGCGCGTACGTGTCCAGGGATTCGAGCGAGGGATTGGTCTCGCTGAGCGTTCTCTGGAAACGCACGTGATAGCCAAGAACCTCGATGTCGCGGACATGGCAAACCTGTTCGATGGCGGTGAGCTGCTCGCTGGGGATGCCATCCCAGGACGGCGGAGTCCAGTGCTTGAATTCCTGGGGGATGGCGGCGTAGTGCGCCTCAAGCAACGAGGGGAAATCAGCCAACGCCTGGAGGGTGATCGAGTTCATGGGAGGTAGACGCTCCACGCAGACCGGATGCCTGGATTATGCCGCCGCGAAACGGCATCGGCTTGGGTGAATGGCTAGGTGTGTAAACCCAGCACGTTGTTCAATGGGATGCGGGAGATGGGTGGCTTGTAGCCGAGGCTGGCATGAGGCCGATGCCAGTTGTAGTGGTGCAGCCAAGGAACCAAGGCCTCGGCGCGCTGTGCCGAGTTGGCATAGGCACGGGCGTAGGCCCATTCGCGCAGGCTGGTCTGAACCAGCCGCTCAGCCTTGCCGTTGGTGCGGGGGGTGTAGGGGCGTGTGCGCAGGTGGCGCATGCCGAGGCGGCGGGCCAGGCGGCGGAAGCTGCGGGATCTGTAGCAGGCGCCGTTGTCGGTGAGGACGCGCTCGAAGCGCACGCCCAGGCCCCGGTAGTAGCGGACCGCTCGCAGCAAGGCCTTGCAGGCGCTGATACCGCGTTCGTCGGGTTCGATGGAGCCGAAGGCCACGCGTGAGTGGTCGTCGATGGCCAGATGGACATACTCCCAGCCGACGCCGTCGGAGTTGATCTGGCGATTGCCGGTGACGCGATAACCGGGCTGACGGAAGCGAGCCAGCTTCTTGATATCCAGATGCAGCAAGTCGCCGGGCTGGGGATGTTCGTAGCGGTTCTCCGGCAGGGCCGGTTCCAGCTCGGCCAATCGATGCAGGCCGGCACGCCGCAGCAATCGGGCCACGGTGCTGGGTGCCACGGACAGTTGCGCGGCAATCTGGCGATAGGTCTGGCGCGAGCGGCGCTGCTCCAACACTTGGTCCACGACATCCTGCGGCGTCGCGTGTGGACAGGCATGGGGCTGGGAGGACCGGTCGAACAACCCCGGAGCCCCTTCCTCCCTGAATCGCTTGAGCCACTTGTAGGCGGTGCGCACGCTAACGCCAGCGGCTTGCGCGGCCTCTTCCACGCGCAAGCCCTGAACAAGGATGCGGTCCACAAGCAGGGCTCGACCACGAGGGCTCAAACGGGCATGGTGATGCAGGTTCATCCGGGGCTCCTGGGGGCTGGGTTGGCTTCGTAACCCCCATCTTCCAGAGACGCCCCGGATGAACAACCTACTGAGAGATCACAGCTAGGCCGCACCGCGGGAGTTGCGGGTGCGCCAAATGGAGATCCCGGCCAAGCTCGAGATGACCAGGCTTGCCAGGAAACCCGCCCGCCACCAGCGAACGTGCGCCCCTGGGCGACTAGCATCTTGGCAGTCTGGGCTTGACAAGGAAGTGACTCGGCCGAAAGACCGAGGAAGCAGACAGCTGCAGCACATAGCGCGTCGGGCGTACCTGCCGATGCCGATCAGCTCGAACACCAGGACCAGGGCGACGCCCAGGAGGAGAAAGGACGGCCTGCCGCCTGACGGGCCGCCGGGGGAGGCTTTGGCCGCGAGGTCCGGCACTCCAGCCGCAAGGCTCTGGGGCCTTGCACCGCAAGGGAGGTAGCTCCGATCGCGAGGCGCGGAGCTGCAGTCGTGAGGCTATTAGGCTTGGGCACAAGGCGCGGAGCTGCAGTCGTGAGGCATTTTTCCTTGGGCGCAAGGCTTGGAGCCTTGTGATCGGAACGCTGCGTGGCACGACTCGATGCTTTCCGCCTTGCGCGCAAGGCTCCGGGGGGCGTGCGCAAGGCTTTTCGGCTTGCGTGCAAGGCTCCATGCCTCGGTTGCAAGGCTTTTTGCCTTGCCATGGCAAGCCTCGGAGCTTCGCCCGCAAGGCTTTTCGGCTTGCGCGCAAGGCTCGGAGGGTCACGGGTGGGGCTTGGGGGCTTGCGCGCCAGCCTCCGAGGGTCGCGTGCAAGGCTTCTTTGGCTTGCGCGCAAGCCTCCGAGGGTTGCACGCAGGCTTTTTTGGCTTGCGCGCAAGGCTCCGAGGGTTACGCGCGGGTCCTTTTATGGCTTGCGGGGATGTCGACGCGAGGCTCCGGGAGGTGGGGTAGCCCGGGTAAGCGAAGCGCACCCGGGAAATCCAAGGGGCAATGGCGGGGGGGGAACGGGCGGGGGCCCCCGGTGCGGCCTTTTGCCTTATCCGGGCTACGGGCTACGAAGCGTCGCGCTCTGGCGGGCGGCGGCCATGGCAACGGCACCTGCCGGCGCGCTTCAATGGCGCCGGCCCGCAGCCCGGGTAAGCGGAGCGCACCCGGGGCCGCGAGGCCGGAATCCGCACCTGGTTTAGCGCCGGCAGGTGAGACCGAGAGTCCGGAGGCGGCGGCGCCCCGGATGCGGCCTTCGGCCTTATCCGGGCTACGGGGCCTGTCAGTCCTGTTCCGGAATCGCCAAGGCACTGCCTATGACGGCACCCGTGCCGTCGCGCACCAGTCCATCACTGTCCACCTGCAGCACGGGCGCGTCGCCAGCCGTTACCCGCACTCCACCTTCGCGCTTCAGCCACCGGTGCTCGCCGGCCGCCTTCAGCCTGGCGACGAGGGTCCCGATGCGCGAGCCCGCGTCCGTCAGCCCCGGCATGGGCATGAATATGCAGTCGCCCTCCTCATCCTTGAAGCTGGGCGAGCCGAGCATGAAGCCGACAGGCTCCCCATCCTGCGTCTGCAATGCGAATCCGTTCGTATATTCCATGGCGAAAACCTCCGGAAGCCAGGCCAGCAACAGCAACATGAGCAGGCGCCTGATCGCAGCGGGACGCGCGGCCACGGCTGCGACGGGGGCCAGGGCGCACCCCGCATGGGAGGCGCAGGGCCGCGCACGAAGATACCAAGGTACGGAGAACAAGCCCGGGCCTCCCGACAGGCGGTTGTAACCGGATATCCGGCGTGCCTGCCCGCCGGTGCGGCGCTTGTTCCAGTGGGATCGCCCCGCCCCTGGCTCCCGGCACCGGTCGCGCCCCTGATGCATGCCCCGGATCCACTCCCTGATGATGGCCAGCCGCCAGCCTCCTGGCAGCCCGGTCCCTCCCATCACTTCCGTTCCCCTTCCCCTGGATATTCCATCCGCCTCGCCCGCTCCGCCGGCTGCGCGCCCGTGCGGTCGCGGCGAAGGTTCCTGCCCACCGGGCGCATCACTACCTACGTGCCCGTCTCCATCGGCAGGCACGTGCGGCCGGATGCGCCCGGCAGCAGGAGGGGGAGACATCGCGGCGGTCACGCCCGCGTCCGGCCGACGCGGCGTGGCCGCCGCGGGGTGTCAGCTGCCCGCGTCGGCGCCGCGTTCCAGCGCGCGCTTCACTTCCTCCAGCGCGTTGGGATCGTCCAGGGTCGACAGGTCGCCGGGGTCGCGGTGTTCGGCCAGAGCCTGCAGCGAGCGGCGCAGCAGCTTGCCTGAGCGGGTCTTGGGGAGGGCACTGACCACGTACACGCGCTGCGGGCGGGCCACCGCGCCAAGCTGGCTGGCAACGGTCTGCAGCATCGCGCTGGCGGCACCGGCCGGGTCGGCGTCGCCACGCTTGAGGGTGGCGAACACCACCGGCACCTGGCCCTTGACCTCGTCGTGCACGCCGACCACCGCGGCCTCGGCCACGTCGGGGTGGCTGGCCACCGATTCCTCGATCTCGCGCGTGCCCAGTCGGTGGCCGGCGACGTTGATCACGTCGTCGGTGCGGCCGAGGATGAAGGTGTAGCCGTCCTCGTCGCGGATCGCCCAGTCCAGCGAGCTGTACAGCAGTTCCTTGAAATGGCTGAAGTAGCTGGCGATGAAGCGGTCGTCGTTGCCCCACACCGTGCTCAGGCAACCCGGCGGCAGCGGCGGCTGGATCGCCAGCACGCCCTTCTGGCCCGGGCCAACATCCTCGCCGGTGTTCTCGTCGATCACGCGCAGGCGGTAGCCCGGCGATGGCAGGCCCGGCGAGCCGAGCTTGACCGGCTTCAGCTCCACGCCCGGCATCAGGGGGAGCACCGGCCAGCCGGTCTCGGTCTGCCAGTAGTTGTCGATCACCGTCTTGCCCAGGGCACTGGTGATCCACTCGGCCGTGGGCTCGTCCAGTGGCTCGCCTGCCAGGAACAGGTACTTGAGCTGCGACAGGTCGGCGCTGCCCAGCCACTGGGGATCCTGCTTCTTCAGCACGCGCACGGCGGTGGGCGAGGAGAACATGGGGCGCACGCCGTACTTCTCGCAGATGCGCCACCAGATACCCGGATCCGGACAGGTCGGCAGGCCTTCGTAGAGGATCGAGGTGGCGCCGGCGATCAGCGGGCCGTAGACGTTGTACGAGTGGCCCACCACCCAACCGATGTCGGAGGTGGAGAACATCGCCTGCCCGGCGCGCACGTCGTAGATCGACCACATCGACAGGGCCAGGGCCACGGCATAGCCGCCGACATCGCGCTGCACGCCCTTCGGCTTGCCGGTGGTGCCGGAGGTGTAGAGGATGTAGCTGGGTTCGTTGGACTCCAGCCACTCCACGGGCACTTCGGCCTCTGCGTACCGCGCGGCCAGCGGACCGTATTCGACATCGCGGCCATCCTGCATCGGCACTTCGCCGGCCAGGCCGCGGTTGACCACCAGTACGTGCGCCGGCGGGAAACCGGCGCGCGACAGCGCCTCGTCCCCCAGCGGCTTGAACGGGATGACCTTGCCGCCGCGCATGCCGGCATCGGCGCATACCAGCACCGCCGGCTTCGCGTCGTCGATGCGCAGCGCCAGGTTGAGTGCGGCGAAGCCGCCGAACACCACCGAATGGATCGCGCCGATGCGGGCGCAGGCCAGCATCGCGATCGCCGCCTCGACGGTGTGCGGCATGTAGATCACCACGCGCTCGCCCTTGCGCGCGCCCAGCGACTGCAGCACGGCGGCGAAGGTGTTCACCTCGCGGTGCAGCTGTCGGAACGTGAGTTCGCGCACCTGGCCGGTCTCGGTGGACCAGCCGACCAGGGCCAGCTGGTCGCCGCGTTCGGCCAGGTGGCGGTCGACCGCGTTGTGGCACAGGTTGGTGGTGCCGCCGACGAACCAGCGCCGGAACGGCGGCTTGTCGTAGTCGAGGATGCGCTGCGGCTGGTCCTTCCAGTCGATGGCGCGAGCGGCTTCGGCCCAGAATTCCTCCGGCTGCTCGATCGAGCGCCGGTAAAAGTCTTCGTAACCCATGGCTGGCCCCTCCCGGAGATGGGCCGAGCATAGACCCGCCCCGTCGGGGAGGGCGTGCGACCTTGGTCGAAAACATGTGCGGCAGGTACAGGAAAGGCCGGTTTGCCCGGCCTTTCCGTCGTTCACAGGTTGATCGTTGCGATCAATGCGCGGCGCCGCGGCTGGCTCTCTTCACGCCGCCGGCGTCCCCCTGCCCGTCCGCCCCGGGGTTCTTCACGTAGCGGTCGAACCAGGCCAGCATCTCGGCCACGAAATGCTCGTTTGATTCCCGCGCAGCGTACCAGTGCGGCTCGAACGGCAGCATCACCAGCCGGGTGGTGCCTCCGTTGCCACGGATGGCCTGGAACAGGCGTGGCGACTGGGTGGCCTCGGTGCCGGGGTTGGCATCGTCGGCACCGTGCACCAGCAGCAATGGCTCGTTGATCTTGTCGGCGTGGAAGAACGCCGAGGCCTGGTCGTACACCCCGGGCGCGGCCCAGAACGAGCGCCGCTCGCTCTGGAAGCCGAACGGGGTCAGGGTCTTGTTGTAGCCGCCACTGGAGGCCACGCCGGCGCGGAACAGGTCGGTGTGGGCCAGCAGGTTCGCGGTCATCAGCGCGCCATGGCTGTGGCCGGTGACGCCGATGCGGTCGCGGTCGACCACGCCCAGTTCCACGGCCTTGTCGATCGCCGCCTCGGCATTGGCGACCAGCTGCTCGAGGTAGGTGTCGTACGCATTCCTCGGGTCACCCACGATCGGGAAGGCGGCGTTGTCGATGATCGCGTAGCCGGCCAGCAACAGCAGGCGGTAGTTGGCCAGGCGGGTGAAGGTCTGCTCCGAGCCGCTGACCTGGCCGGCCTTGGTCGGGTCGGCATAGTCCAGCGGATAGGCGTAGAGGATCGCCGGCACGCGCGTGCCTTCGACATGGCCCGGCGGGGTGTACAGGGTGAACGACAGGTCCACCCCGTCCTTGCGCTTGTAGGTCACCAGCCGCTTCTTCACCCCGCGCACCAGCGGCGTGGGATCGGGGAAGCGGGTCACCGCGGTGGCGGCGGATGCGACCACAGCCTCGCCTTCGGCGGCGCCGGCAAGCGGCTGGCCCAGCGTGCGCAGGTGCAGGTTGGGCGGATCGGACGGCGACTGGTGCCAGGTCAGCAGGCGCGAAGAGTCGCCGCCGGCGAAGCCGACGAAGGTCTCGTAGGCGTCCGGGGCGCTGCGGAACAGGCGGGTGGTGCGGCCGCTGGCCAGCTCGTAGCGGTCGAGGAACGGGCGGTCGCCCTGCGGGCTGGAGCCCTTCCCGTCCAGGTACAGGTGGCCGGCGTCCTCGCGCAGGACGTATGCGCCGTTGGGCAGGCGGCGCTGCACCGGCTCGCCGGGATGGGCGTAGAGCTCGTCGGTGGACAGGTCCCACAGCACCCGGCCGGGGGTGCCCGGACGGTCGATGTCGACCAGGGTGGTGGTCTGCCAGTTGCGGTTGGCGTCGTATTCGTGCGCCAGGGCGCGACCGCCGCCGGCGAACCAGTCCAGGCCGGCGAAGCGCTGCTTCGTCCGCAGGACCTCGCGCGGCTTGCCGGTGAACGGCGCGGCCAGCATCAGCACGCGGTCGCGGTGCGGCACCTCGGCCTTCCAGTCGCCACCGTCCAGGGCCTCGGCCCAGACCAGGGTGGCCGGCTGGTTGGCGCGCCACTGGTGCTCGCGCGGACCGGTCGGCACGCCATGCACGGGCACGCGGTCGGCCACCGGCAGGCTGGCAAGGGTGCGCACGCGGCCGTCGGCCAGGTCGAGCACCGCCACGTCGCGGGCGAAACGGCGCCAGGTAGTGATGTAGGAGTACGGGCGCCTGATCGTCTCCACCAGCACATGGCGGCCGTCCGGTGCGACATCGACGTTGCCCAGCACCGCCGGCGCGCCCACGGCGGCCACCGCGCCGCTGCCCAGGTCGACGGTCGCCAGCTGCGAAGTGGCGTAGTAGTCGAACAGGACCTCGTCCTCCGGACCGGAAAGGGTGTCGCGCGCCTCGTAGGTGCTGCTCTCGCCCTTGCCGCCGATCGCCTCCTTGATCTCCGGCCCCGGCGGCACCGCGGCCTTGCGCGGCGCCGGGCCAAGGCTGGCCGGCACGGTCTTGACCAGCAGCCTCGGCTGGCTGCCCAGCCACTGCATCCAGTTGCCGAGCACGGTGTTGACCTTCACTCCCTCGATCCGCCGCACCATGCCGGTGGCGGCCTCGCCGACCCACAGCTCCACGCCGGTGTCGGTGGTGTTGTCGAAGGCGAAGCGCAGGCCATCGGGCGACCAGGACGGCATGCCCGGGCAGGCGCCTGCGGGCAGCTGCACGGGCGTTTCGGCGCCGCTGGCCAGGTCCAGCACGCTGAAGCCTTCCAGGCAGGTGCGGATGCCGTAACCGTTGGAGCGATCGTGGCGACTGTGGTTGCGCGGCTCCACCCGCACGCCGGCCAGCTTCAGGTACGGCTCGGCCACGCGCTCCACCGGCGGGTACTGCGACTGCCGCACCAGCAGCGCGCGGGTGGCGGTGGGATCGAGCGAAGGCACCGGGTTCAGCGGTGCGCGCATGACGCCCAGCAACGGCTCGGGCGGTTGCAGGTATCCGCCGTCGGCGGCCAGCGCCGGCGCGACGAACGCGCCGGCCACCAGCAGCGGCAGGCCCCTGGGATTCCACGTCTGCAGCATGTTCCGGTACCGGTTGGAGGGATGGTGCGAACGTACCACGCAGTACGCCGCGTTCCGCAGGCATGCGGCGCGGCCAGGCCATCGGTCATGCGTTGCCCGGCGGTCCGTAAGACCTGGGTAAGCCGGGATGCCGACACTGGATCCGCTCCTTCCCCAGAGGTTTCACCGCGCATGTTGCGTCCTGCCCTGCTCGCTTCCCTGCTGCTTCCCGCGACGGTCCATGCCGAGACCACGCCCACCCCGCCCGCGGAACTGTTCGAGTCCGATGGCCAGGCTTCGAGCTGGAGCATCGGCATCGGCCTCGGGGTGCGCGACAGTCCGTATGCCGGCGAGGACCTGCGCGTCCGTCCGCTGCCGGTGCTCACCTACGAGGGCGAGCGCTTCTTCTGGCGTGGACGGTACGGTGGCGTACACCTGCTCGAGAAGGGCCCGTTCACCCTGGACGCGGTGCTGGTCGCGCGCCTGGACGGCTTCGACATCAAGGACGACCTCGGCCGCCGCCAGCTGCTCGCCAACGGCCTGGACCCGGACCTGATGGAGGACCGCGACGATGGCCTGGATGCCGGTTTCGCCCTGTCCGTGCACGGCCGCGCCGGCGAACTGGAGCTGGAGGCGCGCACCGACATCACCGACGCCAGCGGTGGCCACGAGGTCACGCTGGACTACCGCTACGCCCTGCACTGGGGCCGCACCGTCGTCGTCCCGGGCGTGGGCGTCAGCTGGATGTCCAGCGACCTTGCCAACTACTACTATGGAACCCTCGGTTCGGAAGTCGCGCGCGGCGTTCCCGCCTACCGCCCCGGATCGGTGGCGACGCCACACGCCAGCATCGGGTTCTCCCGCGCAATCGGCGGGAAGTGGCGCGCGATCGGCGCACTGAGCTACGAGTTCCTGCCGGACCGCATCAGCGACAGCCCGCTGCTCGATCCGGACACCAGCGGCGTGCCGCGCCTGAGCATCGCCTTCTTCCGCAGTTTCTGAGGCAGTCCCCGATGTCCCGGAACAGCCAGCTCTCCTACCGCATCGCCCTGGTGGAAGACCACGAGCGCATGGCCGCGCTCATCCAGCGCGCGATGGCCATGTCCGGCGTGGCGGTGGATGTCTTCCAGACCCAGGCCTCGGCCTGGTACGGACTGCGCACGGGTGGCTACGCACTGGCCATCATCGACCGCGGCCTGGGCGATGGCGACGGCCTGGGCCTGGTACGCCGCCTGCGCGCGGCGGGACAGCAGATGCCCTGCCTGATGCTCACCGCCCGCGACGCCCTGCACGACCGCGTGGCCGGACTTGAAGCCGGCGCCGACGACTACCTGCCCAAGCCATTCGCGATGGAGGAACTGGTCGCGCGCGTGCGGGCCCTGATGCGGCGGCCGCCGGAGCTGCGCGACCTGCAGCTGGTGCATGGCGACCTGGTCGTATCGCCGGAGTCGGCGTCGCTGGAATGCGGCGGCGAGCGGGTCGGCCTGGCGCCGGCCGAGCTTCAGATCGTGATCTGCCTGGTGCGCGCGGAAGGCAACGTGGTGCGCCGCGCCTCGCTGGAAGCGGCGGCCTGGGGCTCGCACGAGGCGGTCACGCCCAACGCGCTGGACGTGGCCCTGCACCGCCTGCGGCGCAAGCTGGAGGCAATCGGCTCGCAGCTGTCCCTGGTCAACATCCGCGGCCTCGGCTTCGCCCTGCGGCGCGTCGATGTTGCCGCGTAGCCTCGCCGGCCGGCTGGTGCTGGCCAGCCTGATGGCGTTGCTGCCGGCCGCCTGCGCCGCGGTGGTGGTGATGGCCGCATCGTTGTTCCTGGCCTCCGGCTACCTGCTGCGCGCGGAGCTGGAACACGAGGTCGCGCAGGTCGGCGCGGGCCTGCGCCCCACCAGCGACGGCGGCGTGGCCATGTCCCTGCCCCTGCAGGTGGCCACCCTCTACGACGCCATGCCCGCCGATGCCGCCTACCGGGTGGTGTCCCGGGACGGACGCGTGGTCGCCTCCAGCCGTCCCGGCCACGCCCTGGACACGCTCGCCGGCAGGCGCCCCCACGGCCAGCGCGTCCCTTCCTGGCAGGAGGGCGCCGACGAAATCGTCCTGGAAGTCGCCGAAGCACCAGTGCAGGTCGGCAGTCAGGAGTACTGGGTGCAGGTGGCGCACAGCCGCCGCCTGGTCAGCACCCTGCACGACCATGCCGGCGAGCTCTACCTCAAGGCCGGCGGCATCACCGCGATCCTGGCGCTGCTGACGTTCGCCGTCTCCACCTACCTGACCACCCGGCGCCTGGTGCGGCCGATGAACGAGGTCTCGCGCGTGGCGTCCGGCATCGGGCCGCGCAACCTCGGCACGCGGCTGCACAGCCGCGACCTGCCGCGAGAGCTGGAACCGCTGATCGACGCGTTCAACGCGACGCTGGCGCGCCTGCAGAACGGCTACCGCGTGCAGCAGGACTTCCTCGCCTCGGCCGCGCACGAACTGAAGACGCCGCTGGCGCTGCTGCAGGCGGAGATCGAGCTGGGCGCGGCCAACCGCGAGGTGCTGCTGCGCGACACCGCGGTGATGGCCCGCCAGGTGCACCAGCTGCTGCACCTGGCCGAAGCCAGCGAGGGGCAGAACTACAGCTTCGCGCCGTTGCGGCTGCGCCCCGTGCTGGCGGACGCGGCCGACTACCTGCAGCGGCTGGCGTCCCGCCACGGCGTGTGCATCGTGCTGGACGACCAGGCCGACGATGGCGCGGCCGTGGAGGCCGACAGCTCGGCGGTATTCGTGCTGGCCAAGAACCTGCTGGAGAACGCGGTGCACCACGCCCCACCCGGCAGCGTGGTGCGGGTGGAGCTCGGCGCCGGCTGCTTCGCGGTGCGCGATGAAGGCCCGGGCGTGGCCATGGCCGACCGCCCGCACCTGTTCGAGCGCTTCTGGCGTGGCCGCACCGGCGGCAACGGTGCCGGCCTGGGCCTGGCGATCTGCCGCGAGATCTGCGTGGCCCACGGCTGGAGCATCGGGCTGGACCAGGACTCCCGTCCGGGCGCCCGCTTCGTCGTGTGCTTCGACACCCCGCCGTAGCCCGGGCAGGCAAAGCGCACCCGGGGCCGGGTGCCACGGCACCGCGCGGGTTGTCGGGCAGCGGCGTGCCCGATCCCGGATGCGGCCTGCGGCCTTGTCCGGGCTACGCCCTCCCCCCAAACGGGACCGGGGGCCACGCAGCGGAGCCCGCCCAGCGCCCCAACCCCACCCGGCCCTGCACAAAAGGAAAGGGCGGCCGGAGCCGCCCTTTCCATGCACCACCGCGGGCAGGATCAGCCCAGCAGGTGGGCGACGCCGGCGCGCTCTTCTTCCAGCTCGGCCAGGGTCTTGTCGATGGCCTTCTGGCTGAACTCGTCGATCGGCAGGTCCTTCACCAGGGTGTACTTGCCGTTCTCGGTGGTCACCGGGAAGCCGAAGATCACGCCCTCCGGGATGCCGTAGGAACCATCGGACGGGATGCCCATGGTGACCCACTTGCCGTTGCTGCCCAGCACCCAGTCGCGGATGTGGTCGATGGCGGCGTTGGCGGCCGAGGCGGCCGAGGACAGGCCACGGGCCTCGATGATGGCGGCGCCGCGCTTGCCGACCTTCGGGATGAACTCGTTGGCGTTCCAGTCGGCGTCGTTGATCTTGTCCTTCAGCGACTCGCCCTTGACCGTGGCGAAGCGGTAGTCGGGGTACATGGTCGGGCTGTGGTTGCCCCACACGACCAGCTTCTCGATGTCGCCGACGGCGACGTTGGCCTTGGCGGCCAGCTGGCTCAGGGCGCGGTTGTGGTCCAGGCGCAGCATGGCGGTGAAGTTCTCCGGCTTCAGGTCCGGCGCCGACTTCATCGCGATGTAGGCGTTGGTGTTGGCCGGGTTGCCGACCACCAGCACCTTCACGTCACGGCTGGCGACCTTGTTCAGCGCGGCGCCCTGGGCGGTGAAGATCTTGGCGTTCTCCAGCAGCAGGTCCTTGCGCTCCATGCCCGGGCCGCGCGGACGCGCGCCGACCAGCAGGGCCACGTCGGCGTCCTTGAACGCCACTTCCGGGTCGTCGGTGCCGACGATGCCGGCCAGCAGCGGGAACGCGCAGTCCTCCAGCTCCATGATCACGCCCTTGAGCGCGGCCTGGGCCTTCTCCATCGGCAGCTCCAGCAGCTGCAGGATCACGGGCTGGTCCTTGCCGAGCATCTCGCCGGAAGCGATGCGGAACAGCAGGGCATAGCCGATCTGGCCGGCGGCACCGGTCACGGCAACTCGAACGGGGGTCTTCATCGGTGGAGGTCCTTCGGTGTGTGTGTTGCGGGTAATGGGAAGGCGTCGACGGCGGGCCGTGCGGCGCCGCGCAGGTTAATAGACGTCGTACCCCAGCGGGGTAAGCCTTTGGTCCAAGGAGGCGGTGTCGTAGCCGTGGACCACGGCCTGGCCGATGACGGTGACCGGCACGCCGCGGGCGCGCAGGGCGCGCATGGCCAGGTCGCCTTCCTCCTGGTCGATGTCCAGCACGCGGTAGCGGACCCCGGCCCGCTCGAAATCGCCCTGCTGGCGGCGGCAGTAGCCGCACCATTCGGCGGCCAGCATCACGATGCCGTCTTCGCCCGTGGCCAGGCGCGGGTCGTCCGGATGCAGGTCATCGGCCGGATGCTGCGACCACAGGGCATGCAGGCCGCCGGCCAGGCCGATGATCATCAGTAAGCCGAGGATACGCATGGGGATCCGTCGCTCAGGGGCCGGAGATTTTATCACGCGGCCCCGGGCGGGCTCCGGACGGTGCCAATCGGAACCATTGGCGCAGACTGTCGTCCGGAGGGGTACGGGGCCGGTCCGGCCCCGCAGGGGATCAGGCGCTGAGCTGGCGGTTCCACTCGGCGACGCGGTCGGCCTTGGCGGCCAGCACGGCATCGGCGTCGCCTTCGATCTTCACCGAGTTGATCTTGTCGCCCTGGGCGATGGCGTCCACCACCTCCATGCCCTCGGTGACCTTGCCGAACACGGTGTGGCGGCCGTCCAGCCAGTCGGTCTTCACGTGGGTGATGAAGAACTGGCTGCCATTGGTGTTCGGGCCGGCATTGGCCATGGACAGGACCCCGCGCTCGTGGGCCACGCCGTTGCTGGTCTCGTCCTCGAACCGGTAGCCCGGGCCGCCGCGGCCGGTGCCCTCGGGACAGCCGCCCTGGATCATGAAGTCGGCGATGACCCGGTGGAAGTTCAGGCCGTCGTAGAAACCGCGCCTGGCGAGGTTGACGAAGTTGGCCACGGTGAGGGGGGCCTTGTCGGCCAGCAGGTCCACCTTGATCACGCCCTTGGCGGTGTCAAAGACGGCGGTGACGGTCATCGGTTCATCTCCAGGCACCCGGAACGGGCAGTAGACCGGCTATAATAGCCCGTTCGTCCGCCCACCATCTCCGCGCCCTGTCCTCCTTCTGGCAGCCGGGTGCGTCTTTCCCGATCCCAGAAATCATGTCCATCGAGAACCTGCGCAATATCGCCATCGTCGCCCACGTCGACCATGGCAAGACCACCCTTGTCGACCAGCTCCTGAAGCAGTCCGGCACCCTTTCCGAGCGCACCGTGCTGGCCGAGCGGGTCATGGACAGCAACGACCAGGAAAAGGAGCGCGGCATCACCATCCTGGCCAAGAACACCGCCATCACCTGGCGCGGCAACCGCATCAACATCGTCGACACCCCCGGCCACGCCGACTTCGGTGGCGAGGTGGAGCGCGTGCTGTCGATGGTGGACTCGGTGCTGCTGCTGGTCGATGCGATGGACGGCCCCATGCCGCAGACCCGCTTCGTGACCCAGAAGGCCTTCGCGATGGGCTTCAAGCCGATCGTGGTGGTGAACAAGGTCGCCCGCCCCGGCGCCCGCCCCGAGTGGGTCGTGGAGCAGGTGTGGGACCTGTTCGACCGCCTGGGCGCCACCCCCGAGCAGATGGACTTCCCGATCATCTATGCGTCCGGCCTGGCCGGCTACGCGGGCCTGACCGACGACGTGCGCTCCGGCGACATGACCCCGCTGTACGAGGCGATCATGCAGCACGTGCCGGCCCCGCCGGTCGATCCGGACGGCCCGTTCCAGATGCGCATCAGCCAGCTGGACTACAACAGCTTCGTCGGCGTGATCGGCATCGGCCGCATCCAGCGCGGCACCCTGCGCAAGAACCAGCCGGTGGTCGTGATCGACCGCGAGGGCAAGAAGCGCCAGGGCAAGGTGCTGCAGGTCATGGGCTTCCTCGGCCTGGAGCGCATCGAGCAGGAAGTCGCCCACGCCGGCGACATCGTGGCCATCTCCGGCATCGCCGAGCTGACCATCTCCGACACCGTGTGCGCGATCGACTGCCCGGAGGCGCTGCCGCCGCTGACCGTCGACGAGCCGACCATCTCGATGACCTTCCAGGTCAACAACTCGCCGTTCGCCGGCAACAAGGACCTGTCCGGCGGCAAGTTCCTCACCAGCCGCCAGCTGAAGGAGCGCCTGGAGCGCGAGACCGTGCACAACGTGGCGCTGAAGGTCGAGCAGCTGGAGGACGCGGACAAGTTCCTGGTCTCCGGCCGCGGCGAGCTGCACCTGTCGGTGCTGATCGAGAACATGCGCCGCGAGGGCTACGAGCTGGCCGTGTCGCGCCCCGAGGTCATCATCAAGGAGATCGACGGCCAGCTGATGGAGCCGATCGAGCAGCTGGTGGTGGACATCGAGGAGCAGCACCAGGGCGGCGTGATGGAGAAGCTGGGCATCCGCAAGGCCCAGCTGAAGAACATGGAGCCGGACGGCAAGGGCCGCGTGCGCCTGGACTATGAAATCCCGGCGCGCGGCCTGATCGGCTTCCAGAACGAGTTCAAGACCCTGACCCAGGGCTCGGGCCTGCTGTTCCACGTGTTCGACCACTACGGCCCGAAGGAACAGGGCGCGATCGCCAAGCGTCCGAACGGCGTGATGATCGCCAATGCCGCTGGCCCGACCCCGGCCTACGCCCTGGGCCCGCTGGAAGAGCGCGGCCGCCTGTTCGCCGCCGAAGGCGACCAGGTGTACGAGGGCCAGCTGATCGGCATCCACTCCAAGGACAACGACCTGACCGTCAACGCGATCAAGACCAAGCCGCTGACCAACATGCGCGCTTCGGGCAAGGACGATGCGATCAAGCTGACCCCGGCGCTGAAGTTCACCCTGGAGCAGGCGCTGGACTTCATCGAGGACGACGAGCTGGTCGAGGTCACCCCGAAGGAAATCCGCCTGCGCAAGAAGCTGCTGACCGAGAGCGACCGCAAGCGCGCCTCGCGCGCCGCCTGATCCTGCCGGCGCGGATGCGTCCGCGTCCCGGCTGGACGACGAAGAACGCCGGCCCCGTGGCCGGCGTTCTTCGTTTGGAGCATGCCCTGCCCGGCTCAGGCCGGCGGCGGCGGGGGCGCGATCGGCATTTCCCCGTCCTCGGCGCGCGGCGAGTCGGGCACCTCGGTACCGGCGTCGTGGCGGCGCCGCATCGGCTCCTCGCCGGCCACGTCGATCTGCGCGCGCAGCCGTGGCAGCGCATAGGGATGGTGGCGGGCGAGGAAGTCGATCATGCGCTCGCGCACCGCGCAGCGCAGGTCGAAAGCCTCGCCGGAATCGCGCGCGCTCACCAGCAGGCGTACCTGCATCACGTGCTCGGCGGTCTCGGTGACCTGGGCGATGCAGACCCGGCCATCCCAGCGCGGATCCTCCTTGCAGATGCGCTCCAGCTCGGCGCGCACCTCGTCCATCGGCGTGCGGTAGTCCAGCCACAGGAAGGCGGTGCCGAGCATCTGCGCGGTGCGCCGGGTCCAGTTCTGGAACGGGTTCTCGATGAACCACGACAGCGGCACCACCATCCGCCGCTCGTCCCAGATGCGCACCACGACATAGGTGCTGGTGATCTCCTCGATCCGCCCCCACTCGCCTTCCACGATCACCACGTCGTCCAGGCGGATGGGCTGGGCCAGGGCGATCTGCAGGCCGGCGATCAGGTTGCCGAACACCGGACGCGCTGCGATACCGGCGACCAGGCCGGCGATGCCCGCCGAGGCCAGCAGGGTGGCGCCGACCTGGCGTACCGCCGGGAAGGTCATCAACGCCAGCGCCGCGCCCAGCAGGATGATCCCGCCCTGCATCACCCGGCTCAGCACCCGGGTCTGGGTCTGGATCCGGCGCGCGTGCAGGTTGTCGGCGACCTCCATCGGGTTGTGGCGCAGGATCGATGCCTCCACCGCGCCGACGATGCGCACCAGCAGCCAGGTGAAGCAGCCGAATACCGCCAGCCGCAGCAGGTGCAGCCAGTTGGCCAGGTGGTCCTCCGGCATCGGCACCGCACGCAGGGCCTGGCCCAGGAAGACCAACGGCAGGGCGAAGGCCAGCGGCAGGATCACCGCGTGCGCCACGCGCGCGCGGCTGGAGTCCTTCTGCGCGATGCGGCGCGCGTAGCGGCGCAGCACGTAGTGCACCAGCAGGCCCAGCAGCAGGGCCGCGCCGATCGGGATGGCGTAGGCGGCAGCCAGGCGCCAGTCGGGCACCGGCACGCCGGCGATCAGGAAGTGCGGATCGGGCATCTGTCTGCTCCTCGCGTTGCCGTGAGTGGCAGCCATGCCGTGCGGTGTTCCTCGGCATGGCGCACCGGTCGATGCCCCATGCTGCCGATGCCGGCGTGAGGAGCGCGCGCAAGCGCGCCCCACGCGGCACTGCCCGAGCCGCGGCCTCAGCCTCGCGCTTCGGCGGCGCGCTGCTGGCCCTGCTTGCGCACGATCGCCATCGCGATTTCCAGCGACTGCTCGTAGTTGAGCCGCGGATCGACCGTGGAGCGGTAGGCGCGCTCCAGGTCCGCGTCCTTCAGCTCGCGCGCGCCGCCGGTGCACTCGGTGACGTCCTCGCCGGTCAGCTCCAGGTGCACGCCGCCCAGGCGGGTGCCGGCGGCGGCATGCAGGTCGAAGCTCTGTTCGACCTCGCCGAGGATGTTGGCGAAGCGGCGGGTCTTTTAGCCGTTGCTGGTGCTCTCGGTGTTGCCGTGCATGGCGTCGCACACCCACAGCACGCGACGGCCGTCGCGCTTGACCGCGTCCAGCAGCGGCGGCAGCTTCGCGGCGATCTGGGTCGCGCCCATGCGGTGGATGAAGGTCAGCCTGCCCGGCTCGTCCTCGGGGTTGAGCACGTCGATCAGGCGCAGCAGCTGGTCCGGCTGCACCGACGGGCCGACCTTGATCGCGATCGGGTTGCGGATGCCGCGGAAATACTCCACGTGCGCGCCGTCCAGCGCGGCGGTGCGCATGCCAATCCACGGGTAGTGGGTGGACAGGTTGAACCAGCCCCACTGCCGCGGCACCTGCCGGGTCAGCGCCTCCTCGTACGGCAGCAGCAGTGCTTCGTGCGAGGTGTAGAAGTCGATGCGGTTGAGGTTGTGCACCTCCGCGCCGGCCAGCGTCTCCATGAAGCGCACGGCGTCGCCGATGGAGTTGACCATCTTCTGGTAATCGTCGGCCAGCGGCGAGCAGCCGACCCAGCTGAGGTTCCAGTACTCAGGGTGGTGCAGGTCGGCGAAGCCGCCGTCGATCAGGGCGCGGACGAAGTTCATGGTCATCGCCGAACGCGCATGCGCGGTGATCATGCGCTGCGGGTCCGGTACGCGGGCTTCGGCGGTGAATTCCGGGCCGTTGACCACGTCGCCGCGGTAACTGGGCAGGCTCACCTCGCCGCGGGTCTCCATGTCCGCCGAACGCGGCTTGGCGTACTGGCCGGCGAAGCGCCCGACGCGCACCACCGGCAGGCGCAGGCCGTGGACCAGCACCAGGCTCATCTGCAGCAGCACCTTCAGGCGGTTGGAGATGGTGCCGGACTCGCAGTCGGCGAAGTTCTCGGCGCAGTCGCCGCCCTGCAGCAGGAAGCGCCTTCCTTCCTGCGCCTCGGCCAGCTGGCGCTTGAGCGCGAAGATCTCCCACGAGGTCACCAGCGGCGGCAGGTTGCTCAACTCGGCCAGCGCCTTGTCCAGCGCGGCGGCGTCCGGATAGGTAGGCATCTGCAGCGCGGGACGGGCACGCCAGCTGTCCGGGGCCCATCCGGCGGGCAGGTTGACGGGGTGCAGGCTGCGTTCGGGGGTGCTCATGGGAGGTTCCGGGAGGAGGAGGAGCCCGGCGGGCTCAGTAGCGGTTGCGGCCCTTGGGCCGGCGCAGGGCCGCCAGCAGGCCCCAGCCGGTGAGTACGACGAAGCCGACCAGGCTCCATGCGGGCATGCTCAGGCCGAGGAAGGTCCAGTCGACATCGCCGCAGTTGCCGGTGCCGGTCAGGACCCGGCGCACCAGCTGCATCGGGCCCATCGTCTCCTGCAGGAAGGACAGCGGCGGACCGCAGGAAGGCGCGAGGTCGGCCGGAAGGGTCTGCAGCCACACGTGCCGCCCGGCGATGCCGATGCCTGCCAGGCCGGCCAGCGCCACCAGCACCGCATACGCGCGGCGCGCGCCGATGCCCTTGGGCGCGTGCAGGCCGCCGACCAGGAAGACAAAGGCCAGCGCGGCGTAGGCGATGCGCTGGAAGATGCACAGCGGGCACGGCTCCAGCCCCTGGTAGAGCTGCGTGTAGATGGCGTAGCCCAGCAGGGCCACGCAGGCCAGGAAGCCGGCCAGGAAGCGGGCGCGGAAACTCCAGTCGAACGGATTCATCGGGCGATGCCTGGAAACGATCCGCCGATTATTCCGCATCGGGACGCCGAACAGGAAAAAGCGTGACACCTGAAACGGAAAACCCCGGCCGGGGCCGGGGTCTCCAGATACTGCCTGCTGCGCGATTACTCGGCGGCGGCTTCGGGGCGGTCGACCAGCTCGACGTACGCCATCGGGGCGTTGTCGCCGGCGCGGAAGCCGCACTTCAGGATGCGCAGGTAGCCACCCGGACGGTCCTGGTAACGCGGGCCGAACTTGGTGAACAGGTTGCCCACGGCTTCCTTGTCGCGCAGGCGGGCGAAGGCCAGGCGGCGGTTGGCGACGGAGTCGACCTTGGCCAGGGTGATCAGCGGCTCGGCGACGCGGCGCAACTCCTTGGCCTTCGGCAGGGTGGTCTTGATCAGCTCGTGCTTGAACAGCGAGGCGGCCATGTTCTTGAACATGGCTTCGCGGTGGGCGCTGGTGCGGCTGAACTTGCGGCCGGCTTTCTGGTGGCGCATGGCGTTGTTCCTTTATCGATGAATGTTGGGTCTGTGTACTTCGCTGTCGCCATCCACTGGCGCTGGAGCATGGACTGCGCTGGTCCGACCGGCCTCCCTGGCCGGATAGTCGCCGCGGACCTTACGGGTCCGTCGGCGCTGTTGCCCCCGTCGCCAGGGGCCGTCCTGCTGGTACTGCGGTACTGCAATAGCGACGGCCGGCGCCCCGGGGGACGCCAGCCGTTGCGGGCTCATCAGCCGAGCATGCCGTGGGCGGCGACGCCGGCCGGCGGCCAGTTCTCGAGCTTCATGCCGAGCGAAAGGCCGCGCTGGGCGAGCACTTCCTTGATCTCGGTGAGCGACTTCTTGCCCAGGTTCGGGGTCTTGAGCAGCTCGACCTCGGTCTTCTGGATCAGGTCGCCGATGTAGTAGATGCTCTCGGCCTTCAGGCAGTTGGCCGAACGCACGGTCAGCTCCAGGTCGTCGATCGGGCGCAGCAGCACCGGATCCACGCCCGCCTGGGCCGGCTTGGCCGCACCGCGGTCGCGGTGGGTGAAGTCGCCGAACACCGACAGCTGGTCGCTCAGGATGTCGGCGGCGGTGCGCACGGCTTCCTCGGCGTCGATGGTGCCGTTGGTCTCGATGTCGATGACCAGCTTGTCCAGGTCGGTGCGCTGCTCGACGCGCGCGGCTTCGACCGAGTAGGCGACGCGACGGACCGGCGAGAACGAGGCGTCCAGCATCAGGCGGCCGATCGCACGGCTCTCTTCGTCGGGACGGCGACGCGAGGTGGCCGGCTGGTAGCCGAAGCCGCGCTCGATCTTCAGGCGCATGTTCAGCGCCGTGTCCTTGGTCAGGTGGCAGATCACGTGCTCGGGGTTCAGGATCTCGACGCTGTGGTCGGTCTTGATGTCGCCGGCGGTGACCACGCCCGGGCCCTGCTTGGTCAGGCTCAGGGTGGCGCTCTCGCCGCTGTGCATGCGGATGGCGACGTCCTTCAGGTTCAGCAGGACTTCCAGCACGTCTTCCTGCAGGCCCTCGACCGTGGTGTACTCGTGCAGCACGCCGTCGATCTCGACCTCGGTGATCGCGAAGCCCGGGATCGAGGACAGCAGGACGCGACGCAGGGCGTTGCCCAGCGTGTGCCCGTAGCCGCGCTCGAGCGGCTCGATCACGATCTTGGCGCGATTGCCATTGAGGCGTTCGATCTGCGGTCCGCGGGGACGCAGGACCTGGTTGGCGGTAACCGTCATGTTGCGGATTCTCCTGCAATGGGCCGACGATCGGGAAAGCGCCGGCCCTGGTGTGTGGCCCCTTATCCGGGGACGGCCGGAAGGCGGGGCGACGCGATCCGGCCGGGGGTGGGATGCGGCGCCGCGCCCCGGAGGGCGCGGCTGCCTGCCACTACTTGTTACTTCGAGTACAGCTCGACGATCAGCGCTTCGTTGATGTCGGCCGGCAGGTCGGCCCGGTCAGGCACGGCCTTGAACACGCCGGCGAACTTCTTCGCATCGACTTCGATCCACGACGGGGTCAGGTCGTGCTGCTCGGCGATGGTCAGGGCTTCCTGGACGCGCAGCTGCTTCTGCGCCTTCTCGGACAGGGCGATCGAGTCGCCGGCCTTGACCTGATACGACGGCAGGTTCACCGGCTTGCCGTTGACCAGCACGCCGCGGTGCGAGACCAGCTGGCGGGCCGAAGGACGGGTCACCGCAAAGCCCATGCGGTAGACGACGTTGTCCAGGCGGGTCTCCAGCAGCTGCAGGAGGTTCTCGCCGGTGTTGCCCTTCTTGGTCGAGGCCTTCTTGTAGTAGTTGCGGAACTGGCGCTCCAGCAGGCCGTAGATGCGCTTGACCTTCTGCTTCTCGCGCAGCTGGGTGGCGTAGTCGGACAGCTTGCCCTTGCGCGCAGCGCCGTGCTGGCCGGGCTTCTGCTCCAGCTTGCACTTGGAGTCCAGCGCACGGGCCGGGCTCTTGAGGGACAGGTCGGCGCCTTCGCGGCGCGCGAGCTTACAGGTAGGACCGATATAACGAGCCATTTCTTATCGCCCCCTTAGACGCGACGCTTCTTCGGCGGACGGCACCCGTTGTGCGGGATAGGCGTCACGTCGATGATGTTGGTGATCTTGTAGCCCACGTTGTTCAGCGAGCGCACGGCGGACTCGCGGCCCGGGCCCGGGCCCTTGATGCGGACTTCCAGCGACTTCACGCCGTAGTCGAGCGCGGCCTTGCCGGCCTTCTCGGCGGCGACCTGCGCGGCGAACGGGGTCGACTTGCGCGAACCGCGGAAACCCGCGCCGCCCGAAGTCGCCCACGACAGCGCATTGCCCTGGCGATCGGTGATGGTGACGATGGTGTTGTTGAAAGAAGCGTGGACGTGGGCGATGCCGTCGGTGACGACTCGCTTGATCTTCTTCTTGGTCTTGGCAGCAGCTGGCTTGGCCATGGTCTATATATCCCTTACTTCCTGATCGCCTTGCGCGGACCCTTGCGGGTGCGGGCGTTGGTACGGGTACGCTGGCCACGCAGCGGCAGGCCGCGACGGTGGCGCAGGCCGCGGTAGCAGCCCAGGTCCATCAGACGCTTGATGGCGATGCCGACTTCGCGACGAAGGTCGCCCTCGACGATGTACTTGCCGACCTCGGCGCGCAGGCGCTCGATCTCCGGCTCGGACAGGTCACGGATCTTGGTCGTCGGGGCCACGTTGGCGGCCTCGCAAACCTTCTTCGACCGGGTGCGGCCGATGCCATAGATGCTCTGCAACCCCACCCACACGTGCTTGTGGGTCGGCAGGTTGACGCCTGCAATACGCGCCATGACGCGATCTCCAAACTTGAGGGTCGGGGCGCCCCAGGGCGTACCCGACAGGAATGGTTCAAAAGTGAACTGCGAATTCTATCAATGTCCCGGATTGCTTGGAAGTCCAAGGCCTTGCGACCCTGAACCCGGCATGGGGAGTGTGCCCATGCTCCGGCGCCGGACCCCGCTGGCCCCGGTTTCCCGGGACCGGCCGCGCTACTCCAGCGCAGCACCGCAAGGTCTCACCCGCGCGCGAGACGTCGCACGGGCCGCCCATTTCTGGAAGAACCGGCCCGTGGGGCCGGCCTGCCGGCGGAATGGGTCCGCCGGACTTGGATCTTGCTTCGGTCAGCCGCGCGACAGGCCGCGCGAACCGCCCTTCAGGTTGGCCTTCTTCAGCAGGCTCTCGTACTGGTGCGACATCAGGTGGGCCTGGACCTGCGCGATGAAGTCCATGACCACGACCACCACGATCAGCAGCGAGGTGCCGCCGAAGTAGAACGAGGTGCCCAGCTGGGTGCGCATCAGCTCCGGCAGGAGGCAGACGATCACCAGGTAGGCCGCGCCCGCGGCGGTCAGCCGGGTCAGCACGCCGTCGATGTAGTCGGCGGTGGCCTTGCCGGGGCGGATGCCCGGGATCAGGGCGCCCGACTTCTTGAGATTATCCGCGGTTTCCTGCGAGTTGAACACCAGCGCCGTGTAGAAGAACGCGAAGCCGGTGATCAGGCCCGCCAGGGCGATCATGTGCAGCGGCTCGCCCGGGCCCAGGGCGTTGGACACGCGCTGCAGCCAGGTGGCCGAGGTGGCCTGGCCGGACCACATGCTCAGGGTCGCCGGGAAGGCCAGGATCGACGAGGCGAAGATCGCCGGGATCACGCCCGCCATGTTGAGCTTCAGCGGCAGGAACGAGGTCTGGTTCATGTACGCGTTGCGGCCACCCTGGCGGCGCGCGTAGTTGACCGTAATCCGGCGCTGGCCGCGCTCGACGAACACCACGAACCAGGTGAAACCGGCGACCACCGCGGCGATGATCAGCAGGCTCAGGAAGTTCATCGTTCCGTTCTGGAACGCCTGGAAGGTCTGGATCACCGCGCCCGGCAGGCCGGCCACGATGCCCGCGAAGATGATCAGCGAGACGCCGTTGCCGATGCCGCGCTCGGTGACCTGCTCGCCCAGCCACATCAGGAAGATGGTGCCGGCGGTCAGCGCGACCACGGCGGTCAGGACGAAGCCCATGCCCGGGCTGTACACCACCGGCATGCCGCCCGGCGCGGTCTGGTTCTGCAGCGCAAGGGCGATGCTGCCGCCCTGCACGATCGCCAGGCCAACGGCGCCGATGCGCGAATACTGGGTGATCTTGCGGCGGCCGGACTCGCCTTCCTTCTGCAGCGCCTTCAGCGCCGGGAAGATGTGCACGGCCAGCTGCATCACGATGGACGCCGAGATGTACGGCATCACGTTCAGCGCGAACACGCTGAAACGGTGCAGGGCGCCGCCCGAGAACATGTTGAACATGTCCACGATGCCGCCGCCCTGCGCCTGCATCATGGCGAGCATGGCATCGGGGTTGACGCCCGGCACCGGCACGAAACAGCCGATGCGGTAGACGACCAACGCTCCAAGCACGAACAGCAGGCGCTGGCGCAGTTCGGTGAACTTGCCCAGGCCACTGCCGAGATTGCCGATGCCAGCTTGCGCCATGTGCGACTTACTCCTCGATGCTGCCGCCGGCAGCCTCGACCGCGGCCTTGGCGCCGGCGGTCAGGGCGATGCCCTTGATGACCAGCTTCCGCGAAAGCTCGCCCTTCTTGACGATCTTCGCGCGCTTGGCGGTGGACGGAACCAGCTTGGCGGCCTTCAGGGCCGCGAAGTCGACGGTATCGCCCTCGACCAGCTCGAGCTTGTACAGGAGCACCTCGGCGGTGTCCTTGGCGGTCATCGAGCGGAAGCCGATCTTCGGCAGGCGACGCTGCATCGGGGTCTGGCCGCCTTCGAAGCCGGCCTTGATCTTGCCCTTGCCAGCGCGGGCGAACGAACCCTTGTGGCCGCGGCCGGCGGTCTTGCCGAGGCCGGAGCCGATGCCGCGACCGACGCGGGTGCGCTCCTTGCGGGCGCCCTCTGCGGGCTTGAGAGTATTCAGACGCATGGGTTTCTCCTTACTCCTCGACCCGCACCAGGTAGTGGAGCTGGTTGATGAGGCCGCGGACCTGCGGGCTGTCCTTCAGCTCGCGGACGTCGTTGAGCTTGTTGAGGCCCAGGGCGCGGACCGACAGACGGTGACGGGCCTGGGTGCCGCGCAGGCCGCGCACCAGGCGCACCTTGACGGTCTTGTTGGACTCGTTAGCCATTGAGGAGTTCCTCCGCCTTCTTGCCGCGCTTGGCCGCGATGCGGGTCGGGGACTGCATGGCTTCCAGGCCCTTCAGGGTGGCGCGGACCAGGTTGATCGGGTTACGCGAACCGACGGCCTTGGCCAGCACGTTCTTCACGCCGACCGCTTCCAGGACGGCGCGCATGGCACCACCGGCGATCACGCCGGTACCCTCGGAAGCCGGCTGCATGAACACGCGGGCCGCACCGTGGCCGGCCTTGACCGGGTGCCACAGGGTGCCGTTGTTCAGCTCGACGGTCAGCATGCCCTTGCGCGCATACTCCATCGACTTCTGGATGGCCACCGGGACCTCGCGGGCCTTGCCGTAGCCGAAGCCGACGCGACCCTCGCCGTCGCCGACCACGGTCAGCGCGGTGAAGGTGAACTGGCGGCCGCCCTTGACGGTCTTGCTGACGCGGTTGACCGCGATCAGCTTCTCGATCATGCCGTCGTCGACTTTCTCTTCGCGGTTGCGGTCGCGATCGCGACCCCGCGGCTGACGCTCTTCTGCCATTTCTATTTCCTGGTTGGTTGGATATGTACGGCTCGTGCGCCGCTTGTCGTTGTGGTCTACCGCGGTGTTGCGTCACGCCCCCGCAGAAGGGGGGCGGCGCCCGGCGCAACCTGCGCCGGCAGGACGGACCCGCCGAAGCGGGCCCGCAGGATCAGAACTGCAGGCCACCCTCGCGGGCGGCGTCGGCCAGGGCCTTGATGCGGCCGTGGAACCGGTAGCCCGAGCGGTCGAAGGCGACCTTCTCGATGCCGGCGGCCTTGGCGCGCTCGGCGATGGCCTTGCCAACCTTGGCGGCAGCGTCGATGTTCTTGCCGTTCTTCAGGCCTTCCTTGACGTCGGCCTGCAGGGTGTTGGCGGCCGCGATCACCTTCGAGCCATCGGCGGTGAACAGCTGGGCGTACAGGTGCTGGCCGGTACGCAGGACCGACAGGCGCGGAACGCCGAGCTTGCGGATGTGCGAACGGGTGGACTTGGCGCGGCGCAGGCGGGCGTCGTTCTTGATGCTCATTTTCTTGTCCTCGGAAAGCGGATCGGCTATCGGTCTGCCCGGCCACCCGCTGGATGCGGGCGGCCAGGACGGCCTTAGGCCTTCTTGGCTTCCTTGCGAATGATGACTTCGTCGGAGTACTTCACGCCCTTGCCCTTGTAGGGCTCCGGCGGACGCACGGCGCGGATCTTGGCCGCGACTTCGCCGACGCGCTGCTTGTCAGCGCCCTGCACCAGGATTTCGGTCTGGGACGGGGTGGACAGGGTGATGCCTTCCGGCGCCTGGAACACGACCGGGTGCGAGAAACCGAGCGACAGGCTCAGGTCCTTGCCCTGCATCGCGGCGCGATAACCGACGCCGACGAGGTCGAGCTTGCGCTCGAAGCCCTCGGACACGCCCTTGACCATGTTGGCCAGGATGGCGCGCACGGTGCCGGTCAGCGGGATCAGCGAGGGATCGTTGGCCGACAGGACGGCGTTGCCGTCCTGTATGGCGATCTGCACGCCGGCCGGCTTGGCCAGGCTCAGGGTGCCCTTCGGACCCTTGGCGCTGACGCTGGTGTCCTGGATATTCAGTTCGACGCCCTTCGGCAGGGCAATCGGCTTCTTGGCTACGCGGGACATGGTCGTCGTACTCCTTCGATTAGGCCACGTAGCACAGGACTTCGCCACCGACGCCGGCGTTGCGCGCCTGCTTGTCGGTCATGATGCCCTGGGAGGTGGAGATGATGGCCACGCCGAGGCCACCGAGGACCTTCGGCAGCTCGTTCTTGCCGCGGTACATGCGCAGGCCCGAGCGCGAGGCGCGCTTCAGCTGCTCGATGACCGGACGGCCCTCGAAGTACTTCAGCACGATTTCAAGCTCGGCCTTGTTGTTCTCGCCCTGGATGACGCGCAGGTCCGAGATGTAGCCCTCGTCCTTCAGCACGGTGGCGATGGCGACCTTGATCTTGGAGGACGGCAGCTTCACCGTCTGCTTGCCGACGGCGGCCGCATTCTTGATGCGGACCAGCATGTCGGCGATGGGATCAGTCATGCTCATGAGTGGTTCCTTGAGTGCACCGATATCCGCTTTCGCGAAATCTGTATTGTCCCGGGATGGGCCGGGGCCCTTTGCCACGCCCGGCCGGGCCGGGCAAGCGGCGAATAATAGCAGGAAAACCGGCCCATGGGGGCCGGTTTCCTTGCGGGGGCGACCAGGGCCGCCCTCGCCTTCTTACCAGCTGGCCTTGCGCAGGCCGGGCACGTCGCCACGCATGGTGGCTTCGCGCAGCATGTTGCGGCCGAGGCCGAACTTGCGGTAGACGCCACGCGGACGGCCCGACAGCTCGCAGCGGTTGCGCTGGCGGCTCGGCGAGGAGTCGCGCGGCAGCTTCTGCAGCTTGGTGGCGGCGTCCAGCTTCTCCTCGTACGAGGCGGTCTGGCTGGCGATCACCTTCTTCAGCGCGTCGCGCTTGGCGGCGTACTTCTTGGCCAGCTTTTCCCGCTTCGCGTCGCGGTTGATCATGGAGGTCTTAGCCATGGTCGATATCCCTTAGTTGCGGAACGGGAACTTGAACGCCTCGAGCAGCGCCTTGGCTTCGGCGTCGGTCTTGGCGGTCGTGGTGATGGCGATATCCATGCCGCGGATCGCGTCGACGGCGTCGAAGTCGATTTCCGGGAAGATGATCTGCTCCTTCACGCCCATGTTGTAGTTGCCACGGCCGTCGAACGAACGGCCGGACACGCCACGGAAGTCGCGCACGCGCGGCAGCGCGACGCTGATCAGGCGGTCCAGGAACTCGAACATCTGGTTCCGGCGCAGCGTGACCTTGCAGCCGATCGGCCAGCCGTCGCGGATCTTGAACGAGGCCACCGAGACGCGGGCCTTGGTGGTCACCGGCTTCTGGCCGGTGATCTTGGCCAGGTCGGCAACGGCGTTTTCCAGCACCTTCTTGTTGGTCGCCGCCTCGCCGACACCCATGTTCACGGTGATCTTGACGAGCTTGGGCACTTCCATCGGATTGGTGTAGCCGAACTTCTCCATGAGAGCCGGCACAACCTGTTCCTTGTAGATCTTTTCGAGCCGCGTGGTCATTGCTTCATTCCTCAGGCGTCGAGCGCCTCACCACTGGAGCGGAACACACGCAGTTTGCGTCCATCCTCCAGGACCTTGTACCCGATGCGCTCGCCCTTGCCGGTGGCGGGGTTGAGCGGCATCACGTTGGAAATGTGGATCGAGGCTTCGCGCTCGACCACGCCGCCGGCGATGCCCGCCTGCGGGTTCGGCTTGGTGTGCCGCTTGACCAGGTTGACGTTGGCGACGACCACGCGGTCGCCCTCCACGCGCACAACCTCGCCCTGCTTGCCCTTGTCCTTGCCGGTGATGACCACGACCTGGTCACCCTTCTTGATACGGTTTGCCATGTCTGCTTCCTCCGCTCAGAGCACTTCAGGCGCGAGCGAGACGATCTTCATGAACTTCTCGGAACGCAGTTCACGGGTCACCGGTCCGAAGATACGGGTGCCGATCGGCTCCTGCTTGTTGTTCAGCAGGACGGCGGCATTGCCGTCGAAGCGGATCAGCGAGCCGTCGGCACGACGGACGCCCTTGCGGGTACGGACCACGACGGCGTCGTAGACCTCGCCCTTCTTCACCTTGCCACGCGGGATCGCGTCCTTGACGGTCACCTTGATGATGTCACCGATGCCGGCGTAACGGCGCTTGGAGCCGCCCAGCACCTTGATGCACATCAGTTCCTTGGCGCCGGAGTTGTCGGCGGCGTCAAGGTAGCTCTGCATCTGGATCATGATTCAGATCTCCCTTATTCGGCCGCGCGGGTGACGACTTCAACCACGCGCCAGTTCTTGGTCTTGGACATCGGTGCGATCTCGGTCACGCGCACCACGTCGCCCTCGTTGCAGCTGTTGTCCGCATCGTGGGCGTGGAGCTTGGTCGAGCGCTTGATGTACTTGCCGTACAGCGGGTGCTTGACCTGACGCTCGACCAGGACGGTTACCGTCTTGTCCATCTTGTTGCTGATCACCCGGCCTTCGACCGTGCGCAGCGGCTTGTTGTTGTTCTCGCTCATCGCTGCGATCCCTTACTTGTTGCTGCCGAGCAGGGTCTTGACACGAGCGATCTCGCGGCGCACCCGGCGGGTTTCGTGGGTCTTCGTCAGCTGGCCGGTCGCCCGCTGCATGCGCAGGGAGAACTGCTCCTTGCGCAGGTCCAGCAGGTGAGCCTTCAGTTCGTCGGCCGACTTTTCACGGAGTTCGTTGATCGTAGCCATTAGCGCACCGTGCGGGTCACGAAGGTGGTGGTGACCGAGAGCTTGGCGGCCGCCAGGCGGAACGCCTCGCGCGCCTGCTCCTCCGACACGCCCTCGATTTCATAGATCATGCGGCCCGGCTGGATCTGGGCCACCCAGTACTCCACGTTACCCTTACCGGAGCCCATACGGACTTCGATGGGCTTCTGGGTGATCGGCTTGTCCGGGAACACGCGGATCCACATCTTGCCGCCGCGCTTGACGTAGCGGCTGATCGTGCGGCGGGCCGCCTCGATCTGGCGCGCGGTCAGGCGACCGTGGGCGGTGGCCTTCAGGCCGTACTCGCCGAAGGACACGGCGTTGGCGCTCCAGCTCAGGCCCTCGTTACGGCCCTTGTGCTGC
The DNA here is from genome assembly GCF_010093235.1 of Pseudoxanthomonas suwonensis. Lineage (GTDB taxonomy): Bacteria > Pseudomonadota > Gammaproteobacteria > Xanthomonadales > Xanthomonadaceae > Pseudoxanthomonas > Pseudoxanthomonas suwonensis. The sequence continues at coordinate 22,925 of NZ_PDWP01000002.1, read as the reverse complement.
TTGCGGTACTTGGTTCGCTTGGGTTGCAACATCGCCGTTACCTCGCTTCACGTGCCGGACGGGAGGGACGCTCGCGGTCGCCACGCTCGCCGCGCGGGCTGCTGGCTTCTTCCTGCTTCTCCTGTCCAACCTGGGCGAAGTCGAAGATCTCGCCCTTGTAGACCCATACCTTGATGCCGATCACGCCGTAGGTGGTGTGAGCCTCGGCAAAGCCGTAGTCGATGTCCGCGCGCAGGGTATGCAGCGGCACGCGGCCTTCGCGGTACCACTCCGAACGGGCGATCTCGGCGCCGTTCAGGCGGCCGGCGACGTTGACCTTGATGCCCAGGGCGCCGAGGCGCATCGCGTTGCCCACGGCGCGCTTCATCGCGCGACGGAACATGATGCGGCGCTCCAGCTGCTGGGCGATGGACTCGGCGACCAGCTGCGCGTCGAGCTCGGGCTTGCGCACCTCGCTGACGTTGATGTGGGCGGGGACGCCCATCATCTCGCTGACTTCCTTGCGCAGCTTCTCGATGTCCTCGCCACGCTTGCCGATCACCACGCCCGGGCGGGCGGTGTGGATGGTGACGCGGGCGGTCTTGGCCGGACGCTCGATCAGGATGCGGCTGATGCCGGCCTGGGCCAGCTTCTTGCGCAGCATCTTGCGGACCTTCAGGTCGGCCGCCAGGTAGTCGGCGTACTCGCCCTTGCCCGCGTACCACTTCGAGTTCCAGTCCTTGGCGATGCCCAGGCGGATGCCGGTGGGATGAACTTTGTGACCCATATTACTTGCCCTCTCCCACGACGACGGTGATGTGGCTGGTCCGCTTGAGGATGCGGGTGCCGCGGCCCTTCGCACGCGCCATGAAGCGCTTCAGGGTCGGGCCCTCGTCGACCATGATGGTCTTGACCTTCAGGGCGTCCACGTCGGCGCCGTTGTTGTTCTCGGCGTTGGCAATGGCGGACTCGACGACCTTCTTGATCAGGGCGGCGGCCTTCTTGTCGGAGAACTTCAGCAGGTTGACGGCACGCTCGGCCGGCAGGCCACGCACCTGGTCGGCGACCAGGCGGGCCTTCTGCGGGGAGATGCGCGCGGTGCGCAGGATGGCTTTCGCTTCCATGGTCATCTCCTTACTTCGACTTCTTGTCGCCGCCGTGACCCTTGAAGGTCCGGGTGACAGCGAATTCGCCGAGCTTGTGGCCGACCATGTTCTCGTTGATGAGAACCGGAACATGGTTCTTGCCGTTGTGCACAGCGATGGTGAATCCCACCATTTCCGGCAGGATCATGGAACGGCGCGACCAGGTCTTGATCGGCTTCTTGGTGCCGCCCGCGGCCTCCACCTTCTTGATGAGGTGGTGATCGACGAACGGGCCTTTCTTGAGAGAACGTGGCATGGTCGATTAGCCCCTACGATCGCGGACGATGAACTGCTGGGTGCGCTTGTTCTTGCGCGTCTTGTAACCCTTGGTCGGGACACCCCACGGGGTGACCGGATGCGGGTTACCCTGGCCGGCCTTGGCCTCACCACCACCGTGCGGGTGGTCAACCGGGTTCATCGCCGCACCGCGGACGGTCGGACGAACGCCGCGCCAGCGCTTGGCACCGGCCTTGCCCAGCTTCTCCAGGTTGTGCTCGTCGTTGCCGACTTCGCCGATGGTCGCGCGGCACTCGGCCGGAACCTTGCGCATCTCGCCCGAACGCAGGCGGAGCAGCGCGTAGGAACCCTCGCGGGCGACCAGCTGCACGCCGGCGCCGGCGGCGCGGGCGATCTGGGCACCCTTGCCCGGCTTCAGCTCGATGCAGTGCACCGTGGTGCCGACCGGGATGTTGCGCAGCGGCAGGGTGTTGCCGGCCTTGATCGGGGCGTCGGAACCGGCGATCACCTGGTCGCCAGCCTTCAGGCCCTTCGGGGCGATGATGTAGCGGCGCTCGCCGTCGACGTAGCACAGCAGGGCGATGTGGGCGGTGCGGTTCGGATCGTATTCGATCCGCTCCACGCGCGCCGCGATGCCTTCCTTGTTGCGCTTGAAGTCGATCAGACGGTAGTGCTGCTTGTGGCCACCGCCGACGTGGCGGGGGGGGATGCGGCCGTGGGGGTTACGGCCGCCGGCCTTGCTCTGCTTCTCGACGAGCGCGGCGTGCGGGGCACCCTTGTGCAGATCCGGGGTGACCACGCGGACCGCGGAGCGGCGGCCGGCAGAGGTGGGCTTGAACTTCATCAATGGCATGGGATCACCCTCAGGCCTTCGCGGACACGTCGATGCTCTGGCCGTCGGCCAGGCGCACGTACGCCTTACGCCAGTCGCCACGGCGACCGGAACGGAAGCGGAAGGACTTGTTCTTGCCCTTCACGTTGACGACGTTGACCGACTCGACCTTGACGTCGAACAGCTGCTCCACGGCGGCCTTGACGTCGGCCTTGGTGGCGTCGTTCGAAACTTCGAACACGTACTGGTTGCTCACTTCCTGCAGGCGAGCGGTCTTTTCGGACACGCGCGGCGCGAGCAGTACGCTGAAAACTTTCTCGTTGGTGCTCATGCCAGCCACTCCTCGACCTTCTTGACCGCATCGGCGGTGATCAGCACGGAATCGGCGCCGACCAGGGCGACCGGATCCAGGCCCTGCACGTCGCGGACCTGCACGTACGGCAGGTTGCGGGCGGACAGGAACAGGTTCTCCGAAGCGTCCTCGGTGACGATCAGCGGGCGCTTGCCCAGCTCGAAACCGGCCAGCTTCTCGACCAGGCCCTTGGTCTTGGGGGCGTCGATGTCGAACGACTCGACGACCTTCAGGCGGCCCTGGCGGTTCAGCTCGGACAGGATCGCGGCGATGGCCGCGCGGTACATCTTGCGGTTGACCTTCTGCTCGAAGCTGCGCGGCTTGGCCGCGAAGGCCCGGCCGCCGCCGACGAAGATCGGGGCCGTCAGGGCGCCGTGACGCGCGCCGCCGCCCTTCTGCTTCTTCGACTTCTTGGTCGTGCCGTTGACCTCGGCGCGGGTCTTCTGCGCCTTGGTGCCGGCGCGACCGGCGGCCTGGTAGGCCACCACGACCTGGTGGACCAGGTCCTCGCTGAATTCGCGGCCGAACACTTCGTCGGAAACCGACAGCTTGTTGGCGCTACCCGTAATGGTGAGTTCCATCGTGCTTCTCCTTACGCCTTGCTCGCCGGACGCACGATCACGTCGCCACCCGGGGCACCCGGGACGGCGCCGCGAACGGCGATCAGGCCGCGCTCGGCATCGACGCGAACCACTTCCAGGTTCTGCGTGCTCTGCTGCTCGGCGCCCATGTGGCCGGCCATCTTCTTGCCGGGGAACACGCGACCGGGGGTCTGGCGCTGGCCGATCGAGCCCGGGGCGCGGTGCGACAGCGAGTTACCGTGGGTAGCGTCACCCATGGTGAAGTTGTGGCGCTTGATCGTGCCCTGGAAGCCCTTGCCCTTGGTCACGCCCTGGACGTCGACGATCTGGCCAACCTCGAAGATGTCGGCCTTGATCTCGCCGCCAACGGCGAAGTCACCGATCTTCTCGTCGGCGACGCGGAACTCCCACAGACCGCGGCCGGCTTCGACCTTGGCCTTGGCGTAGTGGCCGGCCAGCGGCTTGTTGACCAGCGAGGCGCGGCGCGCGCCAGTGGTGACCTGGACGGCGCTGTAGCCGTCGACTTCGACGGTCTTGATCTGGGTGATGCGGTTAGGGGTGGCCTCGATCAGGGTCACCGGGATGGAACGGCCATCCTCGGTGAAGACGCGGCTCATGCCGGCCTTGCGGCCGACCAGACCCAACGAATACTTCTTCGTCATGTCGGCAGTCCTCAGGCGAGCTTGATCTGGACGTCGACGCCAGCCGCGAGCTCGAGCTTCATCAGCGCGTCCACGGTCTTGTCGTTGGGGTCGACGATGTCGAGCACGCGCTTGTGCGTGCGGGTCTCGTACTGGTCACGCGCATCCTTGTCGGCATGCGGGGAGACGAGAATGGTGTAACGCTCGATCTTGGTCGGCAGCGGGATCGGGCCACGCACCTGCGCGCCGGTCCTCTTGGCCGTCTCGACGATCTCGCTGGCCGAACGGTCGATCAGACGATGATCGAACGCCTTGAGCCGAATCCGGATCTTTTGGTCCGCCATGACGGAGTTCCTTCGTTAAAAGAGCGACGGGCGCGGCCTCTGGGATGCCTGCCCCGGTATGGTTCAGTTCGTCCGGCCGGTCCCGCTCCGGACTGGAAGCCGCTCCAGGCGACCCCCAAAAGCGCGGGCAGACCAGCGAGCCGGCCTGCCCAGACGGAAAAGTATAGAACGCGTAAAACGGCGCGTCAACAGCCAATGGCTGTCCCGCGCTCTGCGTCACGCGACTTTTCCCTGTCTGGCGAACACGAGGCGCTTCCTGCACCTCTTTTCGCGGTAAGCCCCCTGCCCGCCCAGGCGGACAGGGGGTTAATAAACCTGAATTACTTCAGGATCTTGGCAACCACGCCGGCGCCGACGGTACGGCCGCCTTCGCGGATCGCGAAGCGCAGGCCTTCGTCCATCGCCACCGGGTTGATCAGCGACACCGACATCTTCACGTTGTCGCCCGGCATCACCATCTCCACGCCCTCCGGCAGTTGGACGGCGCCGGTGATGTCGGTGGTGCGGAAGTAGAACTGCGGACGGTAGCCCTTGAAGAACGGGGTGTGACGGCCGCCCTCGTCCTTCGACAGCACGTAGACCTCGGCCTCGAAGTCGGTGTGCGGGGTGATCGTGCCCGGCTTGGCCAGCACCTGGCCACGCTCGACCTCGTCACGCTTGGTGCCGCGCAGCAGCAGGCCCGCGTTGTCGCCCGCCTGACCCTGGTCCAGCAGCTTGCGGAACATCTCCACGCCGGTCACGGTGGTCTTGGCGGTCGGACGGATGCCCACGATCTCGACTTCGTCGCCCACCTTGATCACGCCGCGCTCGATACGGCCGGTCACCACGGTGCCGCGGCCCGAGATCGAGAACACGTCCTCGACCGGCATCAGGAACGGCTTGTCAACGTCGCGCTCCGGGGTCGGGATGTAGCTGTCCAGCGCGTCCACCAGCTGGATGATCGCCGGAACGCCGATCTCCGACTGGTCGCCTTCCAGAGCCTTCAGCGCCGAACCCTTGATGATCGGGGTGTCGTCGCCCGGGAAGTCGTACTTGCTCAGCAGCTCGCGGACTTCCATCTCCACCAGCTCCAGCAGCTCGGCGTCGTCCACCATGTCCGCCTTGTTCAGGAAGACCACGATGTACGGCACGCCCACCTGGCGGGCCAGCAGGATGTGCTCGCGGGTCTGCGGCATCGGGCCGTCGGCCGCCGAGCACACCAGGATCGCGCCGTCCATCTGGGCGGCACCGGTGATCATGTTCTTGACGTAGTCGGCGTGGCCGGGGCAGTCAACGTGCGCGTAGTGGCGGGTCGGGGATTCGTACTCGACGTGCGCGGTCGAGATCGTGATGCCGCGAGCCTTCTCTTCCGGCGCCGCGTCGATCGCGTCGTACGCCTTGAACTCGCCACCGAAACGCTCGGCGCCGATCTTGGTCAGCGCGGCCGTCAGCGTGGTCTTGCCATGGTCAACGTGGCCGATGGTGCCGACGTTCACGTGCGGCTTGGTGCGCTCGAACTTACCCTTGGACATTGGTGCAAAACCTCTTGAACTTGGATTTTTCCTGGAAGACGGGGCCACCCAGGGGATGGCCCCGCCCGATATGTGCGCGCCCGGGGGCGCCGCCGGTTACGCCTTCTTGATCACCGTCTCGGCGATGTTGTTCGGCGCTTCCTCGTAGTGGTCGAACTCCATCGAGAAGGTGGCGCGGCCCTGCGTCATCGAACGCAGCGAGGTGGCGTAGCCGAACATTTCGCCCAGCGGGATCATCGCGTTGATGATCTTGCCCGACGGGCTGTCGTCCTGGCCCTGCAGCACGCCGCGACGACGGCTCACGTCGCCCATGACGTCGCCCAGGTAGTCCTCGGGGCTGACGATCTCGACCTTCATGATCGGCTCCAGCAGCACCGGGTTGGCCTTGGCGAAGCCCTGCTTGAACGCCATCGAGGCGGCCAGCTTGAACGCCATTTCCGACGAGTCGACGTCGTGGTACGAACCGAAGACCAGCTTGACCTTGACGCCGACGACCGGGAAGCCGGCCAGCGGGCCGCTGGTGATGGTCTCGCGCAGGCCCTTCTCGACCGAGGGGATGAATTCCTTCGGGATCACGCCACCGGTGATCTCGTTGAGGAACAGGAAGTCGTCCTTGATCAGGTCGGCGTACTTCTCGCGGTCCTCGGCGGTCATCGGCGACAGCTCGATCACGACGTGGCCGTACTGGCCCTTACCGCCGGACTGCTTGGCGTGCTTGTAGTCCGACTTGACGTCGCTGGAGCGGATGGTCTCGCGGTAGGCCACCTGCGGCTTGCCGACGTTGGCCTCGACGTTGAACTCGCGCTTCATGCGGTCAACGATGATGTCCAGGTGCAGCTCGCCCATGCCGGAGATGATGGTCTGGCCGGACTCCTCGTCGGTGCGGACGCGGAACGACGGGTCTTCCTGGGCCAGACGGCTCAGGGCGTTGCCCATCTTCTCCTGGTCGGACTTGGTCTTCGGCTCGACGGCCATCGAGATGACCGGCTCCGGGAACGCCATGCGCTCGAGGACGATCGGGGCGTCGATGGCGCACAGGGTGTCGCCGGTGGTGACGTCCTTCAGGCCCACGGCGGCGGCGATGTCGCCGGCCAGCACTTCCTTGATCTCGTCGCGGTTGTTGGAGTGCATCTGCAGCAGGCGGCCGATGCGCTCCTTCTTGTTCTTGACCGAGTTCAGCACCTGGTCGCCGGCGCTCAGGGTGCCGGAGTAGACGCGGAAGAAGGTCAGCGAACCGACGAACGGGTCGGTCATGATCTTGAACGCCAGCGCCGAGAACGGAGCCTTGTCGGAGGACTCGCGGGTCATCTCCTTGGTCTCGTCGTCCATGTCGACGCCCTTCACCGCCGGCACGTCGATCGGCGACGGCAGCAGCTTGATCACGCCGTCGAGCATGGCCTGCACGCCCTTGTTCTTGAACGCCGAGCCGCAGAACATCGGCACGATCTCGGTGTTCAGGGTGCGGGCGCGCAGAGCCGAGTAGATCTCGTCCTCGGTCAGCTCCTCGCCGCCCAGGTACTTGTCCATCAGCTCTTCGTTGGCCTCGGCCGCGGACTCGACCATGTACGAACGCGCCTCTTCGGCCTGCGCCTGCAGCTCGGCCGGGATGTCGCGGTACTCGAAGGTCATGCCCTGGTTCTTCTCGTCCCAGTGGATGGCCTTCATCTTGACCAGGTCGACCACGCCGACGAAGTTGTCCTCGGCGCCGATCGGGATCTGCATCGGCACCGGAACGGCGCCCAGGCGGCTCTTCAGCTGGTCACGGACCTTGAAGAAGTTCGCGCCGGTGCGGTCCATCTTGTTGACGAACGCGATGCGCGGCACGTGGTACTTGTTGGCCTGGCGCCACACGGTCTCCGACTGCGGCTGCACGCCGCCGACGGCGCACAGCACGAACACCGCGCCGTCCAGCACGCGCAGCGAGCGCTCGACTTCGATGGTGAAGTCGACGTGCCCGGGGGTGTCGATGATGTTGAAGCGGTGCTCCGGGAAGGACTTGTCCATGCCCTTCCAGAACGCGGTGGTGGCGGCGGACTGGATCGTGATGCCACGCTCCTGCTCCTGCTCCATCCAGTCCATGGTCGCGGCGCCGTCGTGCACTTCACCGATCTTGTGGCTCTTGCCGGTGTAGAACAGGATGCGCTCGGACGTGGTGGTCTTGCCGGCATCGATGTGGGCCATGATGCCGAAATTGCGGTAACGCTCGATGGGAGTAGTGCGGGCCACGGGGAGCCTCTCGTTAGCTTGGCGTTTCGGATGCGGGGGCCGGCTGCGCGGCACCCCCTGAAATGCGGAGGGCGCGGAACATGCCGCGCCGCCCGGGCTGGTCGCGCGGGTCCGCAAGGGACCCGCGTGCTGTTACCAGCGGTAGTGGGCGAAGGCCTTGTTGGCCTCGGCCATGCGGTGGGTTTCTTCGCGCTTCTTGATCGCGCCACCGCGGTTCTCGGCCGCGTCCAGCAGCTCACCGGCCAGCTTGCGGGCCATGGTGTTCTCGCCGCGCTTGCGGGCGGAATCGATCAGCCAGCGCATGGCCAGGGCCAGACGGCGGGACTGGCGCACCTCGACCGGGACCTGGTAGGTCGCGCCGCCGACGCGGCGGGACTTGACCTCGACCGCCGGGGACACGTTGTCCAGCGCCTTCTGCACCAGCTCGATGGCGTTGGGGTTCTTCTGGCCGATGACGTCCATCGCGTCGTACACGATGTTCTCGGCGATCGACTTCTTGCCGCTCTTCATCACCATGTTGATGAAGCGGGCGATGGTCTCGCTCCCGTGCTTGGGATCGGGCAGGACGGAGCGCTGGGGGGTGGAACCTTTACGGGACATGTCGGGCTTCCTCGATTAGCTCTTCGGGCGCTTGGCGCCGTACTTCGAACGGCCCTGGCGACGCTTGGTGACGCCGGCGGCATCCAGCGAACCGCGGACGGTGTGGTAACGCACGCCCGGCAGGTCCTTGACGCGGCCGCCGCGGATCAGCACGACGGAGTGCTCCTGCAGGTTGTGGCCTTCGCCGCCGATGTACGAGATGACCTCGTAGCCGTTGGTCAGGCGGACCTTGGCAACCTTGCGGAGGGCCGAGTTCGGCTTCTTCGGGGTGGTGGTGTAGACGCGGGTGCAGACACCGCGGCGCTGCGGGCACTTCTCAAGTGCCGGCGAGGCGCTCTTGTACGTTTCCGCCTGCCGCGGCTTGCGGACCAGCTGGTTGATCGTCGCCATTCTAAGGTTCTTCTGCTTGGGGCCCCGCCAATCGGGGCCGGACGTGAAAACGACGGCAGGCCGAAGGACGGCCTGCCGAGACATGAAAGTATAGCGGGCCGGTAAAAACCGCGTCAACCGACCCCCTTCCCTGGCCCGGCGCCCGGCCGTCCCGAAGGGGCCGCCGGGTTCCCGGGGGCGGCGGGGCTTCCCTGCCCCGCCGTCACCCCCGCCCGCCGTTGCCGGCGGGCGGGGTCATCACTCGGCCGCGTCGTCCTGGGACGGGGCGGCCTCGGTCGCCTCGGCCACGGCCGCCGGCTCGGAGCCGCCGGACAGGGCCTCCAGCTCCGACTCGGTCAGGCCGCTGGCGTGGCGGCGGCGCTTGCTGTGGTAGGCAAGGCCGGTACCCGCCGGGATCAGGCGGCCGACGATCACGTTCTCCTTCAGGCCGCGCAGGCTGTCGCGGGTGCCGCGGACGGCAGCCTCGGTCAGCACGCGGGTGGTCTCCTGGAAGGAGGCCGCCGAGATGAACGACTCGGTCGCCAGCGAGGCCTTGGTGATGCCCAGCAGCACCGGCTCGTACTTGGCCGGGATCTCGTTGCGGGCCAGCAGGCGCTGGTTCTCCTCGATGACGCGCTGCTTCTCGACCTGCTCGCCATTGAGGAACTTGGAGTCGCCCTGGTCGGTGATCTCGACCTTGCGCAGCATCTGGCGGGTGATCACCTCGATGTGCTTGTCGTTGATCTTCACGCCCTGCAGGCGGTAGACGTCCTGGATCTCCTTGACCAGGTACGCGGCCAGGTCCTCGATGCCCTTCAGGCGCAGGATGTCCTGCGGGCTCGGCTCGCCGTCCACGATGGTCTCGCCCTTGGTCACGTGCTCGCCTTCGAACACGATGATCTGGCGGTACTTCGGGATCAGCTCCTCGTGCTCCTCGCCGTCCGGTCCCTTGATGATCAGGCGCTGCTTGCCCTTGGTGTCCTTGCCGAAGCTGACCACGCCCGAGCGCTCGGCCAGGATCGCCGGATCCTTCGGCTTGCGCGCCTCGAACAGGTCGGCCACGCGCGGCAGACCGCCGGTGATGTCGCGGGTCTTCGACGCTTCCTGCGGGATCTTGGCGACCACGTCGCCCACGCCCACCGGGGCGCCGTCCTGCAGGTTCACGATCGAGCGCGGCGGCAGCAGGTACTGCGCCGGCAGGTCGGTGCCCGGGATGGTCAGGTCGTTGCCGTCCTTGTCCACGATGCGGACCAGCGGACGCAGGTCCTTGCCCTGCGAGCCACGACGCTTCGGATCGGTGATCTCGCGCGAGGCCAGGCCGGTCAGCTCATCGGTCTTCTCGATGACGGTGATGCCGTCGACGAAGTCGATGAAGCGGACGAAACCGGCCACTTCCGACACGATCGGGTGGTTATGCGGATCCCAGTTGGCGACCGACTGGCCGGCCTTGACCTCGGCGCCGTCCTTGACGGAGATGGTGGCGCCGTACGGCAGCTTGTAGCGCTCGCGCTCGCGGCCGTGCGGGTCGAGGACCGAGATTTCGCCCGAGCGCGAGACCGCCACCAGGTGGCCGCCGGCGTGCTCGACCGACTTGAGGTTGTTGAACTTCACCGAGCCGGTGGTCTTGACCGTGATGTTGTCCACCGCGGCGGCACGCGAAGCGGCACCACCGATGTGGAACGTACGCATGGTCAGCTGGGTACCCGGCTCACCGATCGACTGGGCGGCGATGACACCGACCGACTCGCCGATGTTGACCAGGTGGCCACGGGCCAGGTCGCGGCCGTAGCAGTGCGAGCACACGCCGAAGGCCGATTCGCAGGTAATGGTCGAACGGACCTTGATCGACTGCACGCCCGCCTCTTCCAGGCGGTTCACCCAGACCTCGTCCAGCAGGGTGTTGCGGGTGACGATCGGATCCTCGTCGTTGCCCGGCAGGAACACGTCCTCGGCCACGACGCGGCCCAGCACGCGGTCCTTCAGCGGCTCGACCACGTCGCCGCCTTCCACGATCGGGGTCATGGTCAGGCCATGGACCGTGCCGCAGTCGGACTCGGTGATCACCACGTCCTGCGCCACGTCGACCAGGCGGCGGGTCAGGTAACCGGAGTTGGCGGTCTTCAGCGCGGTATCGGCCAGACCCTTACGGGCACCGTGGGTGGAGTTGAAGTACTCCTGCACGTTCAGGCCTTCGCGGAAGTTCGCCTTGATGGGCGTCTCGATGATCGAGCCGTCCGGGCGGGCCATCAGGCCGCGCATGCCGGCCAGCTGGCGGATCTGCGCCTGCGAACCACGGGCACCGGAGTCGGCCATGATGTACAGCGAGTTCATCGACTTCTGCGCGACTTCCTCGCCCTTGGCGTTGACCACCTTGTCGGTACCGATGGTCTCCATCATCGCCTTGGCGATGCGCTCGTTGGTGCGCGACCAGATGTCGACCACCTTGTTGTAGCGCTCGCCGGCGGTGACCAGGCCGCTCTGGTACTGCTCCTGGATCTCCAGCACCTCGGCTTCGGCCTCGGCGAGGATGCTCTTCTTCTCGTCCGGGATCAGCATGTCGTCGATGCCGATCGACACGCCGGCGCGGGTGGCGAAGCTGAAGCCGGTGTACATCAGCTGGTCGGCGAACACCACGGTGTCCTTCAGGCCCAGGCGACGGTAGCAGCTGTTGATCAGGCGGCTGATGTTCTTCTTGGTCAGCTCGGTGTTGGCCAGCGCGAACGGCAGGCCCTCCGGCAGGATCTCGGCCAGCAGCGCACGGCCGACGGTGGTGTCGACGATGGTGTTCTTGCGGACCTTGTTGCCGTCCTCGTCGATGGTCACTTCCGGGATGCGGACCTTGACCTTGGCGTGCAGCTCGACGGTGCGGTTGTCATAGGCGCGCTTGACCTCGGCCACGTTGGCGAACGCCATGCCCTCGCCCTTCTTGTTCTCCAGGGCGCGGGTCATGTAGTACAGGCCGAGCACGACGTCCTGCGACGGCACGATGATCGGCTCGCCGTTGGCGGGCGACAGGATGTTGTTGGTCGACATCATCAGGGCGCGCGCCTCCAGCTGGGCCTCGAGGCTCAGCGGGACGTGCACGGCCATCTGGTCGCCGTCGAAGTCGGCGTTGAACGCGGTGCAGACCAGCGGGTGCAGCTGGATGGCCTTGCCCTCGATCAGCACCGGCTCGAACGCCTGGATGCCCAGGCGGTGCAGGGTCGGGGCGCGGTTCAGCAGCACCGGGTGCTCGCGGATCACCTCTTCGAGGATGTCCCACACCTCGGCCTCTTCGCGCTCGACCAGCTTCTTGGCGGCCTTGATCGTGGTGGCCAGGCCGCGGCGCTGCAGCTTGGCGAACACGAACGGCTTGAACAGCTCCAGCGCCATCTTCTTCGGCAGGCCGCACTGGTGCAGGCGCAGGTACGGGCCGACCACGATGACCGAACGGCCCGAGTAGTCGACGCGCTTGCCGAGCAGGTTCTGGCGGAAGCGGCCCTGCTTGCCCTTGATCATGTCGGCCAGCGACTTGAGCGGGCGCTTGTTGGTGCCGGTGATGGCGCGGCCGCGGCGGCCGTTGTCCATCAGGGCGTCAACCGACTCCTGCAGCATGCGCTTCTCGTTGCGCACGATGATGTCGGGCGCGTTGAGCTCCAGCAGGCGGCGCAGGCGGTTGTTGCGGTTGATGACGCGGCGGTACAGGTCGTTCAGGTCGGAGGTCGCGAAGCGGCCGCCGTCCAGCGGGACCAGCGGGCGCAGGTCCGGCGGCAGCACCGGCAGCACGGTCATGACCATCCACTCCGGACGGTTGCCGGACTCGATGAACGCCTCGATCAGCTTGATGCGCTTGGTCAGGCGCTTGAGCTTGGTCTCCGAACCGGTGGCGGCGATCTCCTCGCGCAGGCGGGCCATCTCGGCCTGCAGGTCGATGGTGCGCAGCAGCTCGTAGATCGCCTCGGCGCCCATGGCGGCGTCGAAGTCGTCGCCATGCTCCTGGCGCGCCTGCATGTACTGCTCTTCGGTCAGCAGCTGGCGGCGCTCGAGCGGGGTCAGGCCCGGCTCGGTGACGACGTAGGCTTCGAAGTACAGGATGCGCTCGATGTCGCGCAGGGTCATGTCCAGCATCAGGCCGATGCGGGACGGCAGCGACTTGAGGAACCAGATGTGCGCGACCGGCGAGGCCAGGTCGATGTGGCCCATGCGCTCGCGGCGGACCTTGGCCAGGGTGACCTCGGTGCCGCACTTCTCGCAGACCACGCCGCGGTGCTTCATGCGCTTGTACTTGCCGCACAGGCACTCGTAGTCCTTGATCGGACCGAAGATCGCGGCGCAGAACAGGCCGTCACGCTCGGGCTTGAACGTGCGGTAGTTGATCGTCTCGGGCTTCTTCACCTCGCCGAAGGACCACGAGCGGATCAGGTCCGGCGAAGCCAGGGCGATCTTGATCGCGTCGAAGTCCAGCGTCTGGCGCTGCTGGTTGAAGAGGTTGAGCAGGTCTTTCATTTCTTGTCTCCGTCAGGAGTAAAGGCGGTCGATCGGGCGATTCGGGGGTTGCGCGGCCCGCGAGGCGGGCCGCGCCGCGCGCCTTACTCGTCCTCCAACTCCATGTTGATGGCCAGCGAGCGGATTTCCTTCACCAGAACGTTGAAGGACTCCGGCATGCCCGCGACCATCTCGTGGTTGCCGTCGACGATGTTCTTGTACATCTGGTTGCGGCCCTGCACGTCGTCGGACTTCACCGTCAGCATTTCCTGCAGGGTGTACGCCGCGCCGTAGGCTTCCAGCGCCCACACTTCCATCTCGCCGAAGCGCTGGCCGCCGAACTGCGCCTTGCCGCCCAGCGGCTGCTGGGTGACCAGCGAGTACGGGCCGGTGGAGCGGGCGTGCATCTTGTCGTCGACCAGGTGGTTCAGCTTCAGGTAGTGCATGTAGCCGACCGTGGTCTTGCGATCGAACGCCTCGCCGGTGCGGCCGTCGTGCAGCTGCATCTGGGTCTTGCTGGCGTTGAAGCCGAGGCGGGCGGTCTCCGGATCGTCGTCCGGATAGGCCAGCTCCAGCATCTGGCGGATCTCTTCCTCGTGGGCGCCGTCGAACACCGGGGTGGCCATCGGCACGCCGCCGGTCAGGTTGCGCGCCATGCCCAGCAGCTCCTCGTCGCTGAACTGCGACAGGTCGACGCGCTGGCCGACCAGGCTGCTGTCGTGGTTGTAGACCTTGTCCAGGAACTCACGCAGCTCGGACACCGCACGCTGCTCGTCCAGCATCTTCTGGATGCGCTTGCCCAGGCCCTTGGCGGCCCAGCCCAGGTGCACCTCGAGGATCTGGCCGATGTTCATGCGCGAAGGCACGCCCAGCGGGTTGAGGCAGATGTCCACCGGGGTGCCATCGGCCATGTACGGCATGTCCTCGACCGGGACGACGTTCGACACGACGCCCTTGTTGCCGTGGCGGCCGGCCATCTTGTCGCCCGGCTGGATGCGGCGCTTCACCGCCAGGAACACCTTCACCATCTTCAGCACGCCCGGGGCGAGGTCGTCGCCCTGGGTGATCTTGCCGCGCTTGTCGGCGAAGCGGCGCTCGAACTCCTTCTCGTGCGCCTGGATCTGCTTCTGCGCGCGCTCGATGGCCTCGGCGGCCTCGTCGTCCTTCATGCGCAGGGCGAACCAGTCGGCCTTCTTCAGGCCGTCCAGGTAGGCGTCGGTGATGGTGTCGCCCTTCTTCAGGCCCGGGCCGCCGTTGGCGACCTTGCCCACGATCTGGCCGCGCAGGCGCGCGTAGATCGCCGCCTCGAGGATGCGGAACTGGTCGTCGAAGTCCTTCTTGACCCGACGGATCTCGTTCTCCTCGATCTGCTTGGCGCGCTTGTCCTTCTCGATGCCGTCGCGGGTGAAGACCTGCACGTCGATGACCGTGCCGTCCATGCCCGGCGGCACGCGCAGCGAGCTGTCCTTAACGTCGGAAGCCTTCTCGCCGAAGATCGCGCGCAGCAGCTTCTCTTCCGGGGTCAGCTGGCTCTCGCCCTTCGGCGTGACCTTGCCGACCAGGATGTCGCCGGCACGGACCTCGGCGCCGATGTACACCACGCCCGACTCGTCCAGGCGGCCCAGGGCCTGCTCGGACACGTTCGGGATGTCGGCGGTGATCTCCTCCGGGCCCAGCTTGGTGTCGCGGGCGACGCAGGTCAGCTCCTCGATGTGGATCGTGGTGTAGCGGTCTTCCTGGACCACGCGCTCCGACAGCAGGATCGAGTCCTCGAAGTTGTAGCCGTTCCAGGGCATGAACGCGATCAGCATGTTCTGGCCCAGGGCCAGCTCGCCGATGTCGGTCGACGGGCCGTCGGCCAGCACGTCGCCGCGCGCGACCACGTCACCCACGTGCACCAGCGGGCGCTGGTTGATGCAGGTGTTCTGGTTGGAGCGGGTGTACTTGGTCAGGGTGTAGATGTCGACGCCGGCATCGTGCTCGCCGGAGATCTCCTCCTCGTTGGCCTTGACCACGATGCGGCCGGCGTCGACCTGCACCACCTCGCCGCCGCGGCGGGCGTTGACGGTCACGCCCGAGTCGCGCGCCACGGCGCGCTCGATGCCGGTGCCGACCAGCGGGGTCTGCGCACGCAGGGTCGGGACGGCCTGGCGCTGCATGTTCGCGCCCATCAGCGCGCGGTTGGCGTCGTCGTGCTCCAGGAACGGGACCAGCGCCGCGGCGACCGACACGGTCTGCATCGGCGACACGTCCATGTAGTGGATCTCGGACGCCGGCTTCAGCAGCGACTCGCCCTGGTGGCGGCAGGGGACGAACGCCTCGGTCAGGCGGCCTTCCTTGTCGTGGGCGGCGTTGACCTGGGCGATGACGTACTCGTTCTCCTCGATCGCCGACAGGTACTCGACCTCGTCGGTGATGCGGCCGTCCACGACCTTGCGGTACGGCGTCTCGAGGAAGCCGTACTGGTTGGTGCGGGCGAACACGGCCAGCGAGTTGATCAGGCCGATGTTCGGGCCTTCAGGGGTCTCGATGGTGCAGACGCGGCCGTAGTGGGTCGGGTGCACGTCGCGCACCTCGAAGCCGGCGCGCTCGCGGGTCAGGCCGCCCGGGCCCAGCGCCGAGACGCGGCGCTTGTGGGTCACTTCCGACAGCGGGTTGTTCTGGTCCATGAACTGCGACAGCTGCGAGGAGCCGAAGAACTCCTTGATCGCGGCGGCCACAGGCTTGGCGTTGATCAGCTCCTGCGGGGTCAGGCCCTCGGACTCGGCCATCGACAGGCGCTCCTTGACCGCGCGCTCGACGCGGACCAGGCCCACGCGGAACACGTTCTCGGCCATCTCGCCGACCGAACGCACGCGGCGGTTGCCCAGGTGGTCGATGTCGTCGACCACGCCGCGACCGTTGCGGATCTCGGTCAGCACGCGCAGCACGTCGAGGATGTCGGAGGTCTCGCCCTGCTCGGCCACCAGCGACCTGGACTCCTCGTCGCCGCGCTCGGAGAAGTACTTGTGGTCGTACAGCACGGCCGGGCCGACGACGTCCTTGCGGCCGACGCGGCGGTTGAACTTCATCCGGCCCACGGCCGACAGGTCGTAGCGCTCGAAGGTGAAGAACAGGTTGTGGAACAGGTTCTGCGCGGCCTCCTTGGTCGGCGGCTCGCCCGGACGCATCATCCGGTAGATCTCGACCAGGGCCTCCAGCTGGGTGCGGCTCGGGTCGATGCGCAGGGTGTTGGACAGGTACGGACCGCGGTCGAGGTCGTTCACCCACAGGGTGCCGACGCTGGCGACGCCGGCCTTGCGGAAGGCGGCCAGGTGCTCGTCGTTGATCTCGTCGTTGGCCGAGGCCAGCAGCTCGCCGGTGGCGGCGTCGACCACGTCATGGGCCAGGATGCGGCCCAGCAGGTACTCGTCCGGCACCGCCAGCGCAGTGATGCCGGACTGCTCCAGCTGGCGCACGTGGCGCGCGGTGATGCGCTTGCCGGCCTCGACGATGACCTTCTCGCCGTCGGACAGGTCGAAGCCCAGGGTCTCGCCGCGCAGGCGCTCCGGGACCAGCTCCAGCTGCACGCCTTCCGGCAGGATGTGGAAGGTGTTGATCTCGAAGAACGCGCGCAGCATCTCCTCGTTGGTGTAGCCGAGCGCGCGCAGCAGGATGGTCACCGGCAGCTTGCGGCGACGGTCGATACGGGTGTACAGGGCGTCCTTCGGGTCGAACTCGAAGTCCAGCCAGGAGCCGCGGTACGGGATGATGCGGGCGCTGTACAGCAGCTTGCCCGAGCTGTGGGTCTTGCCGCGGTCGTGGTCGAAGAACACGCCCGGCGAACGGTGCAGCTGCGAGACGATGACGCGCTCGGTGCCGTTCACGATGAACGTGCCGTGCTCGGTCATCAGCGGGATCTCGCCGAGGTAGACCTCCTGCTCCTTGACGTACTTGATCGCCTTGGTCGACGACTCGCGGTCGTAGATGACCAGGCGCACGGTCACGCGCAGCGGGGCGCCGTAGGACAGGCCGCGGTTGCGGCACTCGCGCTCGTCGAACACGGGCTCGCCGAGCTTGTAGCCGACGTACTCGAGCGCGGCGTTGCCGCTGTAGCTGGCGATCGGGAACACCGACTTCAGCGCGGCGTGCAGGCCGGTGTCGCGGCGCTTGGCGGGATCGATGTCGGCCTGCAGGAATTCGCGGTACGAATCGACCTGGATGGCCAGCAGGAACGGCACCTCGAGGATGGAGCGCTGCTTGCCGAAGTCCTTGCGGATGCGCTTCTTCTCGGTGAACGAATACGTCGTCATGGGTGTACCACCTTTGGCAGTGCGGGCCGCGCGTCCGCGGACCCGGGGGAACATGAAGCTGTCAGTCGGTAGTCGCTGGTATTGCCGGCACCAGCACGCCATCTCCCGCTACTTCCGACTACCAGCTCCCCTGTGTGGAACTGGGTTTTGCGATGTTGCCAGGCCCTTGCGGACCCCTTCAGGGCCGAGGGCCCCGGAAACGACCGAAGGCCGGGGGCTTTCGCCCCCAGCCTTTGGCGCATCACCGAGCGTGCCGGCGATGCAAGGTACTGCTTACTTGAGCTCGACGGTGGCGCCGGCGGCTTCCAGTTCCTTCTTGAACTTCTCGGCGTCTTCCTTCGACACGCCTTCCTTGACGTCCTTCGGGGCGCCTTCGACCAGGTCCTTGGCTTCCTTCAGGCCCAGGCCGGTGATGGCGCGGACGGCCTTGATGACCTCGACCTTCTTCTCGCCGGCCGACTTCAGGACGACGGTGAACTCGGTCTGCTCCTCGGCGGCCGGACCAGCGGCGACCGGGCCGGCGGCCACGGCGACCGGGGCGGCGGCGGAGACGCCGAACTTCTCTTCGATGGCCTTGACCAGCTCCATCACTTCCATCAGGGTCTTGCCGGCGATGGCTTCGACGATCTGCTCGTTGGTAAGGGACATTGTGATTACCTTCTGAATGTTTTCTGGAAAGGGTTTCGGAAATCGTCGATACGCTTACGCGGTCTCGGCGGCTGCCTCGGCCGGCGCGGCTTCGCCGCCACCCTGCTGCTCGCCGACGGCCTTGACGGCGCGGGCGAACATGGTGGCCGGCTCGGCCAGGACGCGGGCCAGCATGGCCAGGGCCTGGTCGAGGGTCGGCAGCGAGGCCAGGACCTCGACGTGGCTCGCCGGGTACAGCTGGCCGCCGACGGCGACCACCTTCGGCTTGAGCTTGTCGTTGGTCTTGGCGAACTCCTTGATCAGGCGACCGGCGGCGCCGGGCTCCTCGGTCGAGAACGCGTAAAGCAGCGGACCCACGAGCGCATCCTTGGCGCACTCGTATTCCGTGCCTTCGACGGCGCGCGCGACCAGCGTGTTCTTGACAACCTTCAGGAACACGCCGGTTTCGCGGGCCTTCTTGCGCATCGCGGTCATCTGCTCGACCGTGGTGCCAGCGTACTCGGCGGCGATCAGGGAGTGCGCGTTGGCGGCGACGTCGGCCAGTTCGGCGACGACTTCCTTCTTCTGGGACAGATTGAGAGCCATAACACTCCTCCGTATGAACTCCGCTCGCGGCTCCTGCCGCTTGCGGTCCTGGGCGGCGCCCTTCCGTGCGCGCCGGGGATGCCCGTGGCATCCCGGTGCTGGCCTTTCTGACCCGTACGCCCGAAGGATCGGTCGTGCCGGGGAAACATCCAGAAGGCGGCACCATCTACGCAGGCCAGGCCCCGTGGGGACCCGATTAAGCAGCCCCGCTGCACCGACGGCGATTCCCTGCCATAGCGAGCATCCGTGCCCGTCGTCGATGTGCGCCGACCGCACCTGCGGTCTTTGACGGCTGTCGGTCCGCGCCGGCCCCGACTGCCCTCAAAACGTGCACCCGGGCCACCCGTCGGCCCGGGGTTACTGCATTACTTCAGGGACAGCGAGCCCTGGTCGACGGTCACGCCCGGGCCCATGGTCGAGCTGAGCGAGATCTTCTGCAGGTACTGGCCCTTGGAGGTCGCCGGCTTGGCCTTGATCAGGTCCAGCAGCAGCGCCTGCAGGTTCGACTTCAGGGCCTCGTCGGCGAAGTCGGCCTTGCCGATGGTGGCGTGGATGATGCCCGCCTTGTCGGTGCGGTAGCGCACCTGGCCCGACTTGGCGTTCTTGACCGCCTCGGCCGGGTTCGGGGACACGGTTCCGACCTTCGGGTTCGGCATCAGGCCGCGCGGGCCCAGGACCTGGCCCAGCTTGCCCACCACGCGCATGGCGTCCGGGGTGGCGATGACCACGTCGTAGTTCAGGTCGCCGGCCAGCATCTTCTCGGCCAGGTCGTCCATGCCCACGGCCTCGGCGCCGGCGGCCAGGGCCTCGTCGGCCTTGGCGCCCGCCGGGGCGAACACGGCCACGCGCACGCTCTTGCCGGTACCGGCCGGCAGCACGGTCGAACCGCGGACCTGCTGGTCGGACTTCTTGGCGTCCACGCCCAGGCGCACGGCCACGTCGACGGACTCGACGAACTTGGCCTTGGTGAAGCCCTTGATGATCTTCAGCGCCTCATCGATGGCGTAAGCCTTGCCCGGCTCGACCGCCGCCTTGATCGCCTTCTGTCGCTTGTTCAGTGCCATGTGCTCAGCCCTCCACCACCAGACCCATCGAACGGGCGGAGCCCGCGATGGTACGAACCGCCGCATCCAGGTCGGCCGCGGTCAGGTCGGGTTCCTTCGCCTTGGCGATCTCCTCGAGCTGCTTGCGGGTGACCTTGCCCACCTTCTCGGTGTTCGGGCGCTTGGAGCCGGAGGTGATACCCGCGGCCTTCTTCAGCAGGATGGTCGCCGGCGGCGTCTTGGTGATGAAGGTGAAGGTACGGTCCGAGTAGGCGGTGATGACCACCGGGATCGGCAGACCGGGCTCGAGCTTCTGCGTGGCGGCGTTGAACGCCTTGCAAAACTCCATGATGTTCAGGCCGCGCTGACCCAGCGCAGGACCGACCGGCGGCGAGGGGTTGGCCTGACCGGCCTTCACCTGCAGCTTGATGTAACCGACGACTTTCTTTGCCATTTCTGTTTATCTCCGGGTGCTGACGCCTGCGCCGCAGGCTCCCCATCGGTCCGGGAAAATCACGCGTCCCGGCATCGCGTTGAACTTCTGGCCCCCGTCCGCGCGAAAGGCCGCCTGGCGGCGGCCGTCGGGGCTGCCCGGCTTTCCGGACGGGAAGCCGCGCAGTATATCAGGTTTGCCGGCCCGCCGCGGGGCCGGCGGCTCAGGCCTTCTCGACCTGGCCGAATTCCAGCTCCACCGGGGTGGAGCGACCGAAGATGAGCACGGCCACGCGCAGGCGGCTCTTCTCGTAGTTGACTTCCTCGACCACGCCGTTGAAGTCGTTGAACGGGCCGTCGATGACGCGGACCATCTGGCCCGGCTCGAACAGCACCTTCGGGCGCGGCTTCTCGACGCCTTCCTGGACGCGGTCCAGGATGGCCGCGGCCTCGCTGTCGCTGATCGGCAGCGGGCGGTCGGCGGTGCCGCCGATGAAGCCCATCACCTTCGAGGTTTCCTTGACCAGGTGCCAGCTCTCGCTGTCGATGCGCGGGATGCCGTTCTCGTCGTGGGTCTCGATCTGGACCAGGACGTAGCCCGGGAAGAACTTGCGCTCGGAACGGCGCTTCTGGCCGGAGCGCATTTCCACCACTTCCTCGGTCGGCACCAGCACGTCGCCGAAGCGGTCCTGCATGCCGTGCATGGCGATGCGGTCGCGCAGGGCCTGGGCGACGGACTTCTCGAAGCCGGAATAGGCGTGGACCACGTACCAACGCTTCACTTGGACATTCTCCTCAGCGGCCGAAGTTCAGGAACAGCTCGATCGCCCACTTAACGAAGAAATCGAAGCCAGCAAGGATCAGGCTCAGCACCACCACCACGGCGACCACGACCCAGGTCATGCGGGTGGCTTCCTGGCGGGTCGGCCACACCACCTTGCGCAGCTCGAAGCGCGACTCGGACAGGAACTCGCGGACACCGCGGCCCTTGGCGCTGAGCATGAATACGACGGTTCCGGCCACCAAGCCGGCGACGACGGCGAGGCCGCGCAGCTGCGGGGCCCACTGGCCCAGCTGGGCCGCGCGGGTCGCATCGCCGAACCAGAACCAGACGAACAGCCCGCCGAGCACCAGCAGCGCCGCGAGCGCGTACTTGACCATGTCGCCGCCACTGGTGGCGGTCTGTGCCGGATCGATCTTGCTGTTCAAGTCGCTGTCGCTCTCTTGACTGTTGCGGCGCGGGGACCGGGTGGACGGGCCCGCGACGCGGGGAAAGTGGCACGCCAGGAGGGACTCGAACCCCCAACCTGCGGTTTTGGAGACCGCTGCTCTGCCAATTGAGCTACTGGCGTACGCGTGAACCTCGACCTTCCCTTAGACGGCAAAGGCGGACCGGGGTTCCGGCCCGCCCTCGCGCTGTCCGGCGAGCCCGTCGCCGGGATCCCGCAGGGGGCTTACTTCAGGATCTTGGCAACCACGCCGGCGCCGACGGTACGGCCGCCCTCGCGGATCGCGAAGCGCAGGCCCTCGTCCATCGCCACCGGGTTGATCAGCGACACCGACATCTTCACGTTGTCGCCCGGCATCACCATCTCCACGCCCTCCGGCAGCTGGACGGCGCCGGTGATGTCGGTGGTGCGGAAGTAGAACTGCGGACGGTAGCCCTTGAAGAACGGGGTGTGGCGGCCGCCCTCGTCCTTCGACAGCACGTACACCTCGGCCTCGAAGTCGGTGTGCGGGGTGATCGTGCCCGGCTTGGCCAGCACCTGGCCACGCTCGACCTCGTCACGCTTGGTGCCGCGCAGCAGCAGGCCCGCGTTGTCGCCCGCCTGACCCTGGTCCAGCAGCTTGCGGAACATCTCCACGCCGGTCACGGTGGTCTTGGCGGTCGGACGGATGCCCACGATCCCGACTTCGTCGCCCACCTTGATCACGCCGCGCTCGATACGGCCGGTCACCACGGTGCCGCGGCCCGAGATCGAGAACACGTCCTCGACCGGCATCAGGAACGGCTTGTCAACGTCGCGCTCCGGGGTCGGGATGTCGCTGTCCAGCGCGTCCACCAGCTGGATGATCGCCGGAACGCCGATCTCCGACTGGTCGCCTTCCAGAGCCTTCAGCGCCGAACCCTTGATGATCGGGGTGTCGTCGCCCGGGAAGTCGTACTTGCTCAGCAGCTCGCGGACTTCCATCTCCACCAGCTCCAGCAGCTCGGCGTCGTCCACCATGTCCGCCTTGTTCAGGAAGACCACGATGTACGGCACGCCCACCTGGCGGGCCAGCAGGATGTGCTCGCGGGTCTGCGGCATCGGGCCGTCGGCCGCCGAGCACACCAGGATCGCGCCGTCCATCTGGGCGGCACCGGTGATCATGTTCTTGACGTAGTCGGCGTGGCCGGGGCAGTCAACGTGCGCGTAGTGGCGGGTCGGGGATTCGTACTCGACGTGCGCGGTCAGATCGTGATGCCGCGAGCCTTCTCTTCCGGCGCCGCGTCGATCGCGTCGTACGCCTTGAACTCGCCACCGAAACGCTCGGCGCCGATCTTGGTCAGCGCGGCCGTCAGCGTGGTCTTGCCATGGTCAACGTGGCCGATGGTGCCGACGTTCACGTGCGGCTTGGTGCGCTCGAACTTACCCTTGGACAT
>NZ_PDWP01000029.1 GCF_010093235.1 Pseudoxanthomonas suwonensis | reverse complement strand
TTTAATGCCCCTCCCTCCCACCATTTCTATATATTATAGCTCGTCGGCCGCGTCAGATGATTCTCATAGACAGTCACGTATCAATGTATTAGCGTGCTAATACATTACGCCGCGACGCAGCATTGGTCAATCATCCGGGCCGGTGCCGGAAGGGCAGCATCGCAGATCGTTCAGCGTGGGCCGCCAGGCCTGGAAGACACCATGGGCGGGTTCCGGAAGACGGATCGGCCAACCGGGACCGCGGCCGCACCTTCATCCGGACCGGGCACCCGGCCGGGCCAGCTGGCGCCCGCTCCTACCCACCCGTCCTGCGCGCAGCGTGCTGCTCCGTCACCGCTCCGGCCCGTTTCCAGCGCACCATTGGCCGGACGGCCTGTCGCCCTTCCCGCGAACACCGAAAACACGTACCCGGATACCTGGATGCAACGCCTGATCATCGCCCTGCCCGGCAACGAAGCCTTCGCCGACCAGCTCGCCGCGGCCTGCGGCGCCGAACGCGGACACCTGGAGACGCGCCGTTTCCCCGATGGCGAGAGCTACGTCCGCCTGCACTCCGACGTCGCCGGCCGGGCGGTGGACCTGGTGTGCACCCTGGCCCGGCCCGACGAACAGCTGGCCATGCTGCTGTTCACCGCCGACTGCGCGCGCGAACTGGGCGCGACCGAGGTCAACCTGGTCGCGCCGTACCTGGCCTACATGCGCCAGGACCAGCGCTTCAATCCGGGCGAGGCGGTCAGTTCGCTCACCTTCGCCAGGGTGCTGTCGGCCCACTTCGACGCGCTGCTGACCGTGGACCCGCACCTCCACCGCTACCCCGCCCTGTCCTCGCTCTACACCATCCCAACCGCCACCCTGCACTCGGCACCGCTGCTGGCCGACTGGATCGCCGCCAATGTCGAGCGCCCGCTGGTGGTCGGCCCCGACGGGGAAAGCGAGCAATGGGCTTCAGCGATCGCCAGCCGCATCGGCGCGCCCTGCGCGGTGCTGCGCAAGACCCGCCACGGTGACCGCGAGGTGGAGATCGAGCAGACCGACCTGGGCGGCTACCGTGACCACACCCCGGTGCTGGTCGACGACATCGCCTCTTCCGGGCGCACCCTGCTGGTCGCGGCACGGCAGATGCTCGCCCAGGGCCTGAGGCGGCCGGAATGCGTGGTGGTCCATGCGCTGCTCGCCGACGAGGCCCATGCAGCGCTGCGGCAGGCATTCGCCCGCGTCACCTCCACCGATGCGGTGGCCCACCCCAGCAACCGCATCGCCCTGGCGCCGCTGTTCGCGCAGGCACTGCTCGAAGGCCGCCGCGATCCGGCGGCCTGACTCGTCCCCTGAAGGCATCCACTGCATGCCATACCGGAGTTGCCCACCTTGAGCGCCACCACGCCCGCGGCCCGGCCGCCTGCCCTTCGTGCCGTCCGCCTCAGGCTGCATGCGCAGCACCAGTCGGTCGCCGTGCTGCGCACCGACTCCCATGTCTGCCGCGCCGAGGGCCTGGCCCCGCGCAGCCAGGTGCTGGTCACCGCCAATGGGCGCGAAATCCACGCCCTCCTGTACCAGACCGACGATCCGCGCGCGCCGATCGACCAGGTGGCGCTGTCCGAGGCGGCGTGGGAGGCGCTGGACATCGAGGAAGGCACCGAGGTCCAGGTCCACCACGCGCCGATGCCGGAATCGCTGGGCGCGGTACGCAAGCGCATCCACGGCCATCGCCTGGATGCCGCCGATTTCCCGGCCATCGTCGGTGACGCGGTGCGCGGCCGCTACAGCGATGTCCAGCTGTCGGCCTTCCTCACCGCCACCGCCACCTTGCCACTGGACGTGGAGGAGACCATCCACCTGACCCGGGCGATGGTGGAGGCCGGCAGGCGGCTGTCGTGGAACTCCGGCGTGGTGGTCGACAAGCATTGCGTCGGCGGCCTGCCGGGCAACCGCACCACGCCGATCGTCGTTGCCATCGCCGCGGCGAACGGACTGGTCATGCCGAAGACGTCCTCGCGCGCGATCACCTCGCCCGCCGGCACCGCCGACACCATGGAAACGCTCGCGCCGGTCGAGCTGGACACCGGGACCCTGCATCGCGTCGTCGGCGAGCACGGCGCCTGCCTGGCCTGGGGCGGCGCCATGCAGCTGTCGCCAGCCGACGACCTGTTCGTACGCATCGAGCGCGAGCTGGACATCGACACCGAAGGGCAGATGATCGCCTCGATCCTGTCCAAGAAGATCGCCGCCGGCGCGACCCACGTGGTCATCGACATCCCGGTCGGACCGACCGCCAAGGTGCGCAGCGACGACGAGGCCCGGCACCTGGCAGGGCGCATGGAACAGGTCGCCGGCGACTTCGGCCTGAAGCTGCGCTGCCTGTTCACCGATGGCACGCAGCCGGTCGGTCGCGGCATCGGTCCGGCGCTGGAAGCCTGGGACGTGCTGGCCGTGCTGCAGGGTGCCGTCGATGCGCCCGACGACCTGCGCGAGCGCGCCATCCTGGTGGCCGGGGCCGTGCTGGAGATCGGCGGCGTCGCACCCGCCGGACAGGGCCAGGAACTCGCCCGCCGCACGCTGGACGACGGCCGCGCATGGACCCGTTTCCGGGCGATCTGCGAGGCCCAGGGCGGCCTGCGCAGGCCACCGCGTGCCGGTCCCGTGCAGGCCGTGGTCGCGCTCGCGGCCGGCACTGTCACCGCCATCGACAACCGCAAGCTGTCGCGGCTGGCCAAGCTGGCGGGCGCGCCGCAGAGCCCGGCGGCGGGCGTCTACCTGCAGGTGCGGCTCGGCGACGTGGTCGAGGCCGGGCAGCCGCTGCTGCAGCTGCATGCGCAGAGCCCCGGCGAACTGGCCTACGCCATGGAGTATTTCCACGGGGCCGGGCCAATCATCAGCGTGGCCAGCTGAGGCCGCGCCCACGTCCCGCGCGGAACGCGGCCGCGATCAGGCCTGCGGCAGCGCTTCCAGCAGGGCGCCGGAGGCGACCAGCTGAACCATGGTGGCGACCTCGCCGTCCATCGCGCGGTCACGGTCCAGGAACGGCACCGCCTCACGGATGCGTGCATGGGCACGCGCCACCGCCTCGCCGGGATGGAACGCATCCGCCTCGGCCAGCTGCGCGCGCAGCTCCTCGACCTCGGCCAGGAAACGCTCGCGCACGGGCGCATCCGGCGCCGGACCGCCCTGCACCTTGCCCGCCAGCGCCTGCGCATCGGCGCGTCGCGCAAGTGCGCGGGCGGCGTTGATCATGTCGCGGCGCAGGTCCAGTGCCTGGGCGGCGGTGTAGAGCTCCAGCGCCAGCACCTTGCCCAGGTCCTCGACCATGGCCAGCACATGGCGCGCCTCGTTGGCGCCCATGGACACGTGGTCCTCGGCATTGGCGCTGGTCGGCACCGAATACACCGAGGCCGGATGCGCGCGGCTGGCCAGGTCGTTGACGATGGCCGCGGCGGTGTACTGCACGATCATGTGGCCGGACTCGGTGCCGTCCTCGTTGCCGATCAGGAACGCCGGCAGGCCGTCGTTGGTGGCCGGATCGACCAGCTTGTTGAGCCGGCGCTCGGAGATCGAGGCAAGGGTCGGGATCGCCGCCTTGAGGTAGCTGAGCGCCAGCGCCAGCGGCATGCCGTGGAAGTGGCCGGCGGAGATCACCTGCTCTTCCACGTGCGCCGCGTCGGCCTTGTCCGGGAACACCAGCGGGTTGTCGGTCACCGCGTTGAGCTCGATCTCCAGCACCCGCGCCGCCTGCGCCGCGGCATCGCGCACCGCGCCGTGGACCTGCGGGATGCAGCGCAGCGAATAGCTGTCCTGCGGCTGGTGCTTCTTGCCGCCACGGAACGGCAGGAAGCGCTGGTAGAACTTCTCGCGGCCATGGCGCTGGTCGGCCGGCACCCAGTCCCAGCCGATGTCGAAGCGCAGCCCGCGCGACTCTTCCGTGTCCCAGCTCGACGGCAGCCACGGCCGGAACCGCGGCACCAGGTGGTACGGGATATCGGCCAGCGTGGAGCCCGACAGAAGCCGGCGCAGGTTGGCGGCGACCTGGACCTGGCCCGGATGCGGACGCAGCGCATGCACTTCCTCGGCGAACGCGCCCAGGCGTCCGGCGAAGGCGTCGATGGTCATGGCCGCGGCCAGGTCGGCCGTGTCCAGCATCTGTTCCAGCCGGTGCAGCGCGAGCACGCCCATGGCCAGCATCTGCGCGGTGCCGTTGTTCAGCGCCAGGCCTTCCTTGTACGACAGCGATACCGGCTCGAGCCCCGCCCGACGCAGGGCTTCGGCGCCCGGCATGCGCTGGCCGTCGACGAAGGCTTCGCCGCCGCCCAGCAGGACGATGGCCAGATGCGACAGCGGCGCCAGGTCGCCGGAGGCGCCGACCGATCCCAGCTGCGGCACCACCGGCACGATGCCGGCGTTGAGCATGGCGGCCATCGCCTCCAGGGTCTGCACGCGGATGCCGGAATGGCCCTTGAGCAGGGTGTTGAGGCGGATGCACAGCATCGCCCGCACCACGTCGGCGGCCATCGGCTCGCCCACGCACACGGCGTGGGTCACGATCAGGTTGCGCTGCAGCTCCTCGTGCAGCGAACGCCCGGAAGGCGCCGCGCCTGGCAGCTCGTCGCGCAGCGGATGCGCGCCCAGCAGCTTGTCGGCGTTGCTGCCGAAGCCGGTGGATACGCCGTAGATCGGCTCCTCGCGGCGGACCTGCTCGGCGAGGAATTCCGCCGCCCGCGCCACCGCCTGCAGCGCCCCGGGGTCCTGCGCGACCTTCGCGCCCTTGGCCACGGCGACCAGCTGGTCGCGCGTCAGGGATTGCCCGTCGAGACGGATCGTCGTCATGCGCCTGCCTGTTGCGTTATGCGATGGAAGGCGCCGGCGTGCCCCGGCGCCGGGATGCGCCGGCCCGCCTCGTGGCGGGCCGGACGGATAGCTCAGCGCCCCGCCAGGGCGCGGGCCTGCTCCAGCTCGACCTTGAGGGTCTCGGCCAGTTCGCCGCGCGGCACGTCGAACTGCTGCTCGCGCACCAGGTCCTTGACCGCGACCACGCCACGGGCCTGCTCGTCCGGGCCGGCCAGCACCACGAAGCGGATGCCGGCACGCGAGGCGTACTGGAACTGCTTGCCGATCTTGCGCGGCTCCATCTGCACCTCGGTGTTGATGCCGCCCAGGCGCAGGTGGCGGGCGATGTCCAGCGCGTCGGCCAGCTGGCTCTCGTCCATCAGCGCGACCATGGCCTGCACGCTGCTCTCGGCGATGCCCTCGATCAGGCCGGCCTCGCGCAGCTGCCAGAACAGGCGGGTCAGGCCGATGGAGATGCCCACGCCCGGCAGCTTCGACTTGGTGTAGTGGCTGGCCAGGTCCTCGTAGCGGCCGCCGGAGCAGATCGAACCGATGCCCGGGTGGTCGACCAGCTGGGTCTCGTAGACGGTGCCGGTGTAGTAGTCCAGGCCACGGGCGATGGAGAAGTTGAGGCAGTAGGCCGATTCCGGCACGCCCAGGGCGCGGACCAGCTCCAGTACCTCGCGCAGCTCGGCGGCGCCGGCGCGCAGCACGTCGCTGGCGCCCTCGCCGGCCTCGGCCAGCACCGCGTCGATCCTGGCCAGCGCATCCGCATGCGATTCCGAACGCACCTCGACGAAGGCCAGGATCCGGTCCACGGCCGCGGCCGGCAGGCCGAAGTCCGGTCCGGTCAGGGTCTCGCGCACGTATTCGGGGCCGCGCTTGTCGAGCTTGTCGACCTCGCGCAGGACCAGCGCCTGCTGCTGCGGGTCGGCCACGCCCTGGGCCTCGAAGAAGCCGCGCATCAGCTTGCGGTTGTTGAGCTGCACGCGGAACGCGCCGATGCCCAGCTCGGAGAACACCGAGTGGATCACCGCCAGCACCTCGGCGTCGTAACGGATGCTCAGCGCGTCCTTGCCGATGACGTCGATGTCGCACTGGTAGAACTCGCGGAAGCGGCCGCGCTGGGCGCGCTCGCCGCGGTACACGCGCTGCATCTGGTAGCGGCGGAACGGGAAGCTCAGTTCGTGCTCGTGCTCGGCCACGTAGCGCGCCAGCGGCACGGTCAGGTCGAAGCGCAGCGCCATCTCCGGCAGGCCGCCGGCCGCGCCCTCGGCCGCGGCATTGGCCAGCGCGCCGGTGGACTGGACGAAATACACCTGCCGCTCGGTCTCGCCGCCGGACTTGGTCAGCAGCACGTCGGACAGTTCGAATACCGGGGTTTCCACCGGCAGGAAGCCGAAGCGTTCGTAGTTGCGGCGGATGACGTCGAGCATGCGCTGGAAGGCGATCTGCTCGCGCGGCAGCAGCTCCATGACGCCGGCCGGGGTACGGGGCCTGATCAAGCGAAAAAACTCCTGTGCCAGGGGGGCACGGACGGGATGCGGGATTCTAACGTGTGGACGCCGCGCTCCGGCACGTGGTGCGCCGGAGGGGTACAATACGCAGCATCCTGCTCAGTGTGCCCGACATGGCTTGGCCCCCGTTCGACAGTCCCTGCCTGACCCCGCCGCCCGACGAGGCAGGACCGCTGGGGCCCTGTGCACACTGCCAGGTGCGCCATCTGGCCGTCTGCTCGGTGCTGAGCCACGAGGAAATGCACGCCCTGGATGCCGAGGCCAGCAGCCAGCTGCTGGGCCCCGGCGCGGTGCTGGCCCGCCAGGGTGACCCGCGCAGGCACGTCTTCACGGTGGTCCGCGGCGCCCTGCGCATGGTGCGCCTGGCCGCCGACGGCCGCCGCCAGGTGGCCGGCTTCGCCCTGCCGGGCGACTTCGTCGGCCTGAGCGGCTCGCCCAACTACAGCCACGACGTCGAGGCACTGGGCGAAACCGAGCTGTGCCGGTTCGGCATCGATGCCATGCAGCGCCTGGGCGCGCGCTACCCGCAGCTGCGCGACAAGCTGCTGGAACGCGCCTGCGTGGAACTGGACTCGGCCCGCGACCAGATGATGGCCCTGGCGCGCATGAACCCGATCGAGCGCATGGCCGACTTCCTGCTGAAGCTGTCCGCGCGCGAGGCCCGCGCCGGAAACCCGGGGCCGACGGTGGCGCTGCCGATGCCGCGCGCCGATATCGCCGACCACCTGGGCCTCACGGTGGAGACCGTCAGCCGCTGCCTCAGCACCCTGCGCGGCAAGGGCCTGATCGCGGTGCCGGAAACCTACCGAATCGAGATCCTGGACTTCGCCGGGCTCGAGACCCTGCGCGCGGCCTGAGCCGGCCGGCGCGGCGCCGCAGTCAGCCTTCCCGCAACCGCCCCTGCTCCAGCCGCAGTCGCCGCCATGGCAGCGTGGCCGGCACGGGAGCGTGCGATACCAGCAGCAGGCCGCGCGCGCCCAGCGCCTGTTCCAGGTCCAGCAGCAGGGCCTCGGCGGCGTCCACGTCCAGGCCCTCGACCGGCTCGTCCAGCAGCACCAGCGGCGCCGGCCGCAGCAGTGCCCGCGCCAGCGCCAGCCTGCGTGCCTCGCCTGCGGACAGCAGCGCCCCGCCCTCGCCCACCTCGCAGTCCAGGCCGCCCGCGGCACGCACCCGCGCATCCAGGCGCATGGCCTCCAGCACAGCCCACAGGGCCTGGTCGCCGGCGCGCGGGTCGCCCATCGCCAGGTTGGCGCGGACGCTGCCTGCGAACACGGGCGCGTCCTGCGGCAGCCAGGCCAGGCGCGAGTGCCAGCACGCCTGGCCAAGGCGGCGCAGGTCGATGCCGGCCCAGGCGACCCTGCCGGCCTGCGGGTCGAGGATGCGCAGCACCAGCGCCAGCAGGGTGCTCTTGCCGCTGCCGCTGTCGCCGGCCACGACCACGCGCGCGCCCGGCTCCAGGCGCAGGCTTGCGTCCCGCAGCAGCGGCCGCCCTCCGGGATGGGCGAAACGCACGCCCTCCAGCTCCAGCGCCCCCTGGTCCGGCACCGGCAGCGGCTGCGGGGGATCGGTTGCCACCGGCGACCGGGCGAGGATCCCGTGCAACCGCCGCTCCGAGGGACGGGCGGCCAGCAGTGCCTGCCAGGCCAGGCCCACGCCGGCCCAGGCCTCCAGCAGGGCCAGGGTCGCGAAGCACAGCGCGGCGGCCGTGGCCGGCGTGATCCGTGCCAGGTGCGCGGCCTGCAGCGAGAGGGCCACCACGGCGACCAGGGCCGCCGCACCGGCAAGGGAAGCTACCAGGGTCGCGAGCGAGCTCCTCCGCAGCCGCTGGCGGCGGCTGCGCGCGACGCGCGCGGCCGCGGCATCCACCCGCGCCGTCCAGGTCGCGCCGGCATCCAGCGCCGCCAGGTCGGCCGCGCCCTCGATGCCCTCGTGCACCCGCACCCGCAGGCGTTCCTGCAGGCGCGCGTCGCGGGACTCGCGCGCCTTCCCCTTCCACAGCACCGGCAGTGCCGCGGCCGGCGCGATGACCGCCATCGCGGCCGCAAGCACCAGTCCAGCCGGCGGCAAGGCCCAGGCCGTCCAGGCCAGCGCCGCCAGCGAGAGCACGGCCAGGGCGAGCAACGGCCCCAGTCCACGCACCAGGCGCGCTTCCACGCGCTCGATATCGTCGAGCAGCCGCGACATCAGCACGCCCGTGCGCGCCCACCCCAGGCGCCCCGGCGCAAGCGGCAGGGCACGCCGGAAGAACCAGGTCCGCACGTCCCGCGCCAGGCGCAGGGTCGCGTCGTGGGCGGCGATCTTCTCGAAATAGCGCGAGGCGATGCGGGCGAAGGTCAGCGCCCGGATGCCCGCCGAGGGCGAAAAGAAGTTGAAGCCGCTGGCCGTGCCGGCCGCCAGCGCGCAGGCGGTGATGAAGCCGCCGGCCACCCCGAGCAGCGCGGTGCCGGCCAGCAGGGTCGCCGCCATCAGCGCCACCACGGCGGCGAACCGCAGGCGCAGGCCGCGCGGGAACGGCCGCGACGGATCGCCCGGCCCGGTCATGGCCGGACCTCCCCTGCAGGCCGCACCTGTCCCGACGGCAGATCCAGCACCCGCCCCGCCCAGCGCATCACCCGCGGGCTGTGCGTCGCCACCAGCACGGCGCAACCTGCTGCATGCCGCGACAGGGCTTCGAGCAGGGCTGCCTCGGTCTGCGGATCGAGGAAGGCGGTGGGCTCGTCGAGCAGGAGCAACCCGGGCCTGCGCAACAGGGCGCGCGCCAGCGCCACGCGCCGGGCTTCGCCGCCGGACAGGCCGAAACCGCGTTCGCCCACGGCAGCATCCAGGCCGCCGGGAAGCTGCCTGGCGAAGCGCATCACCTGCGCGGCTTCGGCCGCCGCGAGCAGGTCGGCTGGCGGACAGTCGCCGGCCAGGCGCAGGTTGTCCGCCAGCGTCCCCTGGAACAGGTGGGGCCTCTGGCCCGCCAGGCCGATGCGCACGCCGCCGGCGACCACGATCTCTCCAGCCAGCGGCGGCACCCAGCCGGCCACGGCCTCCAGCAGCAGGCTCTTGCCGCTGCCGCTGGGCCCGGTCACCGCAAGGCGCTCGCCCGGATGCAGTTCAAGATCCAGTCCCTCCAGCAGCGGCGACGCGCCCGGCGCGGACGCCAGCGACAGCGCCTGCACGCGCAGCACCGGCTGCCCGCGACCTGGCGATGGGCCTGGCATCGGCTGCACCGCATCCGGGATGCCTCGCGCATCGTCCAGCGACCGCGCCTCCGCCCGCGGCGGCGGGGCGTCCGGCGTCCGCTCCGGCAGCAGGCCCAGCACCGATTCGATCCCCGCCGCGGCGGCCAGCGCTGCGGCGCGGTCGTGGTAGCGCGCGCCCAGCCGCCGCATCGGCGCGAAGAACTCCGGCGCCAGCAGCAGGCAGAACAGGCCGGTACCCAGGTCCGGCGCCACGTCCACGGGGAGCATGCCGAGGTAGCCCAGCCCGAAGTACAGCGCCACCAGCGCCACGCTGGCCGATGCGAAGAACTCCAGTACGGCCGCGGACAGGAAGGCGATGCGCAGTACGCGCATGCTGCGTACGCGCAGCCCCTCGGCGGCAAGGGCAATGCCCTCCAGTTCCGCCTCGCCGCGTCCGTACAGCCGGATCAGTCCGAGCCCGCGCAGCCGGTCGGCGAAGCGCCCGCCCATGCGTGCCAGCTCGCCCAGCTGCGCACGGCTGGCCGATTCCGCGCCCCAGCCCACCAGGACCATGGAAACCGGCAGCAGGGGCGCGGCCAGCAGCAGCAGCAGGCCCGGCACGGGATCGGCGAAGAACATCGCCAGCAGCAGCACGGGGGGCACCCAGGCCGTCTCGATCCGGGCGAGCCGGTAGCCGGCGTGGTAGTCGCCGGCCGCTTCGGCATGGGACAGCGGCAGCTCGGCCAGGGCGCCACTGGCGTGCCGGCGCAACCAGCGTGGACCGCCGGCCTGCAGGGCCCGCCACAGGCGCCCGCGGAGTTCCGCGCGCGCCGCCTCGGACACGTCGCCGGCGGCATCGCGGGCGGACCAGGCCAGCAGGGCCCGGGCGGCCAGGCAGCCCCCCAGCACGAGTAGCGGCAGCAGGTGCCCTTCCAACCCGGCGCCGCGTACGAACACCGCATCCAGCAGGGCCGCCAGGGCCCAGGCCTGCGGCACCAGCAGCCATCCCGCGGCGACGCTGGCGGCCACCGTCACGCGCCAGCGCGATGCCGCCGTCCCCGCCAGGCCCGCCAGCCAGCGCTCGCGGCGGCGACGTTCGTCGCGCTCGCGCTGGAGCGCGGCGTCGTTTCCGGCTGGATCGGCGGTCGCGGCCAACGGCGGTCCCTCGCACCGGGGAATGCCGGCAGTCTAGGCAGGATCGCGTGACCACAAACGCAAAGAGCGGGCCGAAGCCCGCTCTTTGCTGGTTCCAGCGTTGGCCGTGGCGGATTACTCCGTCACGCCCTCGCCTTCCTCGACGGCCTTGATCGACAGGCGGATACGGCCCTGCTTGTCGACCTCCAGCACCTTGACCTTGACCACGTCGCCTTCCTTGAGCTTGTCGGAGACCTTCTCCACGCGCTCGCTGGAGATCTGCGAGACGTGGACCAGGCCGTCCTTGCCCGGCAGGATGGTCACGAACGCGCCGAAGTCCATGATCTTGGCGACCTTGCCCTCGTAGATCCGGCCCGGCTCGACGTCCGAGGTGATCTGCTCGATGCGGGCCTTGGCGGCCTGGGCAGCGGCGGCGTTGACCGAAGCGATGACGATGGTGCCGTCGTCCTGGATGTCGATCTGGGTGCCGGTTTCCTTGGTGATGCCCTGGATGGTGGCGCCACCCTTGCCGATCACCTCGCGGATCTTGTCCGGGTGGATCTTGATGGTCAGCAGGCGCGGGGCGTACTCGGACAGCTCCGCACGCGGGGCGGTCAGGGCCTTGGCCATCTCGCCGAGGATGTGCAGTCGGCCGGCCTTCGCCTGCTCCAGCGCCTGCTTCATGATCTCCTCGGTGATGCCCTCGATCTTGATGTCCATCTGCAGGGCGGACACGCCGTCGGCGGTGCCGGCGACCTTGAAGTCCATGTCGCCCAGGTGGTCTTCGTCACCCAGGATGTCGGACAGGACGACGAAGCGGTCGTCTTCCTTCACCAGGCCCATGGCGATGCCCGCCACCGGGGCCTTCACCGGCACGCCGGCATCCATCAGCGCCAGCGAGCTGCCGCAGACCGAGGCCATGGACGAGGAGCCGTTGGACTCGGTGATCTCCGAGACCACGCGCACGGTATACGGGAACTCCTCGATGCTCGGCATCACCGCCAGCACGCCGCGCTTGGCGAGGCGGCCGTGGCCGATCTCGCGGCGCTTCGGCGCGCCGAAGCGGCCGCACTCGCCCACCGAGTACGGGGGGAAGTTGTAGTGGAACAGGAAGTTTTCCTTGTACTCACCGGAGACGGCATCGATGATCTGGCCGTCGCGGGTGGTGCCCAGGGTGGTGACCACGATGGCCTGGGTCTCGCCGCGGGTGAACATCGCCGAGCCGTGGGTACGCGGCAGCACGCCGGTCTTCACGCTGATCGGGCGGACGGTGTCCAGGGCGCGGCCGTCGATGCGGACCTTGGTCTCCAGCACCGAGTCGCGCATGGTGCGGTACTCGAGCTCGCCGAATTCCTTCGACAGCTCGGCCGGGTTCCAGCCCTCCTCGGCGACGCGGCCGGCCAGCTGCTCGGCCACGTCCTTCTTGATCGCGGCGATGGCGTCGCGGCGCTGCAGCTTGTCGCGGATCTGGAAGGCCTCGGCCAGGCGGTTGCCCACGGCTTCCTTCAGCGCCGCGATCAGGGCCTCGTTCTTCGGCGGCGGCGCCCAGTCGCTCGGCTTGGTGCCGGCTTCGACGGTCAGCTCGTTGATCGCGTTGATGACCTTCTGCATCTCGCGATGGCCGAAGGTGACCGCGCCCAGCATCACTTCCTCGGACAGCAGCTGCGCCTCGGACTCGACCATCAGCACGGCGTTGGCGGTACCGGCGACCACCAGCTCCAGCTTGGACTCGGCCAGCTCGGAGGCGGTCGGGTTGAGGATGTACTGGCCATCCTTGTAACCGACCTTGGCGGCGCCGATCGGGCCCTTGAACGGGGTGCCGGCCAGCGACAGGGCGGCCGAGGCACCGATCAGGGCCGGGATGTCGCCGTCGATTTCGGGGTTCAGCGACATCACCGTGGCGATGATCTGGACCTCGTTCTTGTAGTCCTCCGGGAACAGCGGACGGATCGGACGGTCGATCAGGCGCGAAATCAGCGTTTCCTTCTCGGTCGGGCGGCCCTCGCGCTTGAAGAAGCCGCCGGGGATGCGGCCGCCGGCGTAGAACTTCTCCTGGTAGTCCACGGTGAGCGGGAAGAAGTCCTGGCCCTCACGCGCGCTCTTGGCGGCGACGGCGGTGACCAGCAGTACGGTGTCGTCCATCTTGACGATGACGGAGCCACTGGCCTGGCGGGCGACCTCGCCCGTTTCCAGGGTCACGGTGTGCTTGCCGTACTGGAAGGTTTTGGTGATTTTTGCCACGTCGGTTCCTTGGAATCTGCTTGCGATTGACCGGTGACGGCCCTTGCCGGCAACGGGTGGCCGGAAAAGCCCGGCCGCTTGCGGGTGTTGCGCCCCGGTTACCCGGGGAGGAGCGCCGACGATGGATTGCCGGGGCCCAAATGCAAACCGCGGCGCATTTCTGCGCCGCGGCGGGAGGGTACGTCAGCGACGCAGGCCAAGCTTCTCGATCAGGCTCTTGTAGCGCTCGTTGTCCTTGCGCTTGAGGTAGTCGAGCAGGCTGCGGCGGCGGTTGACCAGCTGCAGCAGGCCGCGGCGGCTGTGGTGGTCCTTCTTGTGGACCTTGAAGTGCTCGGTCAGCTGCTCGATGCGGGCGGTCAGGAGGGCGACCTGGACTTCCGGGGAGCCGGTGTCGTTGGTGCCGCGCGCGTTGTCGGCAATGATCTTCTGGGTGTCGATGGACATGGTTTTTCTCTTGGATGCGAGGCTGGCAGGAACGCGCTGGTGCGCACCGCCTGGCCCGCCGCTTGCGGGAAGCCGCCCGTGGAACCGGCGGAAAGGAATGCCTGGGAAAAAGGCGCGCGAATTGTACCCCCCGCTGCCGGGCCGAACAAGGCGATGCGACGGGCGGATGGCGGCGGCCGGCTGCCCGCTCAGGAAGCCGCCGCGTACCTGAACAACCGTTGCGGCGAGAGCCGCCCGTCGGCATCCACCCGCGCCAACCCCAACGCCCGGCCATCGGGTCCGTGCACCGCCACCGGATCGGCGGCCGCCCAGGGGCCGCGCAGGCGCTGGCCCTGGGCCACCCGGGCCGCCTGCGCGGCATCGAGGTCGATACGCGGGAAAGCGGCCAGTCCCGCCTCCAGCGGCAGCAGGCAGGCATCGAGCGCGGCCTCGCCGCCCTCCCCGGCCAGCGCCTGCAACTGTTCGAGGGTGAACATGGCCGGCTTCGTGAAGGGTTCGACCCATAGCCGCCGCAGGCTGGCGATGTGCGCGCCACAACCCAGCGCCTCGCCCAGGTCGCGGGCCAGGCTGCGGATGTAGGTGCCCGAGCCGCAGGTCACGCGGATGTCCAGCCGCGGCGGCGCCAGCGACAGCAGCTCGATGGCATGGACCCGGACCTCGCGCACGGGGGCCTCGATGGCCTCGCCGCGACGTGCGCGGGCATACAGCGGCTCGCCGCCCTGCTTGAGCGCCGAATACACCGGCGCCCGCTGCTGCAGGGTGCCGGTGAAGCCGGCCAGCGCGGACTCGACCGCGGCGCGGTCCAGCGCCGGTAGCGGGCGCTGCAGCAGTACCTGGCCGTCGGCGTCGTCCGTATCGGTGGTGGTGCCGAGCACGATGCCGGCCTCGTACGCCTTGTCCGAACCCAGCAGCAGGCCGGCCAGCTTGGTCGCCTCGCCGAAGCACAGCGGCAACAGGCCGGTGGCCAGCGGATCCAGGCTGCCGGTATGGCCGCCCTTCTCGGCGCGGAACAGGCGACGCGCCGCCTGCAGGGCGGCGTTGGAACTCATGCCCGCGGGCTTGTCCAGCAGCAGGATGCCGTCGAGCGGGCGGAACTTGGTCTTGGGGCGGCTCATCGGATCGGAAACGTCCAGCGGCTGGCAGTGCAGCCCGCAACGGGAATGCCGGCGCCACCGGCATCCCGGGGACGGTCGCCGGCTGGCGGCGTCAGTCGTCCGAAGGGACCGGCGGGTTCTGCTTCAGCAGGGTCTCGATGCGCTCGCCGCGGTCGACCGAATCGTCGTAATGGAAGTGCAGCTCGGGCACGTGGCGCATCTTGATCCGGCGCGCCAGCTCCATGCGCAGCTGGTAGGCCAGCTCCTTGAGCGCCTTGACCGCCTCGGCGGAGCGCTCCGGCATCAGCGCGGTCACGAACACCTTGGCATGGGCCAGGTCGCGGGTGACCTCCACGTCGGACACGCTGACCGACGGCAGCCCGTGCTCGCGCACGGCCTCGTGCACCAGGGTGCCCAGTTCGCGGCGCAGCTGCGCCGAAACGCGGTCGGTTCGATGGAAGGACTTGGTCGGCATCTGCTGGTTCCTTGCCGGGCCCGGCCCGGTCTTGCTCCGCGGGCCCTGCCCGCCACTACGGGCCGCCGGTGGCGGTCCGGAAACGGCGGGACGGCCGCGCGGGCCGTCCCGTCGTCGCGGGCGCCGGCAGGCCCGGGGCCGCCGGCGCCGCGCAGGTCACAGCGTGCGCTGGACCTCGATGCGCTCGAAGCACTCGATCTGATCGCCCGGCTTGACGTCGTTGTACTCCTTCACGCCAATGCCGCACTCGGTGCCGTTGCGCACTTCGTCCACGTTCTCCTTGAAGCGGCGCAGCGATTCCAGCTCGCCCTCGAAGATGACCGTGTTGTCGCGCAGGACTCGGATCGGCTTGTTCCGCTTGACCACGCCCTCGACGACCATGCAGCCGGCGACCGCGCCGAACTTGGAGCTGCGGAAGACCTCGCGCACCTCGGCGGTACCGATGATCTCCTCGCGGATCTCCACGCCCAGCAGGCCCGAAGCCACCTGCTTCACCTGGTCGATCACGTCATAGATGATCGAGAAGTAGCGCAGGTCGACGCCGTTGGCCTCGATGATCTTGCGGGCCGAGGCGTCGGCACGGACGTTGAAGCCGATCACGGTGGCCTTGGTGGTCACGGCGATGTTGGCGTCGGACTCGGTGATGCCGCCCACGCCGGAGCTGATCACGTTGATCCGGATCTCGTCGTTGGACAGCGCGGTGAGCGACTGCTTGAGCGCCTCCACCGAGCCCTGGACGTCGGCCTTGACCAGCAGGTTGAGGACCTGCTGGCCCTCGCCCTTGCCCATCTGGGCCATGATGTCTTCCATGCGGTTGCCCGCGGCCTGGACCAGGCGCGACTCGCGGCGCTTGGCGTCGCGCTGCTGCGCGACGTCCTTGGCCAGGCGCTCGTCCTTGACCACCACGAAGTCGTCGCCGGCGTCCGGCACGCCGGACAGGCCCAGGACCTGCACCGGGATCGAGGGGCCGGCCGAGTTCGGCTGGCCGCCGGTCTCGTCGAACAGGGCGCGGACGCGGCCGTAGTGCACGCCGCAGACCAGGTAGTCGCCCTTCTTGAGCGTGCCCTGCTGGACCAGCACGGTGGCAACCGGGCCGCGGCCCTTGTCCAGCGCCGACTCGATGACCACGCCGCTGGCGGTGCCTTCCGGCACGGCCTTCAGCTCGAGCACCTCGGACTGCAGGATGATCGCGTCGAGCAGGTCGTCCACGCCCAGGCCGGTCTTGGCCGACAGCTCCACCATCTGGGTGTCGCCGCCGAACTCCTCGGCCACGACCTGCTCGTTGAGCAGCTCGCTCTTGACCCGCGACGGGTCGGCGGTGGACTTGTCGATCTTGTTGATCGCCACGATCAGCGGCACGCCGGCCGCCTTCGCGTGCTGGATCGCTTCCTTGGTCTGCGGCATGACGCCGTCGTCGGCCGCCACCACCAGGACCACGATGTCGGTGATCTTGGCGCCGCGGGCACGCATCGAGGTGAACGCGGCGTGGCCCGGGGTATCCAGGAAGCTGATCACGCCCTTGGGCGTTTCGACGTGGTAGGCGCCGATGTGCTGGGTGATGCCGCCGGCCTCGCCGGTGGCGACCTTGGTGCGGCGGATGTAGTCCAGCAGCGAGGTCTTGCCGTGGTCGACGTGGCCCATGATGGTGACCACCGGCGGACGCGGGGCGAGCTCGCCCTGCGCGCGCTCGACGTGCGCCATCAGCTCGGTCTCGGCGTCGTCGCTCGCGGCGCGCACCGGCTTGTGGCCGAGTTCCTCGGTGACCAGCGCGGCGGTGTCGTGGTCGATGGTCTGGGTGATGGTCGCCATCACGCCCATCTTGAACAGTGCCTTGACCACGTCGCCGCCCTTGAGGGCCAGCTTCTGGGCCAGGTCGGCCACGGTGATCGAATCGCCGATGGCGACCTCGCGCACGACCGGCGCGGTCGGGCGCTCGAAACCACCGACGCCACCGTTGCCGCTGCCGCCACGGGATTCCTGGCGACGCTGCGGCTTGCCGCGGCCGCCACCCGGGCGTGCGCTGGAACGGCGCGCGCGGTCGGCGGCGGACAGGTGCAGCTGGCCGGCGAAACGGCCGGCAGCCTCGTCGTCGTCGGAGGCCATGGAGTGCGAACCACGGGCCTTGTGCTTGGAGGCGCCGCGGCCGTCGTCGGCGGCGCGGGCGGCCGGACGCGCCGGGCGCGGGGCGACCGGCCCGGCCGGGGTCTCCGGCTCGGGCTCGCTGGCGCGGGCGGCCTCCTCGGCGGCCTTGCGCTCATCTTCCTGGCGCTTGCGCTCGGCCTCTTCCTCCTGGCGCTTGCGCTCGGCCTCCTCGGCGCGCTGGCGGTCGATCTCGGCCAGGCGCTGCTGCTCGGCCAGGTTGCGCTGGCGGGACTCCTCCAGCTTGCGCAGCACCTCGGCGCGCTCATCGTCCACCGGGCCGGCGGAGGCCTCGGGGGCCGGCGCGTCGGCCTTGTTGATGTAGGTGCGCTTCTGGCGGACCTCGACGGCGACGGTGGTCTTGCTGCGGCCGCCGCCGACGGTCAGTTCCTGCACCTTGCGCCGCGCCAGGGTGATCTTCTTCGGCGCAGCGATCTCCTCGGCCGGAGCCGTCGAGCCCTTGCCGTGGGTGCGGCGCAGGAAGCCGAGGAGCTTGATCTTCTCGGCACTGGTCACGACCTGGTCAGGGCCACTGAACTTCATGCCGGCCTCGGCCAGCTGCTCCAGCAGCTTCTCGACCGGGGTGTTGACCAGCTCGGCGAGCTTGCGAATGGTGGTTTGCTGCGACATTCGGATCCTATGCTCTGTTTGGCGCCCCCTCGCCAGAAAGAGCAAGGGAAACGCGGATTCTAAGCCCTGGCGGGTGCAGGGCGGTGTTCATCGCCGGCTCATGCCCGGCGCTCCGGAGGGGTGCGCATGGCGATCATCCACCACGCTCCAGGCGGGCGATCTCCTCGGCGCGGGCGGCCAGGATCAGCGCCGCGGCGCGGGCCTCGTCCAGGCCCTCGATGCCGAACTCGGCCACTTCGTCGGCGGCCAGGTCGGACAGGTCCTCGGAGGTACGGACGCCATGGGCCGCCAGCGCGAACGCGGTTTCCTCGTCCATGCCTTCCAGCGCCAGCAGGTCCTCGGCCGGGGCGCCCTCGTCTTCCTGCTCCTCGACCGCCAGGGCGTCGTTGAGCAGGGCGTCGCGGGCGCGGGCGCGCAGCTCCTCGACGATGTCCTCGTCGAAGCCCTCCACCGCCAGCAGCTCGCCGACCGGCACGTAGGCGATTTCCTCGACCGTGCTGAAACCCTCGGACACCAGGATGCCGGCGATCTCCTCGTCGACCTCCAGCTTGTCCATGAACAGCTGGCGGGCCACGGCCTGCTCGGCCTCGGACTTGGCCGCGACCTGGTCCTGGGTCATGACGTTGAGCTGCCAGCCAGTCAGGCGGCTGGCCAGGCGCACGTTCTGGCCGCCCTTGCCGATCGCCTGGGCCAGCCGGTCCTCGGCCACGGCCAGGTCCATCGAATGCTTCTCTTCGTCGACGATGATCGACTGCACCTCGGCCGGCGCCATCGCGTTGATGACGAAGTTGGCCGGGTTCTCGTTCCACAGCACGATGTCCACGCGCTCGCCGTTGAGCTCGTTGCTCACCGCCTGCACGCGCGAACCGCGCATGCCGATGCAGGCGCCGATCGGATCGGTGCGGTTGTCGTGGGCGATCACGGCGATCTTGGCGCGGTCGCCCGGGTCGCGTGCGCAGGCCTTGATCTCGACCAGGCCCTGGCCGACTTCCGGCACCTCGAGCTTGAACAGCTCGATCATGAACTCCGGCGCGGCGCGGCTGATGAACAGCTGCGGGCCGCGGGGTTCGCTGCGGACCTCGTACAGGTAGCCGCGCACGCGGTCGCCGGCGCGCAGCACGTCGCGCGGGATGCCCTTGTCCTTCGGGATGAAGGCTTCGGCATTACCGCCCAGGTCCACGTAGATGTTGCCGCGCTCCACGCGCTTGACCACGCCGGTGACCAGCTCGCCCACGCGGTCCTTCCACGCGTCCACGACCTGCTGGCGCTCGGCCTCGCGCACGCGCTGGACGATGACCTGCTTGGCGGCCTGGGCGGCGATCCGGCCGAACTCGGGGTTCTCGATCTGCTCCTCGATGTAGTCGCCGACCTCGACGCCATCGGCCTCGTCCACGGCGTCCATCAGGCGGATCTGCCGGTCGGGCGACTCCATCACGACGTCGTCGGCCACCACTTCCCAGCGGCGGAAGGTCTCGTAGCTGCCGTCCTTGCGGTCGATCGAGACGCGCGTCAGCACGTCCTGGTCGACGTAGCGCTTCTTGGCGGCCGAAGCCAGGGCGGCTTCCAGCGCCTCGAAGATCACCTCGCGCGGCACGCCCTTCTCGTTGGCGACCGCGTCAACTACCAGCAGAAGTTCCTTGCTCATCTTTTACTCCGCGTGCGGCTTGCCGGCCGCCGGCTTGTTGGAGGGTTGCTTGCCCGAATTGCTGCCCTTGCCGGGCTTTTTCCCTGGCGCCAGGCCCAGTGCCTCCCAGTCGGGCACCAGGCGCGCCTTGTCGATATTTTCCAGCGCCACCACGAACTCGGCGTTGTCGAGCGCGAAGGTCACTTCGCCGTTGTCCACGCGCAGGATCCGCCCCTGCAGGCGGCGGCGCCCGTCCTGCGGCAGTTTCAGCCCGACCTTGGCCTGCTCGCCGACGAAGCGCGCGAAATGCGCGGCCGTGAACAGCGGACGGTCCATGCCGGGCGACGACACCTCCAGGGTGTAGTTCCCGGCGATCGGGTCGGCCACGTCGAGCTGGGCCGAGACCTCGCGGCTGACCGCTTCGCAGTCCTCGATGGTCACGGTGCGCCCGGGCTCGCCGCCCTCGCCCGCCGGCACGTCGATGTACAGGCGCAGGGTAGCGCCACCGGGCGCAGGAAGATATTCCACGCCCAGCAGCTCAAGCCCCAGCGACTCGACGGTCGGGGCGAGCAACTGGACGATTTCGCTGGTCTTTTCGCTCATCTTCGGCGGCAACTCCAACGCGGTGTGGCGGGGCGCGGCCTGCCGGCCGCATAAACGACAAGAGGCCCTTGCGGGCCTCTTGTGCTCGAGAGCCCTGTCGGGCTTCTCATCCGATGGTGCTGGAATCGGCGCAACGGCGGGAACATGCGCCGTCGCAAGCCCAGTCTTGAGGATCCCGCAGCCCTGGACGCCCAGGAACACCGCACAACCTCGAAACATGGTAGCGGGGGCAGGATTTGAACCTGCGACCTTCGGGTTATGAGCCCGACGAGCTGCCAGACTGCTCCACCCCGCATCAGAAGCGGAATTATGCCGGTTGTCGCATCGTGATGCAAGACCCTCCGGCATCCTTCCGGGCCTGCCCCGTGCCGGGGGCCTGCCCGCCGAAGCCGCCAGTGGCCGCTCCGGAACGGCGGGAATGATACAGGAATCGACCTGTCGGCTGCACGCCCGGCCGGACCGCGTACCGCGCGACATCGCACCGTCGCGCCGGAAACGCGAAGCCCCCGGCTTGCGGGGGCTTCGCGGATGGCTTCGGTAGGCGACGCTTACATGAAAGCGCGCTGGCACCACACCATGATCGGGTTCCAGGCCAGGCCCAGGGCCAGCAGGCCCAGGGCGTTGACGCCCAGCACCACGCCCAGCACGCGGTCGTTGTGCGGCGCCAGCGGCGCGCCGGCCGGCTCGTCGAAGAACATCACCTTCAGCACGCGCAGGTAGTAGAACGCACCAACCACCGCGGCGATCACGCCCAGCAGCGCCAGCCACAGCATGCCGCCGGACAGCGCCGCGCGCAGGACCGCGAGCTTGGCCCAGAAGCCCAGCAGCGGCGGAACGCCGGCCAGCGAGGCCATCACCACCAGCATCAGCCACGCGATCGCCGGACTGCGGGCGTACAGGCCCTTGAAGTCGTCGATGTTCTCGGCCTCGAAGCCATTGCGCGACAGCGCGATGATCACGCCGAAGGAGGCCGCGGACATGATCGCGTAGCCGATCGCATAGAACAGCGCGGCGGCATAGCCGGACGGATCGCCACCGGCCAGGCCCATCAGCAGGAAGCCGATGTGCGAGACGGTCGAGTACGCCAGCATGCGCTTGATGTTGGTCTGGGCCAGCGCCATCAGGTTGCCGATCACCAGCGACACCGCGGACAGGCCGGCCAGCAGCCACTTCCACTCTTCCGCCAGCGGGCCCACGCCTCCCTCCAGCAGGCGCCAGGCCATGCCGAAGGCGGCCAGCTTGGGCGCGGTGCTGATGAACAGGGCGACCGGGGCGGTGGCGCCCTGGTACA
Source organism: Pseudoxanthomonas suwonensis (assembly GCF_010093235.1). Taxonomy (GTDB): domain Bacteria; phylum Pseudomonadota; class Gammaproteobacteria; order Xanthomonadales; family Xanthomonadaceae; genus Pseudoxanthomonas; species Pseudoxanthomonas suwonensis. The sequence goes on along the minus strand of NZ_PDWP01000029.1, from coordinate 20,041 downwards.
CGTCCGGCAGCCACATGTGGAACGGGGCGGCGCCCAGCTTGAAGGCCACGCCGGCGACCATGAAGGCGGTACCAGTCAGCAGCAGCATGCGCTCGTCGCTGCCATCGATGGCGGCGTGGATCGCATCCAGCTGCAGGGTGCCGGTGGCGCCATAGACCAGCGACATGCCGTACAGCAGCAGGCCCGAGGCCAGCGAGCCGAGCACGATGTACTTCATCGCCGCCTCGGTGGCGCGCGGGTTGTCGCGGTCGGCGGCCACCAGCGCGTACGAGCTCAGCGCCAGCAGTTCCAGGCCCAGGTACACCATCACCAGGCTGCCGGCCGAGACCAGCATCATCATGCCGGCGGTCGCGAACAGCACCAGCACCGGCAGCTCGCCCTGGTACAGGTTGCGCTCGCGCAGGTAGCTCCAGCCGTAGATGAGGGTCAGGCCGCTCATCAGCACGATGGCGATCTTCATGACGTCGGCGGCGGTGTCGCGCACGAACATGCCCGACAGGACTTCGCCCTGCCCGCCCACGCCGGTGGCCAGCATCGCCAGCACCACGGCCAGCACCAGCACCGACAGGAAGTGCGTCCACACCTTGTGGCGCGCATTGATGAACCGGTCGACGATCAACAGGGCGAAGGCACCGCCAATCAGCACCAGCTCGGGCAGCAACGGCACCAGCTCGGCGGCGGACGGCATCGCGAGGGACGTGGTCATCTTCGGGGAATCCTTACAGCTTGCTGGTGGCGATCTGGCTCGCCAGGTGCGCGATCGACGGTTCCATCAGGTCGGTCAGCGGCTTGGGCCACAGGCCGAACAGCAGGGTGCCGGCGGCGAACACGCCCAGCACCAGCACTTCGCGTGCGTTGATGTCCTTCAGTTCGGCGACGTGGGCGTTGGCCACCTCGCCGAAGAACACGCGGCGGTACAGCCACAGGGTGTACGCGGCGGCGGTGATCAGGGTGGTCGCCGCCAGCACCGCGATCACCGGGTGCTTCTGGAAGCTGGCCAGCACGACCATGAATTCGCCGACGAAACCGCTGGTGCCCGGCAGGCCCGCGTTGGCCATGAAGAACAGCATCGAGAAGGTGGCGAACCACGGCATCACGTTGGCCACGCCGCCGTAGTCGGCGATGCGGCGGGTGTGCATGCGGTCGTACAGCACGCCGATGCAGGAGAACATCGCGCCGGACACGAAGCCGTGCGAGATCATCTGCACCATCGCGCCCTGCAGGCCCAGGCGGGCGGCATCGACCGAGCCGTAGTCGCGCACCAGGGTGAAGGCGATGAAGCTGCCCAGGGTGACGAAGCCCATGTGCGCGACCGAGGAGTACGCCACCAGCTTCTTCATGTCGTCCTGGACCAGGGCGACCAGGCCGACGTAGATCACCGCGATCAGCGACAGGGCGATGATCAGCCAGGCCCACTCGTGGCCGGCGTCCGGGGTGATCGGCAGGTTGAAGCGCAGGAAGCCGTAGCCACCGATCTTCAGCGCGATCGCCGCCAGGATCACCGAACCGGCGGTCGGCGCCTCCACGTGCGCATCCGGCAGCCAGGTGTGCACCGGGAACATCGGCACCTTCACCGCGAAGGCGACGGCGAAGGCGAAGAAGATCCAGGTCTGCTCCTTCGCGCTCAGCGGCAACGCGTACAGGTCGGCCAGCTGGAAGCTGCCGCCCTTCAGGTACAGGTAGATCAGCGCCACCAGCATCAGCACCGAGCCGAGGAAGGTGTACAGGAAGAACTTCATCGCCGCGTAGATGCGGCGCGGGCCGCCCCAGATGCCGATGATCAGGAACATCGGGATCAGCATGGCCTCGAAGAACACGTAGAACAGGATCGCGTCGGTGGCGGCGAAGATGCCCACCGTCACGCCTTCCAGGATCAGGAACGCGGCCACGTACTGGTTGACCCGCTTCTGGATCGACTCCCACGCGCCGATCAGGGCCAGCGGGGTGACGATGGTCGTCAGCAGGATCAGGGCGACGGCGATGCCGTCGGCTCCCAGGTTGTAGTGGATGTCGTAGGCCGGGATCCAGGCGCGGGTCTCGACGAACTGCAGCCCGGGGGCGGCATAGTCGAACCCGGTCACCAGGCCCACGCTCAGGACCAGGGTCAGCAGGGCCACGCCCAGCGCGGACCAGCGTGCGGCCGCGGGCCGGTCGCCCAGCGCCAGCACCAGCGCGCCACCGATGATCGGCAGCCAGATCAGGACACTCAACAGGTGGTTCGCCACGTCGTGTTCTTCCGTGCAGTCAGTTCATTGCCAGTAACGCATGAGCACGGCCAGCAGTGCGATGAGGCCGATGATCATGGCGAAGGCATAGTGGTAGAGGTAACCGGACTGGGTGCGGCGCAGGAGCGCAGCGGCCAGGCCGATGACGCGGGCGCTGCCGTTGACGAACACGCCGTCCACGATATTGGTGTCGATCCAGCGCGAGATCCGGCCAAGCACCAGGCCGCCGCCGGCGAAGCCCTTGATCCACAGGTGGTCGAAGCCGTACTTCTCCTCCAGCACGCGGACCACCGGGTGCAGCGACTTGCGCAGGCGGCCCGGGACGTCCGGCTTCCACAGGTACAGCACGGCGGCCAGCAGGAAGCCGGCCAGGGTCAGCCAGAACGCCGGCATGAGCATGCCGTGCAGCGCGTAGGCCACCGGGCCGTGCCAGTACTCGCGGCCGACCGCGGCGACGGTGTCGCGCGCCGGATCCAGGAAGTCGATCACGCCGGTGAAGAAGCCCACCGCCTGCCCCGGGACCAGGGCGTCGGCGTGGTGGCCGCGCCAGTCGGTGCCGAACAGCATCGGGCCGATGGTGAAGAAGCCGATCAGGATCGACGGGATCGCCAGCAGGATCAGCGGCACCGTCACCACCCACGGCGACTCGTGCGGCTCGTGCGCGCCGTGGTGGCCATGGTCGTCGTGGCCATGGTCGGCGTGCGCATCGTCGTGCCCGCCCTGGGCCTCGGCATCGGTATGGGCCGCCGCGCCATGGGCATGCTCGTCGTGGTGGGCGACGGCGTTGCGGAAGCGCTCCTCGCCGTGGAAGGCCAGGAACAGCAGGCGGAAGCTGTAGAAGCTGGTCACGATCACGCCACCCAGCACCGCCCAGTAGCCGTAGGTGGCCACCCAGCTGCTGCTCTCGTGGGCGTGGTGAGCCGCGGCCTCGATGATGGTGTCCTTCGAGTAGAAACCCGAGAAGAACGGGGTGCCGACCAGGGCCAGGGTGCCGATCACGCTGGTCCAGTAGGTGATCGGCATGTACTTGCGCAGGCCGCCCATCTTGCGCATGTCCTGCTCGTGGTGCATGCCGATGATCACCGAGCCGGCGGCCAGGAACAGCAGCGCCTTGAAGAAGGCGTGGGTCATCAGGTGGAACACCGCCGCCGAGTAGGCCGACACGCCCAGGGCGACGGTCATGTAGCCCAGCTGGGACAGGGTCGAGTACGCCACCACGCGCTTGATGTCATTCTGCACGATGCCGATCAGGCCGGTGAAGAACGCGGTGGTGGCGCCGATGAACAGGACGAAGTCCAGCGTGGCCTGGGTCAGCTCGAACAGCGGCGACATGCGCGCCACCATGAAGATGCCCGCGGTCACCATGGTCGCGGCGTGGATCAGGGCCGAGATCGGGGTCGGGCCCTCCATCGAGTCGGGCAGCCACACGTGCAGCGGGACCTGGGCGGACTTGCCCATGGCGCCGATGAACAGGCACACGCAGATGATGGTGGCGACCTGCCAGGAGTGGCCCTCGAAGATCTGCACCTCGGCGCCCTGCAGCAACGGCGCGTTGGCGAACACGGTGGCGTAGTCCAGGGTGCCGAACCACAGCAGCACGCCGGCGATGCCCAGCAGGAATCCGAAGTCGCCGACGCGGTTGACGATGAACGCCTTCATGTTGGCGAACACCGCGCTCGGGCGCTTGAACCAGAAGCCGATCAGCAGGTACGACACCAGGCCCACCGCTTCCCAGCCGAAGAACAGCTGCAGGAAGTTGTTGCTCATGACCAGCATGAGCATCGAGAAGGTGAACAGCGAGATGTAGCTGAAGAAGCGTTGGTAGCCCGGGTCCTCGGCCATGTAGCCGATGGTGTAGACATGGACCAGCAGCGACACGAAGGTGACGACCACCATCATCATCGCCGTCAGGCGGTCGATCATGAAGCCGACGTGGGCCGAATACCCGCCGACGTCGAAGAAGGTGTAGACGTTCTCGTTGAACGGCGCGGCGCCGCCGGCGACCAGCTGGTACAGGACCCAGCACGAGAGCGCACAGCTGACCGCCACGCCCAGGATGGTCGCCCACTGCGCGCCCCTGCGGCCGACCTGGCGCCCGAACAGACCCGCGATGATGCTGCCCAGCAACGGGGCCAGGACGATCAGCAGCAGGTGGGTTTTGGAGATGATCATGGTTGCCGTCTAAGTTCCAGTACGTGCCGTTCGTGCCGTGATGCCGGAGGATCCAACCACCGGCCGCGCATGCCGCCACTTCCAATTCCGCCCGGCCGGGGCCGGGTCGGGCGCCGTCGCGGCGGCGCCCTGCGTGTGTTGCCCGCCGCGACGCGGCGTCCCTCTCCGCCCCGGGAGCGGCCAGCCTCGCGGCCCGACCGCATCCGGGACGTGCCCGCGGGCATCAGCCCTTGAGCGAATCCACCTCGCCGACGTTGATGGTGCCGCGGGTACGGAACAGCGCCACCAGGATCGCCAAGCCGATCGCCGCCTCCGCGGCCGCGACCGTCAGGATGAAGAACACGAACAGCTGGCCAGCCGCATCACCCAGCTCGCGCGAGAAGGCGATGAAGTTGATGTTGACCGAAAGCAGCATCAGCTCGATCGACATCAGCAGGACGATGACGTTCTTGCGGTTGAGGAAGATGCCCGCGAGGCTGATGCAGAACAGCACCGCGCCCAGCGCCAGCATGTGTCCAAGGGTGATCATGCCTGGCCCTCCCCTTCGGCCTTCGGTGCAAGCGGCGCGGGCTTCTCGGCCGGCATGGAAACCATGCGCAGGCGGTCGGCCGCCTTGACCCGCGACTGCTCTGCCGCGTTCTGGGTCTTGATGCCGGTGCGCTTGCGCAGGGTGATCATCACCGCCGCGATCACCGCCACGGTCAGGATCACCGCCGCGAACTCGAACGGCAGGATGTACTGCGTGAACAGCGTCTCCGCCAGCCAGCGGGTGTTGGAGGTGTCGGCCGCCAGCGCCGCGGCGTTGTCTGCCGGGAACGGGGTCGCCGTGCGCGACTTGACGCCGATCAGCGTCAGCACCTGCACCAGCATCACCACCGCGACCACCAGGCCTACCGGCAGGAACCTGACCCAGCCCTCGCGGATCGCGGCCACGTCGATGTCCAGCATCATCACCACGAACAGGAACAGCACCATCACCGCGCCGACGTACACCAGGACAAGGGCGACGCCGAGGAACTCGGCGCCGACCAGCAGCCAGGTGCAGGCCACGGAGAAGAAGGTGAGGATCAGGCACAGCACGGCGTTGACCGGGTTGCGCACGCTGATCACGGCGCCGGCCGAGGCGACGGCCACGGCGGCGAAGGCATAGAAGGCGATCTTGATCCAGTCCATCGTGGCCTCAGCGGTAGGCGGCGTCGGCGGCGCGACGCTCGGCGATTTCCGCCTCGAGGCGGTCACCGAGGGCGAGCAGCTGCGGCTTGGTGACGATGTTCTCGCCGCGCTTCTCGAAGTGGTACTCCATCACGTGCGTCTCCACGATCGAATCCACCGGGCAGCTTTCCTCGCAGAAGCCGCAGTAGATGCACTTGAACAGGTCGATGTCGTAGCGCGTGGTGCGGCGGGTGCCGTCCTCGCGCCGCGCGGAGTCGATGGTGATGGCCAGCGCCGGGCACACCGCCTCGCACAGCTTGCACGCGATGCAGCGCTCCTCGCCGTTCGGGTAGCGGCGCAGCGCATGCAGGCCGCGGAAACGCGGCGACTGCGGGAACTTCTCCATCGGGTACATCATCGTGTACTTGGGACGGAACAGGTACCGCAGGGTCAGGCCCAGCCCCTGGATCAGCTCCAGCAGCATCAGGCTCTTGAAATAGTGGACGACTTTGTTCATCGGATCAGGCGCCCTTCTCGAACACGCCAAAGAACACCAGCAGAGCGGTCACCGCGATCCAGAAGATCGTGAGCGGGATGAAGACCTTCCAGCCCAGACGCATGATCTGGTCGTAGCGGTAGCGCGGGAAGCTGGCGCGGAACCAGATGTATGCGCTGGCGAAGAACACCACCTTGGCCAGCAGCCACGGCCAGCCGCCCTTCCAGACCCAGTCGATCCACGGCGAGACGTCCGCCGTGACCCAGCCCTGGATCGGGCTCAGCCAGCCGCCGAGGAAGAAGATCGAGATCAGGAAGCTGACCAGGATCATGTTGGCGTACTCGGCCAGGAAGAACAGCGCGAACGCCGAACCCGAGTACTCGACCATGTGGCCGGCCACGATCTCCGACTCGCCTTCCACCACGTCGAACGGCGCGCGGTTGGTCTCGGCGACGCCGGACACCCAGTACACGATGAACAGCGGCAGCAGCGGCAGCCAGAACCACTCGAAGAAGCCGGCATCGCCCGACTGGGCCATCACGATGTCGGTCAGGTTCAGGCTGCCGGCGGCGATCAGCACGCCGACCAGCGCGAAACCCATCGCGATCTCGTAGCTGACCACCTGCGCGGCCGAACGCATCGCGCCGAGGAAGGCGTACTTCGAGTTGGAGGCCCAGCCGGCGATGATCACGCCGTACACGCCCAGCGAGGTCATCGCCAGCAGGTACAGCAGGCCGGCGTTGGCGTTGGACAGCACGAGCTGGTAGTCGAACGGCACCACCGCCCACGCCGCAAACGCCGGCGCCAGCACGATCAGCGGGGCCAGCACGTACATGACCTTGTGCGCGTTGGCCGGCTGGATGACTTCCTTGAACAGCAGCTTGAAGACGTCCGCGAACGCCTGGAAGATGCCCATGCCCACGTACATGGGCCCGTGGCGCACGTGCATCCAGCCGATGAGCTTGCGCTCCCAGACCACGTAGAACGCCACGGCGATGATCACCGGCATGGCGATGGTCAGGATCTTCAGCACGATCCACAGCGCCGGGCCCAGTTCGCCCAGGCCGTAGAACCACTCGCGCAGCGGTCCGACCGCGTTGATCAGCAGTTCGTTCATGCCTTCACCACCTCGACCCGGCCAGCGCCCAGCGGCGCGGTGGCGCCGTGGCCACCTTCGATCCATGCCGCACCGGCGGCGACCCGCGCATCCAGCTCGACCGGCAGGGTGGCCGTGCCGTGCGCGCCCTTGACCTTGACCACCGCGCCGGACCCGATGCCCGCCGCGTCGGCCGGATTGAGCACGATGCGCGGGGCGACGTTGAGCGGATGCGCCTGCAGCGCGGCCGCACGACGGACCACCGCGTCGGTGCGGTAGATCGCCGGGACCAGGGCCAGCTCCAGGCCGCCCTCGCCCGCCGCGCCGGCGGCACCGGCGCGGACCTGCACCGCGCGACCGCCTTCCAGCATCGCGCGCGCGCCGGCCAGGTCGGTGAACTCGAAGCCGGCCAGGCCCAGCTCGCCACCCAGCGCACGCAGCACGCGCCAGCCCTCGCGGGCCTGGCCCGGCAGGCGGCCGGCGGCGTGCGCCGACTGCTCGATGCCGTTGAGGTTGGTCAGCGTGGCCTCGATCTCGGGCAGCGCGCCGATCGGCAGGATCACGTCGGCCACCGCGCGGGTGGACTCGCAGGCGAAGTGGCTGAAGGCCACGACCCTGGCGCCGTTGAGCGCCTTCAGCGCGGCGGCGGTGTCGGCGAAGTCCAGGCCCGGCTCGATGCCGTACAGCACATAGGCGCGGCGCGGCTCGGCGAACATGGCGGCGACGTCGCGGCCGGCCGGCAGCACGCCGGCGCGGGCCAGGCCAACGGCGTTGGCGCCCTGCGGGATGCGGCACAGCGAGGCGCCGGTGGCGATCGCGAAGTCGCGCGCGGCAGCGCGGATCGCGGCGGCCTGCGGATGGTTCTCGGCAATCGCGCCGACGATCACCACCGGACGGGTCGCGCCCTGCAGCGCACCGCGCAGCTCGGCCCCGCCCAGCACGCCGGCGAAGCCCGACGGCGGCACGATGTGCTTGCCGGCGGCGGCGAAGGTGAAGTCGAAGTCGACCGGGTTGACCACGTGGATGCGCGCGCCGTGCTTGGTCTGCGCCTTGCGCAGGCGGGCGTGCAGCAACGGCAGCTCGTGGCGGATGTTGCTGCCGACCACGACGATGGCGTCGGCCTGCTCGATCTCGGAGACCGGCAGCGCGAACGGCTCGGCGACCGCGGCGTCGGAGAAGTCGCGGTTGGCGATGCGGTGGTCGATGTTGCCGGTGCCCAGCGCGGCCGCCAGCGCGGCCAGCAGGCCGCCCTCCTCGTTCGAGGTGGCCGGGTGCGCCAGCACGCCCAGGTCGTCGCCCTTGTTGTCGCGCAGGATCGCGGCGGCGGCGGACAGGGCCTCGGCCCAGGTCGCCTCCTTCCACTCCCCGCCCGCCTTGACCAGCGGCACGGTGGCGCGGTCGGCGGCATCCAGGCCCTGGTGCGAGTAGCGGTCGCGGTCGGACAGCCAGCACTCGTTGACCAGCTCGTTCTCGCGCGGCACGGCGCGCAGCACTTCGCCGCGGCGGCTGTGCAGGAACAGGTTCGAGCCCAGGGCGTCGTGGTAGCCCAGCGACTCCTTGGCGATCAGCTCCCACGGACGGGCGCGGAACTGGAACACCTTGTTGGTCAGCGCGCCGACCGGGCACACGTCGATGACGTTGCCGGACAGCTCGGTGGTCAGTGGCTTGCCGTCATAGGTGCCGATCTGCAGGTTCTCGCCGCGGTACATGCCGCCCAGCTCGTACGTACCGGCGATCTCGCCGGGGAAACGCACGCAGCGGGTGCACTGGATGCAGCGGGTCATCTCGGTGGCGACCAGCGGACCGATGTCCTCGTCCGGCACCACGCGCTTGCGCTCGACGAAGCGGCTGACCGAGCGGCCGTAGCCCAGCGACAGGTCCTGCAGCTCGCACTCGCCGCCCTGGTCGCAGACCGGGCAGTCCAGCGGGTGGTTGATCAGCAGGAACTCGAGCACGTTGCGCTGCGACTTGAGGGCCTTCTCGTTGCGGGTGAAGACCTTCATGCCGTCCATCACCGGCGTGGCGCAGGCCGGCGACGGCTTCGGCGCGGCGCGGCCGCCGACCTCGGTGTCGACCAGGCACATGCGGCAGTTCGCGGCGATGGCCAGCTTGTCGTGGTAGCAGAAACGCGGGATCGGGATGCCGGCCTTGTCGGCAACCTGGATGATCATCGATCCCTTGGGCGCGGCCAGTTCGACGCCGTCGATGAAGACGGTGACGTGGTCCGGCGGAAGGTTCGGGTTCACGGGCTGCGCACTCACGCGGCCACCTCCACGTTGGAGCGGACCACCGTCCCGTCGCGCTCGTCGTCGACGAGGAAGCGCTTGTTGACGATGGCGTACTCAAATTCATGCCAGAAGTGGCGCAGGAAGCCCTGCACCGGCCACGCGGCGGCTTCGCCGAACGCGCAGATGGTGTGGCCTTCGATCTGCCCCGCCGCGGTGCGCAGCATGTGCAGGTCGTCCAGCGTCGCCTCCAGGTTGGCGATGCGGGTCAGCATGCGGTACATCCAGCCGGTGCCCTCGCGGCACGGCGTGCACTGGCCGCAGCTTTCCTTGTAGTAGAAGCGCGCGATGCGCTGGCAGGCGCGCACCATGCAGGTGGTGTGGTCCATGACGATGACCGCGCCCGAACCCAGGCCCGAACCGGCCTTCTGGATCGAGTCGTAGTCCATGGTCAGGCCCATCATCACCTCGCCCGGCAGCACCGGCATCGAGGAACCGCCCGGGATTACCGCCTTGATGCGGTTGCCGTTGCGGATGCCGCCGCACATGTCCAGCAGCTCGGAGAACGGGGTGCCCAGGCGGATCTCGTGGTTGCCGGGGCGCGCGACGTGGCCGGAGACCGAGAAGATCTTGCAGCCGCCGTTGTTGGGCTTGCCCAGGTTCATGAACCACTCGGCGCCGTTGCGCACGATCGCCGGCACCGAGGCGTAGGTCTCGGTGTTGTTGATCGTGGTCGGCTTGCCGTACAGGCCGAAGTTGGCCGGGAACGGCGGCTTGAAGCGCGGCTGGCCCTTCTTGCCTTCCAGCGACTCCATCAGCGCGGTCTCTTCGCCGCAGATGTAGGCGCCGGCGCCGAGGGCGTTGTAGATGTCGATGTCCACGCCCGAGCCGAGGATGTTCTTGCCCAGCCAGCCGTGCTTGTAGGCCTCGGCCAGGGCTTCCTCCAGGTGCTCGAAGGGCTCGTGGTGGAACTCGCCGCGCAGGTAGTTGTAGCCCACGGTCGAGCCGGTGGCGTAGCAGGCGATGGCCATGCCTTCGATCACCGCGTGCGGGTTGAAGCGCAGGATGTCGCGGTCCTTGCAGGTGCCCGGCTCGGACTCGTCCGAGTTGCAGAGGATGTACTTCTGCATGTCGCCCTTGGGCATGAAGCTCCACTTCAGGCCGGTCGGGAAGCCTGCGCCGCCGCGGCCGCGCAGGCCGGACTGCTTGACCATCTCGATGACGTCGGCCGGCGGGACTTTCTCGGTCAGGATCTTGCGCAGCGCCTGGTAGCCGCCGGTCTTGAGGTAGTTCTCGTACGACCACGGCTTGTCGAAGTGCAGCGTCGTGTAGACCGCCTGGTGCTCCTTCGGCGCCGGGCCGACCGGGCCGTAGCCCTCGGAAATCTTCGGGTGGTGTGCCATCTGCGCCGCCCTCACTTCAGTCCGTCGAGCAGCTCGTCCACCTTCTCGGTGGTGAGCTTCTCGTGGTAATGGCCGTTGATCACGACCACCGGGGCGCCGCAGCACGCGGCCACGCACTCTTCCTCGCGCTTGAGGTAGACGCGGCCGTCGGCGGTGGACTCGCCCAGCTTGCAGCCCAGCTTCTTCTCGGCATGCTCGACCAGCTCCTGGGCCCCGTTGAGCCAGCAGCTGATGTTGGTGCAGAACGCAACGTTGTTGCGGCCCACCGGCTGGGTCTCGAACATCGAGTAGAAGGTGGCGACCTCGTAGGCCCACACCGGCGGGATGTCCAGGTACTTGGCAACGGCGGCGATCAGCTCGTCGCTCAGCCAGCCCCCGTTCTGTTCCTGCGCCGCGTGCAGGCCCTGCAGCACCGCCGACCGCTTGCGGTCCGGCGGGAACTTGGTCAGCCAGTGGTCGATGTGCGCGCGGGTGGCGTCGCTCAGCACGACCATCGGGTCGACGTTGCGCGCGTTCTCGAAATTACCGGTGGCCTTCATCGATCCACCTCACCAAACACAAGGTCATAAGTACCGATCATGGCCACGACGTCGGCCAGCATGTGGCCGCGCACGATCTCGTCGATCGACGACAGGTGCGCGAAGCCCGGGGCGCGCAGGTGCACGCGGAACGGCTTGTTGGCGCCGTCGGAAACCAGGTAGCAGCCGAACTCGCCCTTGGGCGCCTCGACCGCGGCGTAGGTCTCGCCGGCCGGCACGCAGTAGCCCTCGGAGAACAGCTTGAAGTGGTGGATCAGGGCTTCCATGTCGTCCTTCATCTCCTCCCGCTTGGGAGGGGCGACCTTGAAGTTCCTGACCATCACCGGGCCGGGGTTTTCCTTCAGCCACTTCACGCACTGGGCGATGATGCGGTTCGACTCGCGCATCTCGGCGATGCGGACCAGGTAGCGGTCGTAGCAGTCGCCGTTGACGCCGACCGGGATGTCGAAGTCCACCGCGTCGTACTTGGCGTACGGCTGCTTCTTGCGCAGGTCCCAGGCGATGCCCGAACCGCGCAGCATCGGGCCGGTCATGCCCCAGGCATGGGCCTGCTCGGGGGTGACCACGCCGATGCCGACGGTGCGCTGCTTCCAGATGCGGTTGTCCGTCAGCAGCGTCTCGTACTCGTCGACGCGCTTGGGGAACTCGCGGGTGAAGTGCTCGATGTAGTCCAGGAGCGAACCCTCGCGCGCCTCGTTGAAGCGCTTGAGCTTGGCGCCCTTGTGCCAGGGCGACTCCTTGTACTTCGGCATGTGGTCCGGCAGGTCGCGGTAGACGCCGCCCGGGCGGTAGTAGGCCGCGTGCATGCGCGCGCCGCTGACCGCCTCGTAGACGTCCATCAGCTCCTCGCGCTCGCGGAACGCGTACAGGAACACCGCCATCGCGCCCAGGTCCAGCGCGTTGGAACCGACCCACATCAGGTGGTTCAGGATGCGGGTGATCTCGTCGAACATCGTGCGGATGTACTGGGCGCGCTCCGGCGCCTCGATCCCCAGCAGGGTCTCGATCGCGCGCACGTAGGCGTGCTCGTTGCACATCATCGACACGTAGTCCAGGCGGTCCATGTACGGGATCGACTGGTTGAACGGCTTGGACTCGGCCAGCTTCTCGGTGCCGCGGTGGAGCAGGCCCACGTGCGGGTCGGCGCGGACGATGGTCTCGCCGTCCATCTCCAGGATCAGGCGCAGCACGCCGTGCGCGGCCGGATGCTGCGGGCCGAAGTTCATCGTGTAGTTGCGGATCTCCTGCCGCGGAACGGCGGAGCCGCCGGCCGGCTGGCCCGGCTGGCTGTGGTTGTCAGTAAGCATCTGGGCGCTCACTTGGCGGCCTCCCGTTGTGCGGCTTCGCCCGCGGCGGTCTGGTAGCGGGCGTCGTCGCGGATCACGCGCGGCACGCCGACGCGCGGCTCGACCGAGGTCACCGGCTCGTAGACCACGCGCTTGCGCTCTTCGTCGTAGCGGACCTCGACGTTGCCGATCAGCGGGAAGTCCTTGCGGAACGGATGGCCGACGAAACCGTAGTCCGTCATGATCCGGCGCAGGTCCGGATGGCCTTCGAAGATAATGCCGTACAGGTCGAACGCCTCGCGCTCGAACCAGTTGGCGCCGCGCCAGACCGGGGTCAGCGACGGCACGACCGGCAGGGAGTCGTCCTGGGCGAAGCAGCGCACGCGCAGGCGGCGGTTGTTCGAATACGAGATCAGGTGGACGACCGCGGCGAAGCGGCGCTCCGGCACCAGCACCGGCTCGATGCCGGCCTCGCCCTGCTCGCTGGGCCTCTCGCCCCAGCCGAAGCGGCCCGGGCCCTTGCCCTCGACGCCGCGGCTGAAGCCGGTGGAGGACACGTCGTCGGTGTCCCACTCGTCGCTTCCGTAGCCCATGTAGTCGATGCCGCACAGATCGGTGAGCTGCTCGAAGCCGAACTCGTCGCGCAGGGCGACGCAGGTGGCGAGCAGGTCCTGGGCGGAGGCCTCGAGGGTGACTTCACCACGGGGCTCGGCCACGGTGACCGTGGCGCCGGGGAATCGGTCGCGCAGTCGCTGGGCGAAGGTGGCAGCTGGCTCGGCCATGGGGCTTGGCGTTTCCGTCGTTCGTGCGCGCAGGGCGCGCGGTGGATCTTGGAGGGAGGATCAGCGGGCGATGGTGTTGTTCTTCTTCGCCGCCACCGTCTGCGTGCGCCAGATCTTCTTCTGCAGCTGCAGGATGCCGTAGACCAGCGCTTCGGCCGTCGGCGGGCAGCCGGGCACGTAGATGTCCACCGGCACGATGCGGTCGCAGCCGCGCACCACCGAGTACGAGTAGTGGTAGTAGCCGCCGCCGTTGGCGCAGCTGCCCATGGAGATGACCCACTTCGGGTCGGGCATCTGGTCGTAGACCTTGCGCAGCGCCGGGGCCATCTTGTTGACCAGGGTGCCGGCCACGATCATCACGTCCGACTGGCGCGGCGACGGGCGGAACACCACGCCGTAGCGGTCCAGGTCCAGGCGCGCGGCGCCGGCGTGCATCATCTCGACCGCGCAGCAGGCCAGGCCGAAGGTCATCGGCCACATCGAGCCGGTGCGCGCCCAGTTGACCAGCGCGTCGACGCTGGTGGTGACGTAACCCTTCTCCAGCAGCGGGTTCTCGCCGGCGGGCCGCAGGATGTCCTCAACCCGCGCCTCGGGCATCGGGTTGGTCATCAGGCGGTCGATGGTTTGGATCACTCCCATTCGAGCGCTCCCTTCTTCCAGACGTAGACGAAGCCGAGGAAGAGCATCCCCACGAACAGGCCCATGGTGACCAGCGCGCGCGGCCCCAGGTCCTGGAACACGAGGGTCCACGGCACGATGAAGATGATTTCCAGGTCGAAGACGATGAACTGGATCGCGATCAGGTAGTAGCGCACGTCGAACTTCATGCGCGCGTCCTCGAACGCCTCGAAGCCGCACTCGTAGGGCGACAGCTTCCGGGCGTCCGGACTGCGGGGTCCGAGCACGCGGCCGACGATGATCAGCGCAACGCCGATCCCGGTGGCCACGATCAGGAACAGCAGGGTCGGCAGGTATTGGGCCAGCACGTGTGGTTCTCTCTTGCCTCTGCCCGGGAGCGGGCTTGGGTGGGCGACGGGACCGCACGCGCGGCACTCCCCTCGCCTGTCCTGCCGCGGCCTGGCCGCGGTACTCGCCAATGCGCCGCGCGGCACGGGAAGACCCGGCCGCGCGGTTGTGCATAGCAGCGGAATTGTAGCCTCCGCGAAGACAAGGGTAAACGCTTTGCCCCCTTTATCGACGCTTCCTCAACTTTCCGCGGAAACAAAGAAGCCCGCCGAAGCGGGCCTTCTTCGCCCGGCATACACGCCGGGCCGTGTTTTGGTGCCCAAGAGGGGACTCGAACCCCTACGACTCTCGTCGCTACCACCTCAAGGTAGTGCGTCTACCAATTCCGCCACCTGGGCTGAAACTCTCGCGCCGGCTGCGGCGCGCGGCGCATTGTACGCGTTACTCGGCCGGAGTAGCAGCCTCTTGCGCATTTTCCTGCTGCGCCGGCGCCGGGACCTCGCTGGCGGCCGGCGCGGCGGCCGGCACCTCGGAGGCGGCAGGCGGCGGCGGCAGCTCGCCGGGCGCCACGGACGGAGCCGCCGGGACTTCCAGCTGGCCCATCACGCCCAGGTCCTGGTCCACCACCGGGCGCGCGCCGTGGGTGGCGTACCAGGCCATGAACAGGCTGATGCCGAAGAACACCACGGCCAGCCACTTGGTGCTCTTGGACAGGAAGTTGGACGCGCCGCGCGCGCCGAACACCGTGCCGGAGGCGCCCGCGCCGAAGCCGGAGCCGGCGGCCGCGCCGGCGCCGCGCTGCAGCAGGATCAGCACGATCATGGCGATCGCCACCAGCACGTACACCACGTTGAGGATCAGCATCAGCATTGTCAGGGTCTCGCTTACCGGGCCGCCGCAGCGGCCCGGGCAATGGCCAGGAAATCCGCGGCCACCAGGGAGGCGCCGCCGATCAGCCCGCCGTCCACGTCCGGCTGCGCGCACAGCGCGCCGGCGTTGTCGGGCTTCACGCTGCCCCCGTAAAGGATGGGCAGCGAATCGGCGATTCTAGCATCGTGCGCGGCGATCTGGCGACGGATGAATGCGTGCATCTCCTGGGCCTGCTCCGGGCTGGCGGTCCGGCCGGTGCCGATGGCCCAGCATGGCTCGTAGGCGACCACCGCGCCGGCCAAGCCCCCCACCCCGCCCCGGTCCAGCACCGGCTGCAGCTGCCCGGCGATGACCTCCTCGGCGCGGCCGGCCTCGCGGTCCTCCAGGTGCTCGCCCAGGCACAGGATCGGCACCAGGCCGGCCTCCAGGGCCGCCTGCACCTTGCGCGCGACCAGCTCGCTGGATTCGGCGTGGTAGCGGCGGCGCTCGGAATGGCCGCACAGCGTGTAGCGCGCGCCGACGTCGGCCACCATGCGGGCGGAGACCTCGCCCGTGTAGGCGCCCTCGCCGTGCGGACTGACGTCCTGGGCACCGAACTGCAGGGCCGAACCCTCGAAGTCCTCGATCAGGTCGCCCAGGTAGGGCATCGGCGGCAGGACCACCAGCTCGACGCCGGGGATCGGGGCCTGCGCCGCGACCTCGGCGACCAGCGAGGTCGCGAAGTCCCGCGTGCCATACAGTTTCCAGTTGCCCGCGACGATCCTGCGACGCATGCCCGCTCCCGTAAGTACGTAACCGCGCGGAAGGATACCGTGCGGTACGGGAAAGCGCGCCCTGACAACGCAGGACAGGACGCGCTTTCCGTGGCGCTTACTTCAGCTTGATCTCGCGCAGGCGCTGCTCGAGGAACCCCTGGGCGGTGATCGGCTCCGGATAGCGGCTCGGGTTGTCCGCGCTCACGCACGACGGCAGCACGTCGATCAGGAAATCCGGGTTCGGGTGCAGGAAGAACGGCACCGAGTAGCGCGGCTTGCGCGCCTCCTCGCCCGGGGGGTTGACCACGCGGTGGATGGTCGACGGGTACACGTGGTTGGTCAGGCGCTCGAGCATGTCGCCGATGTTGACCACGATGGTGTCGCCCTCGGAAGTGAACGGCACCCACTCGCCCTCGTGCGAGCGCACTTCCAGGCCCGCGGCGCTGGCGCCGACCAGCAGGGTGATGAAGTTGATGTCGCCGTGGGCGCCGGCGCGCACGTTGGGGATGTCGTCGGCGGTGATCGGCGGGTAGTGGATCGGGCGCAGGATCGAGTTGCCGAAGTTGGTCTTGTCCGCGAAGAAGTCCTCCGGCAGGCCGATGTGCAGCGCCAGCGCGCTCAGCACGCGCGACCCAAGCGAATCCAGCGCCTGGTACAGGGCGTAGCCGTACTCGCGGAACTCCGGCACTTCCTCCGGCCACAGGTTCGGCGCCATGAACTGGCGGTACTTGGAATCGTCCGGGATCTCGCGGCCGATGTGCCAGAACTCCTTCAGGTCGAAGTGCTTGCTGCCCTTGGCGGTCTCCACCCCGAACGGGGTGTAGCCGCGGGCGCCGCCGCCGCCGGGCACGTGGTACTTCTTCTTCACCTCCTCCGGGAGGGCGAAGAACTTCTTGAAGGCGGCGTAGGCGTTGTCGATCAGTTCCGGCGAAATGCCATGGTTGCTGATGCCGGCAAAGCCCCACTCGCGGTAGGCCGCACCGAGCTCGGCCACGAAGGCCTCGCGGTCGGTGTCGTAGCGTGTGATGTCGAAGGTGGGGATACGGGCGGACATGAGGGGAAATACTCCGGGGTGATGCGGCGCCGGCCGCGCGGCCGGCGCCTGGGACTTTGCCGGCTTCAGCCGGCGGCCTGGCGCACGGCCGAGGCAAGGGTGTCGAGGGTGGCCTGCATCAGCGCGGCATCGTCGGCTTCCACCGTGACCCGCACCACCGGCTCGGTACCGGACGGCCGCAGGAAGGCGCGGCCGCGGCCCTGCACGGCCGACTGCGCCTGCCGCAGCGCCTCGCGCACGCCATCGGCAGCGACGACGTCGGCCGCCTTCGCGCCATCCAGGCGCACGTTGACCGTGGCCTGCGGCACGACCGCCAGGCCTTCCAGGGCCTGGTCCAGGCGCTGGCCGGCGCGGCGCAGGACGTCGAGCACCTGCAGCGCGCTGACGATGGCGTCGCCGGTGGTGGCGCGATCCAGGCACAGCAGGTGGCCGGAAGCCTCGCCGCCGAGCACGCCGCCGCCCTCGACCAGGGCCTGGTGCACGTAGCGGTCGCCGACCTTGGCCCGCTGGAACGGGATACCGGCCTGCTCCAGCGCGCGCTCCAGGCCGTAGTTGGTCATCAGCGTGCCGACCACCGGGCCGCGCAGGCGGCCGCTGGCCTGCCAGTCGCGGGCCAGCACGTACAGCAGGCCGTCGCCGTCCACGGTGCGCCCCTGGGCGTCGACCATCAGCACGCGGTCGCCGTCGCCGTCGAAGGCGATGCCCAGGTCGGCGCCGGCCTCCACGACCTTGGCCGCGAGGTTGCCGATATGCATGGAGCCGACGCCGGCGTTGATGTTCACGCCGTCCGGCGCGGCGCCGATGGCGGTCACCTCCGCGCCCAGTTCGCGGAACATCAGCGGGGCGATGTGGTAGGTGGCGCCGTGGGCGCAGTCGAGCACGACCTTCAGCCCGCGCAGGTCGAAGCCGCGCGGCACCGAGGCCTTGCAGAACTCGATGTAGCGGCCGACGGCGTCGCGCGCGCGCGCGACCTTGCCCAGCTGGCCGGATTCGACCGTCGAGAACGGCTCGTCCCGCGCGGCCCCGATCGCCCGGTCGGTGGGGTCGGCGAGCTTCTCGCCTTCGGCCGAGAAGAACTTGATGCCGTTGTCGTAGTGCGGGTTGTGCGAGGCGCTGATGACGATGCCGGCGTCGGCGCCCAGGGTGCGGGTCAGGAAGGCCACGGCGGGCGTGGGCATCGGGCCCAGCATCTGCACGTTGGCGCCGGCCGCGACCAGGCCGGCCTCCAGGGCCGACTCGAACATGTAGCCGGAGATGCGCGTGTCCTTGCCGATCACCACCGTGGGGCGGGCCTGCCCGCTGTCCGCCAGCACCCGCCCCAGCGCATTGCCGAGGCGGAGCACGAAATCGGCCGAAATCGGTCCCTGACCGACCCGGCCGCGGATGCCGTCGGTGCCGAAGTAGCGGCGGGAACTGCTCATGCTGCGTCCAGGGCGTCGTCGGGCTTGGGCTGGCGCATCATCATCGCCAGCAGGGTGGCCAGGCGGTCGCGCAACTCGCGGCGGTCGCAGATCTGGTCGATGGCGCCGTGCTCGAGCAGGAACTCCGAGCGCTGGAAGCCCTCGGGCAGCTTCTCGCGCACGGTCTGCTCGATCACGCGCGGACCGGCGAAGCCGATCAGCGCCTCCGGCTCGGCGATGTTGAGGTCGCCCAGCATCGCGAACGAGGCCGAGACGCCGCCGGTGGTCGGATGGGTCAGCACCGAGATATAGGGGATGCCGGCCGCGCGCAGGCGCCCCAGCGCCGCCGAGGTCTTGGCCATCTGCATCAGGGAGAACAGGCTCTCCTGCATGCGCGCGCCGCCGGAGGCGGAGAAGTTGACGAACGGGGCGCCGATCTCCAGCGCGCGCTCGGCCGCCAGGGTGAACTTCTCGCCCACCACCGAGCCCATCGAGCCGCCCATGTAGGCGAAGTCGAACGAGCTGGCCACCAGCGGACGGCCCTTGAGCGTGCCCTCCATCGCGATCAGGGCGTCGTACTCGCCGGTGGCCTTCTGGGTGGACTTGATGCGGTCGGCGTAGCGCTTCTGGTCGCGGAACTTCAGCACGTCGGTCGGCGCCAGCCTGGCGGCGATCTCGGTGGTGGAGCCGGGGTCGAACAGCGAGGCCAGGCGCGCGCGGGCACGGATGGGCATGTGGAAGGCGCACTTGGGGCACACCTCCAGGTTCTCCTCCAGCTCCGGGCGGTACAGCGCGGCGCCGCAGCGGTCGCACTTCTCCCACAGCCCCTCGGGGACGCTGCGCTTGCGGTTGGAGGCGCTTTCGGTGCGGATGCCGGAGGGCATCAGTTTGCTGAGCCAGCTCATGCGGGGCGGTCGGTTCCGTTCAGCGGCCGGGACGGCCGGTAAAGGCGCACAGTCTAGCCCAGCGCCCCCTCGGCCCGCGCATGAAACCATTTCCGTACCAACACGTATGGTACGCTGCGCGCCCCCGTCGTTCCAGCCCGACCCACGATGTCGCCAGCATTGATGCGCCACTTGATGAACCTGTGGCCCCCGTTCCTGTTCACCGGCATCCATGTGGCCGCACTGTCCCCGGACTGGCGCCAGGCCCGGGTGGAACTGCGCCTGCGCCCGTGGAACCGCAACTACGTCGGCACCCACTTCGGCGGCAGCCTGTTCGCCATGACCGACCCGTTCTGGATGCTGCTGCTGATGCACTGCCTGGGCCGGGACTACTGGGTCTGGGACCGCGAGGGACGGATCGAATTCCTGCGCCCGGGGCGCACCAGGGTGTCCACCACCTTCCGGGTCGACGACGCGGTGCTGGAGCAGATCCGCCAGGCCACCGCCGGCGGCGACAAGTACCTGCACTGGTTCGAGAACGACGTGGTCGACGCCAACGGCGAGGTCGTGGCCCGGGTGCACAAGCAGGTCT
Source organism: Pseudoxanthomonas suwonensis (assembly GCF_010093235.1). Lineage (GTDB taxonomy): Bacteria > Pseudomonadota > Gammaproteobacteria > Xanthomonadales > Xanthomonadaceae > Pseudoxanthomonas > Pseudoxanthomonas suwonensis. Next base: position 144 of record NZ_PDWP01000029.1, on the reverse strand, counting down.
ACATCCGGCGCAAGCCGGACCGGCGCCCGGCCCAGGACGCCTGAGTCCGGGGGCGGGCCGCGCCACCAACGGATGGCGGCAGGCCCGCCTGCCCCACCTCCCCGGCCTGCGCCGGGAGCCGGCGCTACAATCCGCGCCATGACC
>NZ_PDWP01000028.1 GCF_010093235.1 Pseudoxanthomonas suwonensis | reverse complement strand
AGTTAGCACCACCGCTATCGTTGCTGGCACCGCTCTGGCAGCCGCGGCCAAGATGCCCGCGGCTGCCAGAGCGGTGCCAGCAACGATAGCGGTGGTGCTAACTGCGCCTTCTTCGGCTGCAACCTCGGTGCCACCAGGCTGACCGGTCTGTTCCTGCTGCTCCTGCGCAAAAGCATAGGGATGGATAACCAAGCCGATCGCCACGGCCAAGGCAGAAAGTTTCGTTTTCATGGGGGAGTGCTCCTAGGGGGGTTGGAGGGGACCCTGCACAATTCGGACAGTAAGCGCAGAGGTTGTGAAATGTCAAACGCAATCAAATGCTTATTGACGAAACCTTCACGCCGCCGCGCTGCAGCATGGCCCGGTGTTCGGTTAAGCTGGTTCCGGCAACCACCCAACCCCCTATTTACTTTTGTAAAAATCCGGGACCGGCTTTACGTGTTCAGGAAGATACTGTTCGTCTGCGTAGGCAATATATGTCGTAGCCCAACCGCCGAATTGCTCATGCGACGCCGTTTGCAAGGGCGGTCGAACGTCGAGGTTTCTTCGGCGGGGCTTCAAGCACTGGTCGGACGCCCCGTTGATCCGCAGGCGGCGACATTGCTGCGGGAGAACGGCATCGATCCGGATAGCCACGTGGCGCGGCAAGCGACACCGTCGGTTCTGGTGGCAGCCGATTTGGTCCTGGTGATGGAGCAGTCGCACCACGCCCGGATCGTGCGCGAGGTTCCCCAAGTCAGTGGCAAGACCTTCCTGCTGGGCAAGTGGCGGGGTCAGCAGGAAATCCCCGATCCATACCGCCAGCACCGCGAAGCATTCCAGCACGTGTACAGACTTATCGACGACTGCGTCGACAGCTGGGTTCCCTATATCAAGTGATGTCGCTTCGGCGGCGCCCCCCCCCAAACCGCACACGAACGGAAGAAGAATAATGGGCAAGGAATCGGCGGCAACGCCAGGCACCGAGGATGAGATCGATCTGCGCGAGCTGGTAGGTGTACTGCTCGACAAGAAGTGGTGGATCATTGCGACGACCGCCCTCTTCTTTGTACTGAGCGTTCTCTACGTACAGCTGGCTGCGCCCGTTTACAGGGCGCAGGCGATGGTCCAGGTCGAGTCGAAGATGCCTTCGATTCCGGGGCTTTCCGATCTCACCTCGCTCGCAGGTGGCGGGAGTGTTGCCGCTACAACTGAGGTGGCGCTCCTTACGTCACGCACGGTTGTTGGTTCGGCCGTGCAAGAGCTCAATCTTGATATTCGGGTCGAGCCTCGGCGGTTCCCCGTGTTCGGTAATGCGATCGCGAGGCGATACAGGGGCGATGCGCCGGATAGCGTAGCGCCCCCCTTCCTTGGGCTGAAAGGCTACGGCTGGGGTGGCGAGCACTTGGAATTCCAGCGCCTGGATCTGCCGTCTGGACTGATCGGAGTTCCTCTTGAACTCGAACTCGGCCCCGAACCTGCTTCCTACGTGCTTCGCCGACCGGATGGTGGGGAGCTGATCCGAGGCAGGCTTGGCGAGACTTCACAGCGTGGCGAGATCGTGGTTGAGGTAACCGCGCTACGGGGAAATCCGGGAATGACATTCACTGTGACCAAGCGCCGCTTCCTGGATGTGGTGACTGGCTTGCAGCAGCAGGTGCGCGTGTCCGAGCAGGGCAAGGAATCCGGGATTCTCCAGGTCTCATACGAGCACACTGATCCGGGCAGGGCGGAAGCTGTTCTGCAAAAAGTGGTCGAAGGGTATGTACGCCAGAATGTCGAGCGTAGCTCTGCAGAGGCTGCGGCGCAGCTGAGGTTCGTGAAGGAGCAACTGCCGACGGTGCGCAAGCAGGTCGAAGAGGCGCAGGAGGCAATGGCTAGGTATCAGTCCTCTGCCAACTCTGTCGACATCACCATGCAGACCAAAGGCCTTCTGGATCAGGAGGTTGCCGTCGAGACCGCCATCCAGCAGCTGCGTTTGAAGCAGGCTGAGATGGATCGGAGCTTCACCCGGGATCACCCGGCATACCGTGCCTTACTGAACCAGATCGGCGAGCTGGAGGCGCGCAAGGCTGGCTTCCGGCGTCAGGTAAGCGAGCTGCCGGATACCCAACAGGAGTTACTTCGCCTGACTCGGGATCTGCAGGTATCCAACGAGTTGTATACCGCATTGCTCAATCAGGCCCAGCAGCTCGACGTGGCGAGAGCGGGTACTGTCGGTAACGTCCGCATTGTCGACCCGGCGGTGGTAGATACTTCCAGGCCGGTCAAGCCGCGCAAGTCGCTGGTGGTGTTGATCGCGACGCTGCTTGGCGGTTTCCTCGCCGTCGCCGGCGTTTTCCTGCAGCGCATGCTCAACCCCGGCATCGAGGACCCGGCGGTGATCGAGGAGCTGGGCCTGCCGGTGTACGCCGCCGTTCCGCTGAGCAATTCCAAGGTGCTTCCGGCGAGCAAGCGCGACCGCAAGGGCGTCCACCACATCCGCGCCGACGGCCGCCAGCACCTGCTGGCGGTGGCCGATCCCGCCGACCTGGCCGTCGAGGCGCTGCGCAGCCTGCGCACCAGCCTGCACTTCGCGATGCTGGAGGCGAAGAACAACATCCTCACCATCACGGGCCCGCGCCCGGGCGTCGGCAAGACCTTCGTCTCCGCGAACCTGGCCGCGGTGGTGGCCCAGGCCGGGCAGCGCGTGCTGGTGATCGACGCGGACCTGCGCAAGGGCACCCTGCACAAGCTCCTGGGCGTGGACCACAAGGAGGGCCTGTCCGAGGTGCTGGTCGGCAAGCTCGACGTCGGCGCCGCGGTGCGCGAGGCGTCGGGCCTGCCGAACATGCATTACATGGTCCGCGGCGAGATCCCGCCGAACCCGTCCGAGCTGCTGATGCACCAGCGCTTCGGCCAGGTCCTCGGCGCGCTGTCGGCGCAGTACGACCTGGTGATCATCGATACCCCGCCGATCCTGGCGGTGACCGATGCGGCGATCATCGCCTCCCATGCCGGCTCCAGCCTGCTGGTGACCCGCTTCGGCCTGAACCAGGCCAAGGAGATCCTGCTGGCGGTCAAGCGCTTCGAGCAGAACGGCGTGCAGGTCAAGGGCACCATCTTCAACGCCGTGGAGAAGCGCGCTACCGGCTACTACAGCTACGGCTATTACGAGTACAAGGCGGGCAGCGCCTGAGGCACCCGGGCAGGCCGGCGGTGGCCACCGGCCTGCTAACCTTTGCGGCATGGCTTACGAACGTTACGAGCCGGCCGCCGCGCCGGGCCCGGGCTGGCGCGACCGCCTGGGGCTTTACTGGAAGCTGGTCAGGGGCGATCGCCCGATCGGCGTGCTCCTGCTGCTGTGGCCGACCTGGTGGGCCCTGTGGCTGGCCGCCGGCGGCGTGCCGGATCCCTGGACCCTGTTCGTGTTCACCGGCGGCGTGTGGCTGACGCGCTCGGCCGGCTGCGTGATCAACGACTACGCCGACCGCTGGCTCGACCCGAGGGTCGAGCGCACCCGCGACCGCCCGCTGGCCACCGGCGCCGTCTCCGGCCGCGAGGCCCTGGCCGTGTTCGCGGTGCTGATGCTGGTGGCCTTCGCCCTGGTGCTTACGCTCAACCGGCTGACGATCCTGCTGAGCTTCGGCGGCCTGTTCCTGGCGGCCACCTATCCGTACCTGAAACGCTATACCTACCTGCCCCAGGTGTACCTGGGCATGGCTTTCGGCTGGGGCATCCCGATGGCGTTCGCCGCGGTCCAGGGCGAGGTGCCGGCGCTGGCCTGGCTTCTTTACTGCGCCAACATCCTCTGGTCCACCGCATACGACACCTGGTACGCGATGGTGGATCGCGAGGACGACATCCGCGCCGGATCGAAGTCCACCGCCATCCTGTTCGGCGACCTGGACCTCGTGGCCCAGGGCATCCTCTACGTGCTGATGCTGCTGGCGCTGGTCCTGGTCGGTCGCCAGGCTGGGCTGGGCGTGGCGTACTGGGTGGCGATGGGTGTGGCGACGGTGCTGGTCGTGCAGGAGTTCGTGATGGCGCGCCACCGCGAACGCGCGGCCTGCTTCCGGGCCTTCCTGCACAACAACTGGGTGGGCGCGGCGATCTTCGCCGGCATCGCCCTCCATTACGCCCTGTAACCGCTTCGGCGCGCCGGCAACCCCCGTCCAGTCGTGCCGGGCGGACTGTCAGGAGCACGCATCGCCCTTCCCCTCGGGACACGAGCCGTTCCCTCGCCGGGGCGCCGCTGGCGCTACGACGCACACACGTAGCCCGGATAAGGCCGAAGGCCGCATCCGTGGTTGCGGCGGGTCATGGGTCCGTCGTGCTCCATTCCCCAGGTGGGCTTACCCGTGCTCCGTGTGAGTGGTTGCGGACGATTGCGGCATGCGGCAACCGGTCCTCTCCCCCAGCCCCTGTTCCGATGGGAGATGGGGAAGGAATCCGGTTGCTGCTGCGTCGCAGGATGCCGCTGGCGGGCGCAACGGCTAACGTTGCCCGCCTGGCGGGAAGGGGGCTTCAGGGGGCTCGGCTTGCGCGAGGGCAAGCTCCCGGGGAGCATCGTGGTGCGATCGCCGGGCCGGGCAAGGACGGCGCGTGCGGTTCGCCCGCGCTTCCGCCAGGTCCGCATCGGGCACCGTTGTCCGCCCGACGTCCCACGCCGCATTCGCAACGGCTACCGCCCCTGGCGGCAGGTGGCCGCCATCCACGGAGACCAGAACCGATGCATGCACCCGCCCCGAGTCCCGCAGGCGCCGGCGGCGCGATCCATGGCCAGCGGCTGCTGCCGCTGGTGATCGCGCTGTTCTTCGCCTGGGGTTTCTGCACCGTCCTGGTGGACGTGCTGATCCCCAAGCTCAAGGCCACCTTCTCGCTCGGCTATGCCGAGGCGATGCTCACCCAGTTCTGCTTCTTCCTGGCCTACTTCATCGTCTCGATCCCGGCGGCGCTGCTGGTCAGCCGGATCGGCTACATGCGCGGCATCGTGCTGGGCCTGCTGGTGATGGCCGGTGGCTGCCTGATGTTCTCGCCGGCCGCCTCGCTGGGCTGGTATCCGGCGTTCCTGGCCGCGCTGTTCGTGCTGGCCGCGGGAATCACCGTGGTCCAGGTCGCCGCCACCCCGCTGGCCGCGGGCCTCGGCGATCCGGCGCGCTCGCATAGCCGCCTGCCCCTGGCCCAGGCCTTCAATTCCTTCGGCACGATGCTCGGCCCGCTGTTCGGTTCGGCCCTGATCCTGGCCGCCGGCGTGGCGGAGCCCGCGCCCGGCATGGACGAGGCCGCGCTGGCGGCGTTCCGCGTGGAGCAGGCCAGCCACGTGCGCCTGCCGTACATGATCATCGCCGGCGTGCTGGTGACGCTGGCGGCCCTGTGCTGGTGGCTGCGGCGCTCGCCGGTGCCGGCCGTCCATGCCATGCGCCAGGGCGACTACCTGCGCCTGCTGAGGATCCCGCGCCTGAGCCTGGGCGCGCTGTCGATCTTCCTCTACGTCGGCGCCGAGGTCGCGGTCGGCAGCGCCCTGGTCAACTACCTGATCATGGTCGGCGCCACCACCAGCGAGCACGCCGCGGGCAACCTGATCGCGGTGTACTGGGGCCTGGCGATGGTCGGCCGCTTCATCGGCTCGTGGGTGCTGCGCTTCGTCCCGGCCGGCCTGGTGCTGGCGGCCTGCGCGCTCGGTGCAGCCTCCCTGGGCCTGCTGGCGGCCACCGTGCTGGAAGGCACGCCGGCGGCGGTGGCGATCCTGTCCATTGGCCTGTTCAACTCGGTGATGTTCCCGACGATCTTCACCTTGTCGATCGATGGCCTGGGCGAGGACACTGCCGGCGGCTCCGGGCTGCTGTGCCTGGCGATCGTGGGTGGCGCGATCGTGCCGCTGCTGATGGGCCTGGCCGCGGATCGTGTCGGCCTGGCGCCGGCGCTGCTGGTGCCGGTGGCCTGCTACGCCTGCATCGCCGGCTATGGCCTGATGGTGCGCGCCGGCATGCTTTCCGGCCGGCCGCGGCTGGAGAGTGCTCCGGCCGAAACCTGAGTGAGCTTCCTGCCGGGCATGGCGCGTGCCCGGCAGCCACCCCGCCAGACGAAGCCTTGCGATGACCCCAACCGGCCTGCCCCGCCTTGTCGTGTTCGGCGAAGCCCTTACCGACCTGGTCCGCACCGGCGAGGACAGCTGGCGCAGCATCGCCGGCGGGGCCTGCTGGAACGTGGCGCGGGTGGCGGCGACGCTGGGCGGGGAAACCGGCTGGGGCGGCGCCGTGAGCGACGACCTGTTCGGTGCGCGCCTCGCGGAGCTGTCGCGCGAAGCCGGGCTGGATCCGCGCTTCCTGCAGGTGGTGCCGCGTCCGCCGTTGCTGGCCGTGGTCCACCAGATTGATCCGCCGCGCTACTTCTTCCTCGGCGAGAATGCGGCCGACCTGGCCTTCGACGAGGCGGCGCTGCCGGCCGGCTGGGAAGCGGCCTGCCAGTTCGTCCACTTCGGCTGCATCAGCCTGGTCCGGCAGCCGCTGGGCGAACGCCTGGTGGCGCTGGCGCTGCGCCTGGCCGATGCGGGCGTCCCGGTCAGCTTCGACCCCCACGGCCGCACCCGGATGGGCGGGGATTCCCCGCCGCTGTTCGAGCGGCTGGCCGCGCGCGCGGCGGTGCTGAAGATCTCCGACGAGGACCTGCGCCACATCTATCCGGCGCTCGAGGCCGATGCGGCGCTGGAGCGGGTGCGCGCGCTGGCACCTGCGGCGGTGCTGCTCTATACCCGCGGCGGTGCGGGCATGGATGCGTACGCCGGCGGGGAGCGGTTCACCCAGCCGGCATTCGCGGTGGAGGTGGTGGACACCGTGGGCGCCGGTGATGCCTGCATTGGTGGTTTCCTTGCCAGCCGCCTGCTGCGTCCGGACGCCCCGCTAAGCGAGCACGCGCGCTTTGCCGCCGCCACCGCCGCCGCGGCCTGCACCCGCGCCGGCGCGCATGCGCCGACGCGGCAGGAAGTGGAGGCGCTGCTCGCGCGCGGCTGAAGACCGCTTACAGCACCCGCAGCACTTCGTAGCACGCGCCCATGGTGTGGTAGTCGGTCTTGCCGGCCGGGCTCTTCTCGTGGTCGAGTTTGGAATTGTCCGGACCGAGGATGCGGTACCAGGCGCCGTGCCGGTGGTCGATGAAGTGGGTCCAGCTGTAGGCCCACAGGCGGTCGTACCACTCCCGGTAGCGCGCGTCGCCGGTGCGCTGCGCCAGCAGCGCGGCGGTGGCCAGCGACTCGGCCTGCACCCAGAAGTACTTGTCGGCGTCGTACACCGCGCCATCCGGATCGTTGCCGTAGACCAGGCCGCCGTGCACCGGATCCCAGGCCATCGCCACCGCGCGGTCGAACAGCTCGCGTGCGCGCGGCAGGTGCCAGTCCGCCGGTGCGTGACGGTCGAGGATCAGCAGCAGTTTGGCCCACTCGGTCTGGTGCCCGGGCTGGAACCCCCACGGCCGGAAGATGTTGCTGCGGTCGCCACGGTTGTAGTCCCAGTCCACGCTCCAGTCGGCGTGGTAGTGCTCCCACACCAGCCCGCCTGCCAGCGCGGCCTGGCGCCGGGTCATGTTCGTGGCCAGGGTGGCTGCACGCTCCAGGTAGCGTGCCTCGCCGGTGGCCTCGTACGCCGCCAGCCAGGCCTCGCAGGCGTGCATGTTCGCGTTCTGGCCGCGGTAGGGCGAGACGCTCCAGCCTGCGTCGGCCTCGTCGGCGTACAGCCCGTGCGCCGGCTCCCAGAAGTGGCGTTCCATCAGGTCCCAGGTCTCGGCGATCCAGTCGCGTGCCTGGTCGAAACCGGCCTCCAGCGCCTTCGCATAGGCCAGCACCACGAAGGCCAGGCCGTAACAGTGGTTGGTGGCGTCGGCCACCTGGCGGTCGTGGAGCACCCAGGCATAGCCGCCGGTCCGCGGATTGCGGTGGGCGTCGCGCAGGAAGTCCACGCCGTGCCTCACCGCCTCGCGGTAGGCCGGATCGCCGAAGGCCTGGAAGGCCATCGCGTAGTTGAAGACGAAGCGCGTGCTGCTGACCAGGTGCCGGGTGTGGCGGTCGTAGACCTCGCCGTCGTCGCGGAAGAAGTGGAAGAAGCCGCCGTCCGGATCGATGCAGCGCGGGTGGTAGAAGGCCATCGTGTCGCGCACGTGGCCGAGCAGGAACTCGCGGGAGCGGAAGTCCGGGAGCGGACCGGGCCCGGGCTGGGCTTCCGTCATGCGTGGTCTCCGGAGGTGATGGGCAAGGTGAGGGCGCGGCTGCGTCACCGCGGATGATCGTGCATGGGGCGCTCGCCGGCGAGGCCCGCGGGGCGGAGAGGGGCCGCCCACGGCGTGTCCCGCCGTCCCCCTGCGCCCTGGGCCGGCCCTACGGCGTGCGTGCGCAGACCCAGGCATCGACCCGTTCCACGCCGGCGCGGCGCAGTGCCAGTGCCGCCGCCTGCACGGTCGCGCCGGTGGTCATGACGTCGTCCACCAGGGCGACGTGCGACGGGACGTCGCGCCCCGGGGGTACGTGGAAGGCGCCGCGCAGGTTGCGCCGGCGCGCCATGGCGCCCAGCTCGGACTGCGCCCCGGTCCGCCGCCGCCGTTCCAGCAGGCCCGGCGCCAGCGGCACGCCAAGCGCGCGCGCCAGCGGCCGTGCCAGTTCCAGGGCCTGGTCGTAGCCGCGCCGGCGCAGCCTGCTGCGGTGCAGGGGCACCGGCACCAGCGCCTGCGGCCGCGGGGCGTCGGCCAGCGAATCCAGCATCAGCGTCGCCAGCAGGCGGCCGGCGGCCAGGTCGTTGGGGAACTTGTAGCGGGTGAGGAGCTGGTCGACCGGAGGCGCGTAGACGAAGGCGGCGCGGCTGGCATGCATCAGGGGCTCGCGGCGCAGGCAACGGCCGCAGGTACCGGGGACCGCGAGCGGGATCGCGCAGCGCGGGCAGGCGCAGTGGTTGCGTGGCAGGGAACGGCGGCAGGCGGCGCAAAGGTCGTGGCCGCCGGAGCCCGGCTCCCCGCACAACAGGCAGCGGGGCGGGAGCAGGGCGGCGCAGATCCGGCCGGGGAGGGCGCGCCATGCGCCGGCGAGGGACTTGTAAACCGTAATGTGCATCTTCGGGTTGACAGGCGCGGGGTGGATTTCCAGACTGCCCGCCTTCGTTTGCCGCCGCCGTCAGGAAACATCGCCCAATGCCTTCGGAAATCCGCCACGACTGGCGCCGCGAGGAACTGCTCGCCCTGTTCGACCTGCCGCTGCCGGAGCTGCTGTACCGCGCCGCCAGCGTCCACCGTGAACACTTCGACCCGGCGCAGGTGCAGGTTTCGACCCTCCTGTCGGTCAAGACCGGCGGCTGCCCCGAGGACTGCGGCTACTGCCCGCAGGCCCAGCGCTACCACACCGGGGTCCAGGCCACGAAGCTGATGGACACCGAACAGGTGCTGGAGAAGGCCCGCCAGGCCAAGGCGGCCGGGGCCTCGCGCTTCTGCATGGGCGCGGCCTGGCGCAGCCCCAAGGACCGCGACATCCCCAAGGTGGCGGCGATGATCGCCGGAGTGAAGGCGCTGGGCCTGGAGACCTGCGCGACCCTGGGCATGCTTTCGCCGGAACAGGCCCGTGCCCTGCGCGAGGCCGGGCTGGACTACTACAACCACAACCTGGATACCGCCCCGGAGTTCTACGGCGACGTGATCCACACCCGCGACTACCAGGACCGCCTGGACACCCTGGGCCACGTCCGCGACGCGGGCCTGAAGACCTGCTGCGGCGGAATCGTCGGCATGGGCGAGACCCGCGAACAGCGCGCCGGCCTGCTGCAGGCCCTGGCCAACCTGCCGGCGCATCCGGACTCGGTGCCGATCAACCGCCTGGTCCAGGTGCCGGGCACGCCGCTGGCGGGCACCGCCGAGCTGGACCCGTTCGAGTTCGTCCGCACCATCGCCGTGGCCCGCATCGCGATGCCGCGCTCGATGGTGCGCCTGTCGGCGGGTCGCGAATCCATGTCCGACGAACTGCAGGCCATGTGCTTCATGGCCGGCGCCAACTCGATCTTCTATGGCGAGCAGCTGCTGACCACCGCCAACCCCGCCGCGGAGCGCGACCAGGCGCTCTTCGCCCGGCTGGGCCTGTATGCAATGCCCCTTGCCGTATGTGAAGATCATCACGGAACAAGCACGGACGGTGGCGCTACCGTGCATGCGCACATCATCGAGCCGCTATCCGCCTAGGGGGTAGGATGCGGTTCTCGCAGGCAGTGCTTCCCCGGGGGGAAGACAAGGGAACCATGGGCCGCATCGACATCCTCGAACGCATCCAGAGCAGTCACAGCCTTCGCGCCTCGCAGGGCCGCCTGCGCAAGCGCCGCGTCGTCACCCGTCGCGACGGGGTACGGCTGGAGGTGGATGGGCAGTGGCTGACCGGCTTCTGCGGCAACGACTACCTGGGCCTGGCCTCGCAGTTCGAGGTCGGCGCCGCGTTGCAGGACGCCGCTGCCCGCGAGGGCACCGGCGCCACCGCCTCGCACCTGGTGTGCGGGCACCACGCCCTTCACGAGCAGCTCGAGCGCGAGGTCGCCGAGTGGCTGGGCGTGCCACGCGCGCTGCTGTTCGGCAGCGGTTTCGTCGCCAACCTGGCGGTGCAGCAGGCCCTGCTCGAGGACGGCGACGTCTGCGTGCAGGACCGCCTCAACCACGCCAGCCTGATCGATGCCACCCGCCTGGCCGGCGCGCGCCTGCGCCGCTATCCGCACCTGGACGCCGAAGGCGCCATGCGCCAGCTGCGCGGCACCGGCGAAGGCGCGGCGATGCTGGCGACCGACGGCGTCTTCAGCATGGACGGCGACATTGCCCCGCTGCGTTCGCTGGCCCTGGTCGCCCGCACCAGCGAAGCCCTGTTCTACGTGGACGATGCCCACGGCGCCGGCGTGCTCGGCCCGCAGGGGCGCGGCAGCGTGGCCGACGCCGGCCTGGGCGTGGCCGACGTGCCGCTGCAGCTGGTCACCCTGGGCAAGGCCCTGGGCGGCTACGGTGCCGTGGTGGCCGGCGACGCCGACCTGATCGAGCACCTGGCCGGCACCGCGCGTCCCTACATCTACACCACGGCGCTGCCGCCGGCCCTGGCGGCCGCTTCGCTGGCGGCGCTGAAGCTGGCCCGCCGCGACGACTGGCGGCGCGAGCGCCTGCGCGAGCTGGTCGCGCAGTTCCGCGAGGGCGCCAGCCGCTTTGGCCTGGAGCTGACCCCGTCGACCACGCCGATCCAGCCGATCCTCTGCGGCAGCGAGGCCAATGCACTGGCCATGTCCGCCGCGATCGAGCGCGCCGGCTTCATGGTCACCGCGATCCGGCCGCCCACGGTGCCCGAAGGCGGCTCGCGCCTGCGCGTGACCCTCTCGGCCCTGCACACCCCGCAGCAGGTGCAGGGGCTGCTCGCTGCGATCGCCGAGGCGCGCGACCGCGTCGACAGCGGACGCGAAGCGGTGGCGTGAACACGACCGCGCCAACGCCGGAACGCCGGCGGGTGTGGGAGGCGATGTCCGAGCTGTACCTGGACACGGACGTCGACGTGGAAGTGCTGGCCCGGGTGGCCGAGGAGCTGGCGCGCTCGCCGTATTCGCTCCCGGAGCTGCAGCGCATCCTGCGCCACGAGGTGCATCCGGTGCTGGTGCAGAACCTGGGCACGGTGGCGCCGGTCTGGGACCGTTTCGACCCGCAGTGGCTGGAGGAATCGATCAGCGCCCACCTGCGCCGGCCCCTGCTGGTGCGCTGGTGGCGCGCGCGGGTGATGCGCAGCCACGCCGTCATCCTCTGGCACCGCCTGATCCGGCGCGTCGCCGCGGCCCGCCGCCGCCACCATTGAGCGGCGTACGTCGCCCGGCATCGGCGACAATGCGCGCATGCATATTGAAACCCTCGGCAGCGGACCTGACCTGGTCCTGATCCACGGCTGGGCGCTGCACGGCGGGGTGTTCGGCCCCCTGGCCGAGCGCCTGGCCCCGCGCTTCCGCCTGCACCTGGTCGACCTGCCCGGCCATGGCTACAGCCGCGATTCGGATGTCCCGCTGCAGCCGGCGGCGGTGGCCAGCGAGATCGCCTCGCGGGTGCCGCCGGCGCTGTGGCTGGGCTGGTCGCTGGGTGGGCTGTTCGCGCTGCGCGCCGCCGCCTCGCTGCCGACCGTGCGCGGGCTGGTGATGATCGCGGCGACGCCGCGTTTCGTGCGCGCGCCCGACTGGCCGCACGCGGTGGAGCCGTCGGTGTTCGAACAGTTCGCGCGCAGCCTGGAAGAGGACTACGACGGCACCCTGGGGCGCTTCGTCGCCCTGGACACGCTGGGCTCGGAGCACGGACGCGAAGAGCTGAAGTCCCTGAACGCCCTGCTGCACTCCCGCGGCCGTCCGCGCCCGGAGGCGCTGCACGCCGGCCTGGAACTGCTGGAATCCACCGACCTGCGCCGCAGCCTGCCGTCGCTATCCGTGCCCAGCCTGTGGCTGGCCGGACGCCGCGACCGCCTGGTCAACCCGGCCGGCATGGCCGCGGCGGCCGAGCGGGCGCCGGGATCGCGCTTCGTCGAACTGCCCGGCGCCGCGCACGCACCGTTCCTCGGGCACGTCGAAGCGGTGGCGGCGGAACTGCTGGCTTTCGCCGACAATACCGGCCCCTGAGCCGCGTCCCGCCGATGGATCCCGTATTCGACCCCCGCCAGGTGCGCCGCGCGTTCTCGCGCGCTGCCGCCGGCTACGACGATGCCGCCGCCCTGCAGGCGGAGGTGCGCTCGCGCCTGCTCGAGTCGCTCGTCTATCTCGACGACAAGGTGCCGCAGGTGATCCTGGACCTGGGCAGCGGCACCGGCCACGCCACCGCCGCGATGCGCAAGCGCTGGCCGAAGGCGCAGGTCATCGCCATGGACCTGGCCCTGCCGATGCTGCGCCAGGCGCGGCGCCAGGCTGGCTGGTGGAAGCCGTTCCCGCGCGTGTGCGCCGACGCGCGCGCGCTGCCGCTGGCCGATGGCAGCGTCGACGTGATCTTCTCCAACCTGTGCCTGCAGTGGATCGAGGACCTGCCGGCGGTGTTCGCCGGCTTCCGCCGCGTGCTCAAGCCCGGTGGCCTGCTGCTGTGCTCCAGCTTCGGCCCGGAGACCCTGGTCGAGCTGCGCGAGGCTTTCGCTGCTGCCGACGATGCACCCCACGTCAGTCCGTTCGCCTCGATCTCCGGATTCGGCGATGCGCTGATGCAGGCCGGCTTCCGCGATCCGGTGCTGGACCGCGACCTGTTCACCCTGACCTACACCGGCCTGCCGGCGATGATGCGCGAACTGCGCGCGATGGGCGCGACCAACGCGCTGGCCTCGCGCCGGCGCAGCCTGACCGGTCGTGCGCGCTTCGCCGCGGCCGCCGAGGCCTACGAACCGCTGCGCGATGCCGACGGCCGCCTGCCCAGCACCTGGGAAGTGATCTACGCCCAGGCCTGGGCGCCGGACCCGGGCGCCCCGATCCGCCAGGGCGGCCACGAGATCGCCGCCGTCCCCGTTTCCTCCATCCCCATCCGCCGCCGCAATCCCTGAGGCGCGTGGCGCCCTTCCCGCAACGGGGAGGGGCTGGGGGTCGGTACGCCTGCACGGCCAGCACTCCGCCGTGCGCAAAGCCCCGGATGCGCTTCGCTTATCCGGGCTACGCGCTGCGGCCTTATCCGGGCTACACGCCTGCTCTCACCGCGTAGCCGCGTAGCCGCGTAGCCCGGGTAAGCGGAGCGCACCCGGGTTCCCCCCTCCCCTTGGGAGTGGAGAGCAGGGAAAGGGTCGGGGACCGACGCATCTTCCTGATCGTCCACCCCGGATGCGGCCTGCGGCCTTATCCGGGCTACGCGCTACGCCCGATCACGAATCACGAATCCCCAATCCCGGCTCCTAGCCGCGTAGCCCGGGTAAGCGGAGCGCACCCGGGTTCTCCCCTCCCCCTGGGCGAGGGGGGCAGGGAAAGGGTCGGGGACCGACGCATCTTCCTGATCGTCCACCCCGGATGCGGCCTGCGGCCTTATCCGGGCTACGCGCTACGCCCGATCACGAATCCCCAATCCCGGCTCCTAGCCGCGTAGCCCGGGTAAGCGGAGCGCACCCGGGGTTCCCCCCTGGGAGAGGGGGTAGGGAAAGGGTCGGGGGATCGACGCATCTTCCTGATCGCCCATCCCGGATGCGGCCTGCGGCCTTATCCGGGCTACGCGCTACGCCCGATCACGAATCACGAATCCCCAATCCCGAATCCCGAATCCCGAATCCCCAATCCCGGCTCCTAGCCCACCTGCGCGATCCAGTCCTGCAGGTTGTAGTAGTTGGTCACCCGGGCGATGCGGCCGTCGCGGATGTCGAAGAACGCGCCGCCCGGCAGCACGTAGGCCTGGCCGTTGGCCGGCGGCAGGCCCTCGTCGTCCTTCAGGTACTGGCCGTGGACCACGTACTCGGCAGCCGCGCGCATGCCGTCGGCCGAGGCCAGCACCACGATGTCCTCCAGCCGCTCGCGGTAGCTGGCGTCCATGCGCTGCATGAAGGCGGCGAAGGCCTCGCGGCCGGATTCGCGCGGGCCCTGGTTGAGGTCGTGGACGACGTCGTCGGCCAGCAGCGCCAGCATGGCCTGGCGGTCGCCACGGTTGAACGCGTCGTAATAGGCGGTGACCAGCGCGATGGCGCGGGACTGCGGGGTGTTGTCGGTGCTCATGTGCGGTCCGGACGGGAAGGGGCGCGCATGATAAGGCGCGCGTCAGGCCACGCGTGCCACCAGGTCGCGGTGGAAGAAGTAGACCTCCTGCAGCAGGAACTTCCACTGGGTCTGGAAGCTGCGGAAGCGCGTGCTCGGGGTCGGCGAGCCGGTCGCCTCGATCCCCAGTTGCCGGCACAGGCGCAACGCGCGCGCCATGTGCAGCGGATCGCTGACGATGATCGCGCGCCGCAGCCTGCGCTCGCGCATCAGCTCGCGGGCTTCCACCAGGTTCTGCAGCGTGGTGCGCGAGGAGGTCTCGATCAGGATCGCGTCCTCGGGGATGCCCTGGCGCATCGCGTAGCGCTGCGCCACCTGGGATTCGGCGAAGCGCGCGCCGGTGCCGTAGCCGCCGGTGAACAGCAGCACCGGGGCGTAGCCGGCGCGGTACAGGTTCAGGCCGTGGCGGATCCGCTCCTCGAACACGGGCGAAGGCCGGGCGTCGTAGGCAGCCGCGCCGAGCACGATGATCGCATCGGCCGGTTGGGCGTCGTCGCGGTGGCCGATCCAGACGATCCAGCCGGCGACGCAGGCCAGCCAGGCCAGGACCAGCAGCATGGCGCGCCACATCCAGCGGCCGAATCCGCCGTTGCGGCGGTGTCGCCCCGATCTCATGCGAGCCAAGGCAGGGCCTCCAGGTCGACGTTGCCGCCGGTGAGGATCACGCCCACCCGTTGGCCGGCGAGCGAGGGTGCGTGCGCCAGGACCGCGGCCAACGCGACCGCCGAGGATGGCTCGATGGTCTGCTTGAGTACCTGCCAGGCCATGCGCATCGCCGCGAGCGTGGCCGCGTCTTCGACCACCACCACCTCGGCGCCGGCCTCGCGCAGCAGGGCCAGGTTGGGCTGGCCGAGGCGGGCGCGCAGCCCGTCGCAGAAGGTGTCGGGGGCGAAGTCGTCCGGGGGGGCGCCATGCCGCAGGGCGTAGGCGGTGTCCGCGGCGCCGGCCGGCTCGGCCAGCAGCAGACGGCAACCGTTGCCTGCCGCGGCCAGCGCCAGGCCGCTTCCGGCGGCCAGTCCACCGCCGCCCACCGGGACCACCAGCACGTCCAGGCCGCCGGCCTGGTCCAGCAGCTCCAGCACCGCGGTGCCCTGGCCGGCGATGACGTGGCCATCCTCGTAGGGGTGGACGATGGTCGCCCCGGTCCGGGCAGGGACATCGGCGCAGGTGGCCTCGCGCGCGGCTTGGGTAGGCGCGCAGCGCCACAGGGTCGCGCCATGCCGGCTGATGTTCGCGAGCTTGGCGCCGACCGCGCCCTCGGGCACGACCACGTGGCAGGGGATGCCGCGTTCGCGGGAGGCCAGGGCCAGGGCCGCGCCGTGGTTGCCGGAGGAATGGGTGACCACGCCGCGTGCCGCGGCCTCCCTGTCCAGGGCCGAGACTGCGTTGCAGGCGCCGCGGAACTTGAACGCGCCGCTGCGCTGCAGGTGCTCGGCCTTCAGGAACAGGCTGCAGCCTGCCTCGGCGTCGAGCGTGCGCGAACGCAGTACCGGGGTGACCGTCGCCCGGCCCGCGATGCGAGCGGCGGCGACGAACACCTCGGCGGCGGCGGGCAGCTGGGCCATGGGGCAAGGTTAACTGAACGCCTCCGTCGCCCGCCCCCTGCTGGAGGACCGATCGCGTTTTTCCGCCGGATGGGTTAAGCACGGATTCAAAGCGCGGCACCGAAGCTGCGGTCATACCGAAACAGGGGACTGCCATGAAACTGAGGACGCTGGCCGGAGTGGCGTGTGCCCTCGCGCTGTCCGGATGCGCCACCTACGACTACGTGGGCGGCGGTGGCTATGGCGGTGGCTACTACAGTGGAGCGGCGGTCACCGAGTACCACTACCACGGGTACGGCTATCCCTATTACGGCTACACGCCCGGCGTCTCGCTGGGCGTCCGCTACGGCTATCCGGGCTACTGGGGCTATCCGGCCTACCCGGCCTACCACTACCACGGCATCCCGTACCGGCCCCCGGTGCGGCCCGGCCATGTGGGCGGCACCCACCGGCCGCCGGAAAAGGGGCCCGGGCACGGCAATCACGCCGATCGCCCCCGCGAGGGCGCGCCCTGGCGGGACCTGGAGCGGTGGCGCCGGGTCAAGGGGCCGCGCGGGGAGGCCCGCATCGAGTCGGGCCCGGTCCAGCATGAGTTCCGGGGCCGCCCCGTGGCCAATCCGCAGCCGGCGCCGCGCCCGGCTTCGTCAGATAGCGCCCCTGCGCGTCAGCCTTCGCCCGAATTCCGTCCGCGTCCGGCCACCACCACCAGCCCGGCGCCGATCCGGACCAGGGAGGCCTCACCGCGTCCTGTACCGTCGGTACGCTCGGATCGTCCTGCCCGGAGTGCGACGCGTCGCACGTTCGAGCGCTGAAAATACCCTTGCGTTTGCCCCGCCCGGCCCGGCAAGCTAGCGGGGTTACTGACCGGCCGCGTCAGCTTCTGACCCGTCCGGCCACCCTATGTCGATGTCCGGCAGGGAAATCTGGATCCCCCCTGTTCCGGCCCTGCCGGACGTCGGCACCTTTACAAGCAGCCCGGCCTTGCGCCGGGCTGCGCCGTTGAGGGGCGCCGAAACCGTCCTGGGACCCCGGAAAGCCTGTGTTTGCGTGGTCCAGGCGGATACGGGAAAAAAAACGGGGCCGGTAGTCCCCCGACTACCGGCCCCAGGCTTCCCCATCGCGCACGTGACCGGCCCCTGTTCCAATTCCGGTCGGAGCGCCCCCCGACGCTCTGCCGTGATGGGTGCACATCGGTATATCCGCACGAAGCGTGCCAAACTTTAGGCCCCAGCCGAAAATCGCCGCTGCGCCCGGGACCCGGCAGGGACCCCCAGCGGTGGGAACGACCCCATGTCCTCCTTCCACCAGTACGACGTCATCGTCATCGGCGGCGGCCACGCCGGCACCGAGGCCGCCCTGGCCTCGGCCCGCTCGGGCGCCCGCACCCTGCTGCTGACCCACAACATCGAGACCGTGGGCGCGATGAGCTGCAACCCGGCCATCGGCGGCATAGGCAAGGGCCACCTGGTCAAGGAGATCGACGCCCTGGGCGGGGCCATGGCCCACGCCGCCGACCTGGCCGGCATCCAGTGGCGCACCCTCAACGCCTCCAAGGGCCCGGCGGTGCGCGCCACCCGCTGCCAGGCCGACCGTGGCCTGTACCGGTCGGCGATCCGGCGCATGGTCGAGAACCAGCCCCACCTGACCGTGTTCCAGGCGGCAGTGGATGACCTGGTCATCGACGGGGATGCCGTGCGCGGCGCCATCACCCAGACCGGGCTGCGCTTCGAGGCGCCGGCCGTGGTCCTGACCGCCGGCACCTTCCTGGCCGGCAAGGTCCATATCGGCCCGACCACGTACGCCGCCGGGCGCATGGGCGACCCGCCCTCGACCACCCTGGCCGCGCGCCTGCGCGAGCGCCCGTTCGCGATCGACCGGCTCAAGACCGGCACCCCGCCGCGGATCGATGGCCGCAGCCTGGACTACGCGGCGATGGAAGAGCAGCCCGGCGACGATCCGCTGCCGGTGATGTCCTTCCTCGGCCGGGTCGAGGAGCACCCGCGCCAGGTCTCGTGCTGGATCACCCACACCACCGCGCGCACCCACGAGATCATCCGTGGCGCGCTGGACCGCTCGCCGCTGTACACCGGCCAGATCGAGGGTATCGGCCCGCGCTACTGCCCCTCGATCGAGGACAAGGTGGTGCGCTTCGCCGAGAAGGAGAGCCACCAGATCTTCGTCGAGCCCGAGGGCCTGGACGTGGTGGAGATCTATCCCAACGGCATCTCCACCTCGTTGCCGTTCGACGTGCAGCTGGAACTGGTGCGCAGCATCCGCGGCTTCGAGCGCGCCCACATCACCCGGCCCGGCTACGCCATCGAGTACGACTTCTTCGATCCGCGCGGGCTCAAGCCCACGCTGGAGACGCGGCTGGTGTCGGGCCTGTTCTTCGCCGGCCAGATCAACGGCACCACCGGCTACGAGGAGGCCGCGGCGCAGGGCCTGCTGGCCGGCATCAACGCCGCCCGCCACGTGCGCGGCCAGGACGGCTGGTCGCCGCGCCGCGACGAGGCCTACCTGGGCGTGCTGGTCGACGACCTGATCACCCACGGCACCAGCGAGCCCTACCGCATGTTCACCAGCCGTGCCGAATACCGGCTGCAGCTGCGGGAGGACAATGCCGACCTGCGCCTGACCGAAACCGGCCGCCAGCTGGGCCTGGTCGATGACGCGCGCTGGGCGCGCTTCTGCGACAAGCGCGAGGCGATCGAACGCGAGACCGCGCGCCTGCGCGCGCTTTGGGCCACCCCGGCCAATGCCGTCGGCCGCGAGGTCGAGCAGGTGCTGGGCGTGGCGGTGAGCCGCGAGACCAATGCCCTGGACCTGCTCAAGCGCCCCGAGCTGGACTACGCCGCGCTGATGCGCGTTCCCGCGCTGGGCCCGGCGGTGGACGATGCCCAGGTCGCCGAACAGGTGCAGATCGGGGTCAAGTACGCCGGCTACCTGGACCGCCAGCGTGAGGAGATCGAGCGCCAGCGCCGGCACGAGTCCACGCCGATCCCGCAGGACTTCGACTACGCCGCCGTGCGCGGCCTGTCGGCCGAAGTGCAACAGAAGCTCGAACGCGTGCGTCCGCTGAGCATCGGCCAGGCCCAGCGCATCCCGGGCATGACCCCGGCGGCGATTTCGCTGCTGCTGGTGCACCTGGAGCGCCAGCGCCGCAGCCGCGTGGCCTGAGCCGCGCTGCCCCGCCCGCGGCGGGCCGTATGATCGGCGGGTACGCCGTCGCCCGGCGGCGCGAAGGAGCGTGCCGATGTACATCCTGCATATCGCCAACCGGAACTACTCGTCCTGGTCGCTGCGGCCATGGCTGCTGCTGCGGATGCTCGACATCCCGTTCGAGGAACGGATGGTGCCGTTCCACGACGTGGCCGCATGGGAGCGCTTCCGCGCGCTGTCGCCCAGCGGCAAGGTGCCGCTGCTGGTGGACGGCGATACGACGGTGTGGGAATCGCTGGCGATCGTCGAATACCTGGGCGAGCGCCATCCCGGCGTGTGGCCGCAGGACCCGCTGGCCCGCGCCTGGGCGCGCAGCGCCGCCAGCGAGATGCATGCCGGCTTCGGCGAACTGCGCACGCGCTGTTCCATGACCTGCGGCCAGCGCATCCGCCTGCACGAGCATCCGCCGGCGCTGCAGCGCGATCTCGACCGCATCTCCACGCTGTGGGCCGAAGGCCTGGCGCGCTTCGGCGGTCCGTTCCTGGCCGGTGCGGCGTTCACCGCGGTCGATGCGTTCTTCGCGCCGGTGGCGTTCCGCCTGCAGGGCTACGGCCTGTCGCTGGCGGACCCGCAGGCGGAAGCCTACGCGCAGCGCCTGCTGCAGCTGGAGCCGATGCGGCAGTGGTACGAGCAGGCGCTGGCCGAAACCTTCCGCGACCTGCCGCATGACGAGGAAATCACCACCTGGGGCACGGTGGTCGAGGACCTGCGGGTGCCGGCAGCCGAATAACCCGGACGCCGCACGCCGTGGTTCAGGCGCGCATCGCCCGGTTCCATGGCATGCGCAGCAGCACGTGGGCCAGGCCGCAGAAGCCGGACACGCCGGCAAACAGCAGGCCGGCGCCGAGGAAGCCGGTCAGCAGCAGGAACCAGGGCGAGACCGTCGCCGCCAGCGTGCTGCCGGCCAGCAGCAGCACGCCCACGGCGATCTGCACCTGGCGGTTCAGTTCCAGCGGCGCCCCGGCTTCGCGCACCACTGGCAGCCCGGCCTGTTTCCACGCATTGATGCCACCGTCCAGCAGCAGGACCTCGCGACCGCCGGCCGCGGCTTCCAGCGCGGCGGCATTGGCCCGGGTACGCATGCCGGAGCGGCAGTGGAAGACCACGGTGCTGGCGGCGGTGTCGCGCAGCTGCGGCGCGGCCTGAAGCCGGTCCAGCGGAACGCAGCAGGCGCCGCTGATGCGTTCGCGCGCATGTTCGTCCGGCGCGCGGATATCGACCAGCAATGCGCCCTGTTCCAGCAGCGAACGGGCGGTGCGGGCATCGACGGTTTTCATGGGGAATCCCTCAGGGGCAGAACACGGACTTGAGCGCGCCCACCAGCGTGGCCACGCGCGGATCGGCGATGCGGTAGTAGACGGCCTGGCCTTCGCGCCGGCAGTCGACCAGGCCGTCGGCGCGCATCCGCGCCAGGTGCTGCGACAGCGCCGACTGGCTCAGGTCCACCTGCTCCAGCAGCTGCCCAACGCCCAGCTCGCCATGGCCGACCAGCAGGCACAGCACCAGCAGGCGCTGCTCGTGGCCGAGCGTGCGCAGCATGGCGGCCGCCTCGGCGGCGCCTTGCTGCATGAAGGCGAGGTCCTTGCGGGTGATGGCTGGGCTCATGCGGCCAGTATATGAGTATTGCCTAATTTAGCAATCACTAATATTCTCGCTGCACATCCTACTGCCGGAGGCCAGCATGAACGCCGCCAACTACACCGAACTGACCCGTGACATCTCGCGCAACCTCACCGCGCTGCGCACCCACAATGCCGACGTGATGCAGGGCTTTAGCGCGCTGGCCAAGGCGGCGATGGCGCCCGGCGCGCTGGACGAGAAGACCAAGGAACTGATCGCCATGGCCATCGGCGTGGCCAACCGCTGCGACGGCTGCCTCGGCTTCCACGCCAAGGCGCTGGTGCGCCTGGGCGCCACACCGGAGGAGTTCCGCGAGATGCTGGGCGTGGCGGTCTACATGGGCGGGGGGCCGTCGCTGATGTATGCCGCCAATGCCCAGGCCGCCTACGACGAGTTCCGCAAGGCGGCCGAAGAAGCCTGAGCGGTTCGCCCGGGTTGCCGGGCGCGGCCGATTTCCGCTCCGGCTTCCCCAGGCCTGCTTCCGTCGTGGCCTCTCCGGCGCTTCGCGATGGGGGGCTGCCGGGTCGTGCCGCATGCGCGGACGCGGCCGCCGCGTTAACCTCGACGCCATGTCGTCGTCGCCACTTCCGCCACGGCAGGTCCAGGCTGGTCCCAGCGAGCAGACGGTGCTGGCCGTTTCCATCGGTG
Source organism: Pseudoxanthomonas suwonensis (assembly GCF_010093235.1). GTDB lineage: Bacteria > Pseudomonadota > Gammaproteobacteria > Xanthomonadales > Xanthomonadaceae > Pseudoxanthomonas > Pseudoxanthomonas suwonensis. The sequence continues at coordinate 22,446 of NZ_PDWP01000028.1, read as the reverse complement.
TGACCCTGCTGGTCGCGGCGCTGGGGATCGTGTTCGGCCTGCTGTCCCGTTCCTTCGCCATCGTCTTCGATGGCGTGTACTCGCTGGTGGACGTGCTGATGACGGTGATCACCCTGCTGGTGGCGCGGCTGATCGCCGCGGCCGATGCCGGCGGGCCGCAGAACCGGCGCCTGGTCGAGCACTTCAGCATGGGCTTCTGGCACCTGGAGCCGATGGTCCTGGCCTGCAGCGGGCTGATGCTCACCAGCGCGGTGCTGTACGCCCTGATCAACGCGGTGCACAGCTTCATCGAGGGTGGCCGCGTGCTGCACTTCGGCCACGCCATGCTGTATGCCGGCGTCACCCTGGTGGCCTGCATCGTGATGTCGGTCTACCAGCTGCGCGCGAACCGCCGCCTGAAGTCCCAGCTGGTGGCGCTGGATGCGAAGGCCTGGATGATGTCCGGCGCGATCACCACCGCGCTGCTGCTGGCGTTCGCCATGGGCGGCATGCTGCAGGGCACGCCGCTGGAGCGCTGGACGCCCTACATCGATCCGGGCGTGCTGGCGCTGGTGTGCCTGCTGATCCTGCCGTTGCCGCTGGGCACGATCCGCCGCGCACTGGAGGACATCCTGCTGGTGACTCCGCAGGACCTGCGCCTGCACGTGGACGAGGTCGCGCGCCAGGTGGTGGACGAGGAGGGCTTCCTCGACTTCCGCGCCTACGTGGCCCGGGTCGGGCGTGGCCGCCAGATCGAGCTGCACTTCATCGTGCCGCCGGGCCTGCCACCGCGCACGCTGGAGTCATGGGACCGGCTGCGCGACCGCATCGGTGATCGCATTGGTGGGGACCCGCACCAGCGCTGGCTCACCATCGCCTTCACCACGGACCTGGAGTGGGCCGAGTAGTCCCCCGACGCCACCGGTACGCGGATAGCCATCTGCAAAAAAGAAGGGCCGGCGATGCCGGCCCCTCGTTGGTCGCTGCTGCCGGCCTGCTCAGCCGCGGCGCAGGTTCTTCAGCGCATCGGCCATGGCGCTGTTGAACGGCGCGGCCTGCTGAGGCGCACGCGCCGGGTTGCCGCCACGGCCACCGCGATCGCCGCCGCGCGGGCCGTTGCGCTGGTCGCGGTCGCCGCCACGCGCGTCGCGCGCGCTGGCCTGGCCCGGCTCGTCGCTGAGGCGGCAGGTCAGGGCGATGCGCTTTCGCGCCACGTCCAACTCCAGCACCTTCACCTTGACGATGTCGCCGGCCTTCACCACGTCGCGCGGATCCTTCACGTAGCGCTCGGACAGCGCGGAGATATGGACCAGGCCGTCCTGGTGCACGCCGATGTCCACGAACGCGCCGAACGCGGCGACGTTGCTGACCACGCCTTCCAGGACCATGCCGGGGCGCAGGTCCTTGATGTCCTCCACGCCGTCGGCGAACTTGGCCGCCTTGAACTCCGGGCGCGGGTCGCGGCCGGGCTTCTCCAGCTCCTTGAGGATGTCGCGCACGGTCGGCACGCCGAACTTCTCGTCGGTGAACTGCTCGGGCTTGAGCGAACGCAGGAAGGCGGTGTCGCCGATGATCTGCTTCACCTCGCGGCCGCTGCCGGCAAGGATCCGTTCGACCACCGGATAGGCCTCCGGGTGCACCGCCGAGGCGTCCAGCGGCTGCTCGCCGTTGCTGATGCGCAGGAAGCCGGCGCACTGCTCGAAGGTCTTCTCGCCCAGGCGCGGCACCTTCAGCAGCGCCTTGCGCGTGGGGAAGGCACCGTTCTGGTCGCGGTAGCCGACGATGTTCTCGGCGACGGTCGGGCTCAGGCCGGACACGCGCGCCAGCAGCGCCGCCGAGGCGGTGTTCACGTCCACGCCGACCGCGTTCACGCAGTCCTCGACCTTGGCGTCCAGTGCGCGCGCCAGGCGGAACTGGTCCACGTCATGCTGGTACTGGCCGACACCAATCGCCTTGGGTTCGATCTTCACCAGCTCCGCCAGCGGATCCTGCAGGCGACGCGCGATCGACACCGCGCCACGCAGCGACACGTCCAGGTTCGGGAACTCCCTGGCCGCCAGCTCGGAGGCCGAGTACACCGAGGCGCCGGCCTCGCTGACCACGATCTTCTGCATCTTCAGTTCCGGCGCCAGCTTGAGCAGCTCTCCGGCCAGCTTGTCGGTCTCGCGCGAGGCGGTGCCGTTGCCGATCGCGATCAGCTGCACGCCATGGGCCACGCACAGCTTCTTCAGCGTGGCCAGCGACTGGTCCCACTGCCGCCTGGGCTCGTGCGGATAAATGGTGTCGGTAGCCACCAGCTTGCCGGTGGGATCGACCACCGCGACCTTCACGCCGGTGCGCAGGCCCGGGTCCAGGCCCAGCACCGCCTTCGGGCCGGCGGGCGCGGCCAGCAACAGGTCCTTTAGGTTGTCGCCGAACACGGCGATCGCCTCGGCCTCGGCCTTCTCGCGCGCCTGGTTGAACAGGTCCAGCAGCAGGTGCAGGTGGATCTTGGCGCGCCACGCCAGCCGGCAGGCATTGCGCAGCCAGGCATCGGCGGGACGGCCCTGGTCGCTGATGCCCGCATGGCGCGCGATGCGCGCTTCGGCATAGGCATGGCCGGCCTCGATGTCGGTGCCGGGCTCCAGGTCCAGCTGCAGGAACTCCTCGCGGCGGCCGCGGAACAGCGCCAGCAGGCGGTGCGAGGGGATCTTCGCCAGTGGCTCGGCATGGTCGAAGTAGTCGCGGTACTTCTCACCCGCGGCTTCCTTGCCCTCGACCACCTTGGAGCGGATCTGGCCATTGGCTTCCAGCCAGGAACGCAGCTCGCCCAGCAGGGCCGCATCCTCGCCCCAGCGTTCGATCAGGATCGCGCGCGCGCCCTCCAGCGCGGCCTTGGCATCGGCCACGCCCTTGTCGGCGTCGACGAACTGCGCGGCGAATTCCTCGGGCACCCGCCCGGGATCTTCCAGCAGGCCGTCGGCCAGCGGCTCCAGCCCGGCCTCGCGCGCGATCTGGGCGCGGGTGCGGCGCTTGGGCTTGTACGGCAGGTACAGGTCCTCCAGGCGCGACTTGCTGTCGGCGGCCTCGATCTCTGCGCGCAGCTCGTCGGTCAGCTTGCCCTGCTCGGCGATGCTGGCGAGGATCGCGGCGCGGCGGTCCTCCATCTCGCGCAGGTAGCCCAGGCGCACCTCGAGGTTGCGCAGCTGGGTGTCGTCCAGGCCGCCGGTCACTTCCTTGCGGTAGCGCGCGATGAACGGCACGGTCGCGCCCTCGTCGAGCAGCGCGACGGCGGCCTGCACCTGCTGCGTCTGCGCGCCGATCTCCTCGGCGATGGTCTGGGCGATCTTGCGCGCGAGCGCGGGGGAAATCTCGGTCATGGACTGCGGTTTTCGCGAGGAACGAATCGGAAAACCGATTGTCGCCCCGTGCCGCCGGCGATGTAAGCCGTTGACAAGCGGCGCGCGCGCGGTCCCCGATCCGGCTCAGTCGCCGCCCATCGCCGCCGCGCGGGCACGTGCTTCGGCCAGCGTGGGCACGCCCATGCGCAGCCGCTCGGCGTCGTCGACCGCGTCCTCGTCCACCGGGGAAAGCTCCAGTCCTCCGTCCTTTCCGGCCTGGTACTGGGTGCCGTACCACTGCGGCCGGCCGCGGTGCAGCAGCAACCGGTCCCAGGCCGCGGCGGTCAGCCAGCGCGCGGCGTGGCGCTGCGGGTCCAGGGTTGCCGAAACCTCCGCCAGGGCCAGCGCCGTGCGGTAGTCGTCGTCGCTTTCGCCGTGCTGGAACAGGATGCCGGCGCGGAAATAGTCGGTGGGGCCGTGCGCAGCTGTCCGGCGCGCAGCAGCGACAGCACCTCGGCGCGGTGGGCGCGGTCCTGCTCGCGCTGGGCGTCCCAGTCGAGGTCGTCGCGGCCGCGGGCGGCCTGGTCGGCCGCGTAGATCGCCGCCAGGCGCGGGTTGTCCGCGGGGGCGGCGGTGTCGTCCGCCATGGCCGGGCCGGCGATGGCCAGCCCGAGCATCGTGCAAAGCAACAGCTTGTGCATGCGGCCTTCCTGTCGGCACGTGGACGCGCCGACAGGGAGGTGGCTGGGCTTACAGCCCCATTTCCTGCAGCACGTGCGGCGCAGGATAGACCTTCTCCATCAGCCAGCGCATGTAGCGCATGTCCACGTGCACCGCGCGCTTGTAGCGCGGGTCGAACCACCAGCTGGCACTGACCGCTTCCCAGTTGCTGTCGAAGTTCAGGCCGATCAGCTCGCCGCGGGCGTTGAGCACCGGCGAGCCGGAGTTGCCGCCGGTGGTGTCGAGGTTGGTGAGGAAATCCACCGTCTGCGTGCCCAGCTCCGGATCGGCGGTGTGGCCGAAGTCGCCGGCGGCGATCGCGTCCAGCAGCGGTTGCGGCGCGTCGAACGGCGCCCGGCCGGTGTGCTTCTCGACGATGCCGGCCACGGTGGTGACCGGGGCGTAGCTCACCGCGTCGCGCGGTTGCAGCGGCTCGAGCCGGCCGTAGCTGACGCGCAGGGTGCCGTTGGCGTCCGGATACAGGGCGCGGCCCTGCGCCTTGCGCCAGGCGGCGAGGGCGCGCATGGAGGCCGGGCGCAGGCGCAGCTGTTCGCCTTCGCTGGCCTTGCGCGCTTCCTCCAGGCGCAGCTGCGCCGGCACCAGGCGCGCGGCCAGTGCCAACAGCGGATCGGCCGGCAGCGCCTTGCCTTCGCGCGCGGCGGCGAACGCGGCCAGGCGGGCCTGCTCCTCGCCCAGGCCGGTGCCGGCGTAGAGCGCATCCAGCGCCTGCGCCAGCGCCTCCGGCGTGTGGCCGAAGGCGGCGTCGAACTCCGGCACGCGCTGGGCGTCGGGCAGCTGCTGGTAGCGGCCGAGCAGCTCGCGCAGCAGGGCCTTCTCCACCTCCGGGTGGTAGCGGCGCTGCACCTGTCGCAGCTGGCCTTCGATCAGCGCCAGGTCGCGGGCCTGGTAGCCGGACTCGCGTGCCGCATCGGGCTTCTTCGACTCGATGCGCAGGCGCTCCAGCACCAGGGCCGAGCGCAGCAGCTGGGTCTGCGAGGTCGCCAGCGCCAGCAGCAGCTCGCGCTCGCGCACCGCGGCGTCGCGCTCCAGCACCTCGGCCAGGGCCGCGATGTCGCGGGTATCGGCACGCGGGGCGGACGCGAGCATCGCTTCCTCGTCCGCGGCGCGCTGGCGCACCGCATCGCTGCGGCGCAGGCCCTCCAGTTCGCCGGCGGCACGCTTGCGCTTGTTCTTCAGCGACTGCAGCTGCGATGCGTACAGCGTGCGTGCGCTGGCATCCCCGCGGCCGGCCTGCTCGATCACCCCGATCAGCGCGTCGAACACCTCCACGCGCGCGGGCAGGGTCCATTCCACCTGGCGGGCGAACTCGGCCGCGGTGCGGTGGCGGTAGGTCACGCCCGGGTAGCCGGCGAGCATGGCGAAGTCGCCGGCCTTCGGCCCGGTGGCCGATACCTGCAGGTGCGAGGGCGGGTTGTAGGGCACGTTGTCCGGCGAGTACGCAGCCGGCTTGCCGTCCTTGCCGACGTAGGCGCGCAGGATGGTGAAGTCGCCCGTGTGGCGCGGCCACATGAAGTTGTCGATCTCGTCGCCGTAGTTGCCGATGCTGCGCGGCGGCGCGTACACCAGGCGCAGGTCGCGCAGTTCCAGCTGGCGGATGCGGTAGAAGTCGCTGCCGGCGTACATGCTGGCGATGCTGCAGCGGATGCCCGGCTCGCGCTCGCATTCGGCGACGATGTGCTTGCCCGCCGCCTCGACCGCTTCCTGGTAGGCGCGTCCGCGACGGCCGCGGGTGCCGGCCAGGACCTGGTCGGTGACCTTGTCGAAGCCGACCGTCACCAGCACGCGGAAGTCCGGATTGGCCGGCAGCTCGGCGCCGCGGTCGGCTGCGACGTAGCCGGCGTCGATCAGGTTGCGCTCGGGCGTGGAGTTGTACTGGATCACGCCGAAGGCGACGTGGTGGTTGGTCAGCACCAGGCCATCGGCCGATACGAAGGCGCCGGTACCGCCACCGGCGCGCACCACCGCGTTGAGCGGCGCGGCTGTGAGGTCGGCCAGGCCCGCCGGATCGCCGGCGTAACCGGCCTGGCGCAGGGCTTCCGCCAGCTGCGGCAGCTGCGAGGGCATCCACATGCCTTCGTCGGCGCGTGCCGGGGCGGGGAGGGCGGAAAGGCAGGCCATCGCCAGGCCGGCGGCGAGCGCGGCGGACTTTGCTTTGGGCATCACGGGATCCAGCTGGGAAACGATCCGGCGACGGTAGCCGCGCCCGCCGGGCGCGACAACCGCCGCAGGTCACGGATCAGCGTTCGTGCCGCCAGTTCACCGAGCCGCGGGTCTCCACCGTGCTCGATTCGATCTCCAGGTCGAAGCCGCGCCGAAGCAGGTACTTGAGGACCAGCACCTGGCCGCTGCCGACCAGCGACACGCCGTAGCCCACGTACAGCTTCGGCGACAGGTACTTGCCCACGCCCACCACCGAGCCGCCGAGCGCGCGCGACTGGGTCACGCCGGCGTCGTCGAAGCCCAGGCGCGAACCCAGCTGCGCGGCCAGCAGGCCGGTGCCGGCGGACATCGCCGCCGAGGCCGCGGTCACCTGGTTGGCCTGGTCGCGGGTGGCGCCTTCCAGGCTGCGGCCCAGCATCAGGTAGGCCAGCGCCTCGGACTGCGGCATGGTCGGGTTGGACCACACTTCCACCCGCGGCGTGGTGGCGTTGCCGGTGACGTCGATGCCGGCGGTGACGTCGCCCACGCGGCGCTCGGCGCGCAGGTTCACCCGGGGATCGCTGACCCGGTTGTTGCTCCAGGTCATCTGCCCGCGGGTGATCTGCAGCTGCTGGCCGTAGGCCTCGTACTTGCCGGCCACGTCCAGCGCGCCGGTGGCGGTCATCTCGCGGCCGGGGCGGGCGCGGACCTGCAGGCGGCCTTCAAGGGTGCCGTCCAGGCCATAGCCGCTGAGGGTGACCTGGTTGCCCAGCACCAGGGCCAGGTCCAGGTCCAGCGGCGCGTCGGGGGCTTCTTCCGGATCCACCGGGTCGAGCACCACCACGTCCTCGGAAACCTCGGCGCCCTGCTCGAAGCGTTCGAGGTCGATGCGCGCACTGGGCACGTTGACCTCGCCGGCCAGGACCATGGTCTTGCCCTCCATGCTGAAGCGCAGGTCGGGGTTGGCCACGGCATGCAGCATCGGGGTGTCGGCGATCAGCACGTTGTTGCCGCGGATGGCCAGCTGCAGCGGGGTAGCCTGGCCGTACCAGGACAGGCCGCCGTCCACCCGCAGCGTGCCCTCGCCGGAACGCATCGAGGCGTCGATCCGGGCCGAGCCGTCCGGCTGCGCATCGAGGCTGCCGCGGCCTTCGCTCAGCACCAGGCCCAGCGCCGGCAGTTCGCCCTGGAAGTCCTCCAGCAGCAGCTGGCCGCCCAGCGCAGGCGCCGCGCGGGTGCCGCGCAGGCTGACGTGTCCGCGCAGCACGCCGCGCGGGCGCACCAGGTCCGGCGAGAACAGCTCCAGCCAGAACAGGCGCGACATGTAGGTGTAGATCTCGCCGTTGAGCGGCGAGCCGGGATCCCAGCCGGTGGCCACGCGCGCGTCGATGTAGCCGTCGCCGGCGAAGCCGCTGCCGAGGCGGCCGCTGATGCGGCGCGGGTCGAACTCCACGTCGAGGCTGAACTGGTCGTAGCGGACGAGCTCGCGGCGGGTGCGGTCGCCCAGGCGCAGGCCGCCCTCGCGCGAGGCCAGGTGGATGCCGCCGGTCCAGCGCCCGCCCTGCGGGCGGATGTCAGCCTTCAGCGACATGTCGCCGCGCAGCACCAGGGAGCGGCCCTCGTTCTTCGGCAACCATGGATGCACCAGGGTCAGCGGCAGGCGCTCGCTCTCGATCACCACGCCGCGGCGCGGCCAGTCGGCCTGCGCGCACAGCGCGCCTTCGCCATCGGGCCCGGTGGTGGCCAGGCAGGCCGTTTCCAGCTGGATGCGCTCGCCGGCCTGGCTGAACGCCGCAGGCGACTGCAATGCCCAGGCGCTGCCGCGCACTGGCGTCAGGCGCAGTTGCTCGAGCACGCCCTGCCAGCCGTTGCTGCGCTCGCGCAGGCGGCCGGAGAGGGCGATGCTGGCGGCCTCCGGGCTGTCTACCTCGGCGTCCAGCTGCAGGTCGGACACCGCGCCGCGCGCGTGCACGTCCGCGCGCTGGATGGCGACGCCGACCTCGAGTTCGCGCGCCTGCAGGCGCAGGTCGCCATCCTGGCCACGCCAGGGCAGGCGGCCACGCAGGGCCAGCGAGCCGGCGCGCCATTCGTCCCACTGCAGGCCGCTGCCTTCCACGTCCGCCTCCAGGTCGGGCGTGGCGCGCGGTCCGCTCAGGCGCAGGGTGCCCTGCACGGTGCCGGCGCTGCCGGGCAGCAGGTCGTCCAGGCGCAGTGGCTGCAGCTGCGCCTGGACGTCGATGCGGTCGCCGACCTGGCCACTGGCCTGCACCCGGCTGCCGCCCAGCGCCAGTTCCAGCGCGCCGCTGCCGGCATCGCCCCGCAGCTCGAAGCGGCCGCGTCCCTGCAGGGGGCGGTCGCGCAGGCGCCCGCCCAGGTCCTCCAGTACGAACTCGGCGTCGAAGCCTTCGCTGGCCTGGCCGGCGGCCGCTGCACGCTCGCGGCCCTGGCTGGCGATGCGGCCGCTGACATTGCCCTTCCAGTCCGGGATGAAATAGCCCGGATCGAAACCGTCCAGGCGCAGGGTCACGTCCCAGGCCAGGCGTGGGTCCCAGCTGGCCTCGCCCTCGCCGTCCAGGGTGCCGGTCGGCATGCGCGCGTGCAGCGCGTGGATGCGCGCGCCGGACTGGTTGCCGCGCACGTCCAGCTGCAGGCTGGCGTTGTCGGCGCCGCGCTCCAGGCTGGCGTCGCCATAGACGGCCCACAGCGAGGTCGTGCCGGCCAGGCCAAGCCTGGCGTCGATGCCGACCGCCGGCGCGTCCGCTTCGGTCGGCTGCAGGCGGATGCCCTCGGCGTTGAGTGCGAAGCGGAAGCGGCCTTCGTCCGGATCGGTGAAGTCGGCGCGTCCGCGCAGCCGCACCTGGCCTTCGTACAGTTCCAGCACCAGCGGCTGGACGTCCAGTACCTGGTCCTCCAGGCGCACGTGCGAGGGCGCGACCACGATGTCCTGTCCGGCGACGCGCGCATTGCCGGCGATGTCGGCCCTGCCGCCCACGCCGCTGGCCTGCAGTTCGAAGGACACCGGTTCGTCCATCGGTTCGGCGCCGGTGAACAGGCCGGGATCCAGGCCCTCGCTGCGCGCGCGCAACTGCCAGCGCGGTGCTTCCTCGTTGCCGCCGAGGCTGAGCGTGGCGCGCAGCGGCTGCGGCGCACGGCCGCCGATGCCGACTTCCATGCGCGACAGGTCGCCGCGGGCAACCAGTCCCAGGCGTGCCGGCACCCCGCCGTTGGCCGCCGGGAAGACCGCGGTGGCCAGCAGGTCGCTGCGGTAGTCCTCCACCGGCACGTAGTCGCCGTGCACCGAGAACAGGCCGAGGTCGCTGTCGACCTGCAGGTGCTCGGCATGCAGGCGGCCGTTGGCGATGTCGATGCCGCCGCGCAGCTTGCGGATCCCGATCACCGGCTCGCCGCCGGAGGTGACGCGCAGGCCGTCGACCATGATCGCGTCAGCCTGGATCGCCAGCGGCATATCGATCGCCGGCAATGAACCGGGCCAGCTCGGCAGCTCGAACGGCTCGTCGCTCTTTGCCAGGTTGAGGGTCGCGTCCTCCAGCACGAACGCGTCCAGGAGCAGGCGCCTGCCCAGAAGCGGGCGGATGTCCGGGTCCAGGTGCGCGCGGCGCGCCGTGAAGCGGTAGTCCTGGTAGCGGAAGTCCAGGTTGTGCAGGGTCAGGGGACCGGCCAGCGGGCCTTCGGCGCGCTCCCAGGTCAGCGAGGAATCCACCGGCAGGCGCGACCCGATCTGCGCCAGCAGCACGTCGCGCCCGGCCACGGTCTGCAGCAGCCAGTACACCGCCACCACCGCCGCCACGACCAGGGCAAGCAGGCCCAGGCCGGACCAGGCCCAGAAACGGCGGCGCCGGTAGAAGCGCGGGCGCGGCGGGGTTGGCGTCGGGGCCGTGGGCGTGCTCACAGGTTGGCCCCCAGGCTCAGGTAGATCTGGAAGCTGGAGTCGGGATCATCCAGGCCGTGGGCGATGTCGATCCGTACCGGGCCCACCGGCGAGCGCCAGCGTGCGCCGATGCCGATGCCGACCCGCGGGCTGAAGTCGTCGTCGAAGGCGTCGCCGGCGTCGACGAAGGCCGCGCCGCCCCAGGGGCCGCCCTTGAAGTAGTGCTCGTACTCCACCGATGCGGTGACTACCCGTCGTGCACCGAGGGCGAAGTTGTCCGGGGGCGGCGTGCGCGGGCCGACCTCGCGCCAGGCATAGCCGCGGATGCTGCGGTCGCCGCCGGCGAAGAAGCGCAGGCTTGGCGGCATCGCCACCAGTTCGCCGGTCCAGGTGGTGCCGGCCTCGCCACGCACGATCAGGCGGTCGGCCACGCCGAACGGGCGGTACCAGGTGCCGGTGCCGTGTACCTGCACGAAGCTGGTGTCCGAACCCAGGTTCTCCACGCCGCCGCGCACGGCGATGGTGCCGCTGATGCCGCGCCGCGGGAACAGGCGGTCGTCCACATCGGCGTAGGTGCCGCTTATCTCCGGATAGAGCAGGGTGGAGTAGGTATACAGGCGCGAGCCGGTGGCCGTGTCCATGTCGTAGCTCCAGCGCTCGCGCAGCGCGTTGAGCGAGGCCACCGCGGTCCAGCGCTCGCTGATCTCGCCGCTGCGGCTGGCCACCAGCTTCACGTTGCGCAGGTCGATGTAGTCGGTCTGCTCGTCGTAGAAGCCCACCGAGAACCCGTACCAGCCGTCCAGCCACGCGAATGCGGGGATGCGGTACTGGGTCAGGAAGCTCTTGCGCTTCTGCGCCCAGTCCAGGTCCCAGTTGAGCTTGTGGCCGCGGTCGTTGACGTAGCGCCGCTCCACGCCCAGGCGCACGCCGGTGCCGCTCTCGGTGCCGTAGGAGAGGCCGGCGGTGTAGATGTTGCGCTTGGCCATCACCAGGTTGACGTCCACCGGCACCCGCAGGTCCTCGGTCGCCTCCTCGGGCTTGGGCTGGATGTCGATCGCGCTGAAATAGTCCAGCCGCACCAGCGACTCGCGCAGGCGGTCCAGCTTGCCCTCGTGGTAGTAGCTGCCTTCCTCCCAGGTCACCAGCTTCTCCAGCAGGCCAGGGCGGAAATAGGGCTGGTCGAACGTGGTCGGACCCATGTCGTAGCGGAAGCCGCTGTCCCAGACCAGGTCGATGTCGGCCGCGGATTCGGCGCGGCTGACCCTCACCTCGCGCGAGAGGAAATCGGCGTCGAAATAGCCGCGCTCGGCCAGGCGCCGGGTGATCCCGTCCTTGTGTTCCTCGTACACCGCGTGGTCGAAGCGCTCGCCCTGGCGCGGCTGGAAAAGCTCGAGGTCCTGCTGCAGGTACTTGTCCTCGCCGCCGGGGCCGGCGATCTCCACCCGCCAGTCGCGCACGCGGACCGGCTCGCCCTTGTCGACCTGCAGGGTGACGGTGATCCGGTCCTCCTCGTCGCGGGTGGAGTCCACGACGATCGTCGGGGCGTAGTAGCCGAAGGGCTCCAGCGCGCGCCGGGCCTCGCGCTCGGCGTTGAACAGCAGCAGCTCCAGGCGCGATTCGCCCTGTTCCTTGCCCATCGCGTCGTTGAGCCCGAGCGCCAGGCGCACGTTCTGTTCGACCTCGGGCTCCGATTCCAGGCCGTTGATCTCGATCTTCTGGATCGTGCCGCGCGCAAGCGCCAGCGATGGCGCCAGGGCCAGGAGCAGGCAGATCAGGCTGGATGGAATGCGACGTTGGGGCGGCATCGGGGCAGGATACCGGGATCATGCAAAGGCGGCCTGAAGGGCCGCGTGTCGCAGGTCACATGGCGTGACCTGCGGCAGATGCGGCGGCGGCGGACAGCCGCCAGCCGCCCCTTCCGGATCAGGCCGACAGCTGGCCGATCGCGGCGACCGCGCCGAAGCGGTCGGCCAGGCGCTTGAGCAGGGCCAGGCGGTTGGCGCGCACGGCCGGATCCTCGGCGTTGACCATCACCTGGTCGAAGAACGCGTCCACCTGCGGCCGCACCCGGGCCAGGCGCTCGAGCACGCGCACGTAGTCGTGCTGCTGCAGCGGGCCGTCGGTGTCGCCCAGCGCCGCCTCGACCGCCTCGCCGAGCGCGCGCTCGGCGTCCTCGACGAACAGGGCCGGATCTTCCATCGCCGGGATGGCGATGTCGGCCTTCTTCAGGATGTTGCCGATGCGTTTGTTGGCCGCGGCCAGGGCGTCGGCCTCCGGCAGCGCGGCGAAGGTGCCGATCGCGGCGATGCGGGTGTCGAAGTCGGCCAGCGAGGCCGGCTTGAGCTCGGCCACCGCATTGAAATGCGCGGCCGGCACGCCCTTGTCGGCGTAGTAGCCGCGCAGGCGGTCGAGGATGAAGTCGTACAGCTCGGCCGGATCGGCCGAGCTGGTCGCGCCATCCTTGCCGGCGGGCAGGGCGCCGATGGCGCCGGCAGCCGAGGCCAGAAGTTCGTGCAGCGACAGCTCGAAACCGCCCTCGATCAGGGTGCGCGCCAGGCCCAGCGCATTGCGGCGCAGGGCGAACGGGTCCTTGTTGCCGGTCGGCTTCAGGCCCGCGGCGAAACCGCCGGCCAGGGTGTCGGCGCGTTCGGCGATCGCCAGCACCTGGCCCAGGCGCGAGCTGGCGATCGGGTCGCCGGAGAAGCGCGGCATGTAGGCCTCGTCGATCGCCAGCGCCACTTCCTGCGGCTCGCCCGCGGCCAGCGCGTAGTGGCGGCCGGCGATGCCCTGGAGCTCCGGGAACTCGTTGACCATGCGGCTCTGCAGGTCGTTCTTGGCCAGTCCGGCGGCACGGCGCGCCTGCGCCGGATCGGCGCCGACCTGCGGCGCGATCGCCTCGGCCAGCGCGGCCACGCGCGCGACCTTGTCGGCCACGGTGCCGAGCTTTGCCTGGTAGGTGACGGTCTTCAGGCCCTCGCCCATGGCCACCAGGCCCTGCTTGAGGTCCTCGTCGAAGAAGAAGCGCGCATCGGCGAAGCGCGGGCGGATCACGCGCTCGTAGCCCTTGCTCACCTCGGCCACGTCGCGCGACTCGATGTTCGCGGTGCCGATGAAGTACTCGGTGAGCTTGCCGGCCGCGTCCAGCACCGGGAAGAACTTCTGGTTGATCTCCATCGTCTCGATCAGCGCTTCCTGCGGCACGGCCAGGAAGTCGCGCTCGAAGCTGCACAGCACCGCCGCCGGCCACTCGGTCAGGCACACCACCTGCTCGAGGTTGTCCTCGGTGATGCGCGCGCTGCCGCCGGCCCTGGCCGCGGCCTGTTCGGCCTGCTTTACGATGCGGGCGCGGCGCTCGGCCGGGTCGACCAGCACCCTGGCCGCGCGCAGCGCCTCGATGTAGTCGCCCGGGGCGGCGAATTCGACCGCCTGGTCGTGCTCGAAGCGGTGGCCGCGGCTGCTGCGGCCGGAAGCCACGCCCAGCACCTGCGCCGGCACCACCTCGTTGCCCAGCAGCAGCACCAGCCAGTGCACCGGGCGGGCGAAGGCATAGTCGTGGCCGCCCCAGCGCATCGGCTTGGGCACCGGCATGCCGGCGATGGCCTCGCTGACGACCTCCGGCAGCAGCTCGGCGGTGCGCGCGCCCGGCTTCACCGAACGGTGCACGAAGCGCTCGCCCTTGGCGTCGCTGGTGCGTTCCAGCGCGGTCCACTCGACCCCGGCCTTGGCGGCGAAGCCTTCCAGGGCGCGGGTCGGCTTGCCCTCGGCGTCCAGCGCGATGTTCACGTACGGACCCAGCACCTCCGAGTGCTGCTCCGGCTGCTCGACCGCCACGCCCGGCAGCAGAACCGCCAGGCGGCGCGGCGTGTACAGCGGGCGCGCGCCGGTGGTGTCGACCGCCACGCCGCGCTTCTGCAGCGCGGCCACGACGCCGTCGAAGAAGGCCTGCGCCAGGCCCGGCAGCGCCTTGACCGGCAGCTCTTCGGTGCCCAGTTCGATCAGCAGGGGAAGTTGCGTGCTCATGGATGTTCCTGTGGTGGATGCGGCGGCCGGGGGCTGGGGCGCGGTCACGCGCCGGTCTTCAGTCCCGGGAAGCCGAGCTTCTCGCGCTGGGCGTAGTAGGCCTGGGCCACGGCCTGGGCCAGGGTGCGCACGCGCAGGATGTAGCGCTGGCGCTCGGTCACCGAGATGGCGCGGCGCGCGTCCAGCAGGTTGAACGAATGCGAGGCCTTGCACACCTGCTCGTAGGCCGGCAGGGGCAGGCCGGCCTCGACCAGCTTCAGCGCCTCGCGCTCGCAGGCGTCGAAGCGATGGAACAGTTCGGCCACGTCGGCGTGCTCGAAGTTGTACGCGCTCTGCTCGACCTCGTTCTGGTGGTACACGTCGCCGTAGGTCACCGGGCCCTGCGGACCGACGGTCCAGATGAGGTCGTAGACGTTGTCCACGTTCTGCAGGTACATGCACAGCCGCTCGAGGCCGTAGGTGATCTCGCCCAGCACCGGGCGGCACTCCAGGCCACCGGCCTGCTGGAAGTAGGTGAACTGGGTCACCTCCATGCCGTTGAGCCACACCTCCCAGCCCAGGCCCCAGGCGCCGAGGGTCGGCGATTCCCAGTTGTCCTCGACGAAGCGCAGGTCATGCACCTTCGGGTCGATGCCCAGCGCCTCCAGCGAACCCAGGTACAGCTCCTGGATGTTGTCCGGGTTGGGCTTCATCACCACCTGGTACTGGTAGTAGCGCTGCAGGCGGTTGGGGTTCTCGCCGTAGCGGCCGTCGGTGGGGCGGCGCGAAGGCTGCACGTAGGCGGCGTTCCACGGCTCCGGGCCGAGTGCGCGCAGGAAGGTGGCCGGGTGGAAGGTGCCGGCGCCGACCTCGAGGTCCAGCGGCTGGATCAGCACGCAACCCTGTTCGGCCCAGTAGGCATTGAGGGCCTGGATCAATCCCTGGAAGGTCGGACCTGTCATCGGCTTTATTGCGCTGCGGAAAAGCGGGCTAGTATAGGCCCAAGCCCCGTCCCGTACGGGTTTCGCCGCCCCGGCCCCCAGCCGCAGATCCTGCCGTGACCGCTGCCGAACGCGCGCCCTTCCTGATCGTCGAGACCGGCCAGCCCGTCGGCAGTCTCAAGCGCTATGGGCGGTTCCCGCACTGGATCCGGGTCGCGGCCGGCCTGGCGGCGCGCGTGGTGGCCGAGGTCGACGCCGTCCGTGGCGAGCCGCTGCCGGCGCCGGACGGCCTGGCGGGGGTGATCGTGACCGGCCCGGCCGCGTTCGTGACCGACCGCGCCGAATGGAGCGAGCGCACCGCCGGCTGGATCCGCGAGGTGGTCCAGGAAGGGACCCCGCTGCTGGGCATCTGCTACGGCCACCAGCTGCTGGCCCACGCCCTGGGCGGCGAGGTCGACTACAACCCGGCCGGGCGCGAGTCCGGCACCGTATTCATCGACCTGCACCCGCCGGCGTTCGAGGACCCGATCTTCGCGGCCCTGCCGCCGCGCTTCCCGGCCCAGGCCACCCACCTGCAGACCGTGCTGCGGCCGCCGGAAGGGGCCACCGTGCTGGCCCGCTCCGAGCAGGACGCCTGCCACGCCTTCCGCTGGGGCGAGCACGCCTGGGGCGTGCAGTTCCACCCCGAGTTCGCCACCCACCACATGCGCGGCTACGTCCGCGCGCGCGCCGACTGCCTGCGCAACCATGGCCGCTGCCCGCGCACGGTCGCGCGCGAGGTCAGCGCCGCGCCGCAGGCCCGGCAGCTGCTGCGACGCTTCGTCCAGCACGCCCGCGGCCACCATGGCACGCGTAACGGCGCCGCCGATCGCGGATAATCGCCGGCAGACGCGCCGACCCCCGGCGGCGACGCTTACGGAACAGGAATGGACATGATTCGCAGGCTGCCGGCTTCGGCCGGCGCGGAATGGCTGCTTGGTGGTTTCGCCCTGCTGAAGCGGGCCCCGCTGGCCCTGGGCACGCTGGGCGCCCTGTGGGGCCTGCTGGGCACCCTGGTACTGGCGGTGGCCGCGGTGCTGCCGGCGCTGGCCGCGGCGGTGCAGCTGGTGGTGGCCATCGCCGGCCCGCTGCTGTTCGCCGGCCTGGTATGGGCGGTGCGGGAGGTCCAGCAGGGCCGCCCGGCGCTGCCGGCGCACCTGGCCCGCGGCCTACAGGACGGGCACATGCCCGGATTGCTGGCGACCCTGCTGCCGCAGGTGGTGGCGGGCCTGCTGCTGGGCATCCTGCTGCTGGGACTGGTCGGGCCGGAGCAGTTGCAGCGCTTGTCGGCGGTCAGCGAGGAACTCAACGCGATGGCCGCTTCCGGCGTGCAACCGTCCCCCGAGCAGGTGCAGGAAATGATCGCCGGGCTGCCGGCAGGGCGCATCCTGCTGTGGCTGCTGCTGGGCATGGGGCTGGCGGTGGTGGTGGCGATGACGATCTTCGTCTCGGTGCCACGGATCATGTTCGACGGCCGTCCGGGCCTGGCCGCCATGGGCGACAGCCTGCGCGCCAGCCTGCACAACCTGCCGGCGCTGGTGGTGTTCTTCCTGCTGGCGGTAATCGCGCTGTTCGCGGTCTATTTCGTGGTGATGCTGGTCGCCCTGGTGGCCCAGGGCCTGGCCGGACCGCTGTTCGGGGCACTGGTGGCACAGGTGCTGCTGATGGCGGTGGTCATGCCGCTGCTGGCCGGTTCGGTCCTGGTGGCCTGGGGCCAGCTGTTCGGCCGGGAAAACGGCGTGTCGCCGGATCCGGCCGCATCGGGCCGGCTGGTGGCCTGAGCCGCAGGGCTCAGGCGTCGTCTTCGCCGCGCCGGCCCAGCAGCCGTGCGGCGAGGATGCCGGCCTCGTACAGCAGGCACATCGGCACCGCCAGCAGCAGCTGCGAGACCACGTCCGGCGGGGTGATCACCGCCGCCAGGACGAAGATGCCGACGATGGCGTAGCCGCGCCCGGCGCGCAGCTGGTCGGGCGTGACCCAGCCCAGCAGGACCAGGATCACCAGCGCCACCGGCAGCTCGAAGCTGGCGCCGAAGGCCAGGAAGATCACCAGCACGAAGTCCAGGTAGGCGTTGATGTCGGTCATCATCGCCACGCCTTCGGGCTTGATCGCGGTGAGGAAGCCGAACACCGACGGCAGCACGATGAAGAAGGCGAAGGCGCAGCCGGTGTAGAACAGCACCACCGCCGAGGCCAGCAACGGCATCGCCAGGCGCTTCTCGCGCTGGTACAGGCCCGGGGCGACGAAGGCCCAGGCCTGGTACAGCAGCCACGGCGCGCTGCCGAGGATGGCGGCGAAGAACGCCAGCTTGAGCGGGGTGAAGAACGGCGAGGCCACCTCGACCGCGATCAGCTGCCCGCCTTCCGGCAGCTTCTCCAGCAGCGGCGCGGCCAGCCAGGCATAGAGCCGGTTGGCGAACGGCAGCAGCGCGACCAGCACCAGCGCCAGCCCGGCCAGCGCACGCATGATCCGCGAGCGCAGCTCGAGCAGGTGTTCCATCAGCGGGCTTTCGGCTTCCGTCTCAGGAGTGGCGGGGTCCATCGCGCTCCTCGGCGGGTTCGGCGGGCGGTGCGGCGTCGGCGTCCGGTGCCGGCAGGGTCGGGGAGTGGGCCGGGACATCTGCCGGGTTGTCCGCTCCGGCGTCGGTGATCCTGACGTCCTGTTCCACCTGGTGGCGCAGCTCGTCCAGCCCGCTGCGGGCCGCCTCCGCCTCCTGGCGCAGGGTGGCTTCGGCCTGGCGCAGCTGATTCTGCGTTTCCTGCAGGTTGCGCTTGAGCTCCTCGGCTTCCAGCTCGCGCTCCAGCTCCGCGCGCACCGAATACCACTGCGCCCGGGCGCGGCGCACCCACAGCCCGGCGAAGCGCGCTGCCTTGGGCAGCCGCTCCGGACCAAGCACGACGAGGGCGACCACCGCGATCAGCAGCAGTTCGCCAAAACCGATGTCGAACATCCGCGTACGCCGACGCGGGATCAGTGCTGCGCGCGGTCGCGCTCGGACTCGGTCCTGGACGCGTCGGTCCGCTCGTCACCGAGCTGGCCGGCCGGCTTCTCCGGCTCGCCACGCATCCCGTCCCGGAAGCCCCTCACCGCTTCGCCGATGTCCTTGCCGGCACCGCGCAGGCGCTTGGTGCCGAAAACCAGCAGCACCACCACCAGCACTACGATCCAATGTCCGATGCCCCAAGCACCCATGGCTTGCTCACCTGTCATTCAATGGCCTGACAGCATAGCGCAGCCCACCGGGACAGGCGGGCCGCGCGTACCACCTGTTCAGGCTGTCCGTCAGTAGGGCAGGGGTTCGCTGCGGACGCTGTCGTCCACCGGCTCGAAGCCCTGGGTCGGGGCCGGGCCGGCCGGTGCCGTTGCAGCCGGGGGCGGAGCGGGCAGCGCCTGCACGCCCTGGGTCTGCGCCTGCTGCTGGTTCGGGATGGTGACCCGGCCCGTGGGAGCCGGCGTGGCGGTGCCGCGGGTCACCCGCGCGGCGTGGGTGGCTTCCTCCAGCTGGTCGCGGAAGGCCACGATGTCGCTGCCGGGTGCAACCGGGGCGCGGTCCTCGAAGACCATGCGCGGGGTGGTATTGGGGCCGTACACGGCCGCCGGGGCATTGCGGTCGATGCGCAGGGCGGCACCGTCCAGGGCCACGCCGGCGAACAGGCCGCGCGCGCGCGACCAGGACCAGATCTCGGCCTTGAGCTGGCCGTCGGTGGCGGCAGCCGCGTTGCGCCCGACCGGGCCGGCGGCCACGGCGGCGTCCGCGCCCAGGGTGAACTTGCCGTTGACCACGTTGTCCAGGCTGCGGTCGTTGCGGAACACCAGGACGATGTCCGAGGACTGCACGCCGGCCTGGAAGCCGATGCTGCCGCCGGTGAGGGTCACGAACACCGGGTTGGACCAGGTGCCGTCGGGGGTCTTCACCGACATCAGGCCATGGCCGCGACGGCCGCCGATCACCAGGCCGGCCTTGATCGTGTCGGGAATGACGACGATCGCCTTGGCCTCGTCCAGCAGCTTGTCCGGGATGGCCTGTTCGGGGATCTCCTGGATCTCCGAAAGCACCCGCATCGCCTCGCGCGCCCTCGCGTTCTCCTCGGGTCCGGCCACGGCGGGCGCGGCGACCAGCAGCAGGAAAGGCAGCAGCAACTTGCTCAGATGCGACATCGTAGGCTCCGCGGGGTGCGGCCGGCGGCCGCAGTCGTCCGGAACTTAGGTTTGCGGCAATGAATCGCGCCTGAGGCGCGCCACCGGCGTCGCGCGAGGCGTCCCGGGCCCGGCCTGCGCGCGTCTGTCAGAATACGACGCCATGGATACCGATGCCGCAACCACCCTGCTGGTGGTCAACCTGGGTACGCCGGAAGCGCCGACCGCGCCCGCCGTGCGCCGTTACCTCGCCGAGTTCCTCAGCGACCCGAGGGTGGTGTCGATCCCCGCGATCCTGTGGAAGCCGCTGCTGCACGGCCTGATCCTGCCGCTGCGCGGCCCGCGTTCGGCGGCCAACTACGCCAAGGTCTGGCTGCCGGAAGGCTCGCCGCTGATGGTCTACACCCGACGCCTGGCCGAGCGCATGCAGGCCGCGATCCCGGAATGGCGGGTGCTGCCGGCGATGCGCTATGGCGAGCCGGCCCTGCGCCGGCTGCTGCGCGACCTGCGCAAGGAAGGCGTGCGCCGCCTGGTGATCCTGCCGCTGTATCCGCAGTACTCCACCACCACCACCGCCTCGGTGGCCGACGTGGTCGCGGCCGAGACGCAGGGCATGGACGTGACCCTGATCGAGGACTACTCGATCGATACCGCCTGGGTCGAGGCGGTCGCCGCCACCATCCGCGCCCACCGCCAGCAGCATGGCGGCAGCGGTCGCCACCTGCTGTTCTCCTTCCACGGCCTGCCGCAGCGCGTGGCCGACAATGGCGATCCCTATCCGCAGCGCTGCGTTGCCAGTGCGGAGGCGATCGCCGCCGCCGCCGGGCTGGAGCCGGGCCAGTGGTCGCTGGCCTACCAGTCGCGCTTCGGCCGCGAGCGCTGGCTGGAACCTTCGACCCAGGGAGAACTCGACCGACTGGCCGAAGCCGGCGTGCGCGAGGTCGACGTGGTCTGCCCCGGTTTCGCGGTGGACTGCATCGAGACCCTGGAGGAAGTCGCGCTTGGCCTGGCCGAGCGTTTCCAGTCCAGGGGCGGCCACCTGCGCTACATCCCCTGCCTCAACGACGCGCCGGACCACGCCGCGGCGCTGGCCGGGCTCGCGCGCCGGGCGGCCGGCAAGGTGGAATGACGCCCGCCGAGGCCACGCTGCCGGTTGCCTGGGGCCAGCTGGCGGCGCTGCGCGTCGAGCGGCCCGGTGCGCCCAGGGTCATCGCCCTGCATGGCTGGCTCGACAACGCCGCCAGCTTCCTGCCCCTGCTGACGCATCTGCCGCCGCTGGATCTGGCGCTGCTCGACTTCCCCGGCCACGGCCGCAGTACGCATCTGCCGCCGGGCGCCGAGTACCTGATGCCCACCTATGTCCACGCGGTGCTGGATGCGGCCGATGCCCTGGGCTGGGAGCGGTTCGCCCTGCTTGGCCATTCGATGGGCGCCGCGGTGGCGGCGATGGTTGCCGTCGCCCAGCCGCAGCGCGTGGCGCGCCTGGGCCTCATCGAAACGGTGGGCCCGCTGGCCGAGGACGAAACCGCCGCGCCGGAGCGGTTGCGCCAGGCGGTGGGCGCGGCGCGCGCGCTGCGCGGCAAGTCGCTGCGGGTGTTCCCGGATCCGGGCGTCGCGGTGCGCGCGCGCCTGCACGCCAGCCCGATGGAGGAGGCCGCCGCGCGCCTGCTGGTCGAGCGCGGCATCCGGCCGGTCGAGGGTGGCCATGTCTGGAGCAGCGACCCGCGCCTGACCCTGCCCGGCGCCCAGCGCATGACCGAAGGCCAGGTCCAGGCCCTGTTGCGCGCGCTGGAATGCCCGGTCCATGCCGTGCTCGCCCGCAAGGCGCAGCCGTACTTCCCCGAGGATGTGCGCGCCGCGCGCCTGGCGGTCCTGCCGCGGGCCGAGGTCACCGTGCTTGATGGCGGGCACCACCTGCACATGGACCGGCCCGCGGAAGTTGCCGCCGCGCTCGGTCCATTCCTCGCCGTCGCTGGCTGAGCCGGCCCGGCGTCCCATCGACAGCGCCCGGCCACCGGGCGAGGATGCGACTGACACAGTCAGGGAGAGGACCGGATGGGGCTGTACCCGCTGTTTGCCGACCTGGCCGGACGCGAGGTGCTGGTCGTGGGCGGCGGCGAGGTGGCCGCGCGCAAGATCGCGGCCCTGCTGCGCGCCGGCGCCGATGTCCGCCTGCATACCCGCGACATCGCGCACCCCGATATCCAGGCGGCCGTGGACGAGGGCCGCATCACCTGCCTGCATGGCGAGTTCGACCCGGCCTGGCTGGATGCGGTGTGGCTGGTGGTCGCCGCCACGGATGACCAGGCCTTCAACGCCGCACTGGCCGCCGAGGCCGGACGCCGCCGGCGCCTGATCAACGTGGTCGACGATGCCGCCCTGTCCACTTACCAGGTCCCGGCGGTGGTGGACCGCTCCCCGCTGGTGGTCGCCATTTCTTCCGCGGGCGCGGCCCCCATGCTGGCGCGCCGCGTCCGCGAGCGCCTGGAAACCCTGCTGGACCCGGCCACCGGCGCGCTGGCCGCGCTGTTCGCGCGGCTCCGCGAACGCATCCGCGCCGCGCTGCCCGATCTTGCCCTGCGCCGGCGCTGGTTCGAGCGGATCCTCGATGGACGCCTTGATCCGGTGGCGGCGGACCCGGAGGCACTGGAGACCGCCTTCCTGGGCGAGCTGGATGCGGCAGGCACCCGGGGCGCCGTGCAGGGCAGCGTGTCGGCCATCGCCGCCGTGGAGCCGGACCTGCTGACCCTGCGCGCGTTGAGGGCCCTCAACGAAGCCGACCTGATCCTGGTCGGCCCGGACGTGCCCAGGGATGCGCTGGAGCCGGCCCGACGCGATGCCAGCCGGGTGGATGTGGCGTCGACCGATGAGGCCGCGAGCCTGGCACTCAGGCATGCAGGTGACGGCGAGCGCGTTGTCTATCTATATGTGGAGGGTCGCGGCCCCGGCGGGAGCGAGGCTGTAGAAGCCGCCTGCGCCAATGCTGGCGTGGCTTTCCGCCGCATCCCGGGTGTGGCGCTGAAAATTTCCTGAAAATTTCCCTATTCAGGTACTTCCCAAATCCATCACGCAGGCGCACAATGCGCGCCCTCCCAACGACACACGGTGTCGCTGAGGGGTCCGGAAACGGGGTGGCTTCTTCACGAAGTACTTGCGGTTTTACGGAAGTCGCCTATACTGGGCGGCTCGCTCACCTGGAACGCATTGGCGCACGGGTGAGGGGTTCGGGAAACGCCCTCTTCACGAGGTGTTGACGGAACCG